>JBEKPO010000026.1:0-41587 GCA_049520675.1 Occallatibacter sp. | reverse complement strand
TCTCTGGCGGCGTGACACCATTATTGCACTGGCGATGCCTCGCCGCTTGGGGTGGCTGTCACATGCTTTTGTCGCCGGCGATGGGGAAAAAGAAAGATACTGCGGCCCGCCGCATCAAACTCGTGATGCGCGTGCGGTAGAAATATACCTTACCTGCTTCGCACGTGAACCGCGCAAGTTCGACGTCCTTCCGAACCAGTAATACTTGAATGCCTGCAATGTCTTTCCCTGGCCGTTGCAGCATGCAATGCGTCGTGATAATTTGATATAGGACTAAATCGGTCGTATATCTAGGCCATGCACAGAAGTCCACTTGAAGTGATTCTGGGGAGCCTTGTCGCATAGCCCTGGTTGTCGATTGAAGATACAGCGCGGCCCTGGTGGGTTTCTTTTGGCGAAGAGTCACCAGGGCCGCATGACCGGCAACTCGTGAGCTGACGGTTCCTCTAGGATAGCGGAATCGTTGGCCACCATTCCAAACAAAGGACCCCGATGGCCCAACCACTGCGCTCGCTCTCCGCTCTCCTGCGCTTTTACGCGCGCAAGCCGCTAGATGCACGCCGCAACTCGCTCTTTCGCCGATATCTCCGTTCGATCAACCCCCGCACTTCGTTTTTGACCTGCCTGCTCCTTGCTGCCTTCGACTGCGCTGCGCCGGCCAGAATAGCCCGTGCGCAGGAGCCTCCATACTTCGTCACCTATTCCGAAGCCCTTGAGGAACCGGGCAATCTCGAAGTTGCCCAAAAGGGCCTGACGGGCGAGCCCAAGAACTCAAATGCACTCTACAGCGCCACGTTCGAGCTCGAATATGGAGCGAAAGCCTGGTGGACCACGGAGCTTTACCTGCAAGGGCAGGCGACCGCCGGCGATTCCACCATCTTCACTGGATTCCGCTGGGAGAATCGTTTTCGCATTCTGCCCAGCGAACACTGGATCAACCCCGTGCTCTACGTCGAATACGAAGATGTAAACGGCGCGGACAAAAGCGTTCTTGAGGTGACAGGCCACGACAGCATCGCCGACTTCCAAGGGCGCAACGCCGATGGCCGCAGCGACGTCTCTCGAACCATGGAGGGGAAGCTGCTCCTTTCCAGCAACCCAAAAGGCTGGAACATCTCAGAAAACTGGATCACAGAAAAAAACATGATGGGCGGAGCCTGGGAGTTTGGTTACGCGGTGGGCGCGAGCCGGCCGCTCGCGTTGCTGGCCACTGGCCGGGACTGCACTTTTTGCCGCCAGAACTTCAGCACCGGCGCTGAAATCTACGGCGGATTGGCAACGGTTCACGATTTCGGATTTCAGGACACTTCGCACTATGCGGGCCCCACGCTCTACTTCAACATGCCGCATGGGCCCACGCTCGGCTTTTCGCCGCAATTCGGGCTCAGTAGTGACAGCGCAGGCGTCTTATGGCGCGTCAAGGCTTCGTACGAGATTCAGCAGTTCCGCGATTTGTTTCGTGGCAAGGAGGCGCGATGAAAGCTCTCAAGCTCAGATCGACAGCCCTGATATTGCTTGCGGCCTCCGCGGCCATCCTCATGGCTGCTGACAATTCCTGGTTGCACAAAGTGCCTGCCGCAGACCGCGCGCGTGAGAATCCTTATGCTGGCCGCGCTGAAGCTGTGAGCGCCGGAAGGAATCTGTTTGGCGAAAACTGTGCTCAGTGCCACGGAGCGGATGCCGAAGGACGTCACGGACGGCCAAGTCTGCGCAGCGAGCGAGTCGCCCATGCCAGCGATGGCGAACTGGCATGGCTTCTCCGCAACGGAAGCCTCCGCAAAGGAATGCCTTCATGGAACATTCTGCCTGAACCGGAACGATGGCAAATCATTGCCTATCTTCGCAGCCTGCCGCGCGACACTTCCGCGGATGCCGCAACGCCGCATCCGTAGCGGCTAAGCGCGTGACGCGTGCGATGCTGCTGCGGCAAAATGCACGTCCCAAAAGAGAAATGGCGGGAGGAAATCTCTCCCGCCACATTTCTTTAGTACGCCTTTACCTGCTCGGCGTCTTACGCGTAAATCCCACGCTGCTTGATGGTAAACGCCACGCGATCGATGGCCAGCATGTAGGCTGCGATGCGATTGTTTACGCCGTGAGCCTCGGCATAGCGCACCACGTCGTCGAAGCTTGCGCTCAAAATGCTTTCCAGTTGCTCATTTACCTGGGCCTCTTTCCAAAAGTAGCCCTGGCGATCCTGCACCCACTCAAAGTAGCTGGCGGTCACACCGCCGGCGTTGGCAAGAATGTCGGGCACAATAAAGATGCGCTTCTCGGCCAGGATCTCATCCGCCACGGCAGTCGTGGGTCCGTTGGCGCCCTCCACTACAATGCGTGCCTTGATCTTGTCGGCATTGCGGCTGGTGATCACGTTCTCGGTCGCCGCCGGGATCAGGATTTCGCAGTCCGACACCAACAGCTCCTCGCTGGGCATGGCCTCGGCGCCGCGGAAACCGAGGATCGTACTGTTGCGATACTTGTACTCGAGCAACTGGTGAATGTCGATGCCGTTGGGGTTGCAGAGACCACCCTCGCGCTCTGCAATGCCCACGATCGAGTAGCCGCGTTCCTGCAGCAGCCGCGCCGCATTCGACCCCACGTTGCCGAATCCCTGAATAATCACGCGGCAGCCCTCGACTGGCATATTCAGGTAGCGCAGGCTCTCGTCGCAAACCACTTTCACGCCGCGTCCAGTGGCCTCAATCCGCCCCTGCGAGCCTCCCATGGTCACCGGCTTGCCCGTCACCACCGCGGTCACGGTCTGCCGCATGTGCATGGAGTAGGTGTCCATAATCCATGCCATGGTCTGCTCATTGGTGTTGACGTCCGGCGCCGGTACGTCTTTCTCGGGCCCAATAAACTCGATAATCTCCGATGTATAGCGGCGCGTCATCCGCTCCAGCTCGCCGCGGCTCATCGACTTGGGATCGCAGATGATGCCACCCTTGGCGCCGCCAAACGGGATGTTCACCACTGCGCACTTCCATGTCATCCAGCTCGCCAGCGCGCGCACTTCGTCGAGAGTGACATCGGGCGCATAGCGGATGCCTCCTTTGCACGGCCCTCGCGCCATGGAGTGCTGCACGCGAAACCCGGTGTACATCTCGATCGCGCCGTTGTCGAGGGCCACGGGAAAGTGCACGATGACTTCCCGCGAAGGAGAGCGGAGCACCTTCCAAAGTCCTTCATCCAGATTCAGTTTGCGCGCGGCAAAATCAAAGCGCGCGCTTTGCGCTTCCCAAGGGTTAATCTCCTGATCCAATGTCAGGTTCGTTCCGGTCGCCATAATTCTATCTCCACATTCAGCTTCTGCCGTAAGCTCCTCATATCAAGCGAAATCAAATTTCACTCTCATGAATATCTTCGCGGCCTCGACAATCCGAGGCACCTTCGATTGGGCGGGCAAAGAACCATCACGTTCGGTTACATTCTCCCGCTTTGGGTGCCCTTTGGCTCAAGCCTCAGTGAGTCTAGGACGCTTGGCGGCACTCGTCAAGCAGCGCTGAACCTCGTTCGCTATCAGTCCCCTTGCCGGGCTCGCGGCGTTCATCTGGGCGCCAGTCGCCGCATGTCTCGAACGTTGCTTCATCGCTGGAACCGTTACACTTATGCTGTGAAGGCTTCTTCCCGCTCAGCCCATCCCAGCCGCAAGGAGTTTCTGGCTCTCGCCAGAACGCACACGCTGGTTCCCGTTTACCGCACGTTGATGGCCGACCTGGAAACTCCGGTTTCGGCATTCCTGCGCGCGGCCTGGCGGGAGCGGGAGTGCTTTCTTCTGGAATCGGTCGAGGGCGGCGAGCAGGTGGGCCGTTATACCTTCATTGGGCTCACCCCGTTTAAGCGGATCGTGGCGCGCGGCCGCGAGATTGCCATCACGGAGGGCAAGAAAACCACGCGCATGACCGGCGATATTTTTGCCGTTTTGCGCGACGCGCTGGGCGGGCACAAACCGGCACGGCTGGCGGGCCTGCCTCCGTTTACCGCCGGAGCGGTTGGATTTTTCGCTTACGACGCTGTGCGCCAAATCGAACGCTTGCCCACGAAGGCAAAGGATGAGCTCGGCATTCCCGACGCCTGCTTGCTGTTTTTTGACGAGGTGCTCGCCTTCGACCATGTCCGCAAGGAAATTTGGCTCGTGGCCACGGCCGACGTTTCGCGAGGCAAAGCCGCAGCGGCGTACGATCACGCGATCAAGCGTCTCGACAAGTTGGAGAAACGGCTGGCGCAACCCCTTCCGCAACTGGCAACGCGAAAAGCGAGCAAGCAAGCTCGGCTCAAGGTGAAGCACAAGACGGCGAAGAAGGCATTCACCAGTGCCGTCGAGCGCGCCAAGGAGTACATTCGTGCCGGCGACGCCTTCCAGGTGGTTCTCTCGCAGCGCTTCGATGTTCAGCCCGGAGTCGACAGTTTCGAGGTCTACCGCGCGCTGCGCATGGTCAATCCCAGTCCTTATATGTTCTTCCTGCGCTTCGCGCCCGGTGGGTTGCGCGGCACACCGCCTGTAGACCGGGCAAGAATCTCATCCAAAAAGTCAAAAGGGTCGGAGACCCCCCTCCTCGAGCTGGCAGGCTCCTCGCCCGAGTTGCTGGTGCGCGTGAACAAAGGCAAAGTGGAGTACCGGCCCATCGCCGGCACGCGCAGCCGCGGAGCCACCGAGGCGCAGGACCTCGCGCTCGCAGAAGAAATGCTTCAAGACGAAAAAGAACGCGCCGAGCACGTAATGCTTGTCGATCTCGGCCGCAACGACGTCGGACGCGTGAGCAAATTTGGCAGCGTGAAGGTCGATAAGCTCATGTTCGTTGAGCGTTACAGCCACGTGATGCACATTGTCAGTTCGATCGAAGGCCAACTGCGGCCCGAACTCACGGCTGTGGATGCGTTGCGCGCCTGCTTCCCTGCCGGCACGCTCAGCGGAGCGCCCAAGGTGCGAGCGATGGAGATTATCGAGGAGCTGGAGCCCGCGCGGCGAGGCACATACGGCGGCGCCGTCCTTTACGCCGATTTCTCAGGCAACCTCGACTCGTGCATCGCCATTCGAGCGATGCTTTCGGTCGACGGCAAAGGCTCGGTGCAGGCCGGCGCGGGCATTGTGGCCGATTCCGTCCCCGAGCTTGAGTATCAGGAATCAATCAACAAGGCTCGTGCCGTGATCCGTGCCATCGAACGCGCGAGAGAGATGTAGGGGCGATTGGCTTAGAGTTCATTTCACCGCGTGAACGGTGGACAGAGTCGGTCCGCTGGCAATTCATCTCCGATCTCTCTTCTCTGCTGATCACCGTCCACTGCTCACCGTGCCCTGCCTTTATTGCTCTGCGCCAAAGATCTTCTTGAAGAACCGTCCGAGCTTCGTAAAGAATCCCGGCTTCTTCTGGCCGGTTTGCTGCGGTGCCGTCTGGTTCGCCGGCGTGGGCGCGGCCTGGGTTGCGGCGGGCGCTACGGAAGGCACTTGCGGAATTGGGGCCGGCTGCGTGGCCTGATTGCCCGGTGCGTTGTACACCATGGTGGTTGCGGCAGCTGCGCCACCCGTGGGCTGATTCGTCACTGTGGTGGTTGGCGGCAGAGACGATGCTGGCGCCAGACCTTCGCTTTGCGCCAGCGGGAACTCGTTGGACTTCTGGCCAGGCGGCGGGCAGCCGCACGGCTCCTTCTCATCGTCGACTACAGTGTGCAGGTCGCCGTGCTCAAACATCACGCGCTGGCCCGGCTGCACGCGATAGAGGCCGGAATCGAACACGCTGGTCACAACAACGTAGGGCGCGTTGGCGCCGGAATTGTCCACGCACGTGTCGCCGCCCTGCCCCAGCCGAACCTTGACCTCAGACGAGCCTGGCCCGGCGATCATAATGCGAAAGTTGGGCGTCATTAAGACGTCGGAATCTCGCACGATGGCGAAGCTGGCCTCGAGCGCGCCCCCGTTCAGCGCAATCTGCATCCCCGAGATCTCTGACGCAGGCGCGCCGGAGTCGACCGACAGCCGGACGGTTGTGGAAGGACAAACGCGCAAGACGCCCCGGTAAGGCAGCGTCACCTGCGCCGTCGATGGACCGGCGGTGATGGCGCCACTTCGCGTGAGATAGGCTCTGCCCTTCCAGGTCTGGATTTCGCCGCTCACCGTGGCCGCCGATCCCGGAATGGTCATATCGAGCGGCACAATGGCCAGCGGAGCAGTAGTCAATGACGGGGGTTGTTCAAGGCTGGTTGACGGGGGCGGGGCGGGAGCCTGATTCGCTGGCGCTGCCGGAATCGGCGCGGGATTTTGCGCGGCAGGCTGCGTTGGCTGTTGAGATGGCGCGGGAGATTGAGCCGGAGCTGCCGAGCCGGGCGGAAATTGCGGCGCTGCTCCCGGTGCTTGGCCGGCGGCGATCATGGCAGTCAGGAGAAACGAACTAAAACCCAGTTGACGAATCGGCTTCACTCCATGCAGACCATCGGGCCGGCTGGCTCTGCCGGTCTTTGATGCAAATTAAGCTTCGAGAAAATTGCGGATCATTTGATGGCCGCATTCTGTCAGCACGCTTTCGGGATGAAATTGCACGCCTTCAATCGGTAGACTACGATGCCGTAAGCCCATGATGACCGGCTCAGCACCATCCTCTCCAACCGAGCGGGCAGTCACTGTGAGCGCCGGCGGCAGTGACTCTTCCTCGACAATCAGCGAGTGGTAACGCGTGCAGGTGAGCGGCGTGGAAAGACCGGCGAAGATGCCATTGCCGTCGTGCTCCACGGCACTGGTCTTTCCGTGCATGAGCGTATGCGCACGGACCACTTTGCCGCCAAAGGCTTCGCCGATGGCCTGGTGACCCAGGCACACGCCAAGAATCGGGATTCGCCGCGGCAAAGCGGCCATGTGGCGAATGAGCGGAATCAGAATGCCGGCCTCGCGCGGCGTGCAAGGCCCCGGCGAGAGCAAGATTCGCTCCGGCTTCAGCGCTTCCACCTCTTCCGGAGTCAGTTCGTCGTTACGGCGGACCACGACTTCCGCGCCCAGTTCGCCCAGATACTGAACCAGGTTATAGGTGAACGAGTCGTAGTTGTCGAGGACGAAGACCATCGCGAAGTCCAGTGTACCGCGCGCAACTACGGTAACCATTTTCTGGTCGTCCGGAGTTCAGGTTGCACTGCTTGCGCGCTCCAGATCGACTCTGCAAAACTGGCGATGACGGCTTCCATGGTTCTTCACTTTCTCATCCAAGGACGCGTGCAGGGGGTTGGCTTTCGCTGGTTTGTGCAGCGCGAAGCCGCGGAGCTCGATCTCCGCGGCTGGGTGCGCAACACTGAAGACGGCGAAGTGGAGGTGGTTGCCGCCGGAGCGCCGGGCGACCTGGCCGAACTGCGCTCAAGCCTGCGTTGCGGCCCGCGCGGCAGCCGTGTCGACCGCATCGTCGAACATCCGCTCGCCGAGAGCGAGGCCGCGGATCTCAACTCCTTCCGCATTGACGGCGCGTGGTGAGGAAGGCAGGGGCCAGGGAACAGGGATCAGGTCATTTGGGGCGATGTACCACGAATGGTACTTGGAGTTACCATCGGTGGGTTATGCGATTTGCCGGAGGTGATGAGAGGAAATGATGCGTAGGTGGCTGCTCCCATCCCTGTTCCTCCTACCGGTCTGCACGTGGACGCAAACCCAAAACAACGAAGCCCCGCTGCCAGTGCGCCTCGAAACACTGGTCAATGATCGGTTTGAGGCGACAAGATGTCCCGGTCTCTCGGTTGCCGTAGCTTCCCACAACGTGATTGTCTTCTCCCGGGCTCTGGGAAAAGCCGATATTGAACAGGATGTGCCACTCACGACGGCTAGCGTTCAGCGACTCGCCTCCGTATCGAAACCCATAACAGGCACGATCATCATGGACTTGGTGGAGCAGAGCAAACTTTCACTGGACGCATCCATCCGCCAGTGCCTCCCTGAACTCCCGGCTTTCTATCAAAGCGTAACCTTGCGGGAGTTGCTTTCTCATCAGTCCGGCGTCCGAGGCTATGCGGATGAAGAAAACGTTCTGTTCAACACTGTCCACTACTCCACTTCGCGAGATGCCCTGAAAGTAATGATGACCTACCCCCTCGCATTCACACCTGGGACGAAGGTCGAATATTCGTCGCTGGCGTTTACGGTTTTAGGCGCAGCTGCGGAATCGGTCACCGGACGTTCATTTCAGCAACTTTCCATGGACTTTTTTCCCAAGCATGGTATTCGGGGATTCGCTCTCGACGATCCCTACGCTATTGTGCCTCGTCGTGTGCATGGATATCTGGTCGACCGGACTCTGAACCTGCAATTTAACGATGGCCGAGTGGCCGGGCGTGACTATTTGAAGAGCACAACCGGTGAAATCAGCAACGCCCACTACTACGACATTAGCAATCGCTATCCAGCCGGGGGCTTCGATGCGTCGGCAGAAGACCTACTACGTTTCGTGATTGCAGTTGGTTCTGGCAAGGTCCTGAAACCCGACGCGGTCGACGCAATGTGGACTGGACAACGCACGTCCGACGGGGTGAGCACGGTTTTTGGGCTAGGTTGGGGTGTTTCGAATTGGAGGGAAAGGACGAAGATGGTGGGCATGAATGGACTGGAACTCTCAACCGCTACATTCCTGCGCTACCTACCAGATTCGGGGGTCGGGGTCGCCTTGCTTTGCAACGCTGAGGGAGCCAAAGGGCTTCCCGAGCTAGTGAATGACATTCTTGACGACACACTTCAGTAGACTTCGCTTGGTTGTTGTCGACAAAACTGCGCGAATAAATCGCCGTCGGATGTTTCAGCAACCTACTTAGCGATAGACTGGGAACGGTCCACAAACAATCGATCAATTGAGTTAGGAGCGCGCACCGCTATGCCGGAAGTTCCAAAGCACCTCAACGCTGAAGAGCTGAAAAAGCTGGTGCGCACCGTCCCGGATTTTCCCAAACCGGGGATCCTGTTTTATGACATCACCACCCTGCTCAAAGACAAGGTGGGCTTCGCGCAACTGATTGACGCGCTGGCCGCGCATTACATCGGGCGCAACATCGACCTTGTGCTGGGCATCGAAGCGCGCGGATTCATCTTCGGGCCGGCGCTTGCCTACCGTCTAAACGCCGGCTTTGTTCCCGTGCGAAAGCCCCGAAAGCTTCCCGCTCCCGTAGCGCGCGTGACCTATGAGCTCGAATACGGCTCCGACACGCTGGAGATTCACATGGACGCGATCCAGCCGGGGCAAAGTGTGATCCTGGTCGACGACCTGCTGGCCACCGGCGGCACCATGGAAGCCACGGTGAAGTTGGTGAAGCAACTGGGCGGCGTGATCGCCGGGCTCTGCTTTGCTGTGGAACTCGATTTTCTGAAAGGCAGCGACCGCTTTCAGGAGTACGACGTCTTCAGCCTGCTGCACTACGATGAGTAGCACGCGTCGCTGCACCGCGGCTCGCTATACCGCGTCCTCGGGCACTGCCTCCGGCTCTGGCGCCGGTTTCTCGGCAATGGCCGTCTCTTCCTGGAACATCTGCGCGTCTGCAAACCGGTAGCCGACGTAGACATCGGTCAACAGATAAATCGGGTTCGACGGATCGTCCTCAATCTTCTTGCGAAGCTGCCGCACAAAGGTTCGCAGATACTCGACCTCCTCGCGGCACTCCGCTCCCCAGACTGCGGTAAGCAGTTTGGCGTAAGTGACAACGCGGCCCGCGCGGCTCATCAGGCACCAAAGAATGTCGAATTCTTTACGGGTGAGGCGTATCGCCGTCCCGCGCTTGGTCACACGACGCTTCACCGGCTCCAGACGAATCTCTCCGATCTCGATGGGAGCATCCTCGGGTCGCGCCGGAGCTCGCACGCGGCGCACCGCGGTTCGAATGCGGGCAATCAGCTCGCGCGTACTGAACGGCTTGGTGACATAATCGTCTGCACCCGTATCGAGCGCCTCGACTTTATCCTCTTCCTGGTCGCGCACGGTCAGCATCAGAATCGGCAGCCTCGGAGCAAAGGCGCGAATCCGCCGCAGAGTCTCGATTCCGCCGATACCGGGCATGTTGATGTCGAGGAGGACGACGTCGTGGGCGCCCGCCCGCAGAACCTGCAGAGCCTCTTCACCGCGCGAGGCCTCGGTCACGGAAAATCCAAGCTCAACAAGCGGCGGACGCAACGCCCGGCGAATCGCCGGCTCGTCGTCAACCACTAGCACGCGGATGGCTGGCTGCGTCATGGGTTGGTCTCTTTCTCTGTTATAAGCGGAATGGCGGCAAAAAATGTAGTGCCTCCCTGCTCGTCGCTTGTCACCCACACGTAGCCGCCATGAATCTGCGCAGCCCGTTTGGCGACAGAAAGCCCGATTCCCGTGCCCGACGCCCGGTTGGAGTATGTCGAGGAACGGTAGTAGCGATCGAAGATGCGCTCCCGGTCGGCGATGGGAATCACCGGACCGAAACTGTGCACCGAAAAAATCACCTCGCCCACCGCGGCCATCACCCGAATTGTGATCTTGCTGCCAAAGTTCGAATACTTGCACGCGTTGTCGATGTACTGAGTGAGCAGCATGGTCATCAACTGGGGATCGCAGTTCAGCACCAGGTTCTCATCTTCGATCTCGATGGCCACTTTCATGCTGGCCAGGCGTTCGTGCAGGCCGTCCAGGACGCCTTCCATCAACGTGCCAACGCTGACCCGCTCGACGTGAATGGAGACTTCGTCTCCGTCGAGCCGTGCCGTTGTGAGTAGCCTCGTTGTCAGATCGCCGAGCAGCCCAGCCTGCTCGTCAATCAGCGCCACCAACTCGGCTTGTCCCGGCGAGAGATGGCCCATTTCGCCCAATCCCGTGGAAGCGGCGCGAATCGCCGTGAGCGGCGTCTTGTACGCGTGCGCCAGGCTGTCGAGCACTGTAGCCCGCAATTGCTCGGCCCGCCGCTCTGTCTCGATGCGGCTCTCGTTGGCAAAGGCGCGGTAGCGGTCGAAGGTAATGGCAATCAGAGACGCAATCGCATTGTTGGTCAGCGGGCTGGTCTCTCCTCGCACCACGAGACTGCCGACGGGTACTGCACCAAGCCGCACCACGCGGCGTCCGATTGCCGTCTTTGGATCGTCATCGGAAGTCTCGAAGTAGTAGACATTTTGCGCCAGTTCGAGGGGATCGACGCTCCACATGCCCGCCGTGTAGACTTCATGCAAATCGGCGTCAAACACAGCCACGGCCTCGAGATTGAAGATCTCGTGCACCAGCTCAGCCAATTGCGGGCCGGGCTCCATGTGCAGATTCATCTGCAGCGTGCGGCGCGTGAATTCGTAGAGGTCCTGCATCTCGCCGCCCCGTGTCTCGGACTCTCTGGCGTGACCGATCACCCGCGACGAAAGGCGGCTCACCGTAAGAGCCACAATCAGGAATACGCCCAAGGTAATAGAATTTGCCGGCGCGGCGGCCAGAGAGAGATGCCCGTGCTGCGCTGTGAACAGAGCCTGCGCCACCACTGCCGATACAGAAACGATTGCCGCCTGCCAGAATCCGCATAGCAAAGCGGTGGGCACCACAATCAGCAGATACAGAAGAACCGCAACCGGGAACAGCCAACTGAACCAGTGCGCCAGCGTCGCCACCAGTACTACCGCCAAAACTCCCAGGGCGCATTCCAGGGTTGCGAGCAACCACGGTGAACCAAAGCCGCGGGAGCGCGCGAGGCGGGGAAATCTGCCCGTCCGGAAGCGCGGCGACGCAGCGGCGGTCCTTCTCCGCGAGACGGCAGCGTCGGCGAGCGCGTTGGCCATGCACTTAGGGCGGTTCCGCAGTTGTTGTAGCCGTTTCCAGCGTCGGTGCAGGGTGGATTCTTCCTAAGGAAAAATCCACTTGGCGGGTGTGGCTTCGGGGCACAGAGGCTGCGGAAGCGCTGTAGCCTTTCAACTCTGAGGTTTGCAAACTGAATCGGCGAGGGCCGGAACCGGCCCTGCCAACGACCAAGGAAAATGCAATTTTAGCAGATTCTTCATTGCATTTTGATCGCGATGCGATTAGCGAAGCCGCAGCTTCGTCGCGGCAGCACCAGAAAATCTCTAATCGTTTCATCGACGTGGACGAAATTTAGCGTTTCATCATTTTATCTTTATGTTTTCTTTGCGTAACTAGAACCAGCTCGATTGCTCCTGACCATGACTGTCTCCTGTCGACCCATTCCTGGGCGGTCTCAGGAGGTCCCTGCACCGCGAAGGGAGTGGATGCTTCTTTCCACATCCGCCGCAAACCGCGTACGCCAGACCACCTCTTTCTTTGAACACGCTGGCGCGCACCAATCGAATTTCTTTTTGGGAGGATTCATGTTCAAGCATTTCGTTCGCAGTTCCCTTCTTCGCATCGCAGCCGGAGTTATCGCATCGGCAGGACTTACGGCCGTTGCGCAAGCGCCTGCAGCGTCGACAACGCCCGCGTCTGCGCCTGCTCCCGATGCGGCGGCCCAGGCTCCCGCTGCCGCGCCCGCTGCGCCTGCATCAGCTCCTCTCAAATTCCCCTGGAAGATCGGCCCCATGGCTATCACGGGCTTCATCGACGGCTACTACAGCTACAACTACAACCAGCCGACCAACTCAGCTAACGGCCAGATCAACGATCTTTACAACTTCAATGACAAGACCGACCAGGTTGACCTGAGCGCAGTCAAACTCACGCTGAATCACGACCCGGCTCCCTTCGGCGCGCACTTCGACTTCTTCTATGGCCGCACCAATGGGCTGGTGACGGCTGGCCTGCAGGGCGACTACATCGAGCAGGCATACCTCAGCTTGAAGCCACCCGCGGCGAAGGGATTTGAGGCCGACTTCGGCCGCTTCGTCACTTCGGCCGGTGCAGAAGTTATCGAGGCCAAGGATAACTGGAACTATTCGCGCTCTTTGCTGTTTTCCTGGGCCATCCCCTACACGAACTTCGGCCTGCGCACTTCGATGCCGGTGTCAAAGACCGAAACCATCGGAGTGCAGGTGGTTAACGGCTGGAATGTCCTGACCAAGAACAATGGATGGGCAACAGTCGGCCTGACCAGCGCCTACGTCAAGACCAAATACACGTGGAACGTGAACGTCTACACCGGACCCGAGCACGCCCTCGCCGGTGGCGGCTACCGCAACCTGATTGACACGACGCTGCTGCTCACGCCGAACTCAAAGTTCAATGCCTACATTAATTACGACTGGGGTTGGAACCACGACAACGCGATCATTAACAGCGGAGAGACGCCCATCGTCGATAAGAGCATCAACACCTGGCAGGGCGTCGCATTTGCCGCGCATGAGCAGATCAACGCGACGACAGCGGTCGCCGGCCGCTACGAATACTTCACCGATCCCAACGGTTTCCAGACCGGCACGGCTCAGCACTTGAACGAATTCACCGGCACGTTTGAATACAAAGTTCCCAAACTGCCACAGACCCTGGTCTCTCGCGCCGAGTATCGACACGACCAGTCGGACCAGCCGTTTTTTCACAAGAACGCAACCGGCATGGTCGACGGGCAATCGACGGTCACAGTGGGGTTGATCCTGATTCTTCAACCACATCAGTAATCCGCATGAGGAAGGCGAAATCGAAAACCCTTTGGGTTCTTTATTTCGCCCTCATGGGCAAGACGGTAACCTCACGACACCGGAATGAAGATCGCGGCCAGGCCGCAGGTGTAGAAGCGAACTGCGGCGATCACTGAAATGAATGCCCGGGGGCCAGCCACCGGGGACAGCCAAACGAAATTCAACTTTTCAGGAGAGTCTTCATGGCAGATCAGAAAGCACCTCAGATGCAGGCCACGCTCGGGTTGACCGGGTTGACCAGCAATGCAATGGCGCTCATCGCCCCCGGCGCCTTCCTGTGGCTCACGTTCGTCATCCAAGCCGGGACGGGAGTCTCTGGCCAGCCGTCTACAGCCCCCTCCATGTGGATTGGCATCTTCGCTGCGTTGCTGCTCTGCTTGGCGACTGCTGTTTCTTACGCCGAAATTTCCAAGCTATGGCCCGGCACTGGATCCAGCTACTACTACGCCGAGCAGGCCATGCTTTCCAAGGACAAAGGCTTCAAATACGCTCGCATAGCCAAGTTCATCGTCGGTTGGGGCTCACACCTCTATTACTGGGTTTATCCCGGTGTGATGGTCGCCGTAACCGGCATCTTTGTGGGCTACATCGTTGGCTTCCTTTATCCCAACTTCCTGAGCGGCTCGAACCCTGGCCCGGTCTTCATGGGCCTGGTCGCGGTAGTCTTCTCCTTCTTCGTCGCCTGGATCGCCTCCAAGGGCGCCGGAGCCTCGACCGCGGTGAATATCGCCATCAACATCGTGCAGATCTCGGCACTAGTGGTCTTCAGCGTGTTGGCGCTCGGCTATCGCGCCAGCCATCCCACTGGCAGCCCGGCTTTCAACTACGACGGCCAAACCCTCCAGACGTACACCTATCAGTTCGCTACCAATCCCAAGGACGGCTCGGTGGTTCGCGACTCGAGTGGCACGCCGCTGCCACAACTCGACAAGTCCGGAAAGGCTGTGCCGTTTACCATTGACTACCCAACCACCGACTCGACCGGCAACTTCCTAACGCATCCGAATGCCGCGTCCGTGGTTGGAATCCACAAGTTCAGCTGGATGTTCATTCAGGCGACGGTCGCAATTCTCATCCTGGTCGGCTTCGAATCGGTCACCTCGATGGGAGGCGAGGCTAAGAATCCAACCAAACACATTCCGATCGCAGTCATCGCTTCGCTTCTGATCCAGGGATTGATCTGTTACCTGTTCGAGTATTTCTGTGCCAACTACTTCCTCAATTCGGGGTATTCGATGCAAAGCGCCGTCACTTCCGCGGCGCCCATCGGCGACATGATGATCATCGTCGGCGATGGATTGCTCGGCCAGGGCCACGGAAAATACTTCATGCTGGCCGAAGCCATCACCGTCTTCCTCGCCCTCATCGGAACCACGCTGGCCTGCATGAATACCGGCGCTCGCGTAACCTACGCGATGGGCAAGGACGACGAGGTTCCCGAGCACTTCGGCATGTTGCACGCCAAGTCGCTTTCGCCCAGGCGCGCTATCTGGACGCTGGCTGTCATTTCGGCCGTAGTTGGCGTCATCGCGGTCTCGTTGGCTTTCGGCGATGCCAGCGCCCCCAGCGATGCATCCATCGCGGCCCTCCCGCACAACATCTTCTCCAACTTCGGCTATAGCACGCACGACAAGATGGCCGCGCTGCCCAACTCGTTGCTCGCCATCACGCTCACATCGAACTTCGGCACCTTCATCCTCTACGGGCTGAGCTGCCTGCTCTGCATCATCGCCTACTCGGAGCGTCACGATAAGCACATCGTCATGCATTACCTCATCCCCGGCTTCGGTCTGCTCGCCAACCTCACCTGCATGGCCTTTTACGTGGCCGGCCCGTTCTTCAACCTCGGCACCAAAATGGAGCCTCTGACTGCTTTGGGTATCTCCGCACTCTGGGGCCTGTACGGAGGTGTGTATTTCTTGCGCTCCTCCAAGGCAAAGGGCAAGTCGGCGTTGCTCGACTCGAAGGAGACAGTTGAGTCGAACCGGTCCGTTGCGTAGTTGAAACATCAACCAAATGGAATCACATGGGTGGCCGCTTCGGCCCGGTTTCGCTACCGCGAGGCCAGACTGAAGGGGTCACCCAGCTTGCATTGAAGATTCAGGTGTGTAAACAATTCAGGAACGGCATCCGGGACACGATCGTTCCCGATAGCGCATTCGGCGGCGCACATGTTGGACGTTCAATTCGGCCAGGCAAGCGATTTCGGCAAGGTCCGCACCAACAATGAGGACGCCGTAGGTTCGTTTATTCCCGCCTCGCGCCAGCAAACGCGCTCCCACGGGTTTCTCGGCGTTGTGGCTGACGGCGTGGGCGGGCTCGACCTCGGCGAAGTAGCCTCGGCGACCGCCATCTCGGTGATAACCGATGAGTTTGCAAGAGCGCAATCCGGATCGATGTTGATCGGCCTGCTGCCACGACTGCTTCAGCGTGCAAACTCTGCAGTCCACGATTGCACGCTCTCGCAAGGCAACGGCAGCCGGAAAATGGCCACCACCGTGGTCGCCTGCGCGCTGCGCTACGATCAGGCAGTCATATCCCATGTTGGCGACTCGCGATGCTACCTGATCCGAAACGGCCACGCCCGACAGGTCACTCAGGACCATACGGTGGTGAATGAGCAACGGAAGATGGGTTTGATCACGGCCGATGAGATTGCTACATCCGATGCCAGGCATGTTCTCATCCGCTCGCTCGGACCGGAGATGTTCGTCGCCCCCGACACCTGCGCCTTGACTATCCAGCCGGGCGATGTGCTGGTGCTCTCGACCGACGGCTTGCACGACGAAATGAAGGAAGATGAGATTGCCGCAATCGCGTCGCAAAAGAAGGATGCGGCGCAAATTGCCCGCGAGCTCGTGTCTCGTGCTGTCGAAATTGACGGCGGCGACAACACCACCGCGCAGGTCATCCGCGTGCGAACGGTGGAACAGGTAGGCATGTATCGCGGGCGGCCGTACCGCCTGCCTGTCGTGTAGGGAGAGAGAGCCGGGCAGTGAAGAACTGAATGAAGAGGTGAATAACTACGAAGTGAATAAGTGAAGGAAGTGAAGAAGTGAATCGGAGCCCACTCTCGCTGTCCTCTTTTTCACTCTTTCACTCTTTCACTTTATTCACTCCCTTCACTTCTTTCACCCCTTCACTTCTCCCCAGCCTTACACATTCCTTAGCAATCGCGGCCCATAAGCCTTTACACTGGACTCACCAAGCTGGCTGGAGCGCAGGGCACGATGGGTTTCTACGACGGTCTGGAAACGGGAACGCAAGTTGATTCCTACCGCATCGATGCACCGGTGGCTCGCAGCGGCATGGCATCGATCTTTCGCGCCACCGATCTGCGCAACAATCGCACTGTCGCCCTGAAGATTCCCCACCCCGATATGGAAGCGGACCCCATCCTCTTCGACCGCTTCAAGCGCGAGGCCGCCATCGGCGAACGGCTTGACCATCCTAACGTGATGAAAGTCTACCCGGAGAAAGATCGCTCGCGCATCTACATGGTGATGGAGTGGTGCGATGGCCGTCTTCTGCGCCGCATCCTGGACGAGAGTAGCATCGATGGCGGCCGGCTCCCGCACGATCGCGCCATCCGCATCGCAGAAGAGGCTCTCAAAGCTCTCGATTACATTCACGCGAACGGCGTGGTGCATCGCGACCTGAAGCCGGAGAACATCATGGTCGACGAGAACGACCACATCAAGCTCATCGACTTCGGCATCGCCGGCGATACGGCTTCGCGCCGCCTCACCTACGCCAACTTTACGGCCACGCTCGGCACGCCCGACTACATCTCGCCGGAACAGGTGAAGGGCAAGCGCGGCGACGGGCGCTCTGACATTTACTCGATGGGTGTCATTCTCTACGAGATGCTGACCGGCAAGCTTCCCTTCTCCGGGCCTTCACCGCTTGCGGCCATGAACGATCGCTTGCTGAATCATCCCGTGCCGCCGCGCGTCGCCGACCCGTCCATCTCTCCCCAGCTTCAGGAGATTTTGTATCGTGCGCTGGAGCGCGATCCCAGGAACCGCTATTCGCACGCCTCGGAGTTTCTCCGCGACCTTGAGCACCCCGAGCAGGTGGGTGTCGCCGACCGCCCGGAAATCCACAGCTGGCAAAAGCGCAGGTCCCAGCTTGCCCGGAAGATTCTCTACTACGGCGGCCTGGCCATGATTCCCGTGGTCATTCTGCTGGTGATGATGCTCATCGCCCGCCATCGCTGACCGCGCTTTTCCGCGGCCTTCTCCAACAAAATCTTCACGGGTTCCTTATACGAAAAGCTCTACGATTTTCGTGCGTACATCCAAACCCTCATCGCTTCCTAAAGGAGAGACCCATGGCAAAGTACAAACTTGAGTACATCTGGCTTGACGGCAAAAAGCCCATCCCTGAACTGCGCGGCAAAACCAACATCAAAGAATTCGAGAAGCCGCCAACCCTTGCCGATGTGCCTCTCTGGGGCTTTGACGGCAGTTCGACCATGCAGGCCGCCGGGCACAAATCCGACTGCATTCTGAAGCCGGTAGCGCTCTATCCCGATGCGGCGCGCACAAGCGCCTACATCGTCCTTTGCGAAGTGATGCTTCCCGACGGTTCCCCGCACCCCACAAACATGAGAGCAACGACCGAGGACGATCCCGATCTCTGGTTCGGATTTGAGCAGGAGTATTTCCTCTACAAAGACGGCCGGCCGCTGGGCTTCCCGGAGGAAGGCTATCCTCCGCCACAGGGCCCCTACTACTGCGGCGTCGGCTACAAGTACATGGGCAGCATGGCGCGGCAGATTGTCGACGAGCACCTCGACCTGTGCCTGAATGCCGGAATCAACCACGAGGGCATCAATGCCGAGGTCGCAAAAGGCCAGTGGGAGTTCCAGATCTTCGGCAAAGGCTCGCACAAGGCGGCCGACGACCTTTGGACCGCACGCTACCTGATGGCCCGTCTGTGCGAAAAGTACGAGGTCGACCTGCAGCTGCATTGCAAGCCAATTCGTGGCGATTGGAATGGCTCTGGCATGCACACCAACTTCTCCACCAAGCACCTTCGCGAGGTCGGCGGCAAAGAGTACTTCGAAGGGCTGATGGCGGCGTTCGAGAACAATATCGCTGCTCACATCGACGTGTACGGTCCCGACAACCACCTGCGCCTGACGGGACTCCATGAGACCCAAGCTATCGACAAGTTCAGCTACGGGCTATCGGATCGCGGCGCTTCGATTCGCCTGCCCGTCAACTTCATCAAGAACGGCTATCGCGGCTATCTCGAGGATCGCCGCCCCAACTCTGAGGCCGATCCTTACCAGATCGTGTCGCAGATTGCCAAGACCATCGACACGGTTTCAGAACCGGCATTCGCTTAGCCTTCTCTGGATGCCTGTTTAGCATCATCCTGGTTTCTTACGTCCCAATTTTGGGACGTGAGAAGCCGGAATGGCGAGGTTCGAATTCACGCGGTCATAGACCTGAAGAATAGTTAGAACACTAATTTCGCGGGGAAGCGGCAGGGCCTTCGGGCTCGCGCTTCCCTGTTGTTCTTTTTCCAGTTGAAATCCTCTCCACCCCTTTGGTTTATGCTGTTCGACAAGGCGCGAAACCATTCCCGTCAGAATCGGAAGGAGATTTATGTCCAGCGACTATCGTGACTTCCTTGCCCTCTCGTATTCCGAGTTGGAAGAACTCAACCTTGCTGCCAAAGCCGACAGGATGAACCGTGTCTCCGCCGGGGATGTCCGCGAAAAGAGATTGAAGTACCTGAAGGACGAGAAGCGTATTAAAGCTGTGACCGTGCTGTTTTCCGACCTGGAAGGTCGCCTCCATTTGCTCGACTATGACAAGAAGTTCTTGCTGGGAGCCTATGAAAACCTCACGTTTGACGGTTCGTCGATCCGCGGTTTCACCGCCCAGAAAGAGAGCGATTTGCGGCTCATGATCGATTGGAGCGCCTTCTACTGGGTCCCCGCCGACGTCTTTGGCAATGGCAAGGTCCTGGTCTTTGGCGATGTGATCGACAAGGACGGTACGCAGTATTCCGGCGACATGCGCGGGGTACTCAAGAACTACTCGCAAAAGCTGTTTAAGGAGAAGAGCTACACTCTCAATGCTGCCACGGAAATTGAGGGCTTTCTGTTCGCTGGAAGGGACGCCGAGCAGCGCTACCACGAGACCGGCAAGTTTGAGTGCATTAACACCGGCGGCTACTATCACGTGTTGCCTCTTGACCCACTGCGTCAGTTTATTGACACGGCCGCCGAAGTGCAGCGCGCCATGGGCTTCCAGAACGAGAAGGATCACCCCGAAGTCGCGCCAAGCCAGTTCGAAATCAACTTCGGTTATGCCGAGGTGGTGGCCGCCGCCGACCAGATCCAGCTCTACAAGCTCCTCTGCCGCCAGATCGCGGCAAACATGGGCTACACAGCCTGCTTCCTGCCCAAGCCAATCGTGGGCGTAAACGGCAGCGGCATGCACACCAACGTCTCGGTTTCGAAGGGCAAGACCAACCTCTTCTGGGATGAGAAGGGTGAAGAGCAGCTCTCCAAATTCGGTTGGGAGTTCCTCGATCGCATCCTGAGTCATGCGCTCGATCTCTGCCTGGTTTTCAACTCGAGCGTCAACGCCTATCGCCGCCTTGATCCGCACTTTGAAGCGCCGAACCAGATTCGCGCTTCTGCTGTAGATCGCGGCGCCATGGTTCGAGTGCCCATCGGCAATCATCGCTCGATGCGTACGGAGGTGCGCGCCGTCGCACCCGATGCGAATCCCTATCTCTCACTCTTCGGCATCTTCAAGACGGGCGTCGACGGCGAGATCGCCAAGACCAAGGACCTGCGAGCCGGGGGCCGCTACCTGCCCGACAACATCCAGAAAGCAATCGACGACTTCAAGGCATCGAAGTGGATTGCGAAGATCCTGGGTGCCGACGTGCAAGGCCGTTACGCCGACTTGAAACAGGCGGTCGCCAATCGCTCTCCGCGTGAGCTGGGAACGATCGTGAAAGGCTCCGAGGTCCAGTTCCACCACGCGGTCTACAACCAATCGCTCTGGAATTTGTTTTAGGTTTTGCCGACGGTCATTTAAAGCCCAGCCTCTCCAACGAGGGGTTGGGCTTTTCATTCCTGCCGGGGCCCCCGCATTGGACGGGTGGCCCAGATCTTGCGTATGCAAACTCACGACCATAGGGGTGCCCCAGGTCCCGATTTTGGGACACGAACCTTCGCGGCTGGCTCATTTCAAGCCGGCCGTTTTCACTTCCATCTCAATCTCTTCGCTTAGAATCTCTGCCGCTTCGACGCACTGCTCGCGGCTCACGTCGCGATGCGTCACCAGCCGAATCAGATGCGGTGCTAATACGGTGATCAGCGCGCCGCGCGCCTTCAGGCGCGCAACAAGATCGGCGCCGCTGATTCCGCCCAGGAGCCGAAAGACAACGATGTTGGTTTCGACGGAATCGAGATCGATGAAAACACCCTCGGTGTGAGCCAGCGCTTCGGCAAGCAGCCGTGCATTGGCGTGATCGGCAGCAAGGCCCTTCGGGCCGTCCTCGAGCGCGATGAGGCCTGCAGCCGCGAGAACCCCCGCCTGCCGCATGCCGCCGCCGAGGCACTTGCGCAGAATCCGCGCCCGCGACATCAGCTCCGTTGAGCCCACGAGCATCGACCCCACCGGCGCGCCCAGGCCCTTCGACAGCGAAAACATCAAGGTGTCGAAACCCCGTGTCAGCGTCTTCACATCCACACCCAGCGCCACGGCCGCGTTAAAGATGCGTGCGCCGTCGAGATGAAGAGGGAGCTTGTATTCCTTGGCTCCGGCAACAATCTCCTCCAAAACTTGAGGGTCGGAGACCCGGCCGCCGGCGAGGTTGGCGGTGTTTTCAATTTCGATCAACCCCGTCGCCGCGCGGAATCCTCCGTATTTCGTGATAACCGGCTCAATGTGCTTCCATGTCAGGATTCCGTCTTCGGTGGGCACCGCGCGGATCAGGCATCCGGAGAAGACGGCGGTCGTCGCCATCTCGTAATCGAGAATGTGCGCCCGCGACTCAGCAATTACCTCCTGGCCCGGCTGGGTCAGCAGGCGTATCGCGACCTGGTTGCCCATCGTGCCCGTGGGCACAAACAGCGCCGCCTCGCGCCCGAAGGCCTCAGCCGCGCGCTTCTCAAGCAGATTGACCGTGGGGTCTTCACCGTAGACGTCGTCGCCGACTTCGGCTGCCGCCATCGCCGCTCGCATTTCCAGCGTGGGCCGCGTCACGGTGTCCGAACGCAAATCGATTATCTGTTGCAAGCCATCGCACCTTTCCAAGCCGCCACGCAGGTTGCCGTCTCACCAGGTTCAGCCAGATGGACTAACCTTTTACGGTGGCGTATTCCTTCCCGAGAATTTATCCCATCCTCGATAGTACCGTTATCGATGCCGCCGCCATTCCAGGAGCCCGCCGAGCAGAATTCCTGCGCCGCCTCGCGACCGAACTCGCCCAGACTGGCATCACGCTGCTCGAGTATCGCAACAAGACCGCCGACGAGTCGCAGCTTCTGGCCGATGCTGCGATTCTCCGCGAACACCTGCCGGCGCCAAATATCAAGTTGATTCTCGATGATCGCGCCGATCTGATTGAACAAATTGGCTTTGATGGCGTCCATGTTGACGCAGGCGACATGATCCCGGCGGCGGCGCGAAGGCTTCTTGGACCCTCGAAAATCGTGGGCACTTTCGGCGGCAGCGAATCGTTGCTGCCCGGAATCCTGGCCGAGCCGGTCGACTATCTTTCCATCGGCCCAATCTTTCTGAGCCAGACAAAGCAATCTACGCGCGCGCCGATCAGATCGGCCGGCGTGCGCAAACTGCGCGATGAAGCTGGGCCCAATCCGGTTCTGGTCGCTGCAGGCGGCATCACTCTCGAATCAGCTCCAGCTGTCTTCGCCGCCGGCGCAACCACCGTCGCGGTTTCCGCAGCGATTTTTCGCGCAGCCGATCCGGCTGCGGAGTTGCGGCGGTGGTTGACTGAGCTGAAATAAGAGCGGGCGCGATGATGTCCCGTACCAGGACACTTTCTGTCCCATCGCGAAACATTCATTGACCCGGTTCGAGACATTTCTTGTCGCAATTTGAGACAGAAACCCACTCCGGTCCAGCCGCCCGCGTCTGAGCCCGAAGATCGCACTTGCGTTCGATAAGCGTTTTCGTGTCGTATGATTGCGTTACGAGTTCGGGGCGCAGATGCGGCAGCTTTTCCCTTGTTAAGACGCGACCGCGTCGTATCCCGGCACTTTCCTGTTCAACAACCGACGTTAGGGAGGACGACGCTCATTGAATTCGCGGCTGCTTCGCGTTAAACCCATGTCGATGCTCACCGAGGAAGCCGGCGAGCAGGGAGAGCACACGTTGAAGCGCTCCCTCGGGGCTGTCAACCTGGTTACGCTGGGCATTGGCGCGGTTATCGGCGCCGGCATCTTTGTGCTGACGGGGCAGGCTGCAGCGCTTTATGCCGGCCCCGCCGTCGCACTGAGCTTTGTGCTGGCAGGGCTGACCTGTGCCTTTGCCGGTCTCTGCTACGCCGAATTTGCATCCATCATTCCCATTGCCGGGTCCGCGTATACCTATGGCTACGCCACTCTCGGCGAGTTGGTGGCCTGGATCATCGGCTGGGATCTGGTGCTGGAGTACGCTTTCGGCGCATCGACGGTGGCCTCGGGATGGTCCGGCTATTTCAATAGCCTTCTGCAGCAGTTTGGCATCACCATCCCGCCGCAATTGACGGCATCGACCGGGACCCATCTGGTGCTTTACCACCGTCAATGGATGCCCATCATGTCGCTTCCGCCGGGAGTGAGCGACGCAGGATTGCCCCATGCGACCGCTGCTTTCAACCTGATTGCCATGTCAATCGTCATGGTGATCACAGTCATTCTTGTCATCGGGATCAAAGAGTCGGCGAACTTCAATTCCGCGATCGTGTTTATCAAGCTGACCGTCGTGGCGATCTTCCTTGTCATCGGCGGCTATTTCCTCATCCGCCATCCCGAAGTCGCCCGGCACAACTGGCATCCCTTCATTCCGCCTAAGGATGCACACGGGAACTTTGGATGGACGGGTATCCCCAAAGGCGCTTCGCGTATTTTCTTCGCTTACATCGGATTCGATGCGGTCTCGACGGCGGCGCAGGAGGCAAAAAAACCGCAGCGCGACATGCCCATCGGCATTCTAGGGTCGCTGTTCATTTGCACCATCCTCTACATCCTGGTGTCGCTGGTGCTCACCGGGCTGGTGAGCTACAAGACACTGAACGTTGGCGCGCCGGTGGCCATCGGAATCGATGCGACGGGCGTGACGTGGGGATCGCTGCTGGTGAAGATCGGCGCAGTTTTCGGTCTCGCCACTGTCATGCTGGTCATGCTGCTTGGCCAGACCCGCGTTTTCTACTCGATGTCCAAGGACGGCCTGCTGTGGAAATGGGCCTCGGCGGTGCACCCCAAATTCCGCACGCCCTGGATCACAACCATCGTGTTTGGAATCTTCGCCGCTGTATTTCCCGCGTTTTTGCCCATCGACAGGCTCGCAGATCTTGTCAATATCGGTACGCTGCTGGCGTTCACGATCGTCAGTGCGGGCGTGTGGGTACTGAGAGTCCGACATCCCGAGTTGCACAGACCCTTCAAGGCCCCTTTTGTTCCACTGGTGCCGATCCTGGGAATTGTGAGCGCGGTCTACTTGATGGCCAATCTGGCGCTGATCACCTGGGAGGTAATGATCGGCTGGCTGATCTTCGGCCTGCTGATCTATTTCACCTATTCAATCAAGCACAGCAAGGTGCAGAAGCTGGCGAAGGCGGCTTCGGCAGACTAACGAGCGTGGTGTTTGGATGAAAGAATCTGCGAATACTTCGAAGGTCCGCCCGAAAAATCGAAAACAACCTGAAAGGTCGACGCGGCGGTTTTATGAGGGACGCCTACAAAATCCCTGACAACTTTGAGGAGATTGACAAGCAGCTTGACAAAGAGATCGAAGAGTTGTTCTGCGGCGACGATAAGTTCATCATCGGCAATCTAGGCGATCGCCGCCGCAAATAGCTAAGAGCTAGTAGCCAAAAGCTGCCGTTTACGCCGTCGTCTTGGCGCAGAACTCGTCAAACGCGCGAACCAGCTCGCCGGCAATATCCTGGGCCGTCGATTGCTCGATGACGAACCGTTGCATGAGATAAACCAGCTTGCCGTCGCGGAGGATGGCAACCGCAGGTGAGGTGGGTGGATGACCCTCAAAATA
The DNA here is from genome assembly GCA_049520675.1 of Occallatibacter sp. GTDB lineage: Bacteria > Acidobacteriota > Terriglobia > Terriglobales > Acidobacteriaceae > Telmatobacter. The sequence continues at coordinate 16,801 of JBEKPO010000026.1, read as the reverse complement.
GCTTCGAGCGCGTTCCGTGGCCTCGCGATCCTGCCCGGCAAAAACCGTGATCTTGCGATCGGGTTGGTTGGCGGAATTGGCCAGAGCCAGCCGCACGCCCGGCCGCATTTTGCCTGCCGCGCAGCCACAGATTGAATTCACCACCAGGAGAGTAGTTCCCGGCTCAGAAACCGCTGCGGCCACCTCGTCGGCGGTTCGGGTCTCGCTGATCCCTGCGCGCACCAACTCCTCGCGCATGGGAATCACCATCAGTTCTGGATACATGTTCGCCTCCGGCAGGGGAAGCTGCCTATTTCTATTTTAGCGCCTGCGGCCAGGGGGCAGTCCATGATGTGATGCTGGCGCAGTGTCCTAATTTAAACAGCGCCCTGCGACGAGTGAAAGGTGGGAGTGAGTGAGTTGCCCTTTCAATCGGTTAAAGGCTATATGCCAGCGGATGCTTGGGCTCGTAAAGCATGATGTCGTCCGCGCCGGGTACCAACATCATGACCACGAGTCCGTACCCGTGATCCTGAATTTCGCCGCGGAACTCAGCTCCTTTGCCCTTCAGTTCAGCGACCGTCAGCGAGATGTCGTCGCACATCAGGGAGATCAGATGGTGCCGCGGCGATTCGTACGTCTTGCCGTCGTAGACGCTGTGGGTTGGGTGCACGCCCATCTCACTTCGCCCGGTCTTGAAGATAAGCCAACCCGCGCCTCCGCCCAGCGCATCCTCGACGAAGGGCCAGCCGAGGACATCGCGAAGGAATGCGCGCGTTGCGGGGGCATCGTCGGAATAAATCAGGGTGTGGATGCTGGTGATCATCAGACTGAACTACTAAATCGCATAAGATTCTACTGTTTCGGTCCATTGCCAATCAAGAAGCCGTTCATCGCACTGGAGATCGAGATAGGGACACTACCGGTGCTGCACAGGATGTAACCTTTAGCCAATGCTGCTAACAGAAAACCAGCCGCTGGCGCCCTTGACGACCTTCGGCATCGGCGGACCTGCACGGTGGTTTGCCCAGGCGCAGAGCGAAGCCGATGTTGCCGAGGCATGCGAGTGGGCGCGTGTGCAGGGTCTGCCGTTGTTTGTCCTGGGCGGCGGCAGCAATGTGCTTGTCTCCGATCGCGGGTTTCCGGGCCTTGTGCTGCGCATCGGGCTGATGGGCATCGAGCGCGACGGCGACCTTTTCCGCGTGGCCGCCGGCGCCCCCTGGGAGCACTGCGTGCAGCAGACCATTGAGAGTGGATATGCGGGTTTAGAGTGCCTCGCCGGCATTCCAGGCACGGTGGGCGGAACTCCTGTGCAGAACGTCGGCGCTTATGGGCAGGAGGTTTCGAGCGTCATCGAGCGAGTGCGGGTTTTCGATAAACAGGAGCAAAGGTCTCTCGAGCTTTCGAATCGCGATTGCGGATTTGCCTATCGGCGCAGCCGTTTCAATTCCACCGATCGCGGCCGCTTTATCGTTACGAGTGTCGACTACCGATTGCGACCAGGAGGCGATCCGCATCTCGCCTACGCTGACCTGAAGCGGCACTTTCAGAACCATTCCAGCACCCCTTCCCTTTCCGAAGTTGCAGAAGCTGTGCGCAGCGTTCGGCGGCGTAAAGGCATGCTTCTGGTCGAAGGCGATCCCGACTGCCGCAGCGCGGGCAGCTTTTTCAAGAACCCGACAGTGCTACAGGAAACCGCCGAGAAAATCCACCGCGATGCCGAGCACGGCGGATCGCCTTTGCGCACCTATCCGGGCGAGGGCGGATTGGTGAAGATCCCCGCCGCGTGGCTCATCGAGCAGGCAGGATTTTCGAAAGGATACGCGCTGGGCAGGGCCGGAATTTCTTCACGCCACACGCTGGCGCTGGTCAATCGCGGTGATGGGCACGGAGATGGACGCGGCGGCGCGACGGCGGAAGAGATTCTGGCGCTGGCAGCGAAGATCGCCGGCGCTGTCGAGGCGAAAGTCGGGGTGCGTCTCGAAATGGAACCGGAGATGGTGGGGTTTTGAGCGTGAAACACCGCGTGCGCGATGCGTTTCCACGATTTGATGCAAGAGGTGAATGCGCAGCAATACAATGATGGTTAAGCTCAAAAGCATTTCCAACCCTGCGGCGGTCTGATGATAAGGTCTCCATCTCTGGCGCGATTCGTCCGGCACCAGATTCTTTACATCGCACTTTCCGCTATATGCGCCGCCATTTTTTGGGCAATTGGCGAGCAGATCAATCTATTCACGGTCTTGCTGTTCACCCTCTGCATTGGGAATCTCCTCAGCCCCGCAATGGAATGGACTGAGTTCCTCTATTCGAAGAGGCCGTTTCCTTTCAACTGGCTGCTTTTCCTGCCTACACTCCTGATCATCACAGTCCCGGTTTACCTGATTTCGAGTACAGTTGTGTGGCTCGTGGCTCCGCCTGGTCCACAAACGCTTTCGCATCTGATTCGAACAGGCTGGAAGTTTCCGTTTCTGGTGACCTTCATCTTTGGTTTTGTCTCATTTTTGTACCATACAACGAGAGATCGGCTGGTGCTGCGCAATAAGGAGCTGCAGCGATCGGTCGAAAAGGGCGCCGCGCAGCTTGAGCAGCAGGAACAGGAACTCGAGCGCGCCCGTGAAATCCAGCAATCCCTTCTGCCCAGGAAGATCCCTCAGCTGCCGGGATTCGAAGTGGCGGCTGCGTGGCGGCCGGCGCGCACGGTCAGCGGGGATTATTACGATGTATTCAAGCTCGACGGGCAGCGGTTGGGGATTTGTATCGCCGACGTGGCCGGAAAAGGCGTATCGGCCGCTTTGTTGATGGCCAATGTGCAGGCTGCGGTTCGCGCGTTTGCCAGCGGCTCCGAGAGCCCGGCCCAAGTTTGCGACAAGGTCAATCGACTGCTTTGCGAGAACATTGCGGTAGGCAAATTTGTGACGTTTCTCTATGGCGTGCTCGATTGCGAAACGCATATCTTCGGCTATTGCAATGCCGGTCATTTGACTCCGATTCACATTTCAAACGGCGCAGCAAAGATGCTCGAAGGCGGAGGTGCGGTGCTGGGCGTGTTTCCTTCGTGGGAATTCGAGGATGCGTCGGTTGAGCTGCAGGCCGGCGATCGCCTTATGCTCTTCACCGACGGCATCACCGAAGCCATGGACTCGAAGGAGAACGAGTTTGGCGAAGACAATCTGGCAGCCCTTGCCGGAGCCTGCTGCAGTCGATCTGCGGAAGAAATGAACCGTTTCCTGCTCGAGCAAGTGACGAAGTTCTGCGCGGCCCACTTTCAGGACGACGCCACGCTGCTGATGATTGCGGCAAAGTGATCGGCAGGTCACGTCTGCCGGTACTGCAGCCGGCCCAGCAAACGATCCCTTTCGGCACCAAGCACCTGCGCAGCCGGTCCCTGCGTCACGAGCCGGCCTTCGCGCAAGAGCAGAACCTCAGCGGCGGTCGCGAGCGCGTCGCTCACATCGTGCGTGGCCAGAACGGCTTGCACATTCCTCGCTTGCAGCCAGGCCTGCAGCCTTGCCAAGAGCGCATCGCTGGCAATGCCGTCGAGCGCGGAGAACGGCTCGTCGAGAAGCAGAAGCCTCGGGTTGGTAGCCAGGGCCCGAGCCAGTGCAATTCGTTGCGCCTGCCCGCCCGAGAGATTTCGCGGTGGCAGCGCTGAGTGGCCGGTTCCGTCCACGAGTTCCAGCATTTCGCTCACCCGCGCCGTTCGGCTCTCCCGATCGGCGTCGCGCAACCCGTACCCCACATTTTCTGCTGCCGTCAGGTGCGGAAAAAGCGATGGCTCTTGAGTTACGAATCCGATTCGCCGGTGGCCGGGCGCGCGCCAGACATTTTTTGCTGTGTCGGTGAGGACCAAGCCGTCAAGAACTACCCGCCCTGCAACCGGCGAACTTTGGCGCGCTTGATCCAGCCCCGCGAGAAGCCGCAACAGCGTGGTCTTGCCCGCCCCCGACGCGCCAAAGACGACCGTCAAGGGTGCAGCCAGCTTGCACTCGACTTGCAAGCGAAAGCTTCCCCGGCGCGCTTCCAGCGCAAGCTCAAGCACGGTCGCGCGCTCCGGGCATTTGCGTTTTGGAGTAGATCATTACCAGGGCGAGAACGCTGATGCCGAGAAGGACTGCCGCGGTGCGGCCCGCCGCCACGTAGTTGAAGCTCTCAACCTGGTCGTAGAGCACGATGGAGAGCGTGCGCGTGGCGCCCGGAATATCGCCGCCCAGCATGAGCACTACGCCGAATTCTCCAACGGTGTGCAAAAAGCTGAGCACAATGGCAGCGAGCAGTGACCGGTCGGCAAGCGGCACAAGAACGCTTAAAACCACGCGCACTGGTCCGGCTCCCAGAAGCCGCGCCGCATCCACAAGCGAGGAGTCGACGGCAGCGAAGCCGGCCACCAGCGGCTGCACGGCAAACGGCAAGCTGTAAATCACAGATCCAACCACAAGGCCGCTGAATGAAAACGCCAGCGGATGGCCGATCAGGGAGGCGATTCCGCGGCCGAAGGCGGTGCGGGGCCCGAGCAAGACCAGAAGAAAGAAGCCGAGCACGGTGGGCGGCAGAACCATTGGCAGCGTGGTCAGCGCTTCAACAAGCGCGATCCAGCGGCCGCGGCCCAGCACCAGCAGCGCTGCCAGAGGCACGGCGATGCAAAGCAGAATTGCCGTGGTCGCCGACGCGAGGCGCAGTGATAGATCGAAGGCTTGCCAGTCCATGAATGTCCATAAACAGACTACCGTCGAGAAGGTTGTTTCCCATCGAATTCGCCGGCGATGAGTAACTCCGGCGGCAATAGCTCCTGGCTATTTGACCGGCGTCAGACCGCTCTTCGCCAATTCGGCCTGGACCGGCGACGAGAGCAGAAAATCGAGAAACTTGTGTGCGGCCGCGCGCTGCTTGGTATTACTGACAATCACGACGCCCTGCTCGATCGGCGGATATAGATTGTGTGGGATCACGAAGTAGGTTCCGCTCGCCAGGAGGCGCGGCGTCATCGCGGAAGTGAGCGAAATGAGGCCGGCGTCGGCGTTTGCGGAGTCGGCGAATTGCGCGGCCTGGGCGATATTTTCGGCGGTCACAATGCGCGGCTTGAGCGATTCGTAGAGGCTAAGGCTGGTGAGCGCGGCTACGGCGGCCCGGCCATACGGCGCACGCTCAGGATTGGCAATGGCCAGCCGCTTGAGATTTGGATCGCGCAGCAGATCGAGCGAAGGCGGCGGCAGGTGCGAGTCCTTGCGCTCCCACAAGACAAGGGTGCCCTTGGCGTAGGTGATTGGCGTGCTCGAGTCCGCACTGCCCGCCGCATCGGCCAGCCCGTCGCCGATGAGGTGCTTGGGATAACCGAGATCCGCCGAGAGAAACAGATCGAAGGGCGCGCCGTTTTCGATCTCTGTCGTCAGCATGGCCGAGGCCTGGTAAGTGGCTTCGGTGTGAATGCCGGTGGCGCGCAGAAACTCATCGAGAATGGGCGGCAAGACCGGCTCGAGATCGGCGGCAGCCGCCACGCGCAGCGGCGTTTGCGGCTGCAGCGAAGCTTGGGCACATGCCGGCACAGCTAAAAGAAACGCGGCGAATATTGCAACCAAACTTCTCATGACAGCTCGGGCAATCGCATCGCTCCAACCTCCGCTCGGCTGCGAGACCCGCCCCCGCACTGGTAGGCTAACACTAGCAACGACACTGCGTGATTCGATCCGTGATTCGATCAACGACCGGACGCAACTATCGCGTTCCGCTTGATCCGGCTCTTCGTTTGCGGCTCCAAAGCGCGCGGTCTCGGGGACGGGTATGGACGACAATCTGCATCAATTGCGCTGCTTCGGTTGCGGCAGCCGAATTGCGGGCGCCCAGGCTCAGCCGAATTTTCGTTGCGCCGTTTGCGGAGACCTGTTCGAAGTCGAATATCCCGGCTGGATCCAGCGCGAAGGCCCAAACCGCCCTAATCCCGGCGCACTGAAGTGGCTGTGGAGAGAGCGCCGCTGCTCTTCAGAGGCTCTCGATCAATCCGGTGTCTGGCGCTTTCGCGAGCTGCTTCCCATCCTTTCAAGTTTCGGCAATGCCGTTTCGCTGCGCGAAGGCAATACGCCGCTCTATCACCTGCCGCGCGCCGCCAAGCGCCTCGGACTCGACCAGCTCTATGCCAAGCACCAGGGAATGAATCCGACGGGATCGTTCAAAGACACGGGAATGACAGCCGCGCTGAGCGCGGCCCGCGAACGGGGATTCGAATGGGTAGCCTGCGCATCGACAGGCAACACCTCGGCGTCGATGGCGGCCTATGCGTCGCGCGCCGGAATCAAAAGCCTGGTGCTGATTCCCGAGGGCAAAATCGCCTGGGGCAAGCTGTCGCAGGCCATGGACTACGGCGCCGTCACCCTGCAATTGAAGACAGATTTCGACGGCTGCATGCGGCTGCTGGCAGACATTGTCCGCCAGGCGCCGATCTACTTGCTCAACTCTGTCAACCCCTATCGGTTGGAGGGCCAAAAGACTCCGGCATTCGAGATCGCAGAGGCATTCGACTGGAATGTGCCCGATCATGTCATCGTTCCGGGAGGCAATCTGGGAAACAGTTCGGCTCTTGGCAAGGGATTCCGGGAGCTGCGCGAACTCAAGCTGGTGGCGCGAGTGCCTCGCATCTCCGTCATCCAGGCGGCCGGCGCCAACCCCCTGGTGCGGAGCCTGAACGAAACGCGAGGCGCCGTGCTGGAGCCCATGGAGGCGCAGACGCGTGCTACCGCCATCCGCATTGGCAACCCGGCCTCGTGGCGAAAGGCTGCGCGAGTCGTCCAGGAAAGCGACGGGGGGTGCCTCGACGTCTCCGAGGCAGAGATCGCGATTGCCAAAGCCGAGTTGGGATTGGAGGGCCTTGGTTGCGAGCCAGCGTCAGCCGTCACATTGGCCGGATTGAAAAAACTCCGCGCCCAGGGAGTCGTTCACTCCGGGCAGACGGTCGTCCTGGTTCTGACTGGCCATACGCTGAAGGATGCCGACTACACCATCGACTTTCATCGCGGCACGCTGTTGAGCGACGAAGAGAAGCTTGGCTTGGAAAAGGAAATTGAGCCGCTTCGCCGCGACGCCATCACAGTCGACGCCACCGCGGCAGCGGTGCTGGAAGCGCTCAAGGGCCGAGTGGGATGAGCGATCGGAGAGAGTCTCGCGGCATCCGGCTGCGTCTGCCCGCAACCTCGGCGAATCTGGGCCCGGGATTCGATGCCGTCGCAGTCGCTCTCGACTTTTTCCTCGAAATCGAGGCTGAGGCGGCGGAAGCGTTCTCCATCGTTGCCGCCGGACGCAACGCGGATCGCTGCGGGCGACTCGAAGACAACTTGATTCTCGAGACCTACCGGAATCTTCTGCGCGATGAGGGCCGCGAAGTGATTCCGCTATCGATTCGCCTGGCCAACGCGATTCCGCTGGGCATGGGCTGCGGCTCTTCGGCGGCGGCACGGCTGGCTGCCATCGCCCTGGCGAATCACTTCGGTCAGTTGGGCTGGAATACCGATCGCATCCTCGAAGCGGCCTACGCGCTCGAGGGGCATCCTGATAATGTGGCCGCCTGCTGGTTGGGTGGGTTTGTGGCCGCGGTGCCAGAGGGAAAATGCGTCCGCGCAATGCGGGTTGATCCATCGCAGGACTGGCGAGCGATCGTCACGCTTCCCGCCGAGCCCCTTTCTACGAGCAAAGCGCGTGAGATGCTGCGGGCAAGCTATCCCCTGGATGACGTGGTCGCGAATTTGCAATCGGTGGCAACGCTGGTGCTCGCATTTGCACAGGGGCGCGGCGATCTGTTGCGGTTGGCGATGGCCGACCGCATTCATCAGCCGTACCGCGCACCATTCTGCCCATTATTTCCACTTCTGCTTCCGCTGGTGGGAACTCACAGCATACTGGGCGTATCTTTGAGCGGCGCCGGGCCTGCGGTCTTGGCGATCATCGACGGCGAGAACGGTCTAGGGCCAGCCGGTAGTGCAATCCAACGTGCGGGCGAAAATGGCATTCAGCTGGAGCTGTTGAAGTGCCGCTTTTCTGGGGCTGGAGCACGGCAACTTATTGAAATCAAATCATATTAATGCATCCCCCGCCACGCGGACGACTGCAACCAGCGCGTTATCAATAAGTTATCACTATTGCCTAGGTGTGTAGTCACTGAACTAACGATTACCGCGCAAATTACCTAAGTTTGCTTGCTATTTATTGATTAAGTAACTACATTCGCTGCGTGGGCAGTTCTGGGGGAGGGCTGCTCTAGCGCCCGAGATCCTAACAGGATCCGGGCGCTTCTATTTTGCGCGGAGTTCTGCCGGGTGGACCGAGCGGCGGCATTGAGACAGGGGCACTACATTCGCGCGCGAGTGGGCTGCCACGCCCCCTCCGTCACTGCGACTTAGACCTGTCCTGCTGCATCCCATAGGTATACTGTTTTGTGTAGCAGGCTTGGTACGGGTTTCATAAGGAGAATCATGGCTGGATTGGGAGTTCTGGAAGTTAACGACGCGAATTTCGACCAGGAAGTGCTTCGCAGCGAGCAGCCGGTTCTGGTTGATTTTTGGGCCGTGTGGTGCGGGCCGTGCAGGGCGATCGCGCCGTATGTGGACAACATGGCGACAACCTACGCGGGCAAACTGAAGGTTGCTAAAGTGAATGTCGATCAGAACGGCGCAGCGCCCTCACGCTACGGGATTCGTGGAATCCCCGCGCTGCTTTTTTTCAAGAACGGGCAGGTAGCGGACCAGATGGTAGGCCTGCCGCCCAATCCCGCTGAGGCGATTGAAGAGAAGGTGAAGCGGCTGCTAGCCTAACCGACGCTATCTCAAGGCAGGACCAAATGGAACGGCCCGGCGCAACGCCGGGCCGTTTTTTGTTTCCCCGAGAAAACCGTGAAAAAACACACGCTGGTCAGCAGCCCTATAAGAGGTCGACCAAAAGATAATTAGATTCAGAGTCGAAATTATATTAGACTCAAATTCGTTTGATTTATGAAATCATCGAACAAAGCAAAGCCACTCACCAAACTGGTAACTCGCCTCATGTGTGAAATGCACCGCGGCGGCGCTGCCCGCACGCTGCCGCTCCTGCACGCTGCAAAATTGACCACGACGCAACTGGCGGCCATGGAATTCGTTTTTGACCCACGTACTATTTCGGCCGTCGCGTCGCATGTCGGTTTGTCGCGGCCCGCCGCCAGCCAGATGATCCACAAGCTCGCAGGTCGCGGGCTCATCCGGCGGTCTGAGAGCGCTACCGACCGCCGCGAGAAGACCGTCGTTGTCACCGCCAAGGGAAATACTCTGCTCGAAAAAATTTCCTCGGCGCGCGCCGCGCGCTTTGCCGCATCCATCTCCGTTCTTTCGCCGCCGGTTGCGCGCCGCCTCAAAAAAGCGCTGCGTGAGGCTGCCCTCCAACTGGAAAAGACACACAAGAAATCGAAGCGGCAGACGAAGGCAAAATAGCGGGACTCCTCGAAGAGAGCGAACTCCAGCCAAACAGGGCCCGACTCTAATTTCCTTGGCGAAATCGAATGATGCGCCGGCGGTCACGTTTAGACGGCCTTCGTTCCGGCAAAGGGGCATATTGCTGCATTGCCTTGCGCTCTTCAGCCAGTTTCAGGCGCGCTTCACAACTCGCACCGCTTTCGCGGTAGAGTGTCTGGGCGACGGTGGCAGGGCCGCGGATCTCGCTCAAGTTCAAAACATCGATCTCAAAGATGCCGCCATCATTTTCAACGTGCAGGCGATCGCCGCATCGAACCTCGCGAGCCGGCTTCGCGCGCAAGCCGTTGGATTGAACCCGTCCCAGGTCGCAGGCGCGTGAAGCCAACGCCCGAGTTTTGAAGAATCGCGCCGCCCACAGCCACTTATCGATCCGCATTCCGTTCATCTCATTCCCGCAAGAAACCTATCAGGAATGCCGTTTCGATTTCCATAGATAGATACTTTCGGCGTCGCTTGAAGTTGCCACTGCAAGCGCCCTTTTGCGCGAGGCCCGGCTCAGAGCTGCGCGAAGGTTCGCCTTCGTTGTAGGCAGCGAACCCAGCGCAACCTTCAGCGCGTTTCCCGGCGCCAACTGATCCACCTGCTCAAGCAGTTGATCAACAATCTTCCCATGTTTCCCTTCCCTGGCACTGGGAACCTGGCTTCGGCGAACAGCCTCAAATCGCAATTGCGGCGGGTTGATTTTTTGGCCATCAGCCACGGTCGCCGTCCTCTCTTTCCTGCTGGGCCCGGTTCGACCCAATTTCGGATCGCAACGCGATCCACCCGGCAGTGTGAACAGCCCCGGGCTTCTGCGCCTCAAATTCATTTAGTTGCGCTTGATCTGTTGGTTGGATGGTCGCCTGCGCAAAAAACGTATTTCTTGCGTATCGGAAGGCTACAGGCCGGGTAAAAAAGTCCTACTGCGTAAAAAACTTCACGATTTTCCGGCGTCGAGCTGCCTCATGGACCCGTCGAGCGCCGGAGGGCTAAGCCTTTCAGGATTCGATGGAATCCAAAGAAGACAAGGGGCCTTTCTCAGAGACAGTTGAGTTTGGCACACGACTTGCAAACTAGTCTGGCGAACATATTCAAGAATCGAGGTACCAAAGAATTGCCTATGAGCAGAACAGGTACTTCCCAGGTTGTGTCCCCCAAAAAAGAGCAATCCCGCTCGACCGTAGCATTTCTTCCCAGAGTGCTTGTGGTCGATGACGAAGTGGTCATCGCCGATACGATTACAAAGATTCTCTCGCTGAACGGTTATGCCGCGAACGCGGCGTATGACGGCGATAGCGCGCTCGAATGCGCCCTGTTGAAGCCGCCGCACCTTCTCCTCACTGACGTCGTGCTCCCTGGAATCAATGGAATCGAGCTCGCGCAGACGGTCAAGCGCGTCTATCCCGAATGCAAAGTCATCCTGTTCTCGGGACAAGCGTCGACTGTTGACCTGATGGCGACGGCACTGCGCGCCGGGCATCGCTTTACCTTACTCAGCAAGCCTTTGCCGCCAGAGGAACTCCTTGTCCAGGTTGCAAGGCACCTTAACCCGTCGTCTGAAGTTGCCGCGACTGCGCAATTGTCGCGCGGGCAGCTGCCTGTCGAATAGACAGCGCGCAGGGGACTATCTGCGTCCACGCCATGCATCGGATCCCGGCGCTGGTACCAATTGGCTTCCGCTTGTCTTAGAACGGCTACAGAGACAACAAGTCAGGCGAAATGAAAGTGACCTATTCCTTTGGCGTGACTTTCCAAATATAGAGATGTTCCTCGTCGCTCGACGTGGCGACATCAATGCCAAGCTGCCGAGTCGCACGGTTTAGCGCGGAGCGGATGTTCTCTTTTGAATCCGGTAGCGCAGACAGGGGCACCTTCAGCGCGGTCGCCGGGTTGAGATTCGCAATGTCAGCGAGGAGCCGCTTGACGATGCGCTTGTGCTTTCCCTCTCGCCCTTTGGGGACTTCGCCTTGCGCGATGTACTGAAAACTCTCGAGTTCGATCACTGCTCCTTCATTGGTGGAGATAGGCTGTTTGGATGGCATGGCTGGCCCCCTCCAAGGGCGGAGAATGCAGTTGGCGTATCGCAAACGTCGCGTAAACCTAACGCCGGACTGTCAGTATATTGACAGCGCGGAAAATTGACAATACTTAGTTTTTCTTTATTCCATAGGAACCCCAAGGAGACAGCGCCATTAGGGTTTGCGGCCGCAGCATGGGTCTGCGAGTAAGGCTCGCCATGTCCATTCAAGCTGAAAAACTCCTCATTCAAAAAGAGTTGGCCCGTAGCGGCAAAAGTCTGGTACGTTCCAGGAACGAGGTTATATAAAAAATGATGAACGGAAGACCCATTTCCCCAGTCGTTCCGATCGATGAGGCGCCACCGGCAGACACCAGCTCCTATAAGCCAGTTGTTCTGGTGGTCGATGATGAATCCGTAATCGCCGACACAGTCGCTGCAATTCTTTCCCGAAACGGATATGTAGCGATGACTGCGTATGACGGAGAGGAGGCCTTGGAGACTGCGTTGCTGGCCCCGCCGGAGATGCTGATCACGGACGTGATCTTGCCAGGCATGAACGGGATCGAACTCGCCGTCAAGATTCGACGCATCTTTCCGGATTGCAAAGTCCTGCTGTTCTCAGGCCAGGCGGCTGCCTCGGACCTGCTGGCCCCCGCTAGACAATCCGGTCACCATTTCCACCTGCTCAGCAAGCCGGTTCATCCGAATGAGCTACTGGCGTATGTGTCGCAAAGTCTCGGCCGCGTGAGCGCGGCAGCCAGATAACTGCCCTGGCCTTATTTTGACGTAGCACCGCCGTGCATCGACGCCTGATAGCGCCTTGCATGTTCGGCCTTTTCCGTCTGGCCGGCCAGAGCCGGAGGAATTTCGCAGTTGTGCGCCGCAGCCTGCGCTTCGGGCAGCTTGAAGAATACCGGATGAACGTCGTCGTCTTCCGAAAGGTGATGACAGTCACGGGCAACGCAATTCAAGCGGGCCTACACTCGTTGCCAGTCGAGGAGGGCTCTTCGATGAACGCGACTTGCCTGAAATGCGGAATGAATCTCGATGCGGCGTGGACCTTCTGCCCTCATTGTGCCGAGCCGTGCCGGCATACCACCGAAGCTGTTCCGCGGAAACACGAAGCCGCGCCTGTCGCGGGCGGATTCAGCGGTCTGCTTTTCGGTTTGATCGCCGCGCCAGTTCTCGTCATCTCCGGCGGCATGATCTGCCTCACAGGCCTCGGCATCTTCCTGGGAGTACCTTTGATCATCCTCGGTGTGTTGTCTCCTCTGCTTGGACCGGTGCTGGGATTGAATCAGCAGCGGGGCCACTGCCCGTGGTGCAGCGCGCAGATCGGCAGCGTGGCACTCTTTGACCGCTTCTGCTGCCCGTCGTGCAGCAAGCGGATCGTGGTGTGCAAAGAGGAGCTGCTTCGGGCCGAGTAGGGGGCGAACTACTACGCCTGCGCTGCGGCTGGCCGCGTCTCGCGGAAATGCCGCCAGATGGTTTCCGCGGTTTTGCGTGAAACGACCGCGGCCAGCGATTCCGCCGTAGCCTGCTGCACATCACGCAAGCTGCCAAAGTGCGTGAGGAGCCGCTGGCGGGTCTGCGCGCCCACCCCCGGAATCTCGAGAAGTTTGGAGTCGCGGTCGCGCATGGCGCGCCGCTGGCGATGGTAGCCGACAGCGAAGCGGTGGCTCTCGTCTCGGATCAATTGCACCAGGTGCAGCACCGGAGAGCGACGATCGAGGACAATGGGCTCATCCTCAGCGCCGTAAAGGTAAATTACCTCTTCCCTCTTGGCAATCGCCGCCAGCGGCTGCGACGTGAAGCCGAGCGATTCCAGCGCGTCGGCCGCTGCGTGGAGCTGTCCCAGCCCGCCGTCGGTGAGGATCAGCGACGGCATCGTCGTGGGTTCTTTGCTCCGGCGAGATTTCCCCTCAGGGGCAGAAGCCCCGTCATTTTTTGCGACGGTTCCGGCACGACTGAAAGCCTGCCCTGAGCTTGTCGAAGGGTCGTGCCCTGATACTTGGTGCCCTTCCGACGCAGTTTCCTCTGAAACGCCATCCCGTGAAGCAATGGCAGTATGCGCGCTGTCGCGGATGCGCCGGTAGCGCCGTTCGACCACCTCGCGCATCGACGCAAAATCGTCGACGCCCTCCACCGTCTTCACTTTGAATTTGCGGTACGCAGACTTGTTCATCTTGCCGTCTTCCCACACCACCAGCGAAGCAACGGTTTCCGCGCCCTGAATGTGGGAGATGTCGAAGCACTCGATGCGCCTAGGCAGTTCAGGCAGCATCAGCGTGTCGGCGAGCGCCTCCTGAATGGCCTTGCGCGATGGTTCCAGCACACGGAAGCGCTGCGTGTAGGACTGGTGCGCGTTTTGGCCGGCGAGATCGACGAGCGATTTCTTCTCGCCGCGCTGCGGCACGGCGATCTCGACGCGATGGCCGATTCGTTCGGCGAGCAGGGCGGCAAGCGATTCGCGATCGTCGAAGTCCACCGGCACAAGGATGGTGCGCGGTACATACTGTTGATCGATGTAGAGCTGCTTGAGCAGCGCGGACAAAACATGGCCTGCGCCGAAAGTCCGGTCTCCGCTTTCCGATCCCCCGCTTGCTTGTTCCCTTGTTCCCTTGTTCTCTTCTTCCCTGTTCTCCATCGACTCCGGCAAATCTTCCCAGAAAAACTCGCGTCGGTCGACGATCTTGCCATTGCGCATGTGAAAGAGATTCACCGCCATCGAACCGTCTTCACAGTGGTAGCCGAAGACATCGGCATCGTCGTCCTGCTCGGCAGTCGCGATGCGCTGCTTCTCCTGCAGTTGGTGCACGGTCGAGAGCTGATCGCGCAGGCGCGCCGCGGCCTCGAACTGCTCAGCTTCGGCGGCGGCCGTCATGCGAGCCGTGAGCGTCCGCTCCAGCTCGGCATGGCGCCCTTCGAGGAAGAGTTGCGCGTCGCGCACGGCCTGTTTGTAAATCTCCGGCGTAGTGAGACCTTCGACGCATGGGCCCAGGCAGCGATGAATGTAGTACTGGAGGCAGGCGCGCGGATGATAGCGCGAGAGATCGACCTTGCAGCTGGGCAGCAGAAAGCAGCGATGGATGAGCTCGGCCACGCGAGAAGCCAGGTTCCCCGGAAAGTAGGGCCCGTAATAAGCCGCCCCATCCTTGCGGAGCCGTCGCGTAACAAAAACCTTGGGGAAGCGATCGGCGAGAGTCAGCTTTACGTAGGGGTACGTCTTGTCGTCGCGCAGCAGGATGTTGAATCGCGGCTTGCGCTGCTTGATCAGATTGTTTTCGAGCGCCAGTGCCTCATGTTCGTTGGCGACCAGAATATAGTCCAGGTCGACTGCCTCGCGCATCAACGAACCGGTCTTGGCGTCGGCCTGCGAGGTCTCCAGAAGATACGATCGCACGCGCGAACGGAGATTGTTTGCCTTTCCCACATAGATGACTTCGCCCTCGGCGTTTTTGTAGAGGTAGACGCCCGGTTGCGTGGGGAGCGCGCGAATTTTCTCGTAGAGATCCATGGGGAGGGCCGGCATAGCGGCCCAATTCTTAGAATACCGGCATTTGCGGAGACTGGGTCGCGAGCGATGGTCGCGCCACAAGCAGCGGCACTGGCAGGAGCCCGAACTGCGAAATCCTTACCGTCCCGAGTAAAAACTACACTGCGGCCAACTGAGGATTCAATTGCGGCAAATGGCGCAAATACCTGATTTGATTACGAATAATCAAATTGCAACATTTGGCTCGCGGGGTGCACTCCTCTTATCGCGAGAGGACAGCCCGACTGGGCGGCGGAGCGTGAGTTGCGCAGCCTGCTTGGCGGAAAATGAGGACAAAAATGACCAACCATCGATTCGGGTACGTACTGACAGCCGCGGCTCTTACGCTGTTTGGCGTGACAGGGTGCGCTACCAAGAATTATGTGCGCCAGCAAACGCAGCCGCTCGTCGACCACACCGACCAGCTTGGACAAAAGACCGCTGACAACAACCGCGCCCTCCACGATGTGGACGAGCGCGCGACAGCAGGTATTCAGAAGGCGCAAGGATCGGCTGACACCGCCAATCAGAATGCGCAGAACGCCAACCAGGCGGCAAGCCAGGCTGACATGGCTGCCAACAACGTGGCGCATCGCGCCGATTCGCTGGATAGCGTTGTCAAGGGATTGGATAACTTCAAGCAGGTGGCAGCGGTTTCCGTCACTTTCGGCTTCGACAAAGCCGCGCTGACGCCCGACGACAAGCAGCAGCTGGATGCCTTTGCCGGCCAGATGGGCTCTGCCAAGAGCTACATCCTCGAAGTGACCGGCGGAACGGATTCGTCCGGACCTGCCCAGTACAACTATGACCTCAGCAACCGCCGCGCCGATGCCGTGGTCCAGTACCTGGTGACCAAATACAACGTCGCGCCGCGCCGGTTCTATCTGATCGGCATCGGCAAGGACCAGTACGTGGCTGACAACAAAACCGCTGACGGCCGCAAACAGAATCGCCGTGTGCAGGTTCAATTGCTCTCAAATTTAACCGCCGAGAACGGACCGGCTCCTCAGCCTACGACCGGCCAGGCAGGCGCGATGGCAACACCTCCGCCGGCGCCGGGCTCAGATCTTGAATAGAGCGACTTGAAACAGTCTCCGAGTGAATTGCTGATTACTGAATGAAATGAGGGCAGGCCCACCACATCGGGCCTGCCCTTTTTGTTTCCGTCGAGATCATCAGGATCTGGCCGTCGCAAGCTGCTTCTCGTGTTCGGCGCGTACTTCCTTCGCCGTAAAGAGCTTCAGGAACGGCGCTCCCTTCGCAGCCTGCTCCACAGCGGGCCGGCCGCCTGCTTCTTCGCGCTCCACGATGCAAACCACGGCGGCGACCGTCATCCCGGCTTCCCGCGCAGCCTCGATCGCGTTGATGGTCGATGCGCCGGTCGTGCACACATCGTCCACAATCACCACCCGCGCGCCCTCGCGGCAGAACCCCTCAATGCGCCGGCCGGTTCCGTGCGCCTTTTCGGCCTTGCGCACCAGAAATCCATGCACCAGCGGCGAGCCCGGATGAGAGATCGCGCGCCAGGCGCTGGCGGTGGCCACATTCGACACGATGGGATCGGCGCCCATAGTGAGCCCACCCACGGCATCGACGTTGATTCCGCTGGCTTCGAGCAGCTCCAGAATCGCGTGGCCCGTCAAGCGCCCACCCTCGGCGTGCAGGGTCGTGGTGCGGCAATCGATATAGTAATCGCTTGTACCTCCGGAGGAGAGCTTGAACTCGCCGAGACGAAAGCTGGTGCGGGCGAGGAGCGAGAGAAGTTGCTGAGCGTGGGCAGGCGTGGTCATCGAGATGATT
>JBEKPO010000025.1:0-43367 GCA_049520675.1 Occallatibacter sp. | reverse complement strand
AGCAGCTCGCTCGCGCCGGGATCGTTGCGGATCTCTTCGCGCGCCGGGTCCCAGTGAATCCTGCGGCCGGTGAGCATGGAGATGAGGCCGAGATGGCCCGGGATTGTGGAGTGATGCGCGGTATCGACCGGCGTGATGGTGGGCTTGCGCGAACGAACGCTGTCGAGGAAGTTGCGGCGGTGTTCTGTGGAGACGTAGAGCGGGGTTTTGCGCAGCGAGTCGGGAAGTGAATCCATTTTTGCCCATTCGGGATTTGACGCGTCGAAGCCGCTGCGGTCGACCCAGACCCAGCCGTCAGTGCCGATCCATTTTGTGCCCATGGCGATGGCGGGCGATCCGCCGGCGATGGTCAAGTGAACATCGTTGGCATAGCCCGTAACTTCTCTGCGGTAGATGCACTCGATGGTGTACTTGGTCGCCGTGTTCCAGACGGCGTTGGCGGGCGGGAAGTCCCCATGGCCTTCCACCTCGGACGGACCGGTGGAGTCGAAACCGAGGCCCCAGTGCGCGATGTCGCCGTGATGGCCGATCCAATCCAGAAGCTGTCCTCCGCCGGTGTTGTAATTCCAGCGCCAGTTTTGATACACGCGCACGTCGATGTAAGGCTCCATGCGCGAAGGGCCGATCCACGTGTCGTAGTCGAGCGTAGGCGGCGGGTCGGTCACAGCGAGGTTCCACGCAGGCGTGCCGGGAAGGACGGTTGCCGGGTCGGTGACCTTGTCGGGAAGCGCGGAGAGGCGCGCGAGGAATCCCGGCAGCGTGCCCGGGAAGTCGTGGTGGCCGCCGGGAAGGCCAACTTCGACATGAGTGACATTGCCGATGAGGCCGTTGCGGACGATCTCTGCGGCTTTGCGGAATTCGGGCAGGGAACGCTGCCATGAGCCGGTCTGCCAAATGACATTGTTCTGGTGGACCGCGTGAACAATGGCCTGCTGTTCGCGGATGGTGCGCGCCAGAGGCTTCTCGCCGTAGATATCTTTCTTGCGGGCGGCGGCTTCGGTGGCGACGACCGCGTGCCAGTGATCGGGGACGGCGATCATGACAGCGTCGATGTCGCCGCGGGCGAGGAGTTCGCGGTAGTCGTGAAAGGAGGCGCAGTCTTTGTTGCCGTACTTGCCATTGATGGTGTCGAGGGCGGCCTGCATGTGGTCTTTGTGGATGTCGCAGGCGGCGACAACCTGGCAATCAGGCTGATCGAGGAAGATCTTGGTGTTTGCGGGACCCATCATGCCCCAGCCGATGACGCCGAGGGTGATGCGATCGGAGGCCGCGACCCGTGCAGCACGGAGGCGGGTGCTGGAGGCGACTGCGATGGAGGCTCCGGCTGCGGCGATGAAGCGGCGGCGGGAGATGGGCGAGAGTGGCGCGAGAGTCATGATAGTCCCCGACGATGAAGTAGCGAGATCGAAACGCGGGGACAGCATAGCAGGAAGGCAGGCGACGAGGGAACAAGGGGGCGAGGGAGCGAGAAGACAGCCTTCAGCTGTCAGCTTGGTTGTGCGATGGAAGGTCTTCGGCTTCCCGGGTCCGAGAAACGGAACCGGGCGCCCGCCATTCGTGCTGAATCAGTTTCGCAAGAAGCAACCGCGGATCCTTCGCAGCGCAGGATGGCAACAGCCCTATACAACATCCCTATATGGTTCCGTTCAAGCTGAAAATTAGTGGTGGGTGACCTGGTAGCGGACCACCATGCCGGCGAGCATGTGATCGCCGATGTGGCAGCGATAGAGCCAGATGCCGGGCGAGTCTATGCGGTCTTCGCAAGCAGGCGATGCGCCGCCAAAGCGACCTGAAGACGGGTGAATCCGGCGAAGAGCATGCTGATCCCGATCAGGGTGCCGATGGCCCACTCGCTGCTTGACGGCCAGCTCATTGCAATCATTCCGCCCAGGATGAGCGAGATGGCGCCGTCGAAGAAGAGCCAGCCGGAGCCGGACAACGGACGCATGCGAAAAGCCAGAATGATCACCACAATGCCCTTGGCGAAAAGATAGCTCGCCAAAAGGAGTGTGAGCGAAGCCAAGCCCACGACCGGCTTTACCAGCAGGTAAATGCCCAGGGCGAGGTAAAGCAGGCCAAGGATGACTTCCCACAGAAGGCCTCCGGCGGATCGCACATGCCAGGCAAAGACCAAATGCGCCACACCGCCAAAAATTAACAGCCAGGCGATGAGGATGGCCACCGCGATTCCTGCAGCGGGCGGAATGACGATGGCCAGAATGCCGGCCAGGATCAACAGAATGCTCAGTGCGATGGTCCAGCCGACGGACTGTTTCGCGATTCCGACGAGGGATGAATCGGCCATTCTCTTCTCCTTATGCGCGTTCTCTTGCAAATGGAATTTCCCGGAACGCGCTCCTAACGCGCTCTCCGGCTGATTACGGGCACCAGTGATTTAGGGGGAGGGAAACACTATACACCATGGGATGCAAATATCGAGCGCCTGGGCGGTGGTGCAGTTTGAAAAAGCCGCCCCTCAGTGGCTAAAGCCCCGGGCTATCTTATTGCCGTTACGGCACGAGTGAACTCGTGCCCTTTCAAATCAGGTTCAAACGGCGCCACGGCCGCGGCGTTTCCTCGCGGGTCGCAGTATGGTAATCTTTCAATAGACACTTAAACGTGGACCTGAGAGAAAACGAGGAGTATCAGACGCCGTGCTGGCGACTCAAAAGAAAACTGACCTGATCGAACGCTTCCGAACCCACGAGAAGGACACCGGATCACCGGAGGTCCAGATCGCAATTCTGAGCGAGCGAATCGGCGACTTGACTGAGCATTTCAAGACTCACAAGAAGGATCACGCTTCCCGCCGTGGGTTATTGATGCTGGTGAGCAAGCGCCGCCGCCTGCTGGATTACCTGAAGACGCACGATTCAGATCGCTATCGCGATGTGATCGGCAAGCTGGGAATCCGGAAGTAGCCTGAAAGCCAACGTTGAACCGGAAGCACCCAGACCGGACACTGGTCACGGTCACTACCCTGCGCGGAACACCGGACCATGGCGCGCTCGGCGGCGTAAAACCACCGCCTGGAGCAGCGCAGAGTCGTCTCTGCGCGAATTCGCGCCCATCCCACGCAAATTTCTCAAGCGAACAATTGAAACGAGGACACTATGTCAACCAAGCATGAAATAGCCGTCGAGCTTACCGGCGGCAAGCGGCTGGTCTTTGAGACCGGACGCCTGGCAAAGCAAGCCAGCGGCGCCGCACTGGTCTCGGCGGGCGAAACCGTCGTCCTGGCGACCGCTGTGGCATCGCCCGACCCGAGAGAAGGCATCGACTTCTTCCCGCTCACGGTGGATTACCGTGAATACACCTATGCCGGCGGGCGCATCCCCGGCGGCTTTATCAAGCGCGAAGGCCGACCCAGCGAGAAAGAGATTCTGACGGCGCGTCAGATTGATCGTCCGATGCGGCCATTGTTCCCCGATGGATTCCGCAACGAGACGCAGTTAATCGCGCTGGTGTTCTCGGCGGACAAGGAAAATGATCCCGACGTAATCGGCATCAACGCCGCGGCGGCTGCAATCGCGCTCTCCGATATCCCGTTTGGTGCGACCGTGGGTGCGGTGCGTGTGGGCCGCGTGAACGGCGAGTTTGTCGTGAATCCGACCTATGCGGAGCGCGCGGCGACGACCATCAACATCATGGTTGTCGGTCACAAGGATGGCATTGTGATGATTGAGTCCGGCGCCAAGGAAGAGACCGAAGAAGTGATCCTTGCGGCGATCGAGTTTGGCCATGAGGAGATCAAGAAGATCGTAGCCGCGATTGACGAGCTGGTCGCGAAGGCCGGGAAGGCAAAGCGGGCATTTACTCCGCCGGAGTTCGACGAAGCCTATTACAACGACCTGAAGGCGAAGATCGGCGAGCGGCTCAAGGACGCCCTGGATACAAAGACCCACGACAAGATCGAAAGCTACTCGCTGGTCAAACAGTTGCAAGACGAGCTGGCTAAGGAACTTCCTGCCGACGATCCCACTGCCAAGAAGAAGCTCGGGCACTATTACGAACTGTTGCGAGAGCGACTTTTCCGCGAGCAGGTGACGAAGGAGCACATCCGGCCCGACCGGCGCGCATTTGACGAGATCCGGGCGATCTCGATCGAAACCGGAGTGCTGCCGCGCACGCATGGATCGGCATTGTTCACTCGCGGCGAGACGCAGGCTTTGGTGACGGCAACGCTGGGCACCATGGATGACAGCCAGCGGCTGGAATCGTATGAAGGCGAGCAGCGCAAGAGCTTTATGCTGCACTATAACTTTCCGCCCTTCAGCGTGGGCGAAACCGGACGCATGACCGGCGTCGGCCGCCGCGAAGTGGGGCACGGTGCATTGGCGGAACGCGCCATCAGCGCAGTTTTGCCGAGTTCCGACGAGTCGCCCTACTCCATCCGTATCGTGAGCGACATTCTGGAATCGAACGGATCGTCGTCGATGGCTACGGTTTGCGGAGCAAGCCTGGCGTTGTTAGACGCCGGCATCGAGCTCAAGGGCGCGGTGGCTGGAGTGGCCATGGGCCTGGTCAAGGAGGATGACGATTACGCCATCCTGACCGACATCGCCGGAGCAGAAGACCACTACGGCGACATGGACTTCAAGGTTGCCGGCACGCGCAAGGGAATCACGGCGCTGCAGATGGACATCAAGATCGGCGGACTGACGCGCGAGATTCTGCAACAGGCGATGGAGCAGGCTCGCCGTGGGCGGCTTTTCCTTCTGGACAAGATGGATGCCCAACTCAGTGGTCCCCGCGTGGAGCGCTCGAAATACGCGCCGCGCATCGAGACCGTGATGATCCCCACCGACAAGATTCGCGACCTGATCGGCAAGGGCGGAGCCACGATCCGCGGCATTGTCGAGCAAACCGGCGCGAAGATCGACGTCGACGACACAGGGAAGGTGAGTGTGGCCTCCAGCGATGCCGAGGGCCTGAAGAAGGCGCTGGCGATCATTAGCGACATCACCGCCGTTCCCGAAGTCGGCAAGGTGTATCTCGGCAAAGTGGTGCGCATCGCGGAGTTTGGTGCGTTCGTGGAACTGTTTCCGGGCACCGACGGCCTGCTGCACATCTCCGAAATTGCCGAGCACCGCGTTAAGGACGTGAAAGACGAGCTGCGCGAAGGCGATCAGGTGATGGTGAAGGTACTGGCGATTGAAGGCAACCGAATCAAGTTGAGCCGCAAGGCTCTGATCAGGGAGCAGAAAGCAAAGTTGGGGCAAACCGCTCCGGCAGAGACATCAGAGGTCGCGCCGGCGCCGCGCTTGTCCGCACCGGCGCCGCCACGAGCGCGTAACGAGTTCGATGAACGCCAACCCGCTTCGAATCAAAGCACAATTTTGATCGAAGGGGGCGAGTTTGACGAAGAACCGGCGACCGAGATCGACGAAGAGAGCGAGCCCAACTTCAACCGTGTCGATGGGGCGCCCGCTCACAGCGGACCGCACGTTGGCAGCGGGCGGCCACCGGCGGGTGGCGATCCCCGCAGGCGTCGACGCCGCGGACGGGGCCGGCGTCCGGGCGGAGGCCAGGGCTAAGAACGAAATCCTGAAACTAAAAGACCTGGACGAGAAGTCCAGGTCTTTTTATCTCTGTGGAGCAGTCGCTGCCTGCCATTGAGGCACCAGATGTCGGGACTACTCGGCGAGTTGCAGACCGGAGCGTGCCCCGGAAGGCTGCACGGAGCCGGGGCGGAAGGGGCGCTTGGGGCTGATTTGGTTCTTCGTTTTCGATTCCTGCTTGCTCGCGTACATACGGAGATCGGCGGCGATGCGGAGGGCTTCGGCATCGTTGGCGTCATCGGGGAAGATGGCAATTCCCACACTTGCCCCTACGTGAACGGTGTGGCCATTCACTTCGAACGGGTTATCGAGCAGTTGCGATAAGGTGCGGCCCAAGCGAACCGCATCGGCCCGGCTCATGGGTTCTTCGAGGATCACGGAGAACTCGTCGCCGCCTGTCCGCGCAACCGTGTCGGAACGGCGAACCCGACCGAGGAAAAGACTGCCCACACGCTTCAGCAACTCGTCGCCGACATGATGCCCAACGGAATCATTGACCTGCTTGAACTCGTCCAAGTCAATCAGCAGCAGAGCTGCCTGCGAGCCGCTGCGGCGCGAGCGCTCAATGGTGCTGGCCAGGCGGTCGAGGAACAGGCGCCGGTTGGGCAGGCCGGTCAGTTCGTCATGCAACGCGAGGTACTTGTTGTGTTCAATCTGGTCCTCGAGCAGGAGCAGGATCATACCTACCGCAACAACGTACTTGGGCAGGTTCCAGACCTCGTTTTCGATATGAAGATTAGGAAAGACGGTGACGGTGAAAGGTCCGACTACAAAGACGCTGGCCCAGGCAAAAAAGCCGGCGATGGTAATAAAGGCGCCGGCGGTGGCGCGCTGGTTGGCATACCAGCAGTGGATCGCGCAACTTAGATAGACGGTGAAGAGCACGGCGTTCAGTGCCAGGGCAGTGCCGTCGCCGGGCCGGAGTTGAAAGACCAGAAGAAAGATCGACAAAGCGCCGTAAATTGCGATATTCGTCCAGCGGAGGGGATGGTTGAACTTCGGCAAAAACACCAGTGAGATGACGAGCGGTAAGACGCCGAATAGTGCGGCCGCAGGCGCCAGAGTCCAGAAAGAGAAGGGGCCGAAGGTCAGCAGGCCTATGTAGATTGCGCTGGCTGTGATCAAGGCAAGAAAGATCCAGAGGCTTGATTTCTGCGTGCGATAGGGAACCGAGGCCCAGGTGAAGAGCATTCCTGCCCAAGCCAGCGCAGCGGTACCGACATAGTTGGCGATGTCGCTCCAAGGACTGGGTGCGAGTAAAAAGGCATACGCTCCGAAGTGGAGCATGATCATGACCCAGCCGAAGAGCCAAAGGCTGGAATAGACCGGCTGGCCTCGACGCGACACAGAGGCAAAAGCCGACGTCAGCAGACCGACGGCCAGGATATCCGGAAGTTTGCTCCAATCAACCAAGGCGCACCCAAAGCTTGCAAGTTCGCGGCATTTTAGGAAGTGGTGGAGATCGTCCGGTACATGCCAGTCCGCTCTTCTAAGCTGCTCTTACCCTAGACAGGCCGGCTCGGCGCAGGACCGAGTATTCCCAGGACCCCTTGCGCTGGCAGCCCAAGACTTCTATTCCATCGACAACAACCCGTCGAGGTGGCCCTGGGCAAAGGTGCCGGCGCTCGTGAAGCGACTCCGGCGTTTCGAACTTCCTCAAAATGCGTTTCTGTCGAAAAATGTCTGTCAAAGATAGGATCGGCGATTTTCGAGAAACTGCGATAACGCTTTTGGTGAGGTCGATTGTAACGCTAGTGTACACCAAGGTAACATTCATTCGAGGTGGAAAAGCAGTACCAGTCGTGGTTACGCAATCGCTGCGCCCACATGGCGCCTCGACTCGATAAACCCGAAAGATCTTGATAAGACTTGGGCTCTCGGGAAGATTTCTGTGTATTTCTCTGGAAAGATACCAAACCAGCATCGTTGCACCGCACCGATCCACGGCGACAGGTAACGAACAAAATCTAAAGACGACTCCCACACCTGCCGATGGGTTCGATTGCGTGGCTTGTGTACCGTCGAACAGGTCTCAAGGTGATGCGATGGGAAGGATGATTTCGCTAAGAAGGTACCTGGAGTCGGCCCCGGGACCCGATGATCAAGGAGCTCACTGCGAGCGCGATTGGGCCACCCTTGCGATCGAGGCATACGGTGCTTCGCTGCTGGAGATGGGGAACTGTAGTTTAGAGGCCTGCCCGGGGGTGGGCGACGGCCTGAAGCGCAGCCTGGCCGAGCTGAAGGCGAGCCTTTCGCCCCTGATGGAGGCGGACGCGCTGGCAAGAACCGAAGGCAAGGTGCGCGATGAGCTGCGCGGTTGGGGGCGCGGCGCCGCAAGGCACTATCAGCAAAAAGCGCGCGAGGTGAAAGAAATGCTGCTGTCGATGGCGAGCACGGCGGAATCAGTCAGCGCACGCGACGAGCAATGCGCCGGCCAGATGAACGCGGTTACGGATCGACTGCAGACGATCGCCAGCCTCGATGATCTGACCGAGATCCGGGCCTCAGTTGAAAGCAGCGCGGCGGAGCTGAAGGCATCAATCGGGCGCATGGTCGCGGAGGGCAAGACTGTTCTGGCGAAGTTGCGCGGCCAGGTAGCCGAATACCACGCCAGATTGGAAGAGGCCGAGGCGGTAGCCTCGCGCGATGCGTTGACTGGGTTGAGCAGCCGGCTTTATGTGGAGGGACAGATCGAGGCGCGGATTGCCACGGGCGCGGTGTTTTGCCTGGGGCTGATCGACATCGACAGCTTTAAGAGGGTGAACGATGAGCACGGCCACCTGACAGGAGACGAACTGCTGAAGCAATTCAGCATGGAGTTGCGGTCGGCATGCCGCGCAACAGATGCGGTCGGTCGCTGGGGCGGCGATGAGTTTGTCTTCGTCTTCGATTGCGGGCTGACGGAGGCGGAGGCACGGACGCAGCGGTTGCGTAACTGGATTTGCGGCAATTATTCGATACCGAGGAAACCCGGCAAGCTGCAGCTCCGCGTGGATGCGTCCATCGGCCTGGCAGCACACGAGCAAGGTGAACCCATGGAGCATCTCGTGACGCGGGCAGACGGAGCGATGTACGCCGAGAAAGCTGTGGCGCGGCGGCGGCATGCAGGCGTCGGAGTGCCGGCTCGATAGCAGGAGCATGCGCTCCAGCCGTGGAGACGGCAGAGCGCAACGCGGCAAACAGCGAGAGAGGCGTCTCCAGCGTCCCGATGGTCGCGTGAGCCGTCCAGCGCAGGTAAGACTCTTGCTTCCCGATTTGGTGCTATCCGTTCATCCATTTCATTTCAGGAATCCCCCTCCATCCTTTCGTTTTTCCAATCTTGAGTTTTTCTTCTTCTGGCGAGAACTTGGAGCTGCGCGCTGATTAATACGCGCTCACTTTGTTCGGCGACGCGAGGTGCAACCGGTGCACGAAAAAGAGACACCTGAGACGCGGAAAAAGTGAAAGGCAGTTTAGAAGCGAAGGGTTTCTATGAGATTGCTTATTGCAGAAGACGATCGGGCATTGGGGTTGTTCCTGAGCCGGGGGCTTGAGGCAGACGGCCATCGGGTGCGCCTGGCATTGGACGGCGGAGCGGCGGTGGAAGCATTCCGCCAGGAGCTACCCGACCTGACGATTCTAGATCTGAATCTGCCGGTAAAAGACGGGGAGCAGGTGCTCGAGGAAGTCCGCAGGCTCGATGCCGACCTGCCGGTGCTGGTGCTCACCGGCCGGCAGGAGGTGGATACGCGCGTGCGCTGTCTTGACCGTGGCGCTGACGACCTGATGACCAAGCCTTTCAGCCTGCATGAATTGCGCGCGCGCTGCCGGGCGTTGCTGAGGCGCAAGCGGGAAACACGCCTCGTCTTGCGTGCCGGCGACCTGGAACTGGACAGGATGGAGCACAGCGCGCGGCGCGCGGGAAAGACGATCGTCTTGACCAACAAAGAGTTCGCGCTGCTCGAACATCTCCTGCTCAATCGGGGGCAATGCGTGTCGCGGGTCGAGCTGCTGGATACGGTTTGGAACCTGGAACCGGCACAGACCACCAACATTGTGGACGTCTATGTAAATTACCTGAGACGCAAGCTGAATGATCCACCGCCGGGGCGGTTGATCGCGACGGTGCGCGGCAGCGGCTATATGGTTCCGCTAGAGCCGGAACTCGAACCGGCACTCGAACCGGAACTTCAGAATGTGGCAGCTTTGCCGGCTCTTGGCCCCTCACCCGGAGCGAGCTCCAAGGCCCTGGGCGCCGCTGCAGGCTACCCGGCACGTTAATCGTCTCGAATTCTTTCCTCATCGCGCCTTTTCCTTCAGGAGCCCACGATGCTTTCAATTCCTACCCCTCTCGTCGCGTCCAATTCTCGGATTCGGCCGCGCACAGCCTTGATTGCCAGTTCGGACCGAAGCTTTCGCCAGCGGCTCTCAGAGACTCTCGGCAGCCTTCGCTGGCAGGTTCGTGAGGTCGAAGGCGGCGCACAGGCCTGGAGCGAAGCCGAACGACAGGCTCCCGAAGCGGTGATCGTTGACGCCTGGCTGCCGGATCTCGAGTTGAGCGAGTTCCTCAGCGATTTCCGGGGTCGGTTCCCCGACGTGGATGTCGTGACGGCAGCCGGATCGGTGAATGGGGAGAGCTCGCGTGGGCCGTATCGTCAGGAGCTTCTCTACGCACTGCGCAGCGTGCAGGAGAACGACGCCGCGAGCTGGAGCACCGTGGCGGCCGGGCGCGCAGAGGCGTCATCGCCGGCTCGCGTGGTTACGAGTCGAGCGCAATCGCCCATCAAGTTTCCGCCTGTTTCCGAGTACGATGTTTCGCCGAGACCGCCCGCGATCGCGTCGATAAACGCCCCAACGACCTCTCAAGGGGCCGCCCCGGAAGCCATTCCAATTCGTTCCCAGGCGCGCGCCGGCGGTCACGCGCAGTGCTCCGGAGAGCGGCTGCCGGAACTGGTGGGCGACGCTCCATGCATGCTGGAGATCAGCCGGCGGGTGCGGCTCGTGGCGCCGCGCCTGACCCCGGTTCTCATCGAGGGACCGACCGGCTCCGGCAAGGAACTGGTAGCCGAGGCAGTTCACAGGTTATCGGCGCGCAGTCAAAAGCCACTGATTGCCATTAATTGCGCAGCTATTCCTGAAGCGCTGCTCGAAGCCGAACTCTTCGGCCACACTCGGGGCGCATTTACCGGCGCCGTGCAAAGACGGGTGGGGCGTATCGAAGCTGCCGACGGGGGAACGCTGTTTCTGGACGAGATTGGCGAGATGCCCCTCAGCTTGCAATCCAAACTGCTCCGGTTTGTCGAGTGCGGCGAATTACAGCGCGTGGGCGACAACGAATTGGTGAAGGTGGACGTGCGCATCGTGGCCGCGACTCACCGGCCGCTGGCCGAGCAGGCGCATAACGGCAAGTTTCGCGCCGACCTCTACTACCGGCTGGCTGTCTTCCTCATTCGCACCCCCTCGCTGGCAGATCACGCCGAGGATCTGCCGCTGCTGGTCGAGCACTTTCTCGAAAAGGCCGGCCGCGACTCACCCGTCAAGCGTCTCGACCAGGGAGCTATGGCCAAGCTGAGGGTTCATGACTGGCCGGGCAACGTCCGCGAGCTGGAGCACGTGCTGGAACGGGGCGTGATCCTCGCCGGAGACAGTCCGGCGCTGACCGCCCAGGAGATCGACTTCGGTCTAGCGGTGAATTGAGGAGACCAACATGGAGATTCAAACGCGCATCAGCGAAGAGGTCGAGCGATATCTCGATCTGGCGGCGGGCGAGGCCAAGCTGACCGCCCTCAATATGGCCAACGTGGATACGCCGGGCTACCGGACGGTGGGCATGGATTTCGAGGCGGAGATGCAGGAAGCGGTGCGCGATGCCGGGCAGGACCGCGCCGGGCGCAAGGTGCGGATCACCGAAGTCGACGGGCTTGTTGCCCGGCCCGACGGCAACAACGTTTCAGTCGACCGCGAGAGTCTGAACCTGGCAGAAGCACAACTGAAATTCAAGACTGGAGTCGCGCTGCTGCGCCAGGAGTACCAACGGGTGATGGACGCCATCCATGCCGACAACGGGAAGTGAGCGTCGAATCGTGACTCGTGATTCGTGGACCGTGAGCCGTGAAGCGCTCGCGCCGAGAGCGGCGATCCGGGCTCTTGAACCACGAATCACGACTCACGAGCCACGAGAGGAGGTGTGAGCCATGAATCTATTCGGAATGATGGAAAGCTCCGGCGAAGCCATGCAGGCCGAACGGGTGCGCGCCGAGGTGGTTGCCGTCAATATGGCGAATGCCGAGACCACGCGGACGGCGATGGGAGGGCCGTATCACCGGCACGAGGTAGTCTTTGCCGCAAGTGAAGGCGGGCCGCAGTTTCTCGATTCGCTCAACGCCGCAGCGGAAGATCAGCCGGGCCAGGCGCTGAACTTCGCCGGGCCGCTGCCTTTGCCGTTGCCGGGAGCGACGCCCGAGGCACCGGGTGTTCATGTTGCCGGGATCGTCGAAGATCCGTCGCCGCCACTGAAGCGATACGATCCGGGACATCCCGACGCCGGACCTGATGGATATGTTGAGTATCCCGATATTAATCCCCTCACAGAGATGGTGGACCTGATGGGGGCGGCGCGTGCATACGGCCTGAACGGCTCTGCCGTGCAGGCGGAGAAGGGCATGATCGCGTCGGCACTTGAGATCGCCAAGAGTTAAGGGCAAAGTCGACGGCGAAGTCGCCGCGAGAGGGAACGCCATGATGCCAGGGGTGAGTGCGGTTGCAGCCGGCGCGGCGGGGTGGCCGGCGGGAGTGACGGGGGGCCTTGCCCAAGCGGGAAAAGACCAGCCCACAACGCCGTTCGCAGATTTGGTCAGTAACGCGATCGGCCAGGTCGACCTTCTGGACACGCAGGCCAACGCGGCGGTCACTGGGCTGATGAGCGGCAACGGTGTCGATGTGCACCAGGCGATGATTGCAACAGAGAAGGCCAGCATGGCCTTCGAGTTGGCGCTGGCCGTACGCAGCAAGGCCGTGCAGGCCTACCAGAGCGTGATGAGCATGCAGTTTTAGCGGTGGGCGGGGCGCGCAGATGAACCGAGATGAAACCGCGCGGGCGAATGAAAAGGCGACATCGGTACGGCGATGCCGACAGGTTGTGGCGTAGTGCCGATCGAAAGAAGCTGATTTAGAAAAGTACCCATGGCCATCGGGAACCAGTTAGAGAAAAGCCCCTCGCCACCGCCCGCAAGATTGCAGCCGGGCGGGCGCATCGGGGGCTTGTTGGGGATCGCTCGAGTGCGTTGGGCGCAGATGGCTTCGGCGCAACGCAGCAGATTTGTCCTCGCCGCCAGCCTCGTGCTTGCCCTGGCCGGGGCGTTGACTTGGTATGCGCTGCGCACCGACTGGCGGACTTTGTACGTGAACCTTGATGCCGAGGAGGCGCGCCAGATGGGTGAGACGCTCGCCGCGGCGCAGATTCCCTTCGAGCCGACGACCGATGGCGGAGGCATCCGCGTTCCCGCCGAGCAGTTGGACAAAGCGCGCCTGGTCACGGCGGCCAAGGGTGGCGTGAAAAGCGGACGGCTGGGTTTTGAGATCTTTGACAAGCCCAACTGGGTGGGATCGGAGTTCGACGAGCAGGTGAACTACCAGCGCGCGCTCGAAGGGGAACTGGAACACACGGTGGGCACGCTCTCCGATGTCGAATCGGCGCGAGTGCATCTTGTTTTGCCGCACGATTCTCTCTTTCGCGACCAGGAGCGCCCGGCCAAAGCCTCGGTGGTGCTCAAGCTGCGCAAGAGGTCTCTGGCCGATGGCGAGCCGGATGCGATTCGCAACCTGGTAGCTTCCGCGGTGGACGGGCTGGCCGCCGACCATGTAGTGCTGGTGGACGCGGCCGGCAACGTACCGCTGGGGCCGAAGACGCCCGAGTCGATGCAATTGAGTGCGGAGCAGGCACTCGAAGACAAGCTCGTGGCCACGCTGGAGCCAGTGACCGGCGTGGGCAACGTGCGCGCCTCGGTCACGCTCGATTACGATCCCAAGGCAACCGACGAGACGCAGGAGATCTACGATCCCGACAAGACGGTTACGCTCACCGTCCAGCGCAGCGAGCAGATCTCCGGTCCCGAGGCTCTGCCGGCGGGCGTTGCCGGAGCGGCCTCCAATGCTCCCAATGCCCAGGCGTTGCCCGTCTATCCCCATCAGACGTCGGCGCCGCAGTCGGCCAAGACCGAGTCCAGCACCTACGGCGTGTCCAAGACGGTCAGACATGTGGTCGCGAGTGCCGGCAGTGTGCGGCGCTTGACCGCGGCCATTTTGGTGAATGATCGGCTGCTCCAGCCCGCCAGCGGAAAGCATGCGGCAGTGTGGCAGCCGAGATCGGCAGACGAGCTGCGCAACCTGACCGCCCTGGCGCAGGCGGCAGTGGGATTCGACACCTCGCGCGGGGATGTGCTGACCGTCGAGAACCTTAGCTTTGCCGGCAACGCTCCCGAGCCGGCAGCGGCCATTCCCGAGCGCGTGCTGAGTGCCGCGGAGGGCTCGCCCATGCTGATCAAGTATGGCGCGCTGCTGATCGCCTTGATGGTCGTGGTCATCTTTGCCGTGCGGCCTGCCGTCCGGCATCTGGGGGCCGCGCTCGCTCTTCGCGAGGGAGAAAAATCGTCGAGCAGGCAGTTACCTGCGGCCAGCGTTCCGGCGGTTGGGCTCGCCGCACCCGTGGCTCAGGAAATCGACCCGGAGCGGCAGCACTCGCAGGAAGTCTTCGAGCAGGTGAAGGCCCACTTGAAACGTGAGCCCACGCAGAGTTCCCGGCTCCTGCAGAGCTGGATCCACTCCGATTAACGCGCCGGTGGCTGGCGGGCGGGAAAGGGATGCGCAGTGGCCGAGCAAGGGAGTGACGGCGCAACAGCGCCGCGGCGCCAAGCGGCGGGCCTTTCAGGCATTCGCAAGGCCGCAATTCTGCTGGTTGCTGTGGGCGAGGAGCTGGCCAAGGAGATTCTCGTCGCGCTCCCGGAACAGGATGTCCAACAGCTCACCGAGGAGCTGGCCGATCTGCGTGGGGTCACGCCTGAGATTTCTGCCGAGGTTCTGGAAGAATTCTGGCAGCTTCTCGACACCCAGAATTTCATGGTGCATGGAGGTCTGGACTATGCCAACCGGTTGCTGGTGGACGCATTCGGCAAGCAGCGCGCCGAAGATATGCTGCAGTTGATGCGCCGCTCGCAGGAGGCAGCGCAAGGCAACCTGGCCAAGCTGCAGCGCACCGATCCGCAGCAGCTGGGCAAGCTGCTCGACTCCGAGCACCCGCAGACTATCGCTCTGGTGCTGGCCCACCTCGATCCTCGCAAGGCGTCTCTCGTCCTCGACAACCTGAGCGAGGAGCACAAGGTGGTTGCGGTGCAACGGCTGGCCGAGATGCGGCAGTTTTCTCCGGAGATGGCGCAAAAGGTGGCGCTCATCCTGCACCGGCGGCTGGAAAGCGTGGGCGACACGCAGCGCCGATGGTACTCGGGAAACAAGGCTGTGGCCGACTTGCTGAACCGCGTGAATGCCGAGGAGGCAAAGAAGATTCTCGAGGCGATCGAGGAGAGCCAGCCGGAGCTGGCCTTGAGCATTCGAAACCTGATGTTCACCTTTGAGGACCTGATCACCGTTCCCCCGGCAACCATTCGCGAAATCGTTTCGGGGGTGGACAAGCGGCAATTGGCGCTGGCTCTGCGCGGGGCCAACGACGAGCTGCGCGCGCAGGTCTTCAAGTCGATGAGCTCGCGCGCCGTGGAGATGCTTAAAGAAGACATGGAGGTGCTGGGGCCGGTGCGTTCGCGCGAGGTGGCGCAGGCGCAGCAGGAGATTCTCAACGTGGCGCGCAGGCTGGAGGCCGAAGGCAAGGTCGTGCTCAAGCTCGAAACCGGCGACGAGATGCTGGCGTGAAAAGGGCGGGAGACAAGGGAACGAGGAGACAAGGGAACGAGAAAACAGACACCAGAGACCAGGGAAATGGGATTCGCGACGGAGGGCCGGAGAGATTGCGGAAACGAGAAAGCAGGGAGCAGGGACCAGGAGACGAGGGAAACACTCGAGTGCGATGAGGCAATGGCGGGATGAACGGCGCGGCAATTTCAGCGGGGAAAGAAATGAAAAAGGCGGCGGGCGCGGTCGAGCAGTTCGAGTATCCGGTTTGCCCCGGCGCTCCGCCAAAGCCTGCATGGGATGGGTGGGCCGATGTGCCTGAAGAGGAACCGTCAAAACGGTTGGAGCGCGGACAGGCGGGAGAGCTCCAGCCCGGCAGCGCCAACGTCGCGATGGAATTTTCAGAGAACGAAGAGACGCGCCTGGCCTTCGCAGCGGGCCGGGAGCGTGGAGTTGAAGAGGGCCGCGCCGTCGAGCGTCAGGCGCAGGCGGCGGCGAGGAATAACGAGGAAGAACGATCCAAACGGCAGCTGGCGAAGCTGATTGCAGATTTTTCTGCGGAGCGCGACCGGTTTCTTCAGGAAGTGGAACCCGAAGTGGTGAGGCTGGCGCTGGCCGTGGCCGCCAGGATTCTGCGTCGCGAGGCGCAGATGGATCCGTTGCTGCTGATGGGCGCAGTGCGCGTCGCGCTGGGGCAGCTGGCGGCGGGATCTGAAGTGACGCTGCGCGTGCCGGCTGAGCAGCTCCATCTATGGACGGAGGCGGTGGCGCTGCTGCCCAACCTGACTTTGAAGCCCAGGGTGGTGTCGGGGGAGGGAATGCGGCTGGGAGATTGCGTGATGGAGAGCAAAGTGGGAACCGTCGACCTGGGAGTGCGCTCGCAGCTGGTCGAAATTGAGCGCGGTTTCTTCGATCGCGCAGGCGCCGGCGCGAGGCAAACCGCGCAGGATGTAGCCGGCGGTGAGGCTGAGGCATGAAACCGCTGCTGGAGCGCTATGTTTCGCGTCTGGCGAGAGGGCAGCCGTGGCGCTGGCGGGGAGAGGTCATCGAATCGATCGGGCAGACGATCGAGTCCGCCGGACCGCCGGCCTCGGTAGGCGAGTGTTGCGAGATTCAGGATCGCCTCGGCCACGTACACGAAGCCGAGGTGGTCGGATTTCGCGGAGCGCATCTTCTGTCGATGCCCACTGAGTCGATGGAGGGTATTCGCTTGGGCGATCCGGTTTGGGGTCTGGGGATCAGACCGGAGATCGAAGTGGGCCGAGGATTATTGGGCAGAGTGCTCAATGCGCGGGGCGGGCCCATCGATCGAGGTCGCGTTCCTGACGTGGCCGCCACGCATCCGCTGGACGGGAGAGTGCGGCCGGCGCTCGAGCGGGCGCCGATTCGCGAACCGCTGGGCACGGGCATTCGCGCTATCGATGCGTTGCTGACGGCCGGGCGAGGTCAGCGCGTGGGCATATTCGGCGGCTCGGGCGTCGGCAAAAGCACGCTGATCGGCATGATGACGCGGAACACAGAGGCTGAAGTCACAGTGGTGGGTTTGGTTGGCGAGCGGGGACGCGAGGTGGGCGAGTTTCTTGAAGAGTCGCTGGGCGCCGAGGGTCTGGCTCGCTCGGTGGTGATCGTTTCCACATCCGACCAGCCTCCCCTGATGCGCATCCGGGCGGCGCTGGCTGCAACCACGGTGGCCGAGTTCTTTGCTGCCGAGGGGAAACACGTCCTGCTGGTGCTGGATTCGCTGACGCGTTTTGCCATGGCGGCGCGCGAGATCGGCCTGGCAGCAGGCGAGCCACCCACCGCGAAAGGATACACCCCGTCCGTGTTCACCAGGCTGGCGCGGCTGGTGGAGCGTGCCGGCAACTTTCGCACCGGGTCGATCACGGCGTTCTATACGGTCTTGATGGAGGGCGACGACCAGCAGGATCCGCTTGTGGATGCGGCGCGATCGCTTCTCGATGGGCATGTGGTGCTCTCGCGCGCACTCGCCGCCGAAGGCTGGTATCCGCCGATCGAAGTTTTGGATTCGATCAGCCGGCTCATGCCGGCCGTGGCCCAGGAAGAGCACCGGAAAGCTGCAGTTCTGGTGCGCAAATTGATGGCGACCTACGCGCGGTCTGAGGACCTGGTGCGCATCGGTGCCTACAAACCGGGCGCCGACGCCGATCTCGATCGAGCGTTGCGATCGCGAGACCGAATTCGAGCTTTCTTGACACAGGGTGCGCGGGAGCGGGTGGGCTTTGCGGAAAGCCTCGAGCGCCTCGCCGGGCTGGCTGCGGAGATTTGAGAGATGCCGGTATTGCGAGGCCTGCGTCGCTTGCTGCGCGTGCTGGAAATCGAGGAAGAGCAACGCCGCGCCGAGATGGAGGCAGTGGTGCGCGATCTCCGCCGGCTGGAGCGGGGGTCGGCGGCAGCCGAAGCCAGGGGCAGGGAAGGGAGAAGACTAGTTACGGCCAGTGCGACCACTGGCGAACTGGCCGATCGGCTGGCGGGCATGGAAGAATCGCGAGCGGCGCTCCAAGCTGCGGCGGTGCTCAGACCCAAAATTGCGGAAAGAGAAATCGCGCTGGATGCGCGGCGCCAGGAGTTCCTGAGCAAGCGCATAGAGCGCAAGCAGACAGAGGCCGTAATTCAACGGGCCGAAACTGTGGAGGCGATCGAATCCGCACGGCGCGCGCAACGGGAACAGGACGACTGGTTCCTGAGCAAGGCGCGGCGAGCCGCGAACGCCAAGCGCGCGCGAAACGACTGCGGCCGCCGAGCGATGGTTTCGGGCGAAGAAAGCTTGAGACGAAAAGAGTAATTAGAAGCCGCAAGATTCCTGAATCGGAATCGACTTCCCACTCCTGACAATCCTCTAACCTCCTCACCCCCTCTTTGGAACGCCTTCTGCAAGAGATCAGCACATGTCGGTCACAGCCATCGAAGTGAGCGGGTTGGGCGGAGGGAACGCGGCGCTGGCGAACGGGGCGACGACGAGCGGAGCGATGGCAAACGCGGCAATGGTGAACGTTTCAAACGGGGCCATTGAGAATGATGTAGCGGCGGCTGGGATAATCCCCGTTGGTGCCGCCGACGGCGCGACAGGTGAATTTGCCGCAGCACCCGGCGATCGCTCCTGGAGCGCAGCTCTCTCGTTGAGTATGCAGCAAAATGCGCGCGCAATGGAGGCGACAGCGCAACCAGCCGCGAAAAGCACGGAGACAATTGCCGGCAAGGGCACCGCATTTCGATCTCAATGGCAGGCACATCTCCGCGCGTCCACAGCCGGCGCCGCAGCGCAGTTGAGCGTAAGAAGCCGAATTGGTCAAGCGGCTGGGACAGGTGGCCAACTTTGGTCAGGCACTGTTGAAGAGGCACCGCGGGCGCTCGATCCAGGTGCGGGTGCGACTGAACGAAAACCAGCAATGAATGCATCGGCGCTGCAATCGGGAGTCAGCGACGCGCAAGCAAAGCCGGGCGGCACTGCAAACCAGGTTCAAGAATCAGCCGAGTCGATAACTTCTTCGCCGCAGCGCGTAGTCGAAGCGGCCGCCGCGCCAGCTAACTCGGGGGTGGGCATAGCTGGGACGGTCGCGGAAACGCGATCGGAGACGGAAGAAGAATCGGATGCATCGGGATCAACTCCCTCGATGCAGAAGAAATCGCGTGATGGACAAAGGTTGACACCCCCCCCATCGGCGGTGCAAGCAACCACACTCGAGGCGCAAGCCGGATGCGCGGAGTGGATTGCGCTGCCCCGGACAACGTATCCCGCACCTGCGACTGACTTCAGTGCGGCGGGAAACCCCGCGTCTGCCGAACCCGCCCGAGGCGGCCGCTCCGGAACGATACTGAACACCGTGGCGCGGCAGCAGAGCGGCCCGGTGAGCGTGATGGAAGCGGCGCCTTCGCCGGAGGGAGCAAGTCAGAATTCCCTCGACGACCAGCCTGCAATCTCGCCGGCACCGCCTGAGCCGGCCGCGGAGCAGTTGCAAGGGACGTCGGCCGCCACTGACCGCCAAGCGCACAAGGCTGGCGAGCTCGACGGCGCGGAATCGGAAATGAAGAACGGCGCCACGGCTCAACGGCAAGATGGGCATGCCGTGACGAGCCTGCCGGCTGACGCGGTTGGGTTCAGCGGGAACGATCCCGGTTCAGAAGTCAACAACCAGTCAACCCAGAATGTGGTGAAGGGCCATCAGCCTGAACGCATCGCAAGCGAACCGGGCTTGGTTTCCGCAACGGTCGATCCGGCACCGTTATCGAGTCACGCCGTGATTTCCTCGCCTCTGGCGCACGTCTCCGCCGTCGGACAGGGGGTGCAAAATGAAGTGGCGACACACCCCGCCGATGGGAGCCGCATCGTCGCCGGGCCATCCGCGGGTTTCATCGAGAGAGATGTGTTCACCGCGATCGATTCGGGAACGGGCGTAGGAGCGCCAGCCTGGGTTCATGCAGGACTCCAGAAAGCGGAGGCGGGGTTTGATGATCCCCAGCTCGGTTGGGTGGGTGTGCGGGCTGGCATGACGGGAAGCGGGGTTCAAGCCGTGGTGTTGCCGGGTTCCTCGGAAGCAGAGCAGGCTCTTCGCACCCATTTAAGCGGCATAAGTGCATACCTGTCGGAGCAGCACGCGCCGGTCTCCACGCTGACTGTGGCCGGGCCGGGCCCGTACGGGTTTGCCCCCAGCACCGACGGCAGAGGGCAGCAGAATGCAAATCAAAATGACGCTCAGGGCAGCGCCGTTCTACCGCAAGCGGGCAGGCACCCGGAGCCCGAAGGAATCGCGGCGATGAGCGTAAAGGCTGGGGCGGCCAACGGCAGCGAGTCACCAGGCTTCGCGCCGCTCGACGGGTGGCGCGGAAGCCGGATTTCGGTCATGGCCTGACCTTGGGGCATCGTTGGGCGGTTTTGTAGAGCTCCGGCGCCTCCGCTACTTTGGCGTCGACCATCCGGTGGTTTCGCCGATGGACCGACAACGAAGTGGCGATGACATAGCGACGGACGGGCAAGTGAAACGCAGTGAGGAGGGAAGATGGGGGCAATGGCGGGAGTGCTCAACCACTCAATCACATCGGTCGCGGAAGCGCTGAAGGCGAAGGCTGCGACGCCGGCAGACACCACAACGTCAGCAGCCAATGGCAGCGACAGCTCCGACAATTCGAGCAGTAGCGCGACCATCTCGGCCAACGATTTCTTAACGTTGCTGGTGACGGAAATGCAAAACCAGGACCCGACCTCGGACACAGACCCCAACGAGTACATTAATCAGCTCGTGCAGGTGAATAGTCTGGAGCAGCTGATCGACATCAACCAGACGCTGACCACAGACCTGGGAAGTACGACGTCGAGCAGTTCGCCATCATCGAAGGTTGCAGGCGCGAGGCCGGACTCTGCCGCGCAGGCTGCGGGTGTGGGCGGGGTGACGGGCGCGGCAGCGCGCCTGCACAAGACGCCTGCGGAAAATCGAAAGGGCGCCGGGATCCAAATGGTACCTCAGAGCGCAAGCCCTCCGGCGGCTCAAGGGAACTTGAGCGCGCCCGGCGTAAATCGGGCGGCGCAGCGCGTGGCACATGCATTGGACGGACGAACCACGACACGGCCGACAGCGACTCTTTCTCGGACCAAGTAAATCGCAGTGTGGCCCGCGCCCGACGCACGGGCATAGGCAAACCGAGGGAACATCAGAAGGAGATGGACGATGGCAAGCTTTTTCATTCCGCTGACCGGGCTCGAATCCGATTCGACCGCGTTGAACACGATTGCGAACGATCTCTCGAACATGAATACGACGGGTTTCAAGGCGCAGACGACCGACTTCTCGGATCTCTTCTACCAGCAGATCGGCTCAACCGGGGCCGGCGATCCCATTCAGGTCGGCGCGGGAGTGCAGGTGGCGTCGAATGAGATCAGCTTTACCCAGGGCTCAATCAATTCCACAGGCAACTCCACCGATGTGGCGCTGAACGGTAGTGGATTCTTTGTCCTCAACAACGGCGGGAACTTCGAATACAGCCGCGCCGGCAACTTCTCGCTGAATGCGAACGGGAACCTGGTTTCGTCCAACGGTTTGAACATTATGGGCTACCCAGCCGTGAACGGTGTCGTGAACACCAATGCGCCTCTGACAGCGATCAACATCCCGGTGGGCACGGTACAGGATCCGGCGGCCACCACAACAATGAGCATGACAGCCAATCTCGATTCGGCGACGGCCGCGGGAACCCAGTTTCCGGCGCAATTAACAGTCTATGACTCGCTGGGCGAACCCCACGTGGCAACGGTGACCTACACGCCAACAGCGAACGCCAATGTTTGGGACTACTCGGTTTCTCTCCCGGCGGCGGATTACTCGACTGCAGGCAACAATGCAGTTCCGGCGGCAACTACAGGAACGATGCAATTTGACGCCAACGGCAATCTCACCACCGTGACGCCAACTGGCGGCGCGGCGGAAACGGTAGGAACCGCGGCGGGCGATGTTTCTTCGATTGCTCTCAACTTCAATCCCGCGGCGACCAACCTGCTGGCCGATGGAGCCACTGGCCTGAGCATCAACTGGAATCTTCTGAGTGCGAGTGGAACACCCACCATCAGCCAGGTCGACACGGCTTCAGCCGTTTCCGCGACTTCGCAAAATGGGTACACCAGCGGACAGTATCAGAGCTTCGCCATCGGCAGCGACGGAACCGTGACCGTGAGTTACTCGAATGGGCAGCAGCAGAATGTGGGGCAGCTGGCTCTGGCCAACGTAAGCAATCTGCAGGGGCTTTCGCTGCTCGGCGATGGTGACTACGTGACCACGCGCGCCAGCGGCACGGCTGTGGTGGGAACCTCGGGCGCGGCGGGACTTGGCACAGTCCAGGACGACGCGCTGGAAGCATCGAATGTCAACATCTCGACGGAGTTCTCCGATCTGATCATTGCGCAGCGGGCATTCGAGGCCAATGCCAAGTCGGTGACGACGTTCGATACTGTCACGCAGGACACAATCAATATGGTGCATTGATTCGACGAACAGCTATCAGCCGTTAGCTTTTAGCTCTCAGCTTGTTCGGCGGCGGGATGAGTCGACCTAGACAGGTGCAGGCAGAGATCGAGCTGAAAGCTGACGGCTGAAAGCGGAAAGCTATTTCGGCGGGATTTCAATAAACAACCCGGTCGCCGACGCAAGCGTGGTTCCTTGTGCATCGAGAATACTCGCTTCAGACCAGTGTTTCCGCGCCTGGCTGCGCACCACGCGGCCTTCGATGCGCAAGGGCGCTCCGCTGGGAACAGGGCGCAAGTATTCGACCTCCATTTTTCGCGTCATCGCCGGTTTGCCGAGCGCTCGGACCGATTTGCTCATGGTCTCGTCGAGCAGCGTGGCGATAATACCGCCGTGCAGGTAGCCAGGATGCCCGTCGAATCTGTCGGGCACGACCGGAGAAGTAACAACGGCGCCGTCGGGGGCACGGAAGAATTCCAACTGCAAGCCCGCAGGGTTGGCATCGCCGCATCCAAAGCAGCGATTGTGGGCCGCGTGGGCAAAGGGAGTTAAATGCTCCTTATCGCCGGTCATGCGCCATGCCTCACGGGATGAAAGGCGCCGGTCAAAGCAGCAACAAAGGTCTCGAGATCGACGTTGCCTCCGGTGAGAACGATGCCGATGCGTTTGGCTGGGAGCGACGACTTCTCTTTGAGCGCCGCGGCAAGGGAAGCAGCGCCGGCGCCTTCGGCGACGTTGTGCGCGTCCTGATAGAAGACGCTCATCGCCTCGGCAATCTCCTCATCGGCGACTTCGACGATGCGGGAGACATTGGACCAGATCATTTCGAGAGCGGCCAGGCTGGGAGTGCGGCAGGCGAGGCCGTCTGCAATCCGCGTGCGCGCCGGCGCTTCCACCATTTTGTGCTGGCCGAAGCTGAGCGCGTAGGCGGCGCAGCCTGCGGAGGTGACGCCTACGATCTCCGTCTGGAGCCCGAGCGCGTTGCGTGCAGCGGCGGCTCCGCAAATCGACGAACCCATGCCGATCGGAACGTAGATTCGGTCGAGCGGAGGCGTGGATTGGAAGAACTCCAATGCATAAGTAGCCGTTCCCCAAATCAGGCGCTCGTGGAACGATTCAACCATGGCGAAGCCCATCTCGGCCGCAAAGGTGCGGGCGAACTCGAGCGAGTCCTGAAAGTCGTCGCCATGCTGGACTAACTCAGCGCCTTGCGCGATCATGGCGCGGTTCTTC
Source organism: Occallatibacter sp. (assembly GCA_049520675.1). GTDB lineage: Bacteria > Acidobacteriota > Terriglobia > Terriglobales > Acidobacteriaceae > Telmatobacter. The sequence goes on along the minus strand of JBEKPO010000025.1, from coordinate 19,729 downwards.
TCGACACTGTTGCCACGCGGCACGACAATGACCGCCCTCAGATTCAAGAGGCGAGCAGCCATGGCGACGCCTTGGCCGAAGTTGCCGCGAGTTGCCGCAACAACGCCGCTCAGGCCGGGCTGGTTTTTCTTGAGCCATGTGAGGTAGACCAATGCTCCGCGAATCTTGAAGGCGCCCACGGGCGAGTAGTTTTCATGCTTGATCCAGACCTCGGCTCCGAGGCGCTCATTCATAAGCGGCCATGTGTACTGTGGGGTTGGCGGCATGTGGCGATAGATCAGTTCCTGTGCTTCGTGAATCTGGTCGAGAGTGGGAAGGCTCATACATTCAGCATATCGAACCCTGTGATACTATCCACTTCGTGCAGGAGACGAAACACCCCTGAGGAGGCATAGCGATGCGTTTCCGCGTTCCCATTCTCCCGGCCGCTTTTCTGGCGTTAGCTGTCTTCCCCGCTCTCGCCATGTCTCAATCCGCTCATGCGAAGATCGTCAACGCCCAGGGAGCCACCATTGGCCACGCCAAATTCTCTGCCGTCGCGAACGGCGTCAAGATCTCGGTAACCGTCTCCCAACTCTCTCCCGGTGAACACGGCATCCATATTCATAATGTCGGCAAATGCGACGGCCCCGCCTTCACCACCGCCGGAGGACATTTCAACCCCACTGGCGCCCACCATGGCATACATAACGCCCAGGACCCGCATCCCCACGTCGGCGACCTGCCTAATCTAGTCGTCTCGGAGCAGGGCACCGGCAAGCTCACCTTCATAGCAGCGGGCGCCACAATCAGTGAGGGCCCTAACTCTCTTTTCCACGATGGCGGTACCGCGCTGGTGATTCATGCCAAACCGGACGACCTCACCAACGATCCCTCCGGCAACTCCGGTGACCGCATCGCCTGTGGAGTGATTGTCCAGTAAGGGCCGTGCCGCGGAGTTTTGCTCCGGCTCACCGGCTTGCCGTGTTCATGCAGCCAGCGCTGGCCTGCCATACTTAAGAGGATGCAGTCACCGGGACAGTTTGCTGCAGTGGCCTGCGGCCTGGTGCTCGGATTATGCATCCTAATGGTTCTAGTCGGATGCCGCATCCAGCCTGCGCTGACGCCGCAACAAGCGGAGGGCAGGCGTCTCTACGACACGCGGTGTGCGCACTGCCATGAAGACAACGACCTGGGCTTAAAGAAGATTCCGCCCAAGCTTCATGGAGTCTTTGCGCACAGCACGCTGCCGAGCGGCGCGCCGGCGACAGATGCGGGGGTTGAGCGCGTGGTGCTGGCGGGCAAGGGCTTGATGCCTTCGTTTGCGGGGCGGTTCTCAAGAGAGCAGTTGGAGGCATTGGTCGCTTACATGCACACGGGAATGCGGGATGCGAAAACGCAGTAGGCTCGGAGAATTCCTCAAACGGAGGTGAAGCGATGAAGGTCGGAGTGATTGGATCAGGCAACGTCGGGCAGACGCTGGCGGCAGGTTTTGTGAAACAGGGGCACACGGTGATGGTGGGAACGCGCGATCCGGCGAAGCTGAAGGATTGGCTGGAGGCGAATCCGGATGTGCGAGTAGAGGATTTCAATGACACGGCCGCGTTTGCTGAAGTAGTCGTGCTGGCGGTAAAAGGTTCGGTGGCGGCAGCGGCACTGCACAAGGCAGGCAAGAAGAACCTGGAAGGGAAGCTGGTGATCGACGCGTGCAATCCCATCGCCGATGCGCCGCCGGTGAATGGAGTGCTGCAGTTTTTCACGACGATCAATGCCTCGCTGATGGAGCAGTTGCAAAAAGAATTTCCCGGTGCGCACTTTGTGAAGGCCTTCAACTCGGTGGGCGCGCCGCGGATGGTGAATCCCGAGTACAAGGGCGGTGTGCGCCCGACGATGTTCATCTGCGGCAACGATGACGGGGCGAAGGTGACGACAACCAAGATCCTGGATGAATTCGGCTGGGAGACCGCGGATATGGGCAAGGTGGAGGCGGCGCGGGCGATCGAGCCGCTATGCATGTTGTGGTGCATCCTGGGATTCACGAAGAACGAGTGGACGCACGCGTTCAAGCTGTTGCGGCAGTAGCGATGGCCTGACAGCGCCGATCACTCGTACCGGATTGCCTTCATCGGATCCGACGCCGCCGCGCGCCAGGCAGGCAGCGCGCAGGCCAGCGCGGCTAGCAGCGCCAGCACGCCGGTCGCGATCGCTAGCAGCAGGGGATTGCGCGAGCTTTCGGCGTCCCAGTTCGCCAGCACCCTATTGAGCGCCAGGATGAGAAAGATGCCGGCGAGAATCCCGGTGCCGATGCTTACGATGGTCGAGTTAAAGACGATGCCGAGGACGTGGCTCCGCCGCGCGCCAAGCGCGATACGAATGCCGAACTCATTTGTGCGCTGCACAACCGTATAGGAAACCACGCTGAAAAGGCCAACCGAGGCCAGCGCCAGCGCCAGAGCGGCAAATGCGCCGAAGAGCCAGGAGATCAGGTGTCCGCGAGCCCACTCGGGCTGTTCCCGAATCCAGCCGTCCAGGTCGCGGACGCGGCTATCAGTTTGCTGGTCGCGATCGACCGAGTTGACCGCAAGCTGCACCGCATGGAGCAATCGAAGCGGCGGGACCTGGGACCGGACCAGGATCTCCGTTCCCATCACCACGATAGCGCAGGTCCTGAAGCAAAATTCTCAATCGATGCTCCTTTGAATGAAGCGGCGCCGATTTCGTTAGATTATCGGAAAGGGATGGAGGAAAAGTTCTTCCGGCAAATCGATGACGGATGTCGCAGCACGTGGCCTGCCAAGTTGAACCGCCGATAAGTCGTAGAATTCATTTGCGAGAAGGGAATTAAACGATCTCCGGAGTGTCCGGCGCATAGGCAGCGTGTCCAAAAGCGAACAGTGCCTGGGCATTCGACTGCAGGCGCATTCAAGCTATACTGAGTTTTGTTATGGCATCCGAGAAAACCTTCTATCTAGAGACCTTCGGCTGCCAGATGAATGCCCATGACTCCGAAAAGGTGATTGGCACCCTGCAGCAGCAGGGCTACCGGCAAGTGGAAAAGGAAGAAGACGCAGGTCTGATCCTCTACAACACCTGCTCGATCCGCGACAAGGCTGAGCAGAAGGTCTTCCATCGTCTCAACGACTACAAAAAGCTGCACAAGGCAGGGAAGCGCTTTGGCGTTCTAGGCTGCGTGGCGCAGCAGGAGGGCGAGAAGATCTTCGAGCGGGCGCCGTACGTGTCGATGGTCTCGGGGTCGGCGTCGTATCGCAAGCTGCCTGAGATGCTCGCGCGGCTAGAGGCCGGTGAGAATCGCATCACGGGGCTGGACGACCGGCAGACCGAAGAGACGTTTGAGACCGAATTTACGGCGCGACAGAATCCTTATCGCGGCTACATCACCATCATTGAAGGATGCGACAAGTTCTGTTCGTTCTGCATCGTGCCCTACACGCGCGGCAAAGAGCGCAGCCGCACGTCGGCGTCATTGCTGCACGAGGCGCGGAGAATCGCCGACCTGGGCTACACCGAGATTCAGCTCCTGGGCCAGAACGTGAACAGCTACCGCGATCCGGATGGGAAGATGAGTTTCGCCGAGCTGCTGGCAGCGGTGGGCGAAGTGCCTGGAATCCGGCGCGTGCGCTTTACCACCAGCCATCCGCGCGATTTTACGCGCGACATTGTGGAAGCGATCGACCACGTTCCCACGCTTTGCGACCATGTGCATCTGCCTGTGCAGTCGGGTTCGACGCGGGTGCTGCGTGCGATGGCCAGGGAATATACGCCGGAGTGGTATCTGGAGAGGATCGCCTGGATCAAGTCGGCGAAGCGCAGCATCTCGCTTTCGACAGACATCATTGTGGGCTTTCCCGGCGAGACCGAAGATGACTTTATTCAGACCATGAATCTGCTGGCAGAGGTTCAATACGATTGCGTCTTCGCATTCAAGTACTCTGCGCGGCCGAATACGCCGGCGTTGACAATGATCGACACTGTTCCGGAGAGCGAGAAGTCGATGCGACTTCAAGTGTTGCTTGATCGCCAAAGGGAGATTCAAAGGGTCAACTACTCCCGGCAGGTGGGGGAAGTTGTTGAGGTCATGGTGGAGGGCACGAATCCGTCACGCGGGCAGATCGCGGGCCGCAGCAGCAAGAATATTCCTGTCAATTTCACTACCTCGTTGCCTATTGCGCCGGCGCCTGGGAGTTACCATCACGTGAAGATTACAGGCGCTTTTCCGAACAGCCTCGTGGGAGAATGCGTCTAAAGGCAGGGACCAAGCCACCCCAGCGGGTTCAAACCGCCCGCCGGGGGCCCGGCAGGGAACAGAGGAACTAGGGACCGAGAAAGCAACCACGCGGTGAAGCAGAGTTGAGCACGAGGAGACACATGGACATCGAAGTCAGAATTCGTGGCCTGATGATGGATCCCTCAACCAACATGCCGATCGTGGTGTTGAAGGATGTGAGCTCCGAGGCTGTGATGCCGATCTGGGTCGGGATCTTCGAGGCCAACGCGATTGCGCTGGAGATCGAAAAGATGGCAGCGGCGCGGCCCATGACTCACGATCTCACCCGAAACCTTGTGCGACACCTGAATGGAGAGCTGGAAAAGGTTGTCATTACAGAGCTTAAGGAAGATACATTCTATGCAATTTTGTGCCTGAAACAGCAGGGCGAAGCAATCGCCGTGGATGCCCGGCCGTCCGATGCCATTGCGCTCGCGTTGCGGGCAGATTGCCCAATTTATGTTGCCGAGAAGGTGATGGAAACGGCAAAGCTGAATACCACGGGGCCACCCGAGGGTCCGACGGCGGAGCAACTGCGAGGCTGGCTCGAAGGCCTGAACGACGAGGACCTGGGCCGCTACAAGATGTAGCTGTGAAGCGGCACGAGAACTGGGCGGCGCCCGATTCAAAATCAACTTAAGGGTCTACAGGCCAGGAGCTTCCGCCAGGGAAGGGCCGTCCTTGGCCACGATCCCATAGAAGAGCAGAGGCTTGGCGAATTTCCCGGCCGGGGCGTGGTAGTTAACAGAATATCTGTTATCGGACATTCGCAAACTAAGAACCTGGCACGATAAATCCCCCGCCGCGACTTTAGGCGAAGGGGGATGAGAGGCTGAGGTAGTGACGATCCGGCCACTACCAGATGACGGGACCATGGCAGGTACCGGAGCCCTTGTCGCTGTAAGTAGCCGGACCGGTCGTTTGTGCGGGATCCTTCAATGCCGACTCGAAATCCCACGCGTAGCCGTTCTGATAGAGCGTGAGGCCCATAACTCCCCAGAACTCCCCAGTTCCCGCCTCGAGATTCTCGGCGTTGAAGTTCGGGTTACCCGTGGGATCGGCGGCCGTCGTGTCGGTTGTGACAACCGGATCAAGTGTCTCGCCACCGGTGCCCACGATGAATTCGCGTATGCCCTTCCTTGGGTCGTAATTCCCTGAGGGGTCAAGGGGACGATAGCGGGCATAGAGGTGATCATGACCGTTCAGCACCAGATCCGCTCCATACTGATAGAGCTGTTGCCAGAAGGCCACGGCGGTCGGGCCCTCGGGGACAGCGATGCTGTTGGTTGCGCTGAACACGGGCTGGTGCCAGTAAGCGAGCGTGCACGCGGAATGATTCGCCGCGAGATCCTTTTTCAGCCATTCGAGTTCGGCGGCAAACCAGGCGCCCGAGTTCGAGCAACCGCCCGGCTGTGTCTCGCATTCGATGTTTAGAGAGATCAGATGCCAGGCGCCCAGATCATAGGAGTACCAGCCATCACCGACCCCGACCGGGCCGCCGGTACTGTTGGTTCCGAGTCCGCCCGCTTGCTCGAAGTGCCCTGCTTGTCCATCCGAATACGGTACCGGTTGGGTGAAGGTTCCGCCGGTGTCAGGGTTGCCGGCGATCGTAGCCGTCATCATGGTTCCATCGGTGTTGTGCTGGACGCCGTTGAAGTAGGAGAAGTAGCCGTAACCGGCAACGCCTACCGCGCCGTGCTCGGTATAAAACTCGTGGTTGCCGGGCGCCGGCCGCGTGATCAATTTGAATGCGCCATAGGTGGTTTCGTACGAGTTCTCAAAGTCAGAGTATTGTGCGACCTGGTATTGCTCATCTCCGACGAGCGCGACCAGCGCGGGTTTCATATTCTCAATCTGTTGCGCGGTGGCCGCCTGGGATGCGAGCAAATTCTGGGCGGTGTCTCCATCGCAATTTTCGCCCTTCTTCTCGCCACTCTCTTCCTCGCCTGGCTGGCAGGCCACGTCGCCCACCACCGCCAACACCGGCGGGCCTTGCAGCTTGTTGTACGGCCACTGATTGTCGTTCGGCACCCAATTGCCGCTTGACCAGCCCTTGCCGTTCGCCCACTGATTGTTATGAGCGTTCTGGTTCTGTGCCTTTGCTCCAGCTGAAAATGCCAGTACCGAGACGGCCGCTGCCACGAGCAATGCCGCTCGGAACCTGCCTTGTATCGTGTTCATGCAGTTCCTCCCTGGGGATTGTGGTTGGCAATTCTTGTTTGGGCTTGCAATTGGGGATGCTTGCTGTACTTGCGGATGGAGATACTTGCCAAACGACCCTGTTTTAACCGTTTAGTATTTCGCGTGTATGTCGAATGTGTGAAAAAGCCGTAACAGAGAGGATTTGTGAGGCCCACTTCGGCAGGCTGCTTAGACCAAGGGGCTAACGGAATGTTCTTGACGCTGACGAGGACGAAGATCGCGTTCGGCGTGTTATCATAGACAATATGCCAGTCACTCGTGTGGCATATTGTCTAGGGAGGTTTTCATGGCTGCCAACTCCAATGTTTTGTCGCTAGCCGGCCTCAAAGCTGCGTCCGACCTTGAACTGGCTTTGTTGCCAGAGAAGGGCCTTCCCTTGACAGCTATCCAGTCGCTCAAAGACCAGGGTCTTACGTTTACCGAGATTTCGGATATTGTGATTTCTCCACGCACGCTGAAGCACCGCAAATCACGCAGAGAAAAACTCTCCAGCGCCGAAACCGATAGAGTTCTTCGCGTAGCCCGCATTATCGGCCTGGCAGACAAGGTCTTTGGCTCGCGCCTGAAGGCGCTGCTTTGGCTTCGTTCCGTGGATGACCGGCTCGATCATCGAACTCCCATGCAGATGCTGGCGAATGAAAATGGCGGTCGTCTGGTAGAAAGCATGCTCTGGCAGATCGATGAGGGGATTTACACGTGAAGACCCTCTGGAGAGTCAGCAACCATTGTGACCTTGACGGATTGGGAGGAGAAAAATCGGACGGGCGCTGGCACACCGCCGCACGAGGAAAACGAATCGTCTATCTGTCTGAATCCCCTGCCGGTGCAATCCTGGAATCGCTGGCAAACCTCAAAGGTAATCCAGCGCTGTTTCCAGAGAAATACCAACTCCTCGAAGTAAGCGTTCCCGACGACGTCTATGCTGCGATGGTGTTTCTCTCCGGTGGTTCTCCTGCATCGCGAGCATTTTTCAAAACGTTGACCCAATCATCGTCGCGCAAAAAGGGAAACGACTGGCTCCGCGGCAACATCTCTGCGCTCGCCGGTGTTCCGTCGGTTCCATCTCCTTATTCCTTGAATATCCTTCTGAATCCCAAACATCCTGATGCGAGAAGAATCTCGATCGAGGCATGTCGACGGATCAAATGCGATCGCCGCTTGTTTCACGTCTATCCGGCCGGAAAGTAGCGTTTCTCGACGAGTGTAACCCTCTTCCGGCACGAGTCGTGCCCTTTCAAGACACCATTTGTGCAACCGCTGCTCACGCGTAGCGAAACAGGGCCTTGAAACCAAAGTCCATGTGCTGCTGGATGTGGCAGTGAAACAGGGTGAGACCCGGCTGATCGGCCACCAGATCCACCGTGGCCCGTCCAAATGCGGGAACGATCACTGTGTCTTTCTTAATGCTGCTGGTCGGCTTGCCGTTAAGCTCGACGAGTTCGAACATGTGCCGGTGGAAGTGCAACGGGTGAGAATCATCGCTGCGATTGTGAAACACCAGCCGGTAGCGGCCTCCGCGCCGGAACACGAATTCCCCGTCATGCGGATATTCCTTGCCGTTGACGAGCCAGTGATTGATTCCGTGCGGCCCACCCGGGGCTTTTTCAAAGACCATGTCGATCGTCTCGTCCGGAGCGGGATGCGGCGCGTTGTTGCCGAAGATGGTGTAATCCCAGCGTATCTTCTCAGGCGGAAGCCATTGCGCGCGCTGCTGCTGATTGGCGTACTCCACCACGATACCCAAGCCGGATTGCCGCGCGAGATTGCGCGTTGACCCTAATATCCAGACGCCAGGGTTGTTCATCTCGACGATTGCATCCACACGCTCGCCTGGGGCAATCTCGATGACATCGACTAGTTGAGGCGTGGGAACGGGATTGCCGTCGAGGGCGATCACCTGAAAACGGTGGCCGGAACAAGCTATGCGCTGAATTTGCGCGGCGCCGGCGTTGAGCAGGTGCATCAGGATGCGCTGACCCGGCTGCACGCGAAGGGGATCTCCCGCGCCGAGCATTTTGCCGTTAATCGAGTAAAGCCACACAAAATCCCTTCGTTTCATCCGATCCTTATCCCGCCATACAGACGAGTGCCTCAATGAGCGATATCGACACAAAATCTCTCATGATTGTTTTTCATGTTCATCCAGGTCCTTCCCCTTGTAGTTGAACGATGGATGAAAAGATCCTCGAAGCCCTTCAACGGTTCGTCAGATCTGGAGAGATGCAACGGTCCCTCTACCTGGAAGCAAACCTACCATCTCATTCAGCGCGATCTTCGTTCTCGCTCCGTAGCTGCTTACAAAGCACTACAAAATATAGGTCGTCGCGTTTTGGAACACCAAAACGTGTATCCTCATAGGGAAACGGCATGGTTTCTTCGGTCAGCAGGTAGCCGCGCCGTTTGTACCACTCGATGAGCGTGGCGCGAACATGCACGACGGTCATCTTGATTTCGGTTGCTCCGCGTTCTCGCGCCCAATCCTCTGCTGCTTCGAGAAGCTTGCGGCCGAGACCAGCATTCTGGTCGTGTGGCGGGATGGCGAGTAGGCCGAGGTACCACGCACCGTTTTTCTCCGGCTCCATCCAAACGCAGCCAAGTAATTCCCCGGCGGGTTGGCGCCACAGTAGCAGCTTCGCGTGGGGCTTTGCTGCCATGTCGTCCCGAAGCAGATCCTCGGTGATTCTGGTTCCCTCGATGTATTCCTCTTTAGTGCTCCAACTCGCGTTTTCACCGCGTATGCGAAAGGCCAGGTTGATCAGTGAAACGGCCTCAGGCACGTCTGCGCCAGTCGCGACTGTCAGTTGGAGAGGACGGTCCATTCAGCGGTTCCCTTAAGCTAGTTGCGAATCTCGGAGAGGAGAGTCTCGACCTCGGCTCTCTCGGTGTCAGTCAACGGCAGCAGCGGTGCGCGTGTACGGCCGCCGTAATAGCCGTTGAAGTCGCAGGCATACTTGACGCCTGCAATCCCCAAATCCCCTACGATTCTCTTGTTCGCCGCGACGACGCGCGTTTGCTTCTCTGCCGCGAGCGCGAGGTCGTGATCCTTCCATGCCTGATAAATTTCCTGGCTTGCTTGAGGCGCAAAAGCGGCAAAGGCCAGAACGCTCCCTAGTGCCCCAGCCCGGTGCGAATCGAAGAGTGTGCCTGCCGATCCGGCAAGAACCTGAAAGCCGACTTCCCTGCTGCGAGTTTTGGCCGCGACGGTTGGAGGAGCCGTGGCTACGCCGCCGGCCAATGCGCTGGCTGAGACAAACGAGGCCTCGGGTTCGGGCTTGGCCGCCAGCATACGAGCGGTCACGGCTTCAAAGACCTGGGTAACGGGCACAGCGCGCTTCGGGGCGTTGCGTGTGGCCTCGACAGTGGCGCGAATGCGATCGACGCTGCCGCTGGAATCTTTGATGGCGATGATGTTGGGGTGCTGGGCCAATTCCGCGATCATCTCGATGGGGATCTGATACGGGACGAATTTCGGAATGTTGTAAAGCACAACGGGAAGCGGAGAATGGTCGGCGACGCTGCGGAAGTAATGGAACATCGCGGCCGGGCTGAGATTCGGAGAGTAATAGCTGGGGGGACGAACCAGGACAGCGTCGTATTTGAGATCCGCTGCGGCCTCGGCGAGAGCGACGGTACCCTTTACTGATTCCCTGCCCACGCCTGCGACGAGAACTTTTTCAGGCGCAGCGGCATCGACGACGGCACGCAAAACGTCACGAGATTCAGCGTCATTGAGCGTGACAGCTTCGCCGGTTGAGCCCAGAGTCACCAGCCCGGCCAGCAAGCTGCGCGAATAGTGAGCCACGTTGGCTTCGATCTTGCGAAAATAGATGCGCTCGTCAGGGTAAAACGGCGTGGTGATTGCGGCAAAGACGCCATCCATCAGCATTTGCCTATTGTAGAACTAGGCCGATGATGGCTGGCAAAGAGCGAGCTGATTTCGCGCGCGAGCTCTGCGGGTCGCGCAATCACCGTCCATTCACCGCATGCAAGTTTTGCAGCGCGTAGATTGTGATGCGATGTTTTTGCATTGCGGCAATGCCGTCGGCCGCGGCCTGGGCTGCGGCAAGCGTGGTAATCGTGGGCACGCGCGCCAGAACGGCGGCGCGGCGAATCGCCTTCTCGTCGAAGATCGTGTCCTGGCCGCGCGGCGTATTCACGATGAGCTGAATGCGCTTTTCCTTGATGAGGTCGACAGCGTTGGGACGGCCTTCAGCCACCTTGAAGACGCGGTCGACAATCAGCCCCGCGTCCTCAAGCACACGTGCCGTGCCTTCGGTCGCCACGATTTTGAAGCCGAGCTCAACGTAGCGGCGCGCTAATGGGATGGCGGCCGGCTTGTCGGAGTCTTTCACGCTGAAAAAGACTGTGCCCGCCGTCGGCAGCAGCTGGCCGGCGGAAAGCTGCGCCTTGGCAAATGCCTCGCCAAAGCTCGCCGCTACGCCCATCACTTCGCCCGTCGACTTCATCTCCGGACCGAGAACGGTGTCGACGCCGGCGAATTTCGACCATGGGAAGACTGGCGATTTTACGTAGTAGTGTGAGCCCGTGCCGAGATCGTTGCCGGTGGCGACTGCCTCGGGCAGCAGTTCGCGGAGGGTGCGGCCGGTCATGAGCCGTGCGGCGATCTTGGCCAGAGGCACGCCGGTAGCCTTCGAAACGTAAGGAACAGTGCGCGAGGCGCGCGGATTCACCTCGATCACGTAGACGTTGTCGCGGCCCTCGGCGTCGCGTTGGATGGCAAACTGCAAGTTGACGAGTCCGACCACCTTGAGAGCCAGCGCCAATTTGCGTGTGTAGGCACGCAGGGTTTCAAGCGTCGATTCGGCGATGCTGACTGCCGGAAGCACACATGAGGAGTCGCCGGAGTGGATGCCTGCCTCTTCAATGTGCTGCATAATGCCCGCGATGACGACATCTTTGGTGTCACAGAGCGCATCGACGTCGACTTCAACAGCATTCTCGAGGAAGTGGTCGACGAGAACCGGGCGCTCCTGAGAGTATTCGACTGCCTGGCGCATATAGCGTGTCACCGATTCTGCATCGTAGGCGATCACCATGGCGCGGCCGCCAAGAACATAGCTGGGGCGAACTAGAACGGGATAGCCGATTTCTTCGCCGATGACCAGAGCCTGTTCGACGCTGGTAGCGGTGCCGCCCCGCGGCTGGGGAATCTGCAAGTCTTCAAGCAGTTTGCCAAATCGTTTGCGGTCTTCGGCGAGGTCGATGGAGTCGGGTGACGTGCCGATGATGGGGACACCTGCCGCGAGCAGGCGCTGCGAGAGGTTGAGCGGCGTCTGGCCGCCAAACTGGACAATCATTCCGATCTTTGCGCCCGATTGCGCCTCGTGGTTGTAGATTGCCAGCACGTCTTCGAGGACGAGCGGTTCGAAGTAAAGGCGGTCGCTGGTGTCGTAGTCGGTGGAGACCGTTTCAGGGTTGCAGTTGACCATGATGGTCTCGAAGCCGTCGTCTTTCAGCGCGAATGCCGCGTGGCAGCAGCAATAATCGAACTCGATACCCTGTCCGATGCGATTGGGACCCGAGCCGAGGATGATGATCTTCGGCTTGTCCGTGGGTGGCGCCTCGTCTTCCTCCTCGTAGGTGGAGTAGAGATACGGCGTCATGGATTCGAATTCGGCGGCGCAGGTGTCGACCAACTTGAAAACGGGCCGGATTCCTAGCCCCTCGCGCAGTTCCCTCACCTGCTTGATCCCGTCATGGCCTTCGAGCTTCCACTCGGTGGCGATTCGCTCGTCGCTGAGGCCGAGCCGCTTCAGACGCCGCAGGTCCTCCGGACTTATATCTTTTGGAGTAGTCTTCGCGATTGTCTGCTGCGCCAGCGTGATTTCGCGGATCTGGTAGAGGAACCAGGGATCCATCCTGGTGAGGCGCGCCACCTCGCGCACGCTCATACCGCGTTCGAAGGCGTAGCGAATGTAGCTCAGGCGCTCGGGACGCGGCGTGACCAGCATCTGTGTCAGACGGCGCGGCTCCAGAACCTCCGCGCCGGTCTTCTTGCCGGTTTCGAGCGATCGCCAGGCCTTCATCAGCGATTCTTTGAAGGTGCGGCCGATGGCCATCACTTCGCCCACAGATTTCATTTGTGGCCCAAGCGTTTCGTCAGCCCCGGGAAACTTCTCGAACTGCCACTTGGGGATCTTGACGACGACGTAGTCGATGGTGGGCTCAAAGCATGCTGGCGTTTTGCGCGTGATGTCGTTGGGAATCTCATCGAGCGTGTAGCCGACGGCGAGTTTGGCGGCGATCTTCGCGATCGGAAACCCGGTCGCTTTCGACGCCAGCGCCGACGAGCGCGAAACACGCGGGTTCATTTCAATGATGGTCATGCGGCCGTCGACCGGGTTCACCGCGAATTGCACATTCGACCCGCCGGTCTCGACGCCGATCTCGCGCATGCAGGCGATCGCTGCGTCCCGCATCTTCTGGTATTCGCGATCGGTGAGGGTCTGGGCCGGTGCGACGGTGATGGAGTCGCCTGTGTGCACGCCCATGGGATCGAAATTCTCAATTGAGCAGATGATGATGACGTTGTCGGCTAGATCGCGCATCACCTCGAGCTCGTATTCCTTCCAGCCCAGAACGCTTTCTTCGAGCAGGCACTCGTGGACAGGAGAGAGATCGAGGCCGCGAGCGAGGACGTCCATCAATTCTTCGCGGTTGTAGGCGATGCCGCCGCCAGTGCCGCCGAGCGTGAAGCTGGGACGGATGAGGACCGGGAAGCCGAGCTTGCTGGCGAAGTCGAGGCCGTCGCGGAGGTTGTTGATGAGAGCCGAGCGCGGCAGATCGAGGCCAATTCGCACCATCGCATCTTTGAAGAGAAGACGATCTTCGGCTTTCTTGATGGCTTCAAGCTTGGCGCCGATGAGCTCGACGTTGTAGCGCTCGAGGACGCCGGAGTCGGCGAGTTCCACTGCAAGGTTGAGAGCGGTCTGGCCGCCGACGGTCGGCAGCAATGCAAATTTTCCCAGAGGCCTGGTCTCGTTTTGAAAGGGCATGGCTTCAGCCGTGCCGCGACGCGTCTCCTCAAAACTCCGGGGCTTTAGCCCCTGAGGGATGGGTTCGCCCGCTCCATTGGCCAGCATCTCGGCTTCAATGCGGATAATTTCTTCGACGTACTCGCGGGTGAGCGGCTCGATGTAGGTGCGATCGGCCAGCTCGGGGTCCGTCATGATGGTGGCCGGGTTCGAGTTGACGAGGACGACCTCGAATCCCTCCTGCTTGAGGGCCTTGCAAGCCTGTGTGCCCGAGTAGTCGAACTCCGCCGACTGCCCGATCACGATGGGGCCCGAGCCGATTACGAGGATCTTCTGAATGTCAGTTCTGCGTGGCATGGGCTCGTTTCTTCTCGACTTCTTCAGGATGTTCGTGGACTTGTTGAAGAAGTTGTTGCGCCGCCGTTTTGAAAGGGCACGACTTCAGTCGTGCCGGATAGAGAGCCGCTGTTTTGAAAGGGCACGGCTTTAGCCGTGCCGTTCCCTCAATTCGTGAAACGGAGATCGCTCGGTAGACGCACTGGGCTCGACATGAAGTGGGGATCAGCGCAAGGAGTAATGCGGCTGCGCCCAAAAAACAGCGGAGCCAAATGCCCCGCTGTTTTGAAATACCGAAAATGTTCTGCGTCGCGGACCTCATCCGTTCCACTCCTCCATCATCTGCCGGAAGTCGCGGAACAAGTAGTGCGAATCATGGGGGCCCGGGGCTGCTTCGGGGTGGTACTGCACGCTGAAGAGCGGCAGCGTCTTGTGGCGCAAGCCCTCCAGAGTCTGGTCGTTGAGGTCGATGTGGGTGAGTTCGACCTCGTTGGGATTGATGGAGTCGGGATCGACCGCGAAGTTGTGGTTGTGCGCGGTGATCTCAACCTTGCCGGTGGCGCTATTGCGCACCGGGTGGTTTCCGCCGTGATGGCCAAACTTGAGCTTGTAGGTGCGGCCGCCGAGGGACAGCCCGCAGAGCTGATGGCCGAGGCAGATGCCGAAGATGGGCACGCGGCCCATCATTTCGCGAATGGCCCGGATGGCGTAATCGACGGGCTCGGGATCCCCTGGCCCGTTCGAAAGGAAGACACCGTCCGGCTTCATCGCCAGGACGTCTTCGGCGCTCGTTTGAGCCGGAACGACTGTTACCCGGCAATTCTCACGAACCAACATTCTTAAAATGTTCTGCTTAATTCCAAAATCGTAAGCTACAACATTCAGTTGCTTGTGTAATGGACTATCAGCAATAGATTTTAACAACAGAGGGTCGCCGATCTCGCTGCGTGGATCGGAGGCATCGAACTCGTAAGCAGTTCGTGTCGTTACCACGGCGGCCAGGTCTGTGCCATCCATCTTTCTGATTCTTTTGGCCTTCTGGACCAGCGCATCGGAATCCGAAACATCTGTCGAGATGACTCCGCGCATGACGCCGTGGGTGCGCAAATGACGCACAAGGGCTCGCGTATCGATCTCGGCGAGCACGGGCACCGAGTAGCGCTCCATGTATTCGTCGGTTACCTGCTCTGAACGCCAATTGGAGCTGATCGCGGAGAACTCGCGAACGATCATACCCTCGATGTAGGGTTTGGCGGCCTCGTTGTCGGCGTGATTGGTTCCGTAATTGCCAATCTGGGGGTTGGTGAGGACGACGATCTGCCCCGCGTAGGAGGGATCGGTGGCAATTTCCTGGTAACCGGTGAGAGAGGTATTAAAAACTACTTCGCCCCGGCATTCACCCGGGTGTCCGTGGCCCTGTCCGCGGAAGATGCGCCCGTCTTCGAGCGCAAGAATTGCCTGCATTGCCTCTCCGAGGAGTGGATTCAATCGATTTTAGCAGGTTTACGCGGTGGAATTTTGCCTGGTTTTCCACCCGTCGCAGCGCGTGAAGCCGCTCAGCGTACCACGCCCAGGTCGTGGGCCGGCCAGTAGACGAAGACCGCCTTGCCGTAGACCAGCGAGCGATCCACGGGACCGAATTCTCGGCTGTCAGATGCGACGTTGCGATGATCGCCCAGAACAAAATAGGAATTGGCGGGGACAATCATCTCCGACATGGAGCGGTCATCGCGATATTGCTGAGGCACATACGGCTCAGGCAGGACTTTTCCATTGAGCACGACGCGGCCGCGATCAATGCGAATGCTGTCGCTCGGTAGTGCGATCACCCGCTTGATATAGCTCGTCGAAGGGTCGCGGGGATAGCGAAAGACGATGACGTCACCCCGCTCAATGGCAGAAAAGTGATAGGCGAACTTATTGATGAACAACCGGTCGCGATTCTCCAGCCTCGGCAGCATGCTGATGCCTTCAACTCGAACGGGCTGATAGAGAAAGGTGATGATGAGAACTGAAGCGAATGCCGAAACCAGCAGGTCGCGAATCCAGAGAGAGATGCCGGAGGGGTTGCGTGGCTCGGCGCTCGCCGGAGTTGCCTCTGGCCGCGCGGCAGCTTTCGAGCCTGCAATAGGATCTGGTGTGTCTGATTGGCCGGGCGCGGTTTCCATCTGAATCTAGATTACTCGCTTAGATTACTCGCAAATAATGTCGGCTGCATGAACGTGGACAAAACCTGCAAACACATTCGAGCTAACCCGGACGGGTCATGTGAGCAGAATTCGATCCCTGCTTCGTAATGCCGCTTTCGGTGGATTGTTGGGTACCTTTTTCGATAGTTCAATTGCTGAAAGTACCCAATTCCGATGGAGGTGGGCGGCACCTCTGCACGTTTCGGGAAATCGTGAACTGAAATTGAACACCGAGGCAGGTTGCTGCTGCCCAGCGAAACAAGAAACTACGACACGTAAAGTGCTCTTGAATTTTCGCGGGCTGCATTCAACCCAGGCAGGCCCCGTTGACCCTTTATTCCCGAAGTGTTGTAGATCCGCAAAGACGATGGCGACGAACATTCAATCCCACGGACTGATGGTTGTACAAGGAAGCAGGAATTCCGGCGCCGCACGGTCCAATGTTTTTCGCCTGGCCGTGCCCATGCTCTATGCAGCGATGGGCGTTTCGCTCGGAACGCTGACGGGTGTGACTACAGCCTTTATGAGCGTGCCGGGAGGCTCAGCGGCAGCCGCCGGCAACGTCAAAACCGTACGCTCTTTGGCAGCCTTGTTGCTTGGATCAGACTCAAATTCCGGAGCCGGCGAAAGCCAGAAGACAGCTGCGGTGGTTTATCCGGTTGGCATTTCAAGTCATTCCAGCGCACAGCGTGATTCGGCGACAACTCCCTCGGGGATCACCTCGCCTAAGGAACATAGTGCGGTGAAGGTCGAGCGCACACCGTCTTTGCATAACCCGCCCGCCAAAGTCCCGTCGATCGATACGAACTCGACTCATCCAGGCGCTCCGGCGGAAAGGGTCCCGGCGCGGCGTCTGGCGCATCCGCTCACTCGGCCGGCACGAACCATCCTGGCGGCCATGCCAGAAGTCTCTTCGGTGCCTTCGGACGAACAGCTAAGCTTCGATCCGCCGAAACCCTCTACTTTCTATAGCGAAGGCGACGCAATGGTCGCCGATTACAACGCCTCAGTAGGAACCATCGAAACCAGCGACGGCAAGACCTTCGCGCTGGGAGAAACCGTTACCGCAAGCGATGCGACTCCGTGGAACGAATATCGCTCCAGTGTGCATTACCGGTGTGGCGAAAGCGGGACCTGCGTGTTGCAGCGCGCCGGCGCCGTCGCGGCGAACGCCAAGCAGATTTAAAGAAAACGCAGTTTCTCAATCATTGACAGCCGAGGCTTTCCGGGGGGCAGAAGACGCGGGGTGGCTTCTGCACGGGCTTGGGCTGATCGGCTGCGGGGACGAGCGCCGGAGGTGCTCCAGGTTCTCCGGCGCCGGCCAAATTGCTTTGTTCGAGAATCAATGGGCGTTGAAGGACCATCTCGACCTGAGTGCCGCGAGGAATATCGACCTCGGCATTGCGCGTGAGCAGCGCCACAATTCCGACCGTCGCAGCTCCGGCAGCCAGCCCGGCCAAGCCGCCTTCGAGGGGATGACCTGTTGCGGCTCCGCCGATGGTTCCGACACCGGCACCCGACGGGAGAGCGATCTTGGCGGTTTCACCAGCAGTGCGACCTTTATCGCCATTCTGCTGGATGGTTCCCTCCCCGTCGTCCTTGACCTTCTGATTTTTCGCTCCGGGCAGGCTGTCGACCATTCCCGGAATCTCAACCACCGAACCGTTGGGGAAGATGATCGACGTGAAATGCATGTCGAGCTCAGCCTTGTTCCTTCTTCCGCCGGGAACCACGCGGTCAACCGTGCCTTGGACGTAAACCCCCGTCGGGATCATGACGCGATTGCCAACCACGACGGGAAAAGAAGAAGTGAGATAAACGCCGTCGCCCGGCTTGGCGCTCTTGGTGTTGACAGCACTGCGCAACTCCAGCAGGACCTTTGTGCCTGCAGGCACGATGTAGTTCCTTTTCGCCGGAACCGGTTCAGAGGCAGTGGCCGCCGAGGGCGTTTGCGTTGGTGATGGCACGGGCACGTTGATCGTCGGTCCACCGGGCGCTGGCTGCTCGGTGGACGGCTGCCCGGCGGCCGCCGGCTGCGAGGGCGGGGCCGATTGATCCGTCTGGGGTGAGCTCTGAGCTGTGGAAGAGCCTGAGGCGGAAGCGAATAGACCTGAGGCAATCAACACCAATAGCCCACTACGCACCAGACTCATAGAATCTTGCCTCGCTTTACCAGTAGACGGCCCAGTCGCACCCAAGGATAGCTCGAATGGGCTTGGCGGGAACACGAAAAATGGAGGATCGGCGCATGACAAGCTCGAACGCGCTACTATGCGGGAAAGAGATGAATACGCAAGCTGATCCGCCCGCCCCGGAATCTGCCAGAACGCGCGCGCAATTCGGAGCCGCCCGCCTGATTCTGCAGAACGCCATTGCGGCGCGAGCCTTTCCCGGGTGCGCGTTCGGCGTTTTGGCCGGCGGCGAAGTCGTTGTCGAGGAAGCGGTGGGGCGCTTCACCTATGAGGAAGATGCGCCGGTGGTCACTCGAGAGACGGTTTACGACGTGGCCAGCCTAACCAAGGTGGCAGCCACCACCGCCATGGCCATGCTGCTGCACCAGCGGGGGCAAATCGATCTCGAAGCGCCCCTGGGCGATTTGCTGCCGGGATTCGTGGCGGCCCGGCAACCGGGAAATCAGGCGAGGAGAGTAACGTTACGTCATCTGCTGGCTCACAACTCCGGCTTGCCCGGCTACGTTGAGTTCTTCAAGACCGCAACCACGCCCGATTCACTCGTGCGCGCGTGTTTGCAACTGCCTCTTGAGGCCGAGCCTGGCACGAGGGCCGAATATTCCGATCCCGGCTTCATTTTGCTGGGAAAAGCGCTTGAGGTTGCCGCCGGCGAGAGCCTCGGCGAATGGGCGCGCCGCGAGATCTTCCAGCGCATAGGGATGGCGCAGACCCAATTCCGTCCAACGGGAACGACTGGAAGCAGCTTGATTCCGCCCACGGAAGAGGACACAACCTTCCGCCATCGGCGAATCCAGGGCGAAGTGCAAGACGAGAACGCCTGGGTGCTTGGCGGCGTAGCAGGACACGCCGGAATCTTCTCAAATGTTCCCGATCTATTGCGGCTTGCGCAGCGGGTTCTCAAGACCCAAAGCGTAGACGACGCGAGTGCAGCGGCTGCAACGCTGTTTGATCGCGCCACGATCGAACTCTTTGCCACGCGCCAGCCGCCCGAGGGCAGTTCGTGCGCTCTGGGATGGGACACGCCGTCAGAGAACTCGTCGTCGGGCAAGCACTTTTCGCGGCGTTCCATCGGTCACCTGGGCTTTAGCGGTTGCTCGCTCTGGATCGACCTGGAGGACGAAGTGGCCATCGTGCTGCTCACCAATCGTACCTGGCCCGATCGCCAGAACCAGCTCATCAAGACGGTCAGGCCTGCGTTCCATGACGCGGTTCGCGAGGCGCTCTGAGGCGGTTGGGCTTGTTTCCTTCACCAATTCGGGCACTGGATCGATTTACTCTTCCTGCTGAAGTGAGGTATGTCCGAGGAGTGAACGCTGGGCCTGTTTCAGGCGCATGGCAAAGTAAACATTTTCATGTGCGGCGTCTGCCGTCCAATGGCCGAGGCCTTGCCTAAAGAGTAACGTTTAAGGCGATTGGGGTAATGGTGGAGCGAAAAATAGTCAGGGGCTTGCGCGAAATTGCAGCTAGAATTAAAGATGGGGACAGACGCGATGGCAACAGCGACAACGCTGCAGGAGACGGCGGGGTTTCAGACAAAAGACAACAATCATC
>JBEKPO010000024.1:0-43651 GCA_049520675.1 Occallatibacter sp. | reverse complement strand
CGCTCGAAATCGACTGGCACGAAAATAAGCGATGGCGGCAGTGCGATTTGAGCTTCAGCCAGGCGCTCGCGTTTCCATGCCTGCGTGGCGGGATGGTCCACCTCATAGACACGCGTCTCGAGTGCATCATGGGAATTCCGAAGAGCGAACGTGTCGAGTCCGGCGCCAAGAATGACGACCTGCCGAACCCCTCTCTCGACAGCTCTCGACAAGGCAACTTCCGCGATCCGGCTTCGCGCGGCGGTGAACAGCCGGCCGATGCTGGCCATGGGGTGCGCACCCGCAAATTGCAGCACGTCCTTTTCGTCTTCACCCAGGATCTTCATGGCAAATGGGTCATTGAGGATTGAGCCATGATCGAGCAACTGATGCGCTGCACGTTGCCGGGCGACCATCAGCGCTGTGCGGCTGGGTTCACTAGGCTGCATCTTCGAGATCTCCGTTCTCGCCAGTTTCCAACAAAAATTGTAGCGGGAATGGCTATGTGCCTGTGGCTCACTTGGCTTCTGAGGAAACCGAGGCCTTGCATTGGTCCGGTTCGCGATTCTGAACTGTCGGGCGCGAGTTGTAAGATGGCTTCGACGCGTTCCACGACTATGCGAACTGCGTTCGTTGAAGGGCGAAATTGAACCCAGGCAGAATGCAGGCTCAATACCTCCAGCACCCGGGAAGTCGAGATTGCCATCGAGAAGGAGATGCAGATTGAAAACATCCTTACCACATAACTTCGTCGCGCTCATCTTTGCCGCAGTGGTCATATGCTTCGGCGCCGGCATTTCGCGGTCTCAGCAGCAGACTCTTGCCGCGACGCCTCCCATGGGCTGGAATTCGTGGAATTGGTTTGCCGGCCAGGTCACACAGGAAGATGTGAAGAAAGCTGCCGACCTTTTGGTGTCGTCGGGCATGCGCGACGCAGGCTATGTTTACGTGAATATCGATGACACATGGGAAGGGAAGCGCGACGAAACTGGCGTGCTTCACACCAACGACAAGTTCCCCGACATGAAAGCTCTCGCCGATTACGTTCACAGCAAGGGACTGAAACTGGGCATCTACAGCTCGCCTGGCGACCAGACTTGCGCACGCTACGAAGGCAGCCTCGGGCACGAGCAGCAGGATGCGGACCTATACGCTTCGTGGGGCATCGATTATCTCAAATACGATCTCTGTGGGCTTCGCAAGAAAATGATTGCGGATGCTCCCGACAGCAAACTCAAACAAAACCAGATCATGCACGATGCCTATATGAAAATGCATCAGGCGATCCTCAAGACGGGAAGGCCGATCTTTTACAGTCTCTGCCAATACGGCTACGACGCGGTGTGGCAATGGGGGCCGGAAGTTGGCGGCAATAGTTGGCGCACCACGGAGGACATCTCCGCAGACTTCAACAGCATCGCCCTCATCGGGCGTCAGCAGGCCGGTCTCGCCAAATACGCTGGCCCCGGACATTGGAACGATCCGGACATGCTGGAAGTGGGCAACGGCAAACTGACTCTCGATGAAGACCGCACGCATATGGGAATGTGGGCCATGCTCGCCGCTCCGCTGCTTGCTGGCGACAACCTCACAAAGCTCACCCCTGAGATCACCTCCATTCTCACCAATCGCGAAGTCATTGCGATTGACCAGGACCCGCTCGGCAAGCCTGCGGAGCGCATCTTCGCTGAAGGCCCCATTGAGATCTGGGCCCGTCCTCTCGCAGATGGCGGCCGCGCCGTTGCCGTAATCAATTTTGGTGAAGATGAAAACTTCCTGCGTGGGATCACTCTTCATCTCAAAGAGGCCGGCGTCACCGATACGATGAGCGCTCGTGATGTCTGGGCAGGGCGGGATCTTGGCGTGATTAACGACGACTATAAGTTCACCGTGAAGCGTCACTGCATGCTTTTGCTGCGTTTTCGCGGGAAAAGCTAACGCTGCTTCGGGAAGAAAAAGGGTTCTGTCCGGGTAGCCGGTCAAAGCGCCCGGACTCGATTTTCGGCACGATGAGCGCACCTACTATGATGTGCCCGAGGATATTGGTCTCGGGACCAGCCGGCAGCTCGCAGGATCTCGCCCCCGCCAATTTCGCACATTACTTCCCTTAAGAATCGGGCGGGGTATGATTCGGGGCCGCCTATGGCGCGGAAAGTCCGCCTCGCGGAGCCCGCGAGTCACCCATTCTTACCCCAACAATTTTCCAAGGCAAAAAGATTGGACCTGTAAACTGCAGGCGCTGACCATCCTCAAGCTTGCGTGTATAGGTTCCTAATCCGCCATTTTCTGGTTGGGGCAGATCAACGTCAATCGCAAAGTCACGGCTTACAAACTCTTTGCAACCCTTGGCCTCACAGATTTTTCGAAAGCGCGACAGACTATAGACATTGTAGTTACCTGGATTCGGGCAATCCTCCGGCCAAGTACAGTCCCTTACTTCGATTTTTACATCAACGTCAAATTCTGTGAACATCGAGCTTACAAACAGCCAACCCCTGGTTATCGAGAGCATTTGTTCTAGAAGCGCATCATAGTTTTCAAGGCTGAGAAGCGTTTGAACTGCGAGAACCAAGTCGAATTGTTTCCCGTTAAAGCACTTTCCAAGTTCATAAAAATCTCCGACCCTAAGGTCAACATCACGGCCCTTGCTGCGAAAGAATGGCTTACCGATTGGGAAGAGCACTTCACCCGCGATGTCCACACCAGACCAGTGAAAACTCGGAATCATTTCAGCTAAATGAAAGATGTTGGCCCCAGCACCACAGCCGACATCCAGTGCATCGCCTTGACCCGGGCCTATCAGTGACTGGATAAACTCTCCCAGGTAAGATGTACTCCGATATGCATTTGCGAATTGGCGCCGGTGGTAATCGGAGTCCTGTTGGGCGATTCTCTCCCATCGTGCTATTTGGGTCGCATCAAATGCGGTTCTCATAGTGACTCTCCGTTCGGCCTGGAACGGTCCACACGTGATCTGTGATTCCAGCTTCCATGGCGTATGTGACCTTCAACTTGCCATCAATTCGCGACGAAATTGTAGAGCCAAAAGTGTAACTGCGGCGCCGCTTTCAGGTTTTCTTTCTTCCTGGAGAAGGCATAAGTCTATCTAGCTAGCCGCTGTTGCCGGGTGAAGGGGAGCCCGGTCTGCGGCATCGACCTGCTGCGAGGCCGCTGGGGAGAGTTTCAATAGCGTAGGACGCGGTCGGCCGATTCGTCAATCTCCCGCAAGCAGATTGGTACCAAGGTTTTTCTGCGCGGGCGGACCCATCACCACCGTGCGGGAGAAAATGGTAACTGGTCATCGGCAAGGTAACCGGAAGGGCCAAGGGCCATGGCGGACAAAGGGAGGTTCGATCGAAGGAGGTCGCGAATGTCGACCGCCGCTAACAGGCCAACGCGCTCATTGACCCTCTTTCGACCCACATCTGACCCTCTGCGCATTGGTCGCGGGAAACGCCCCGGTGCACAGGAATAAGTATGTGCCTGGATCGTCGCCAAACTGTCGGCAACTAAGCGGCGTCGAACGGGTCCGCTAGCAACGCGCGTTGTGAAACGGGCCAATCTATTCGGCCTTGCCGAGTGAGTGCTCTGCATAGGCCTTTTGAACGAGCGCAAAGGCCTGCTTTTTCTCACCCTTTTCTGAAATGAGACCCTTCCTGTTGTAGCCGTCCTGCAGCTTGGGAATGTTTCGCCCAGGTGATCGGAAATCCATCAGGATCCACGGAACGGTGCCGCGTAGCTGCGGAATCTTTCTGAGCATGACGAATTGGTGCTCCAGGACGTAGACCTGTTGCTCTTCGGTCCAGCGCTGGTCGACCGGCCCGTGGTTTTCATATTTGGCCTCGGCGCCAAACTCACTCATCACGACAGGCTTCTGCGGAAACGTCCAGTGAATGCGGTCCGCCTCTTCCGGGGTCATATCGTACCAGCCTACGTATTCGTTCTGTCCGATGACGTCGAGCACATCGCACAGGGGGTCGTTCTCTACCATCTCCGTGCCGTTGGCGCGCGGCCCGAGAATCGCTGAGGTGACGAGGCGCGTGCCGTCGAGCTTGCGAGCTTCGGCAACCATATCAGTCAGAAACTTGGTGCGAGTGGGATTGTTGGGCGTTTCGTTGGAAACGGACCAGAGGATCACCGAGGCCTTGTTGCGGTCGCGCCGGATCATTTCCCTGAGCATCGCGATGTCTTTGGCATACACCTCCGGCTTGTCAAAGGAGATGTGTTGCCAGTTGGGAATCTCGGACCAGACCATGATGCCATCACGATCGGCAGTACGCTCCATGCGCTCATCGTGAGGGTAGTGCGCCAGGCGAATAAAGTTGGCGTGCAACTCCTTCAGGTAGCCAAACAGGATATCCGCATCTTCCTGCGAATACGCGCGGCCGCCACGGACCGGCGCTTCCGCGTGCATGTTGGCGCCCTGAAGGAAAACTGCCTTGCCATTGAGAAGAATGCGCGTGTCATCGACCCGGATATCGCGGAAGCCAATGTCGTCGGTAAGACTGTCGTCGCCGGCTGTCAGGTGCACCTTGTAAAGCTTTGGCGAATCGGGAGACCAGAGAATAAGCCCGGCTGCCTTTAGGCTGAAGGGCGCGTTGCCGTCTGCGTCTGTTTTGACGGTGGTTTTGGCGCCGGCTTCGGGTATGTCGACGGTGACAGCGGTCCCGGCCGGAGCATCCAGCACATGAACGTACCCGGTCAGTTGCAGGTTTTCAGGCTCGAAGAGCGGGCCGTGAGCAAGGTGTACATCGTAATCGTCAATAAAGGTCTGCGGCACGGTCACCAGGGACACATCGCGCGTAAGGCCGCCGTAGTTGAACCAGTCGATGCCAACGGATGGAATGCCATCCAGGAGTCGCGTTGAATCGACGGCAATCACCACGAAGTTGGAGCCGGGATGCAGCACCGCGGTCACTTCGCAATCGAAGGGCGTGTAACCACCCTCATGATCGCAGACGCGTTTCTGGTTTACCCACACGTGCGAACGGTAGTTGGCGGCGCCTATATGCAGAAACGTGCGTGTCCCAGGTTTGGGCTGTGCGTCAAAGTCGCGCTGATACCACAGAACGCCCTCGAAATTGAAGAGCTGGGGAACCTGGGTATTCCAGTCGCCGGGAACTCGAATGGTAGGCGCGGTGGCAAAATCGTATTCCTGGTTGTGCCTGCCCACCAGGTTGGGATGCGTGTTCAACGCGTAGCCGTGGTCGTTGATCTGGCCGTTGCCCGTATACAGCGCTCCGGCCGGAGGGGCGTCGACGAGGTAGTGCCAGTCTCCGTCAAGACTCGTGACCGTGCGGCGATCGACGCCGACGAGAAGGGTTTGCAGCGGTTCCTGGCCGATGGCAGGAAGCATCAGCATCCCGCATCCCAGCAGCGCGGCTCCTTTGAGAGCGGCGGTGAATAACTTTGAAATACTGAGCGGCAGGATCATTGTAGAATTCCTCGGAGTCGAGATTACCGCTTTTCAGTCATCCGGGACGAGTAATCATTCAACCAAAGCGCGCAAATGTCCGGCCAGTCCCGCTGGTAGGCGTGGATCGTTGTCATTCGAATACAGGCGTGCGGAGTTTGGGAGGAATCGGCAACTGTGCCGCTCGCACCGCGTCCGCGTCGTATCCGCACGGGACCTGGTCACCTCCTGCCCAGAACCTCCAAATTCGAAAAAAGCGGCGATGCTGATTCCATGAATGTTCACAGCCGGTTGATCACCAAGTGCGTAATGGCCGATATAGGGTTGCGAGGGGGTACTGATCCTCCGTCGACCTTCAGGCGATTTGGCTGCTGCCTGGTGGATCGACCGGGTTGCATTTAGAGGAGAGTGCCCTGGAACAGGTGTGACGCCAGGACCGGACGCAAATCCGGCGCTCCACGAGAAGGCCGGTTGTCTTCCCGCTACCCCCTGCCCGGAAATCGATCCCGAGGTCGCTCCAGCCGATCTCCTGGGAACGGCAGCGGTTGACAACCCCTCCTCAGCCGCAAGCTGCGGCGGCGAAGAATGCCCACTCAAAGAAAGCCGGTCCCCCCTGATCCCGGGCGGAACTTCTTACTTCATGACCCAGGTTGAAAACATCACCGATCGCAAACAAGCGGAACAGGCGCTGCGCGAAAACGAAGAGCGCTATCGCGAACTTTTCGAGAATGCCTCGGAGATTATCTTCACCACCAATCTTGACGGTCGCTTCACTTCATTGAACCTTGTCGGGCAGCTTACCTTCGGATACTCGCAACAGGAGGCGTCACAACTCGACATTTGGCGTCTCGCCGCACCCGAATCCTGGCGGGCTCTTAAGGATTTGCGCGCCGCGATGCTTGCCGGAGAGATGCAGAAGATATCGGAGATCGAAGTAACGGCGAGAGACGGGAGGCGCGTAAAGTTGGAAATGAAACCGCGCCTCATCCGGCGCGACGCGGAAGCTGTCGGAATTCAAATCATCGCGCGCGATATCACAGGCCGCGACCTGGCCGAAATGGAACTGCGCCAGGCACAAAAGCTGGAGTCGGTGGGCCGCCTGGCTTCGGGAATAGCCCACGAAATCAACACGCCCATTCAGTTCGTCGGCGACAATACACGATTTCTACAGGATGCCTTTCAGGCTCTTAAGACTGTCTTCGACAAAATGCGCGAGCTTCGCGATGCCGTCGAGTCGGGGTCAGTGCGACCCGATCTTCTAGGCGAGGTGCAGCGCGCCGAAGAAGAGTCGGAATGCTCGTACCTTCTCGACGAAACTCCCCGCGCCATCGCACAAAGCCTGGAGGGCGTGGACAGGATCGCCACCATTGTGCGCGCCTTGAAGGAATTTGCTCATCCCGAAGACAAAGAAATGGCGCCCGCCGACCTGAACAAGGCCCTGATCAGCACCATCACCGTGGCGCGGAATGAATGGAAGTATGTTGCCGACATCGAGACCGATTTTCGAGAGCTGCCTGCAGTGGTTTGCAATCTCGGCGACTTGAATCAGGTCTTCCTGAACCTCCTGGTCAATGCGGCTCATGCCATCGCCGATGTGGTGAAGGACGGTAAAAAGGGACGAATCACGGTTCGTACCGCGATGGAAGCCGGCAAAGTCCACATCAGCATTGCCGATACCGGGTCAGGGATTCCCGAGATGATCCGCGGCAAGATCTTCGATCCGTTTTTCACCACCAAAGAAGTGGGGCGCGGCACTGGACAAGGGCTGGCCATCGCGCGCTCGGTCGTCGTGGAGCGGTACAAAGGCAGCCTGACGTTTGAAAGCGAGATGGGCAAGGGAACCACTTTCCACATTGCCCTACCTCTCGAGCCGGAGAAAACTGCGACGAAGGATCCAGCCGATCAAAGCGCGCTGCTTCCGTGAGGCGCGCGATCAATAGAGCTCCATTTCAGCCAGACGTCCCGCCCAGCTCGGCGAACGACATCAGCCTCACCGCCGGAAACTCTTTGATCGCCCCGAGGGCCAACCGCTCAATATCGCGCGATTCTCGCAATCGCGTGCGCACCTCCGCCAGATCGGCATCGTTGTAGCCGGGATGCGTCACCAGCTCCCATGTCCCCTCAGGCATCTGCCGCAGCAGCGACCGCACCATGGCCGCGTCCAGAACGCCTGTTCCCGCCACGGCGATCGTCCCATCGGTGGTTGCGAATCCTTCCTCCGAGATGATGCGGCGGCACACCGGCTCCAGCCAGCGCAACGTGCCCACCTCGGCCATCCGCAGCCAGGGTGCGCGCTTGGTGGCGTGAAGAGCCCACGCAGGCTCAAATGGATTTCTTACCGCGCGGATTTCGCATGCGCGCGCAGCGCGGAGCACCGCGCGCAGCACCGTGGGAAACATGTGCGTGTGTTTGTGAGCATCGACGTGCGTCAACCGCACACCTCTGGATTGCAGGAATTCGATCTGGGCGCGAACCTCGGCTTCAATCTCGCCGGCGTGAACGCGGCGCGCCAGCAACCGGGCCACAAATTTCGCAATCGAGGCAGGGAAGTGACCGCCCTGGCCCTCAACGAGCGAAGGAACCTTATCCCTTGACAGCACTGGCTCGCCATCCACGAGCAACACGTGGCATCCCACTCCCAGCCGAGGATTCGCTCTCGCCAACTCAATCGCCTCGTCTGAGGCCCGTGCGCGCGCCATCAGCGTTGTGCTGGTCAGCAAACCCGCCCGGTGCAATTCGACGATGGCGCGATTGACGCCCGATGTCAGTCCAAAATCGTCGGCATTGACGATAAGATTCGCCACTCGGTGAGTCTATCAACCTGGCGCACGAAGGTCGCCGCATTATCGAACGCACTGCTATCATTGAAGGAGCCCGTCGCACCCCGCGGCGTCGTGGGCGGTTAGCTCAGTTGGTTAGAGCGCCTGCCTTACAAGCAGGAGGTCGCAGGTTCGAGCCCTGCACTGCCCACCAGCATTGCATGCAGCAGCCGCTCGCTCTTCGTTGGCACAGGGTTCGTGATTCGCGTTGGGGTCCTCCATCCGCGCCGCCGAACTCAGGATTTCGCCCGCAGCTCAGACGCCGCAAAACGGCTCAATTTCGAACTCGGCAATGCCCACCACTCAATTGAAGCGCAAATGGAGCCGCTACGCGCAAAGAAATGAGGACCCGCGTTACAAATCGTTACGATTCTTTACTTGTTTCTGACCTAATCCGCTCCGTAAACTCCCAGCTGAGTAGAATCCCGTGAGCTGGTTGAGCTGCAGCGATTCGTTGAAATCGTAGCGCGGGACCGCCGGAGCGGGAGCTATCGACTCACATCGGCGATCTACCCACTATCGACGAGCACAACGTAACCTCGCCCGGAAAGCGGATTGCACGAACGCGTCGGACACACCGCGGAAAGGTGGAGTGGAATTGAAGTCATCTCTTGGCTGGATAGCACTCAGTCTCGCCATCGGCTCTGGAGTTCTAATTGGTGAGAAATTTCCCCGTGCGCAACCCCTGACCGCGGGTGTGATGCAATCGGAGAATTCTTCAAGCAGTAATCATGACATCTCTGGTACCTGGGTCGCTAAATTTTCGGGCCCGATGGGTGAAATGGAGATCGTCTACAAGCTGAATGTGCAGGATGGCAAGATCACCGGCACGCAGACTCTGCCCTTCGGAGACTCGCCCATCGTCGATGGGCAGGTCACCGGGGACTCATTTCACTTCACGGTGGCATTGGAATCGTTCGGCACAATCCAGAACAAAGAGATCACCGGCAAAATCGTCGGAGATACTCTTGTCCTCACGCCCGCGATGCCCGGGCCACCGCCCGGCATGGGCGCTGGCGGACCCGGAACCGGTATGCCGCCGCCAGGCGAGCCCGGTGCTCCTCCTGGAGCAGCGAGCGCGGCAGGACCTCCATCCGGAGGCCCTCCAGCTTTTCAGATTGGACCGGTTGTTGCCCGCCGCGGCACTCCCACTCCATCCTTCCGAGCTGCTTCTGTTGACTACGCGAAGTTGCCGCGCGTGGCTCTTCCGGGTTTGCATCCCATTCCGGCCAACGGCCTCGCGAAAACACCGCCCATGGGTTGGAATAGCTGGAACAAATTCCATACGCACATCGACGATCGAACTGTTCGCAGCATTGCCGACGCGATCGTCTCGAGCGGCATGAAGGACGCCGGCTATCGCTACGTCATCATCGATGACGGGTGGCAGGGAACCCGCGACGCCGACGGGGTGCTTTCGCCAAATCCGAACTTCCCCGATATGAAGGCTCTTGCCGATTACGTCCATTCCAAGGGGCTGATGATTGGGATCTACTCTTCTCCCGGCCCACGAACCTGCGGCGGATTTGAAGGCAGCTACGGCCACGAAGAGCAGGACGCCGCGACCTTTGCCGCATGGAGTATGGATTACCTCAAGTACGACTGGTGCAGCGCATCACGGGTCTGGAAAGACGGCGATATGCAGGCCGCTTATCAGAAAATGGGCGAGTCGCTCCAGAAAACAGGCCGGCCCATTGTCTATGCCCTTTGCCAGTATGGAAGGGCCGATGTCCAGCATTGGGCAACCCAGGTCGGCGCAAACCTCTGGCGCACTACGGGCGACATCCGCGATCAATACGGCTCCATGGCGCGAATTGGCTTCGCACAGAGCGACCTTGCCGCCTTCGCCGGCCCGGGTCATTGGAACGATCCCGACATGCTCGAAATCGGGAACGGCGGAATGTCAACCGACGAATACAAGACCCATTTCAGCCTGTGGGCGATGATCGCCGCCCCATTAATCGCCGGAAACGACATTAGCGAAATGAGCCCGGATACGGCGCAGATCCTTCTCAACAAAGAATTGATTGCGATCGACCAGGACCCGCTGGGAGCGGGAGGAAAGCGGGTCAGCAGCACGGGAGACATTGAAGTCTGGGAGAAGCCGCTGTTCTCAGGCGATCTCGCGGTCGCGGTTTTCAACCATGGCGACCGGGAGGTGCGCGCCGGGCTTCCTTGGAGTGAATTGGGAGTAGGCCAGAGCGGCGCGGTGCGCGATCTTTGGGCGCATACAGACCTGGGAAGCGCATCGCAACTCTCCTCCGTGTCTGTAGCGGCTCACGGCGTGGTCATGCTTCAGGTGAAAAAGGATGCGTCGACATCGAATGCTGTCGCTGGGCCATCGCCGGGAAAGGAATTTTTCAGCGCAAACAACAAGTCGCAACAGGAATCGGCGGCTTCAATGGGTCGTCACATCGCCTTGGAACTTTCTTTGCTATCGCCTTTTCGTGTTTTTCCGAGGAGCGCGCAATGAAGCGTCTGGCCCTCGTCCTGCTCCTCAGCGGCACGGCACTGGGTCAAGCGCCGTCGAAATTGATTACCTTTGATCGTATTGATACTGCGCACTGTAAGGTGGTTGTCGCCAGCGGCAGGCCACTTCTGGAGTCGACCTATGAGGGTACAAGCGTAGCGATCGCTTTGCCGGTGAACCGAGGCAACGGCGAGTTCCTGATCTTCGTCGCCATTTCGCGAGCCGGTGCCGGCGCCATTCGGGTCGACCCGCAGGACTTTTTCGGACTGTACTCTGATGCCGCGCGCACGCGATTTGTTTTCTACGACAAGGCTGCCGAGTTGGCCTGGCAAGCGAACGGGCAGGCGGGAAGCTCGGACATGTCGGCTTCGAACGCAAACGTCGACCCAGGCTCAATCCGGCCTGGTGAGGTGGTTGGCGGTCCGGGAGGAGGTGGTCCGCCTCCAGGCTCTGGCCCGCCGGGTGGGCCGCCCGCCGCGGCGGCGTTGGCTTCGAGTGCCTACCTTCGCCGGAGCAAGGTCAAACCGGGAGAGAAGGTCGTGGGTTGGGTCGTCTTGCGCCAGACAAAGGGAGCGAAGATTGAAGTTCATTCCGCCGACATGCTTGGCGAGGTCGACATTCCAGTGAACGGTATCGTATTTCGTTTCTGACGGGCCACCTCGACGCATACGGAGCAGGCAAGCGGGTTGCTTTCCCGTGCCCCGGCGTGTGGTGCCCGAGTAAATGCACTTATCGCACTTTCGTCCAGTCCAGAATTACCTTTCCTGCCTGCCCCGATTTCATCGCCGCGAATCCCTTCTCGAACTCGTCATACGAGAATCGGTGCGTGATCACTGGCGAGATGTCGAGCCCTGCTTCGAGCAGCACCGACATCTTGTACCACGTTTCGTACATTTCGCGCCCGTAGATGCCCTTGATGGTCAGCATGTTGAAGATCACCGGACGCCAATCCATCGGAGAGCTCTTCGCCGGGATGCCCAGGATGGCAATCTTGCCGCCGTGGCTCATGTTTGCAATCAGGTCGCTCAGGCCTTGCGGGCTGCCCGACATCTCCAGCCCGACGTCAAAGCCCTCCGCCATCTTGAGCTGCTTCTGTACCTCTGCGAGTGGAGTCTCAATGGGATTGACCGCCAGGGTCGCTCCCATCTTCCGCGCCAGCTCCAGCCGCGACGGATTCAAGTCGGTGATCACCACATGCCGCGCTCCTGCGCGCTGGACAACGGGGATAGACATGATGCCGATCGGCCCTGCGCCCGTAATCAAAACATCTTCGCCCAGCACCGGAAACGAGAGCGCAGTGTGCACTGCATTGCCGAACGGGTCGAAGATGGCGGCCACTTCCTGGTTGATCCCCGGATTGTGCCGCCAGATGTTCGTCATGGGCAGCGAGATAAACTCGGCAAAAGCGCCCGGCCGATTCACTCCTACGCCTTTCGATGTGGCGCAAAGGTGACGGCGGCCGGCCAGGCAGTTGCGGCAACGGCCGCATACCACGTGACCCTCGCCGCTGACGATGTCGCCGGCGAAAAAGTCGTTCACGTTCGCGCCCACGGCGACAATCTCGCCTACGAATTCGTGGCCGATGACCATCGGCACCTTGATGGTTTTCTGCGCCCACTCGTCCCAGTCGTAGATGTGGACGTCCGTTCCGCAAATGCCCGCATAGCGCACGCGAATCAGCACGTCGTTGATGCCGTACGCCGGCTCCGGCGCATCTTCCAGCCACAGCCCGCGCTCCGCCTTGCTTTTTACCAGTGCCTTCACAGCAGTGCTCCGATCCCAAACCAGTACGCATTCTAAATCAATCGAGTCGTCCATCTGCGGAAGGAGCAGCGGCCCTTTGGGCCGCTGACTGCCGGGTCGGTTTCCGGGCTTCAGCCCCGCAGATGAAGTTGCCCACCCGGTAGGCGCGATCGTGCGCGACCATCTACACTGCCAGAGATACCTCGTGACTCGATGACGCCGACAATACAAAAATCCGCGATTGTTCTTGGCGGCGGCGTGGCTGGCATGAGCGCCGCCTGCGCTCTCGCCGAGAGCGGACTCCATGTGCGCCTCGTCGAGCGGCGCAGCTACCTCGGAGGCCGTGCCAGCTCCTACCGGCATCCGGGAGTCGACGAAGTCATCGACAACTGCCAGCATGTGCTCTTCGGTTGCTGCACCAACCTGGTCGGTTTCTACCGCCGCATCGGTGTCGAGAACAAGATCCACTGGACGCGCTCCATGACGATGATCGAGCCTGGGGGACGGCGATCCGAATTGGGGCCTTCGTGGTGGTTGCCCGCGCCCCTCCATGGCTTGCCGAAACTTTTTTCCGCGAGAGCCTTCACGCGCGCCGATAAGATGGCCCTGGCGCATGCATTCCGCGTGCTTCTCCGCCCGGTGCCTGCAGACTCCAATGAAGATCTAGGCGGCTGGCTGCGCCGCAATGGCCAGACGCCTCGCGCCATCGATCGCTTTTGGCGCCTGGTCATCGCCAGCGCGCTCAACGCAGATGTCGATGAGATCGCGCTGCCGTATGCAGCCAAGGTGATTCGCGAGCTGTTTCTGAATTCTGCGCCGGCGGGCGCCATGGGCATGAGTTCAGTTCCCCTGAGCGAGCTCTATTCGGGAGCAGAGAAATACCTGAAGGCCCATGGCGGCGACGTCGTCTACAACGCTGGCGTAGAGGGGGCAGAATGGGACGAAGAGACTTCGCAGTGGACGATTGCCACGCGCGCCGGCATTTTGATGGCGGACTACCTCGTGATCGCGCTGCCCTTCGAAGCGACGGCAAAGCTTCTGCCTCACATGCCGCCTGTCGAAGGCTCGGAGGCGCTTGCGCGGCAGATCGCGCGACACGAGCATGGGCCGATCTGCAGCGTGCATCTCTGGTTCGACCGCGAGATTACGGATCTGGAGCACGCCGTGTTGCTCGACCGCGAGATTCACTGGATGTATAACAAGAGTCGTCTGCAGCGGTGGCGGAACTCGAAGGGCAGCTACCTTGAGCTGGTGGTGAGCGCCTCGCACAAATTCGCGGCGCTCAGCCGTGAAGAAGCGATCGACCTCAGCGTGCGCGAATTGGGCGAGTTCTTTCCGGCCGTCGCTGCGGCGAAACTGGAAAAGGCCGCGCTCGTCAAAGAGGTCCGGGCCACTTTCACTGTGCCGCCGGGGATCGACGCCTTCCGGCCCGCGAGCGCCTCACCTTGGCCCAATTGTTTTCTCGCCGGTGACTGGACTGCGACGGGTTGGCCCTCCACCATGGAAAGCGCCGCGCGCAGCGGGCATTTGGCCGCCGAAGCGGTATGCACGGTGCTCGGCGACCCCCGCACGTTTCTCAATCCGAACTTGAAGCCGAGGGGATTGATGCGGTTCCTGGGACGCTAGCCGGCCTTTATTCCAAGAGCCTTCAATTCATGCAGCGAACTGGCGACCCGCGCTCTAAGCTCCGGTTCTTCGATCGTGTGCTCGAGACGAATCTCCGGGTCGAAGTCATCTGCGTCGTGATACGCCAACCCGACGATGCGAGATTCGTCTTCGCTCAACGTGCAGCGAACCTTCATTGCATCGAACATGCCACGCTGATACTCAGCGGCTGAAATGGAACCATCGAGATAGCCACTCATTAAGCGCACAAAATGTGAAGCACTGATTTCAGGGAGATCTGCCATGGAATCGAAATCATTGTAACGTCGTCCTGAAGGTCGCTCAATGGGCGAGGAGGTAGACTCCGATGCACACCAGCACCGCCGCCGCCCACCTGCGCCGGTCCACATTCTCTTTGAGGAAGATCTTCCCCGCTATCGCATTGGTCACGAGCGTCAGCGATGCCGCCGCCGGAGCCACCAGGCTCAGGTTCAGATGATTCAGTGCGAAGAGCAAAGCAAAGAACGCCACCGCAAGGAAGAAAACTCCTGCGAAGAACAAAGGGCAGGTGGCCACCGACCTGATCGCGCCCTTCATTCCTGCCCGCGCGCGAATCTCGTCCAAATCGCCAATTGACTTCATCGCCGCAGCCGTCAGCACTTCGCCGGTCGTCGATGCTAGCACAACCGTCGCAATCATCGCCGTTGCAGCCCAAGTGCTCGGCGCCGCATTCGCTGGTCCAACAGGGAGGAGGAACGTCATCGCGCCGCCACCTGCTTCACCCGTGCTTCGGTTGCGGCCGAGGGACGTTCGGTCAGTGAAGGTCCTTGCGCCACAAATCCGACGCCGAGCGTAATCAGGGCAATACCCGCCCATCGTTCGAGCGAAATGGTCTCATGCAGCCAGAAGCGCGACAGCAGCGCAACGAGCACATTTCCAAGAGCGGTCGCCGGAAGCACAAACGTTAAATCGGCCCAGGAGAGCGCCGTCAAATAGCTCGCAAAGAAGGCGATCAGCAGCGCAATTCCCGTGGCGATCCACGGCGTGAAGACGGCCGCAATCAGCGCGGCAGGATGCGCCAGCGCAATTGCGGGTATGTGCGTCATGCCGCGCGAAAGGCATGTATCGCCCAGCGGAGCGCAGATCGACACAAACGCCAGAATCAGGTATTGCCTTGCAGTAAGGGAGCTATGCGCCATCTATCCAAATCTGATACTGCTCGAGCAAAAGAGTGCATAAAGAAAACGAGGGCGGACGCATCAGCGCCGCCCTCGACTCAAGAAAACCGGAACCCGTTACGCGCCGGCGCCGACGGTTGCAGAAGGTTGCGCCTGTTGCCTGCGCGTTTCCTTCACTTGCCGGTTGCGTTGCGCGCGAAGCTTGAGGAACGACTTGGCCTCAACATAAAGTCGTGGCAGATCGCGATTCACAATCGCCTTCCACACCACGCGGAACGCCGCCTTGGGCCGGAAGTAGTACTCGTCGTAGAAGCGGTGCACCATCTCCATCACGTAGTCGGTCGGCAGGCCGGGATACTCGATGTGCGCCATCTGGTGGCCGCCGCCGTCTTCCATCTTCTGGTTCGTGATAAAGCCGTTCTTCGCCGCGTACTCGTAGAACTCAGTTCCCGGATAGGCGTGCGCGATCGAAACCTGGATGGTTTCGCAATCCAAGGTCTTGGCGAAGTTGATGGTGTTGCGGATCGACTCCTTCGTCTCTCCCGGCAGGCCGAGGATGAAGTCGCCGTGAATGGTCAACCCGAGCGAGTGGCAGTCGCGCGCGAAGTCGCGTGCCCGCTCCACCGTGGCGCCCTTCTTGATGTTCTTCAGAATTTGCGGATCGCCCGATTCGAATCCCACGATCAGCAGCCTGCAGCCGGCTTCGCGCATCGCCTTCAGCGTGTCGTAATCAGTGGTCACACGCGAGGTGCAGCTCCACGTGATTCCCAACGGCTTCAGCTTCGAGCAGAGCTCAATGGTGCGAACCTTCTGGATGTTGAAGGTGTCGTCGTCGAAAAAGAATTCCTTCACTTCCGGGAAATTCTCTTTGGCCCACTTCATCTCCGCGGCCACATCGTCGCTCGAACGCTTGCGCCATGCGTGTCCGCTTAGAGTCTGCGGCCACAGGCAGAAGGTGCACTGCGCCGGGCAGCCGCGCGTCGAATAGAGCGCGATATACGGATGCAGCAGGAAGGGCACGTTATATCGCGTCACATCCATGTCGCGCTTGTAGATCTTCGTTGCCCACGGCATCGCATCCAGGTCTTCAATCTGCGGGCGGTCGGGGTTGTGCACCACCTTGCCGTCCACCTTGTAGCTGATGCCAAGGATTTCGTTCAGCGGTTTGCCCTGCGCAAACTCCACTACCGAAAAGTCGAATTCGCGCCGGCAGATGAAGTCCAGAGCCCAGCACTCGTTCAGCGCGCGATCGGGATCCGTCGTAACCGGTGGCCCGACAAAGGCAATCTTTATCCTGGGGTATTTTGTCTTGATCGTTTCGGCCAGCCTCTGGTCGCCCTCCCAGCCCACTGTCGATGTGAAGAGGACCAGAAACTCGTAATCCTTACAAATCTCGATGGTCTCGTCTGCTGATACGTGGTGCGGGGGGGCATCGAGCAGGCGCGAACCCTCAAGCAGTCCGGCCGGATAAGTCAGCCAAACCGGGTACCAGTAGGACTCGATCTCGCGCGTTGCAGGCCAGCGGGAACTGGCGCCGCCGTCGAAATTCTCAAACGACGGAGGGTTCAGGAAGAGTGTTTTCAGGGGCATAGGCATCCCTTCAATTCTACCATTCGTGCACTTGTTTAGACGGATTTACCGGCACTTGCGAAGCAACTGTCTTTGCAGAGGTTCCGGTCCACGGCACGGCCCGTAAACCTATTGCAATCAGCGCCCTTTTTCGAAGACTTAAACCGCCAGAAATCGGATGCAGGGGGTTGGTTGAAAGGTTCATCGATCCCAACGCTGTGACGACGCTCTGAAGTAGCCCGGAAGCCTTTGCCGGTTCGCGCCTCACTTGGCGTGCAATTCGTCCAGCCAATCCTGCATGTGGCCCAGAGCGCGAAGCAGATCGAGCCGCGCCTTGCTCAGATCGAAACCCGCGTCAAGAGCTTCCTGATACTTCTGGCGTTCGTCGATGCGCGCCTGCTGTTCGGCCGAAGGAGAAAGTTGGGGCGGAGCGCCAGGCGCGATGCCCGCGCCATTGCCTAACTCCAGTTGCGTTTTCACCGCAATCAACTGCTCATTGGCGATCTGTTGCTTCAGGCTGGCAACCTCGGCCTCGGCATCCAGCTCCCGCAGGCTGCCGCCGAGCATCGCAATCTGAATGTCGTTCTGTTGTTGCGCCTGCTCGGCCTCGACTTTGGCCCGAAGGGCCTCGGCCGCCGATTCTCTTTTCTTGGCATTCAGGCCTAGATCGAAAACCGGCACTCGGATCGAGAAGCCACTGCTGAAATTGTTGGCGGGAAGGGCACCGTTGGTATCAACAAAATAAGATCCAATACTGTTCAGCAACGTAGTGTTGCGATTGTACTGGGCTCCGAATCCGACCTCCGGCAGCCACCACAACCGCTCAGCGTCGCCTTTTGCTGCGAGTTGTCTTGATCGCGCGTTGTCCTGCGCCGATTCGATACCCGGCGTAGTGGCATGCGGGCCGTCGGCCGACAGAGCGGGCACCTCGGGAATGCTCGCATGATCCGGGGCGATTGACCCTACCGGCAACCCCGTCAACGTCGCTAGCTGCTTGGCCAGTGTTGCCGCCCGTGTTTCCAGATGCAGCCCTTTCAGCTTCATTTGCGCCGCCGTCAACCTGGCTTCGAGCAACTGGCTTGACGGATCGACGCCGGCATCCGTGCGCTGCTGTTCGATCGCGACGAGGTGTGCCGCATCCTGTTCTTGCTGGCGTGCGGCTTCGAGTTCGCCGTTTACCGTGTCGAGTTCGATATAAGCAGAAGATGCGTCCAGCGCGACCTGTTCGCGCGCATCTTTCAGCGTCGCCTGTGCCGCCTTCACTGCCTGCCGAGCCGCCTGGATATAACGGATTTGCGGCAGGCTGAACACCATCGACTGCACTCTTCCATCCCAGATGGTGGGCAGAGAGCCGGTGAAGCCGATTTCGGGAAACGCCGGCAGTCCCGAGCCGAACGACACCGAAGGAACAAACGCATCGGCTGCCTGCGACGCTTGCGATTGAGCTTTCTTCACATCGGCCTGCGCCAGGCGCACCTGTGTGCTGTGCTGCTGCGCCAGCTCGACCACGGTCCGCAATGACACCTGCGCCAAGCCCTCTGCCGGCGCGGTAATCAGGGCGAGGCCCGTAGCCGCAGCCATCCAGAAACCGCGCGAGATGTCACGAACCTGCATGTCCAATCTCAAGACGGGTCTCAAGGCGCGGGATCCTGCGAGGGGTTGAACTCTTTGGCCAGATTCGATGCGGCCGCTAACTCCTGCTGCGCGCCGGCCGCATCGCCCAGCTGCTGTTTCAGCCGTGCCAGGCGGATATCCGCAATAAACGCCGGCGCATCTTCGGTCTGCGACGAACCAGCCAGGTACTGCTGAAATAACTGAACTGCAAGCTGCGGGTTTCGCTTCGCTTTGTACAACACGCTGGCCGCGTCAAAGAGCGCGACTCCCGTGTCTTTATTCTTTGCAGCTGCAGCCTGGCAGCTTTGGATTGCCGAATCCAGATCGGTCCACTGCTGGCGGCCGCGGTAAAAGCTCGCCAGAGCCGCCCAGGCATCATCGGCGGCCGGCGTCGAGTTGGCAGTGGCCGCCTGCTTGTAGTACTGTTCTGCCGCCGCGTAGTTCTTCTGCTGCATGGCGATGTCGCCGCGCAGTTGAGCCGCTCTCACTGCATCCAACTTGTCGAGCTGCGAAGCTACCTGCTGCGCCTTGTCCGTTCCTCCGCCCGCGATCCCGGGGGCCTGCGCATAGTAGTCGCCCAGGTCCGAAAGCGCCGGGCCATTCTGCGGATTCAGTTTCACCGCCGTCTGCCATTCCGAAAGCGCATTTTTCGCGTCGCCGTATGCCGAAAACATGCTTGCGTGGCTTGCCTGCCGCCCCAAAGCACGCGCCAGCCACATGGAATAGTCGGAGTTATTGCCAGTCAGCTTGACCGCAAGTTGGCACTCCGTCACCGCCTGGTTCCATTGCTGCAGAGTGAATCGCACCCGGCATAGCAAATTCTGCGCCTCGTCTGCGCCCGCACCGCTCGTCGGCAAAGCCGACAGCAAGGCAATTGCCTTGTCCGCCTGACCGGTCTGCAGGTAGGTGTTGGCCTGGGTCAAGGTCGCTGCCGGAATCTGCGCGAATCCGAGCGATGCCGCGGCCAGCCACAGTGTTACGCCCGCATGTATCGGCATCATTCTCATCGTTCTTCCTTGATCGGGATGTCCTCCTGCAAGGGCTGCCCGTTGGTTGTTCCCGTTGCTACCGAATCGCCCTCTGTCACGCCGGAGACAATGGGAACCTCAGTCAGGTTGGGTGCTCCAATAGTGACAGTTGTCCGTTTGAGTTCTCCATTCACCAATTTGAAGACGAAGTACTTCCCGTTTTCTTCATGCAGAGCCTCGCGCGGTATGCTCAGCGCGTTTGCCTCGCTGGAGATAGTCACATTCACCGTGACATTGGTGTCTGGCAGAAGACCGTCCCCGCCGTCATCGAAGTCAACCAGCACTTCTCCCACGTTGCGCGTGGTGTAGGTAACCACCGTTGACGGCAGGCGCACAATATGGCCGCGCCACTCGCTGCCAGGTTTCGCATCCCAGCTGATCGTGACTTTCTGCCCTTCTGCCAGGTGTCCGATATCCGGCTCATCGAAATATGCCCTCACTCGCACCTGGTGCAGGTCCGCCATCTCCAAAAGCAACTTGCCTTGCTCGGCGAATTCTGTCGCGGAAGCATTCAGGTTATAAACGGTTCCGGAAACCGGGGCGTAGTACGAGGTCTGCGCCTCCACGTGCTGCGCGGCGGCTAGAGCTGCTTGAGCGTCGGCCAGTGCCGCCTGGGCACGCGCAATGTCCACCGGCCCGTAGTGGCCTTGAGCGCTCCTTTGCGCTGCTGCCAGACTTGCTTCGGCCGTCTGCAATCGCTCGCGAGCCGCTGTCACTTCACCCGCTGCGGCCGCACCGCTAGATGCCAGTTGAGTCATCGCATCAAGATCGTGTTGCGCCTGGTCCCGCGCCAGCCGATCCTGTTCCTGTTCCGACTGCGCCGCTTGCTGTTCCGCCAGGGTTCCATTGTGGGTGGCGGCGTAGATCGTCGCCTCTGCCGTTTTTACGCCGCTCTCTGCTGCAGCCACCTGTGCTCGGGCCTGCACATCGTCAAGGGCGATAAGAAGCTTGCCCCTGGGAACCTGATCGCCTTCCTGCACATCGACCGTCTTCACCGTTGTGGCGAGCGGGCTGTAAAACTGGTAATTCACTACCGGTTCTACTCTTCCGTTGGTGCTCACAGTATTGATCAGGGTCGCGTGGGCTACCCGAACCATGCGCACCGGCAGCCTTTCCCGCAGGAAGCTTCGCGCTACGAGAAACACCACGATGAGGACGACGGCCAGACCAATCCAAAGCCATCTGCGGCTTGTTTGCTTTCTTGCTTCAGCCATTCTGCGAACCAGAGTCAGTATATAAGACTCGAAATCATGGGTTTAAGTCGCGCGAAATTGCGCCGACAATCATTCGCCAGCCCGTAAAATACTGCCATGCCCACCAAGCGCCGATATACGCCAGCGCACGCCAGGGCCGGGCTCGACTTCGCTTTTCCTGCGATTGAGACCTGGGAAAACCAGTTTGCCGGCTATGAGATCACCATCGACGATCCCGAACTCACCTCTGTCTGCCCAAAGACCGGCCTGCCCGACTTCGGCACCCTGACCATCCGCTACATGCCACGCAAGCGCTGCCTCGAGCTCAAGTCGCTCAAAGAGTACCTTTTCTCATACCGCAACCTGGGAATCTTCCAGGAAAACATCGTCAACCAGGTGCTCGAAGACATCGTGAAGGCCTGCAATCCGGTCTGGGCCGTCGTCAAAGGCGAATTTCGCCCACGCGGCGGCATCGGCACCACTGTCGAGGCGCGCTGGCCGCGACCCTCGAACGCAACTGATTTGTAGCGCCGGTCTCCTGACCGGCTGTACTGAGGGCCTCCCGGCCCTCGGGGACCTCGCCGATCCCGGAGTTTCAGCGGCCGATCCGTTCCGATCGTTCTGTTCCTGCAAATTCTGCATTCGCTCCACCTTTTGGTCGAGGAACTTCTTCCTCGCAAGAGATTAGACTGCCGCAATGCAAACGGAACCCATCGGCAGCATTCCCCGCCCGCCCTCTCTCATCAAGGTCATGCAGGCCTTCCAATCGGGAGCCATCACCCGCGAAGCACTCGACGCCGAGTATGCATCGGCGCTCGAAGATACGATCGCTCGTCTTGAGCAGATTGGATCTCCGGTGATCACTGATGGTGAGCAAACCAAGCCCAGCTTCGCCACCTATCCGCTGACCGGCATCGCCAACCTGGCGCCCGACGGCGTGGTCATTCCTTTTGCCGACGGCCACACGCGCCAGCTGCCGCGGCTGACTGCGGGCCCATTTCGCTACGGCGTCCACGCCGGCAGCTACACCGCTGCAGCCCGGCGCTATGCCAAGGCACCGTTCAAGCAGGCTGTCATCTCGGCCTCGGCTCTCAGCCTGCTGTACCCGGCAGATGGCATTCCCGGCTATCCCCGCGAAGCCTTCCTCGCCGATCTCATCAGCGAAGCTGCCGCCGATATTCGCGGCGCGCTCAATGCCGGAGCGGAGACCGTGCAGATCGATTTCACCGAGGGGCGTCTCTCGCTCAAACTCGATCCCTCCGGCGGCCTGCTGCGCAGTTTCATCGCCCTCAACAACCAGGTTCTCGATCGCTTTACCCCAGCGGAGCGCCAGCGCATCGGGGTTCACGTTTGCCCTGGCGGCGACCACGACTCCACGCACAGCGCCGATGTGGACTACGCCGGGCTTTTGCCAGACCTCTTTCAGTTAAGCGTGGGCCGCTTCTATCTGCAGATGGCCAGCGAACCCGACCGGAAACGCGTCCTCGAGATTGTCCGCAAACTCATTCAGCCAAACCACACTGTCTTTATCGGCGTGATCGACGTCATCAACCCCGCCATTGAAACCGCTGGGCAGGTGCGCGATCGAGCTCTCGAGGCCGCCGCGATTTTGCCTGTGGCGCAGCTCGGTACCTGCGATGATTGCGGCTTCTCGCCCTTCGCCGACGACACGTCCACCGCCCGCGACACAGCCTTCAGCAAGATCCGCGCGCGCGTCGAAGGCACTGCGATGGCAGCTAGAGAATTGGACCGCTGAGTTCAGCCACGAGATATCGATTGCAATGAACGTGTCATCCCGAGCGAAGTCACGCGCCGCGTGACGAAGTCGAGGGATCTGCAGTTGCTTTTCCCGATGTGATCGGACGTCCAGCATCGTAAGATATGAGGGTCTTGACGTACCCCACGCAAATTCAGCGAATTCGCGCCCGCCCTGCTCTCGCCACCTTCGCGCTTCTCCTCGCCCTCAATCTCCTGAACTACATCGACCGCTACATTCTTCCCGGCGAGCAGCCGCTCATCCAGCGCGAATTCCACGCGACAGATCAGCACATGGGCGCGTTGACCACCGCATTCTTCCTCACCTATATGATCGTCGCGCCGCTCAGCGGCTGGCTCGGCGACTTCCTTTCCCGCAAACCGCTCATCGTCATCGGCGCAGTCATTTGGAGCCTGGCTACTCTCGCTTCAGCTTTCGCGCATAGCTACGAAAGCCTCTTTTACCGGCGCGCACTGGTGGGTGTCGGCGAGGCCACGTTCGGCATCTTCGCCCCCGCCGTTCTGGCCGACTTCTATCCTGATCGCGAGCGCAATCGCATCCTCTCGGTCTTCTATCTTGCCATTCCTGTCGGAGCAGCTTTGGGCTACCTTGCCGGAGGAGAAATGGGCAGCCTCTGGGGCTGGCGCACGCCATTTCTCGTCTGCGCCATTCCCGGCCTCGCCGTCGCGCTCCTATATATGCCTTTCGGTAGAGAACCCAAACGCGGCGCTTGCGACCGCCCCGATATCCAAAGCCCGTTGCCCCATCCTGGCCGCGCTTCTGTTTTTGCCAGGGTGGGATCCCTTTCAGATTTTTTTCGACGCTTTTTCGAGCTGCTGCGCAACCCAGCCTTTCTCACCGCGACCTTCGGTCTCGCACAGATTACCTTTGCCCTCGGCGGCATCTCCGCCTGGGTACCCACATTTTTGCATCGCGTCAACGGGCTCTCCGTCGCCAACTCCAGCCTCGTCGTTGCCGGCATCACCGTTGTCGATGGCATCGCCGGAACCATCGCCGGCGGCTGGATCGCGCAGCGCTGGCAGCGCACCGATCACCGCGCTCTCTATTACGTTTCGTTCTGGTCTGCGGCGCTCGCATTACCCTGCGGAGTCCTGGTCTTCTTCGGGCCCCGCGTCACCACCATCCCCGCCCTCGCAGCCGCCGAGTTCTTCATCTTCCTCAATACCGGCCCGCTCAACGCCGCCATCGTCAATTCGGTCAATGGCATGATCCGCGCCACCGCGATTTCGGTCAACCTGTTTTGCATTCACTTCTTCGGCGATACGTTTTCCCCGCAAATCATCGGCGCCGTCAGCGACCGCACTACCCTCAGCATCGGTCTGGGCGCAACCCTGGTTTCGCTCGCCATCGCTGCCATCATTCTTCGCTTCGGCGCACGCTTCGCCGCGCCGCTCTCCGAGCCCGCTGGCTGATTCTTGTGGGAACCAACCAATTGATCGATGTCATCCCGAGCGAGCGCACCGAGTCGAGGGATCTGCGGCTGCCTTTTGCGATCTCCGC
The DNA here is from genome assembly GCA_049520675.1 of Occallatibacter sp. Classification (GTDB taxonomy): domain Bacteria; phylum Acidobacteriota; class Terriglobia; order Terriglobales; family Acidobacteriaceae; genus Telmatobacter. The sequence continues at coordinate 19,763 of JBEKPO010000024.1, read as the reverse complement.
TAACCCCGCTAACGCCGCTGACTCCGCTACTTCACCGTTTCCTGGTCCCGCGTATTCATGAATGACCGCCCTCGACCCAGCGACCGCAGATTGGGGTCATTTACCGGCAGGCGGCCTTGTTCCGCGCCAAATCCATGGGCCAGCAAGGGATTGGGCCTGAACTTCGGCGGGCCGCCGTAAAACTGCCGCGCATGGCTCAGCACCATGCCGGCGCGGCCGTGCATGGGCTGCACGATCCCGCGAATTTGCACGTTCTGATCCTTGAATCTCGTCAGCTCGCCCACCTCCTCGCGATCCTCCGGCAGGCTGATGACTGTGAACCGGCACTTGTCATCCGGCGTCTCAGGAGAGCAGATATCCAGGAACCGTATTCCATCCGCAAGCTGAACCACATCATAGATATGCGTTGAAATACAAATGTCTTTGTTGAGCATTTGCACGGCTTGGTCCGCAGTCACGCATGGCCTGGATTTCCCTGCGAATGCAAGCACAGGCGCGCATACGGCAATCACCGCAAGCCGCAGACAATGGCACAACCTCATCAAGAAATCCCCGCTGAGAGTTGCCACCAGCCTAGCGCAAATGCCGTTTGAAGGGAAGGCCGGTTAATATCCATTCGATGGGTCGGCTCGCGTCGATGGTCGTCGTATTTGCGTTTGCGCTGGCTGCGGCGGTTCCGGCGCATTCGTGCGGCTCCGATGGGCACAGCCCCATCTCGACCGACCGCCCGCAGATCACCGAGGCCAGTACTGTCGTCCCCTGCGGCAGCCTGCAATTCGAAAATGGTTTTGCTGAGACCGGCGCCGCCGGCCAGCACGGACTCGACCTGCCCGAAACCTGGATGCGCCTCGGCGTGGCCGCCAAAGGCGAAATCCGTTTCGCAATCCCCGACTACTTCTCCAACACCGATACCGATACTGGATTTTCGAGCGGCGTCAGCGACATCGTACTTGGCTACAAGCAGCAGCTCGGGCCCACCCACGGCTTCGACATTTCCGTCATCCCGTCGCTCAGTTTTCCCTCGGGCTCGAACAAGATTTCCAGTCACGGCTACGATCCCTTCGTGCAGATTCCCTGGTCGCGTTCGCTCTCGAAGAACTGGAGCGCGGCTGGGATGTTTTCTGTGGCGTGGCCGACCCAGCCCAGCGGACGGAACACGACGGGGCAGGCGAGCGTCTATTTCGACCGCCAGCTCACCAGTCCCTGGGACGCGTGGATCGAGTACTCAGGCTCGTTTCCTGAACACGGCGGGCCCGCGCACATCCTGAACCTGGGCACGTGCTACAAGCCCACGCCCCATCAGCAAGTTGACTTTCACTGGAGCGTAGGGCTCTCCTCCGCCGCACCCGATTATTCCGTTGGATTGGGTTATTCTGTCCGCTTTCAGGTCTTCCACGCGAAAGGCGCGACGCCTTCCCGATGAATGATTTCAAGACCGGACGTAATATCCTCTCCGAGCACGGCGCATTCATTCATCGCGCTTCGGAGGGGATGGAAATAAGACTAGTCCAAAGAGATACAGAGGAAAATGATGCGGGCGTCCGCTTTGAAAACTGGAAGGAACTCTGTCAACGAGCCACTAGCGGACTCCATCCGGTTTGAGTGTGACCGGTACCAGCACGAAAGCGCGCACGGCCACCGCCTGCCCATTGACCAGATAGGGCGCGAACTTCCACTTCGCGACAGCTGAAACTGCGGCGGGTCGCAAGGGCATCGCCCCTCCGCATGAGGTTGGGTACATCGCATTTCCCGACTTATCGATCTCGAAACCGACGATGACGTTTCCGGTGATGAGTGCATCGCTAGCGGTGCGACCAATCACCGAGGAGCCGCCATTGATCAGACGCGCCCGCGTAACACTCTCTGAGAGAAAAACGTCATGTGCACCATCTTTTGCGAGTTGGATATCGAGGGGCTTGCAAGCGTCGCTGTCGAATGGCGGCTTTCCCTGTGCGGAGCACGTCGTGCAAACGGTCAATAGCAGAAGCGAGACAGCCGCGATTCTCATGGTGGTCCAAGCATAGCGCAGTTTCCTGCGACCGCCTAACGCGATCCCACCAATTCCCCGGTTTTCGCCTGCTGTCCGTAGTGGCTCTCTATGTACCTGTCCAGGATCTCTTTGAATTCCGCCACGATCGTGTCGCCACGCAGAGTGACCGCGAGCTTCCCATCCACGTAGACCGGTGCAACGGGATCCTCAAACGTTCCCGGCAAACTGATGCCGAGATTTGCGTGCTTCGATTCGCCCGGTCCGTTCACCACGCAGCCCATCACGGCGAGTTTTAGCTCTTCCACTCCGGGATACTTCTTCCGCCACTCCGGCATCGATGTGCGCAGATAAGTCTGGATCTGCTCAGCCAGCTCCTGGAAATAAGTGCTGGTCGTGCGCCCGCATCCCGGGCAACTCGTTACCTGCGGCATAAAGCTGCGAATCCCGAGCGACTGCAGAATTTGCTGCGCCGCCAGCACTTCTTCCGTCCGGTCGCCTCCCGGCTTCGGCGTCAGGCTCACCCGAATCGTGTCGCCGATTCCCGCGAGCAACAACGGAGCCAACCCCGCAGTCGAGGCCACCAGCCCCTTCGATCCCATCCCCGCTTCTGTCAGCCCCAGGTGCAGCGGATAATCGCATCGCGCTGCCAGCGCTGTGTACACGTCGATCAGATCGCGCACCCCGCTCACCTTCGCCGACAGAATGATCCGGTCGTGGCCCAGCCCGTACTCCTCGGCAAGCTTTGCCGATCGCAGCGCGCTCTCCACCATCGCTTCCATCATCACGTCGCGCGCCGGCAGTGGCTCCGGCCGTTTGCTGTTTTCGTCCATCATCCGCGTCAGCAGCGACTGGTCTAGCGAACCCCAGTTCACCCCAATGCGCACCGGCTTCCCGTTTTCGACCGCGCACTCCACCATCGTCCGGAAATTATCGTCATCCTTGCGCCCGATCGACACATTCCCCGGGTTGATTCTGTACTTCGCCAACGCCCTTGCCGTCGCCGGATATTTTTTCAGCAGCAGGTGCCCGTTGTAATGAAAGTCGCCGATAATAGGCACGCGCAGTCCGCGCTTCTCCAGGCCCTCGACGATGTGCGGCACCGCTGCCGCCGCATCCTCGTTATTCACCGTCACCCGAACGAGCTCCGACCCGGCCATCGCCAGAGCGGCAACCTGCTCAATTGTGCCCGACACGTCCGCCGTGTCGGTGTTGGTCATCGACTGCACGACCACCGGAACTTCCCAGCCCACGCGCACATGCCCGATCTGCACCGTAGGAGTTTTTCTGCGCCGAATCTCCGCCATGCTTCTAGTTTACCTGCAGTCGCAATTGCCAGCCGGTTCGCTCGACTACCAGCGCAGGTACGGATTTGGTTCCACTGGGCTTATACGCGGGTGCCCCATCACCGGGGCCCCACGGACAGGTCTTCGTCTGTGGGGTGGATCTGAGCTCTGATTGGGTGGGGGCGGGATTCAGTTCGCGCAGGGACTTCGCACCCCTACACCGCCCTCCCTGCCGCTGCGCCCGACGCCCAGGCCCACTGAAAGTTGAATCCGCCCAGATGCCCCGTAACATCGACCACCTCGCCAACAAAGTAGAGTCCGGGCACGCTGAGGCACTGCATCGTCTGCGCGGAGAGCGCATCCGTGCTCACGCCGCCGGCCGTCACCTCTGCCTTCTCGAATCCTTCCGTTCCATTCGGAGTGAACTCCCACGCATGCAGGCGCCGCTCCAATTCGTCGACCGCAGCATTCGTCCAGCTCTTCGGCTCGGCCAAATCCAGCAGCCGCTCTGCCAGTCGCGCAGGCAGTTGCGCGCGCAACGCAGCTTTCGCCGCGGCCAAATCGCGCCGCGCATTTGTAGTACGCAACGCGGCCAGCAATACGCGCCCCGGCGCCCAATCCACCTGAATCGCCTCCGGCCTCTTCCAGTACGACGAGATCTGCAGAATCGCCGGTCCACTCAGCCCGCGATGCGTGAAGAGCAGCTTCTCTTGGAAGCTTTGCTTGCCGCAGGCCGCAATCACCGGAGCCGAAACGCCACTCAGATCCGCGAATCCTTCCCGCTCCTCACCCGACAGGGTCAGCGGGACCAGCGCCGGCCGGCACGGCTCAAGCGGAATCCGAAACTGCCGCGCAATGTCGTAGCCGAATCCGGTCGCGCCCATCCTTGGAATCGACAGCCCGCCGGTCGCCACCACCAGCGCCGGCGCAACATACAACTCCTTGCCCGCATCGACGGTAAACGCTCCGGCCGAATCGTCGCGCCGCACCTCGCGCACCGCCGCAGCCGTCACCACCCGCACTCCTGCCTCCGCGCACTCCCTCATCAGCAAATCCACGATCTGCTGCGCCGATCCGTCGCAGAAAAGCTGTCCCAGCGCTTTCTCGTGATAGGCGATACGGTGCCGCTCCACCAGCCCGATAAAATCCTTCGGGGTGTACCGCGCCAACGCCGATTTCGCAAAGTGCGGATTGGCCGAGAGAAAGTTGTCGGGCCGCGTGTGCAGGTTGGTGAAGTTGCAGCGCCCGCCGCCGGAAATGAGAATCTTTTTGCCCGGACGTTCCGCGCGTTCCAGCACCGCAACGCGTCGCCCGCGCAGGCCCGCTTCGATCGCAGCCATCAGCCCGGCCGCCCCTGCGCCCAGCACAATCACGTCATAATTTTTCGCGGCTGCCACTCCACCGATTAGACCATCTTGTGGACTCCCTTTCTCAAGCGCGCATCGCGCGAAGAGTTCATTGAGAAACTCGATGCCTTGGAAGGGCACGAGTTTACTCGTGCCGTCGGAGCCGCAAAATGAAGATTGGCTTTAGCCACTGAGGGGTGTTCTTTCCGTCCATCCGCGTCATCTCTCCCGCCTTTCAGCTAGCTCATTAAGGCGAGGTCGCACAAATATCACACCTCCGAAAACGAACGGATCGGAGGCAGGATTCGGTCCCAACCCAATGTTCCACACACAGCGCGCTATTTCCTGCCGACTTCCTGTATAGTTCCTTTATTCCCCGATCCGGAAGCAGTCAGGCCCCCGTCCGGAAGAGTCCCAAGATCCAAACCCGCACGCGGAGGTCGCACATGGGTGAGCACCCAACACCGGAACATATCATGCAAATCGGCTTTGGATTCTTGGCCTCAAAAACCCTCATGAGCGCCGTAGAAATGGGCCTCTTCACAGAACTTGCGCAACACCCCGAACGCCTCGAATCTGTCCAGGGTCGCCTCGGTCTGCATTCCCGCTCATCGCGCGACTTTCTCGACACCCTCGTCGCGCTCGGTCTTCTCGAGCGTAACAACGGCGTCTACTCCAACACGCCCGCCACCGATCTCTTCCTCGACAAAAAGAAGCCCTCCTACATTGGCGGCATCCTCGAGATGGCCAACCAGCGCCTCTACGGCCACTGGAGCCACTTGACCGAAGGCCTTCGTACCGGCCAGCCGCAAAACGAAGTCCGCGGCGGAGGCCAGCCACTTTTCGAAACACTCTATGCCGATCCCGCGCGCCTAAAAGCTTTTCTCAAGGCAATGACCGGCATCTCGCACGGCAGCGCACTCGCCATCGCCGCCAAATTTCCTTTCAAGAACTACAAAACCGTCTGCGACGTCGGTACCGCGCAGGGCGACACGGCCGCGCAGATCGCGCTCGCTCACCCCCATCTCAAGGTCTTCGGTTTCGATCTGCCCGAAGTCGGCCCCATCTTCGAGGAATACGTCGGCCAACTCGGCCTCAACCGCCGTCTCACCTTCGCGCCCGGCAGCTTCTTCGAGAATCCGCTGCCCAAGGTCGACGTCATCGTGATGGGTCACATCCTGCACGACTGGGATCTCGCCACCAAGAAGGCGCTCATGCGCAAAGCCTATGAGGCATTGCCGAGTGGCGGCGCCTACATCGTCTACGAGGCCATCATCGACGACGATCGCCGCAAGAACGCCTTCGGCCTCATGATGAGCCTCAACATGCTCATTGAAACCTACGGCGGCTTCGACTACACCGGCGCCGATTGCCAGGGCTGGATGCGCGATGTCGGCTTCAACGACACGCGCGTCGAGCACCTCGTCGGCCCCGACTCCATGGTGGTTGGCATCAAATAGCGAGGAATATTTCGATCCTCAGGAATATGGGTGCCCCACATCTCGACTTTGAGATGTGGGAAACATCAGATTAGGGCAAGCCGATTCAATCCCTGCGCAACTCCGCTGGGTTACTCTAATCCGATGGAAGCCTCAGGCGCTCCCGTGACCAGTCCCCCTTCCCTCCTCATCCGCGACCTTCGCAAATCCTTTGCCGACGTGCGCGCCGTCGACGGCATCGATCTCGAAGTCGCTCCTGGCGAGTGCTTCGGCCTGCTCGGCCCAAACGGAGCAGGGAAGACCACCACCATTGAAATCTGCGAAGGCCTCACCACGCCCGATTCCGGCACCGTCGAGCTCCTCGGCCTCAACTGGCAATCCAGCGCCGAGGAATTGCGCCAGCGCATTGGCGTCCAGCTCCAGGAATCGCAATTCCCCGAAAAGCTCACCGCCGAAGAAGTCCTGCGCCTCTTCCGCAGCTTTTACCGTCGCGGCGTCACCATCGACGAAGCCATCCAGATCGCCCAGCTTGAAGAGAAGCGACGCGCGCGCGTCGGCGGCCTCTCCGGTGGCCAGAAGCAGCGGCTCGCCATGGCCACCGCGCTCGTCGGCGATCCCGAACTGCTCTTCCTCGACGAGCCCACCACCGGCCTCGACCCCCAGGCCCGCCGCCATCTATGGGATCTCGTCGAAGCCTTCAAGCGCGGCGGCCGCACCATCATTCTCACCACGCATTACATGGAAGAGGCTGAGCGCCTCTGCGACCGCGTCGCCATCATGGATCACGGAAAGATCATCGCTCTCGGCACGCCCAAAGAGCTCATCGCTACGCTCGGAGGGGAAGACATTGTCGAATTTGCCGTCAGCTCCCCAGACTCGCTCTCCGACCCGCTCGTTCAACAGTCCGCCCACGCAGTGGCTGCGCAAGCAGTCGTGGAAATCCCAGGTGTCAACTCCCATCGCGTCGACGATTCGCTGCATCAGCTCTCGGTCAGCGAGTTGCACACCACGGTGCCGAAGATCTTCGCAGCACTCCGCGAGCAGGGCCTGCACCTCAGCGAGTTCCGTACTCACTCCGCATCGCTCGAAGACGTCTTCGTTCACCTCACGGGAAGGAACCTTCGCGATGAATAATCTCGAAACCAACAGCCTCTATCAGCTTTCGCTCTCCCGCCTCAAACTCACCTTGCGCGAGCCCGAAGCCATCTTCTGGATCTTCGTCTTTCCCATCCTGCTTGCCGTGGGTCTGGGCATCGCCTTCCGTAACCGCCCTGCCGATGTCCTTCCCGTAGGCGCAACCACGCCGCAGCTTGCGCAGGCCCTCGCCCCCGACCAGGGCCTCAATGCCTCGCTCTTCGACGAAGCCCAGGGCCGCCACGCCCTCGCCGTCGGAACCATCCTTCTTCTCGCCGAGCAGTCGCCCGCCGGGGTCACTTACCGCTACGACGACACCAACCCCGATGCCCGCACTGCGCGGATGATCGTTGACCGCGACCTTCAGATCGCCGCCGGCCGCCACGACCCCGTCGCCGCGCAAAACTCGCTTGTTCACGAAGCCGGCTCGCGCTACATCGACTTCGTCGTTCCCGGCCTGCTCGGTATGAACCTCATGGGTTCGGCCATGTGGGGTCTCGGCTTTTCCATCGTTGACGCCCGCCAGAAGAAGCTGCTCAAGCGCCTGGTTGCCTCGCCCATGCCGCGCTGGCAGTTTCTCATGGCCTACCTGCTCTCGCGCCTCGTCATCCTCGCCATTGAGGTCATTGTGCTTCTCGGATTCGCGCGCGTGGTCTTCGGCGTGCCGTTTCGCGGCCCCTTCTTGGAGCTCCTGTTCATCGCCGTGCTCACCTCCATGACTTTTTCTGCGCTCGGCCTGCTCGTCGCCACGCGCGCGCGCACCATGGAAGCCGTCAGCGGCCTCATGAACGTGGTCATGATGCCCATGTGGATCATGTCAGGAGTTTTCTTCTCCGCTTCGCGCTTCCCGGCCTTCCTGCAGCCCATCGTCAAGACCTTGCCGCTCACCGCGGCCATCAACGCCATGCGCTCCAACATGCTCCAAGGCAATTCGCTGGCTCACTTGATGCCGGAGGTCGGGATTCTTTTTTTCTGGTTCGTCGTTCCCTTCGCCGTCTCGCTGCGCATCTTCCGCTGGCGGTGAGAAGGGCAAATATCAAGAGAATGAGTAGCGCTCCGCTGGGCACAAAGCTGAAGTTCAATGAGGAACTTCCTAGGCCATGGAACTAAGTCAGTTTGTTGCAGAAGTTTCATCCGTCAGCCTGGGGCAAAACCGCCGCGCATGCTGGACTTTGTTCCTGCTTATCTCCGCGTTCGCGATAACAGGCGTCGCTGCACGGTGCCAGCAGACAACGGTGCTGCTTGACGGCAACAGCACTGGCAGGATCTTCGACGGTCTTGGCGCAGTGAGCGCCGGAGCCTCATCGCGTCTCTTAATCGACTACCCTGAGCCGCAGCGCAGCCAGATCCTCGATTATCTCTTCAAGCCCGGCTACGGGGCCGCGCTGCAGCATCTCAAGGTGGAGATCGGCGCCGACGTGAACTCCACCGACGGATCGGAACCGAGCGCCATGCGCACGCCAACCGACCGCAATGCAATGCGCGGCTACGAGTGGTGGCTGATGACGGAGGCGCACAAACGCAATCCGCGGATCATCCTCGAGATCCTGCCATGGGGCGCTCCCGGCTGGATTGGTAATGGCACCCTGTACAGCGCGAAGATGGCCGGCTATGTCGCGGAATTCATCAAAATGGCCAAGGCATCGCACAACCTCGACATCGCCTACACGGGTGTGTGGAATGAAAACGTGTACGACGCCGGATATGTGAAGGAGCTTCATCGCCGGCTCAAAGCCGATGGTCTCGCCACCAGGATCGTCTGCTGCGATGAGTACCCCGGTGAGGGAGCGGGCCAGTGGGCGATCGCCGATGCAATGCGCGGCGATGCGGAGCTGTCTGCCGCCGTCCAAGTTATCGGCGTGCACTATCCATTGGTCGACGGCCACATCACAACGACCCCCGCGTCGCGCAGCGTGGGCAAGCCGCTCTGGTCCACGGAAGATCAGCCCAACGGCGGCGGCGGCCCTTTCGTCAGCCGTGATTGGGCAATTGGCGGCCGCATACTCGCTCATCTCTACAACCAGAACTACTTGGAGGGATCGCTGACCGCGACCGAAATATGGAGCCCGATAACGTCGTACTACGATATTCTCGCCGCTCCCAACTCCGGCCTCATGTATGCCAACACTCCGTGGTCCGGCCACTACGACGTGCAGGGAACGATCTGGGCTACGGCGCACACTACGCAGTTTGCCCAACCTGGATGGCAGTATCTCGATTCGGGCTCCGGATACCTGCCGGAGAAGGGCAGTTATGTAGCTCTGCGTTCGCCCGACGAGAAGAATTGGAGCGTGGTGCTGGAGACCATCGATGCAAAGCATGCGCAGACGGTCACCTTCCATCTCGCCGGCGGGCTGGCCCGATCGGCCGTCGCGGTGTGGGAGACAAACAGCTCCCACACCTTCGAGCGAGTTGCGACTTTGAAGCCGGCCGGCGATTCCTTCACCTTCACATTCGACGCCGATTCTCTATATTCGCTGACCACGACGACTGGGCAGGGCAGGGGCAATGCGCAACCGCCTGCGCCGGCGCCGTTTCCTCTTCCCTACGCGGACGATTTCGAAAAAACGGATCTCGGTCGTTCTCCTAAGTATCTTTCCGATCAGGACGGCGCATTCGAGGTGCGTCCGTGCGATGGCAGACCGGGCAGATGCCTGGAGCAGGTCATTACAGAGAAGCCGATTCCTTGGGGACCTTTGCCCGATCCCTTTACCTTTGCCGGCGACGCCGCTTGGGTCGACTACAGAGTGGCAGCCGATGTGCGTTTTCTCTCTTCTGCACCCGCCAGCATCATGGGGCGCATCGACTCCGCAGATGTCTTTCAGGATGGGAAGGCCCGCTGGCCGAGCGGCTATGTGCTGTTGGTGGACCCGAATGGCTCGTGGCTGCTAATCAGCGCTCAGTTCAAGAAGCGGCCCGTCATGCTGGCGGAGGGGAAAGCGGCTCTTGATCGCGATCGCTGGCATCGCGTCGAGTTAAGTTTCCGTGGCACACACATTGCCGCTTCTCTCGATGGCACGCCGCTGGCGAATGTGCGTGATCTGGCGCACGCGCACGGGATGTTTGCCCTGGGGACGGATTGGAATCGGATCCAATTCGACAACCTCGAAGTTGCTCCGCTCCCTTGATTCAGTCTGGTCGATATTCCATCGAGGAACTTCCGTTTCCCGCGTGTGCTTCTTAGCTACGAGCCGGGATCTGCAGCTGTTGCTGCGCGCGAGTTTTGCCCTCGCGGCTACTCTGCTTTCGCCGTGCTCACGATCCACCCCGCAAAGGTAATCACGAGGAATGGATAGGCAAAGTAGGGCAGTGGCTTGGTCAACGGTGTAATGTCCGCTCCCAGAAAGATTCTCAAAGACACAATGCAGAAGAGGGTTGCCGCGATGATGGCCGCAATCCGCGCCCATATCATGAAGACCTTCGGCAGGCTGGTGAGAAACAGCCCGGCCGACCACAGCGCCGTGCCTGCGGCGAACGCGGGAACACTTGCCTCGAGCGTGCCTGCAGTTCCGCCCAGCATCACAGCCTCGCCAATCGCGTACACGATAAATCCGGCGGCCAGGCTTTCCTCGCCTGCGCGAACAAAGCGGACTGCAAGAAGGGAAGTAGCAGCGATCAGGCCGGTCCCGTCAATCGCCCATAGGAGCGAGCGCAGGTGGTCATCGACGACAAAGGTTCCGGCCATGCCCAACGTCCCACCCAGCACGAGTCCGGTAATGGTGAGGAATTTCAAGTAGCTTTTCATAGGCCACGCAATGCTAAAACACCGCGCTGGAAACGAGCGAGTAAAAAGTGCTTAGCTTCGAGCCGCGCGGTGTGATCCGAATCCGGCCCGCTCGCTGACCGCCCCGATTCACGACCCACGACCCACGGATCACGATCCTCGACCAAATCCGCCCGCTAAAATAACTCCATATGGAAACAAGCAATCTGGGTGCCGGAATTCCCGGCAGCCTTCTTGAAGGCAACCGCTTCATTCGCGCCTGTCTCCGCAAGCCGGTCGACCGCACCCCTGTCTGGTTCTTGCGTCAGGCTGGGCGCTACATGCAGGAGTACCGCGACGTACGCAAGCACCATACTTTGATTGAGATCTGCAAGAAACCTGAACTGGCGGCTGAGGTCACGATTACGGCGGCCGAGAAATTAGGTGTGGATGCGGCGATCATCTTTGCCGACCTGCTCTTGCCGCTCGAACCCATGGGACTGGACTTCGAGTTCCAGGCCGGCGAGGGACCCGTCGTGCATCATCCGGTCCGCACCGCCGAGGACGTGATCGCGTTGCGCACCGATCGCGCCGGCGAGCTCGTCTACGTCGCGCAGGCCATCGAGAAAGTCGCCGCTCACTTCAAAGACCGGCTGGGAATCATCGGTTTCTGCGGCGCCCCCTACACCCTTGCCAGCTACATGATCGAGGGCGGCGGTTCGCGCAATTACGTTGAGACAAAAAAGTTGATGTACACCAATCCCATCGGCTGGAGCGCACTTCTTAACAAGCTCGTCTCCGTGCTCACCGAATATTGCCGTCTGCAGGTGCAGGCAGGCGCCGACGTAATTCAAATCTTCGACAGTTGGGTGGGCTCGCTCTCCCTCAGTGACTATCGCGACTTTGCCTTCGATGCTTCGCGCCGGCTGGTAAGGGCAGTGCAAGCGATGGGAGTTCCCGTGATCTACTTTGGTGTGGAGACCGCCGGCCTGCTGGCGCAGATGGCAGAGACTGGCGCCGATGTGATCGGACTCGATTGGCGTCAGCCATTGGACGAAGGATGGCGCGCAGTGGGCCAGGGCCACGCAGTGCAGGGCAACCTCGACCCCATCACGCTGTTTGCCCCCCCTGAGATTCTTGAACAGCGAGTGCGCGAGATTCTTCGCGCTGCAAACGGCCGTCCGGGTCACATCTTCAACCTTGGTCACGGAATTGTGCCCGGTACGCCTGTCGAGAACGTCGAAGCCGTGGTCAAGTTCGTGCGTCAGTTCCGCCTGGAGCAAACGCATGCCTAAGCAGGCGGTGCTGCTCCTCGCTCACGGAACTCCGGAAACTCTCGACCAGATCCCCGAGTATCTGCGCAATGTGGTGAGTGGGCGGCCTGTATCAGATGCGCTCGTCGAAGAGATCCGACACCGCTATGCGCTCATCGGCAAGAGCCCCCTTACTGAAATCACCATGGCGCAGGCGCGTCGCGTAGAGGCCGAGCTGGCTTCCGCAGGTTGGCCGGTTCGCGTCTATGTCGGCATGAGGAACTGGCGTCCCTACATACCTGATGTGGTCCGGCAGATGATCGCCGACGGGGTAGATGAGGCCGCCGTAGTTTGCATGGCGCCGCAGAACTCGCGCACCAGTGTTGGCCTCTATCGCCGCGCCGTCGAAGCCGAGGGCGCGGGTCTGCGCATCGACTTCACCGAAGGATGGGCGCAGCATCCGCTGCTTGCCGATGCGTTCGCCGAGCGTCTGCGGCCGGCTTTGGCTAAACTGAGCGCAGAAGCCGGGCATGCAGTGCCCGTCTTGTTTACTGCGCATAGCGTGCCGGTGCGGACGGTGGAAGCGTCGGCTGCTCAAGACACGACGGGGCCGCGACTCTGGCCGGGGCAGGGCGCCGATCCCTACGCCGACGAAGCCCGTCACACCGCGCAATTAGTCGCCGAACGCGTGCCTGAGGTTCCGCGATGGTGGTTTGCTTTCCAGAGCCAGGGAGCCAGCGGAGGCCCATGGCTCGGGCCGAGCGTGGAGGAGACTCTCGGCCAGATCGCGGCCGAGGGCGTGGATGCCCTGGTTCTTCAGCCGATCGGCTTCCTTTGCGACCATGTCGAGATCCTCTTCGACGTGGACCGGCTGTTTCGTCCGCACGCCGCCAAGGTGGGAATTCGTTTGGACCGGCCCGAGTCTCTCAATGATTCGGTCACCCTGGCCAAGGCCGTGGCCGACCTGGCCATAAAAGGACTGAAGCGCCTGGACGCCTAGAGCCCTCGCGCGAAGCGTCAGCGAGCCGAATCCTGACGTGATCTGAGCTCGCCGGTTTCCTCCGCTCATTCCCCCCCAAGGGCCGACCTTACACTCACCCGCGTTCGCATCCCGCTCGGATTGCGCTTCCGAGGCCGGTGTTGTATCTCCTGATGCCTGGGGGTCGCAAATTTCTGGTTTCCTGATATCGGAAGTCGGTAGCATGCGGATATCGACACGAAAATGTGGGGCCCTCAGGGCGTCCGCCAGTTCGTTTCGATGCGATTTTTGCCGACCAATGGGGGACTTTCGATCCCACATTAGTTCCATATGACGCATATCGCGATGGAACTAATATGAACCTTGAGTTTGCAGCAAGATCACTACTTCTCCCCAGATTTCGACTGCAGCGGTGACTAACTTTTCACCGGCTTCGAGATACCCGAAGCCCCCAGAGTCCCGTTTTCGCACAGAAATTGGGCGCCTTTTCAGGAGAGGATCGTGGAACACGCAGCGACACATGAAGTGCTTGTACCTCGACTCGTCGAATCGACGGGCCAGCAGAGCCAATTGCATTGCAAGCGATGCGGAAGCTCCCGGCTTTTCCGGGTCTTTCGCCAGGGATACCTGCAGGAGAAGATCTATCCGCTCTTGGGGTTCTATCCCTGGAGATGCCGCTCCTGCCACGGAGCCATGCTGCTTCGCAAGCGCAAGATATCGAGATCGCGGCAGGAAGTCTACCAGGCGTAACTGCCAAGCTCTGAAATCCGTCTCTAAGAGCGGAAGAAATTCTTGGCAAGAAACAAAACGTTGGCTGGCCGCTCGGCCAGCCGGCGCATGAAGTACGGATACCACTCCCGTCCAAAAGGAACGTACACGCGAACTTTGTAGCCTTGGCTTACGAGTTTGCGTTGCAGGTCGCGCCGCACCCCATACAACATTTGAAATTCGAAGCGCGCGGCGTCGATGCCATGCTCTGCTGCATACGTTTTGGCTGCGGCAATCATGGCTTCATCGTGCGTGGCGAGCCCGTGATAGACGGGGCTGTCCAGAAGCAAGTGGGTAAGCGCAACGAAGTTAGCATCAACCTCGCTTTTGCGTGGGAACGCCACTTCAGGGGGTTCCTTATAGGCGCCTTTGCAGAGGCGGATCCGGATGCCATCCGCCAGCAGCTGCTCGACGTCAGACTGCGAGCGATAGAGATAGGCCTGAATGACAACGCCTACTGCGCCGCGCATTCCGGCGCGCGCGTGAATTCGCCGCACAATATCCAGGGTGATTTGCGTCAGGCGCGAGTCCTCCATGTCGATGCGGAGAAAATTGTTGCTGCTGCGCGCGTGCTCTGCCAGGTTGCCGGCGATCCTCTCGGCAAGCTCCGGCGACAGTTCCAGACCCATTTGCGTGAGCTTGACGCTGATGTTCGCGTCCAGGCGGAGCTTTTCGATGGAATCGAGCAGTTTGTGATACACGTCGGCAGCCCGGTGCGCTTCGCTTTCCGACGTCACGCTCTCACCAAGAGAATCCAGCGTGACAGAGATACCCTGGCGGTTCACCTCTTCGGCAACACGCAGGGCATCTTCAATTTCCATGCCTGCGATGAAGCGCTTGTTCAGCCGCGTTCCCAGGCTGGAATGCTCTGAAAACCGGCGCAACGAACGATTGTGGGAAAGTGCGATGAAGGCGGAACGAAGGATTGGCATGACGTGCACCCGGGGCCTGCGCCGCACGCAGCTTTTTCAGGTCATCGTGCGGACAAATTAGTGTCGCATTTTGCGGACTCAATAGTGTCGCACAATCAGCAAGAAGTCTGCTGTGACCTTGGTGGGATGAAATTCCGGTCCTGACTACCCGCGGTTCTCGCGAACTCGGCGTCGGGCTCTCGCCAATCAGCGTACCTGGTAAAGTGCGCAGCCATGGGGCGGAATCGTGACGCTGATTTCCTTTCCTTCCTTGGTCGACGAACTGTCCCAAAGATTCTGCGCCGAGTGCTTCGCGCCATCGAGGCCGAGTTGCTGCCAGGCAGCGCGCACCGTCGCCGTCGCATCGCCGAGATTGAAAAAAGCGAAATACTCCGCATAGCCCCGCGCTCCCGGCTCGTTGATGCTGGCGCGCCAGATACGGATGTTTTCAAACGCGGACCCCAATGGTGCCGTGTCGACCGGCCGGCTGTACGTTGCATTCTGGTCGATGAACAGCACATCCTGATTGGTGATCAGTTCCCGCGTCAACGCGTCGAGCCGCGTGAGATTTCCGCCAAGGATCAATGGCGACCGCGTGATCGCCCACAAGGTGAACTCCGTGCGCTGCTCATCGGCCGTCAGCCGGGTGTGGCGCTCTTCGCCGTACCCGGGATGCGGGCCGATCCAGCCTTCAGGAAGCATGTCGGCGTCGGGCCAGTTGCCGGGGCGAACATAGGGGTACCACTTGGCCAGCATGTCGAAGTCGTCCCGCAGCGCGACGGGAAATCCGCCGGATTCCTTTTTCAGTTCCCACCCGTCCCAGTGATCGTCCGTAATCCGCCACATCTGCGCATATTTCGCCACCTCCGCCGCGTTCTCAACCGCCGTCGGGCCGGGAGATAGGCTGAGCAGAATGGGTCGGCCTGTTTTGTGAATAGCCTCCGCGATCTGGCGGATCTCCGTCGGACGGTAGGGACGGTCGGAGATGCAGTCGACCTTGATAAAGTCGAGGCCCCACGAAGCATAGAGTCTGAAGACCGAGTCGTAATATGCCTGCCCCGCGGCATTGTCCTTGATGCCCCAGTTGCTTTCATCCCACGGGCATGGCGACGACTGGTCAGCAGCATCGGCAGCGTGGAACGGCGTGCCCTCGATGGGGAGATTTGCGGCGACCACCTGCCGCGGAATGCCGCGCAGAATGTGAATGCCGAACTTGAGCCCCTGCGCATGCACCCAGTCCGCAATCGGCTTGAATCCCGCACCATCGGCAGCAGAAGGGAAGCGATTGGGAGCCGGAATCAGCAGTCCGACATCGCTCCACAGATAATGTTTGTCTTCGACCTTTCCGCCATCAGGACTGGCCGAAAACCACCCCTCGTCAATCACCGCGTATTTCCAGCCATACTGCTTCAGCGAGGCGAGAACGGTCGCATTGGCCTTGAATTGGTCCTCGGTGATGGTCAGTCCGTAGGAGTCCCAGCTATTCCAGCCCATCGGCGGGGTTGACGCGAGCTTCTGTGCTGGTGAGTGCAGCGCGGCAAGCAACACGAGTGGTAGGAATAGAGCGGGCAGAAAGGCTGGTTTGATCATGCGGAAACGTATACCACATCCAGCCAGATCGCCGCGTGCCCACCGTTCTCTCTTATCTCTTTTCTCTTATTTCTTTTCTCTTATCTTCCCCGCTCTTCAACTGCGGGATGTTCATCTCGGCGCTCGTCGTCAGCAACCCCGTCTGTGCATACGTCAGCAGCTTTTCGCGCGTGTCGGTGATGTCGAGATTGCGCATCGTGAGCTGGCCGATCCGGTCGCGGGGCGAGAACGCTGAATCCGTCTTCTCCATCGAGAGCCGCTCCGGCTTGAACGTCAGGTTCGGCGACACCGTATTGAGAATTGAATAGTCGTTGCCGCGCCGCAACTCCAGCGTCACCTCGCCGGTGATCGGCTTCGCCACCCAGCGCTGCGCGCTCTCGCGCAGCATAATGGCCTGCGAGTCGAACCAGCGCCCCTGGTAAAGCAGCCGGCCCAACTTGCGACCGTTTTCGCGGTACTGCTCGATCGTGTCCTCGTTGTGGATGCCGGTGATCAGCCGCTCGTACGCGATGTAGAGCAGCGCCAGGCCAGGAGCCTCATAGATGCCGCGGCTCTTGGCCTCGATGATGCGGTTTTCAATCTGGTCGCTCATGCCCAAACCGTGCCGTCCGCCAATGCGATTCGCTTCAAGCAGCAGCTCCACCGGGTCCGCAAATTCCTTCCCGCGGAGTGCTACCGGCCAGCCTTCGTGAAAAGTGACGGCGACCTCTTCGCGCTTCACGACCACGTCGTCGCGCCACGAGGCCACGCCCATAATCGGTTCCACGATGTGGATGCTCGTCGATAGATGCTCCAGGTCTTTGGCTTCGTGTGTCGCTCCCAAAATATTCGAATCGGTCGAGTAGGCTTCCTCCGCTGACATCTTGTACGCGAAGCCCGACTTTTGCATGAAGGCCGACATCTCCGCGCGGCCGCCCAGCTCGTCGATAAACGCGTCGTCAAGCCAGGGCTTGTAAATCTTCAGGTCGGGATTCACCAGCAGGCCGTAGCGATAGAAGCGCTCGATATCGTTCCCTTTGAAGGTGCTGCCATCGCCCCAGATGCCGACGCCGTCGTCTTTCATGGCGCTCACCAGCATCGTTCCCGTCACCGCGCGGCCAATGGGAGTGGTATTGAAATAAGCCACGCCGGCCGTCGTGATGTGAAACGCACCGCTCTGCAGCGCAGCCAGCCCTTCGCGCACCAGCGGACCGCGGCAGTCGATCAGGCGCGCCCTCACGGCGCCGTATTCCAGTGCCTTCTGCGGAATCGCGTCGTAATCGGATTCGTCGGGCTGGCCTAGATTGGCTGTGTAGGCGTAAGGATGCGCGCCCTTCAGCTTCATCCAGTGGATGGCTGCACTTGTATCGAGCCCGCCCGAGAAGGCGATACCCACCTTTTCGCCCACCGGCAGATGTTCAAGGATGTTCGACATGGTGACATTTTTATTTTAAGGGACCGAGGCTTCGCCCAGGTCGTTAGGGGCTCAGTCGTCACCCGAGCCCCGCTTAAGCGTCACTCGGCAAACATAAGCCGTACCTGGAAGTGCTGGGGTGGCCCCTTCCTAGGCCGCCGGGGTAGCCCGCGATCGGGAGGATTGAATGGCTGCCAATGAAGGCAGCGAGGTGTACACTCGACCGCATCGGTAAGCCGGCTTGGAAAATGTTCCGGCTGTTTAGGGAGGATGATATGAGACGAGCCGCAGGACTTGTTGTTGCCGTAGTGTTGCTCTGTGGAACGGCCTTTGGCCAGCCCGCCGGGTCCGCCAAAAAGATCCCCATCACCACCTCTTCGCCAGAAGCGCGAAACGCTTATCTGAAAGGACGGGACCTGACCGACAAGCTGCGTACCGATGAGGCGCGGCCGCTATTGAACGAGGCCGTCAGCAAGGACCCGAACTTCGCCGTGGCTTATTTGCTGCGTATGCAAACGTCGACGTCAGCCGAGGAGTTCTTCGCCAATCTGAAATCTGCGGTGGCGGCAGCCGACAAAGTCTCAGAGGGAGAACGGCTGCTGATCCGATCGTCGGAGGCTATGTCTGATGGCAACACCATAGAGGGCGGCAAGTATCTGCAGAAACTGGTAGTGGCGTACCCGGATGACGAGCGGGCCCACGAAGCCCTCGGGTTTTATTACCAGGGCATTCAGCAATATGATCAGGCGATTGCGGAGAGCCAGAAGGCAATTCAGTTGGCCCCGGGGTTTGCGCCGGTGTACAACGCTCTCGGCTATCAATTGCGGGATGCTCAGAGAAACAAGGAGGCAGAAGCTGCCTTCCGCAAGTACATTGAGCTCATCCCGGATGAGCCCAATCCATACGATTCGCTGGCCGAGCTTCTGATGAAGATGGGCCGGTTCGACGAATCCATCGAGAATTACAGGAAAGCCCTCTCACTCAATGCTCACTTCTTCAGCGCCTACCGCGGGATTGCAACGAACCTTATGTATCAGGACAGGCATAAGGAGGCGCTGGAGCAACTACAGAAAGAGTACGACCTGGCGCTCAACGACGGCGATCGGGAGGATGCGCTTCTCAACATGGCGGTCTGCTACGTGGACGAAAGCAAGATTTCAGAAGCGCTGGAGCAACTTTCGAGAATGTCCTCGCTGGCCGAGCAGCGGGGCGATAAGGCCGAGATGGCATTCAATGCGGACACAAAAGGCTATCTGCTGTTGAATGCAGGGCGAGTTGAAGAGGCGAAGACGGAGTTCGAGAAGGCCCTCGAACTCGCGCGCCAATCGGCAATGCCCGACGCGGCAAAGAAGTCCTTTGAACTTGGAAACAAGGGGCGCGCGGCATTAGTGGCCGGCGCGATGAAGGATTTCCAGAGTGCGAAAAGGGAAGCTGAGGCGATGAAAGCCGGGTTTGAGGCGCTGGGTAACCCGTCTCAGGTGCAGGCGGCCCATGAAGCGCTGGGGATGATCGCACTCGATCAGCAGAACTATGATGAGGCAATTTCGCATCTGACCGAAGCGAACCTTCAGTCACCCTACGTCATGTTCCAATTGGCCAAGGCATATACCGGCAAAAAGGATGCGGAAAAAGCCGCGAACTACTACCAGAAGGTGGCTAACGCCAACACCCTGCCCGATTTCGGGTACGCCCTGGTGAGGAAACAGGCGAAGGAGGCGTTGGGAAAGTGAGTGGCGGAAAAACAAACAAGCGGATTCAATAAAGGGGGGCATCCGCTTCATTGGTATCGAGCCCGCCCGCGTCAGCAAGCCGGCCGCCACGAGCATCCGGTTCGAGTTGGAGGCGACCCTTTAGAAATTAAACTTCACCGCGCCCTGCAGCACTCGCGAAGGCGCAGCGCCGATCACTTTGCCGAAGGTCGTACTGCCGATGTTCCCATCCACCGCTGAAGGTCCGTTGAATTGCGCGTGGTTG
>JBEKPO010000023.1:0-44233 GCA_049520675.1 Occallatibacter sp. | reverse complement strand
ATTCAGCGTCCGCCCGCTCGAGTCGTCAAACCCAGCCTTCGCAAATTTTAGATCGCCCGTCTTGGCAAAATCTCCCTGTCCAAATCCAAAATCCAGGTCCTTGGCCGGGTCGCTGCCATGGCCGAAGACGAACTTCCATCCGAAATCGAACAGCAAATGCTCGCGAGGAGCAATGGGAGCGGGCACGTCCGCCGGAGCTGCCCGGTCGTGCTCAACCGCGCTCGCCACCCCAGATCCCCATGCCGATCGTGAAACGAAGGTAGTGCCAGAAATAGCGAGTCCGGCAGCGAGCAGATCACGGCGAGAGATTTCCGGCATCCAATTTCTCACAAGCTCTGTTCATCGGATAGACCGATGATTTGTGTCCCGGCACTCGTTTCGCTCAGTGGTCCCCGCTTCCCGGCATGAGGTTGAGAGATGTTTCCGGCGTTTGGCGCCCGCCCGAGCCGTTTCCTACTTCTTGTCCAAGTGGTCCTTGCCGTCCGTCAACCAATCAACCGTGAATCGCGCGAAGACGAGTTTTTTGCAGTAGTCGTCAAAGGTGCCGAACGCTATGCCGGTCTCAAAGAGAATCCCGATCGAACCATCGGGAAAGACTGTCATGCTTGAGTAGGCGCCTGGCCCTGTGAGGATCCGCTTTTCAATGGGCCAGGTTTTTCCCTCGTCGTAGCTCATGCGGACGGTGACGTTAAATCTTCCGCGCGGATCAGACTCGCCTACGCCCACACCGAGGGCGCCGCTCACCGGGTTTGCGAAAAGGATTCGATTCTTTGTATAACCCTGATCCTCCCGCGTGAAGCGGATCATGCTGCCCTGGCAATCGGGATCAGGAAGTTCGGATTGAGCAACGGGTTGGGACCAGGTTTCCCCGTCATCCTTGCTGTAAAGGAATACGCGGTTCGGCGCCTTGCGCCGGCTGAACAGGAGCGACCCATCAACCAGCTGAACTACCTGGGTTTCGTTCCAATCTCCCGGCGCGATTCCGCCGGATTTCCAGGTTTTGCCGTGATCGTCACTGAAAATGACGCTGTCGTACACCTGAATCATCAGGCGGCCTGAGCGCAATTGGATGCCAGCACCTGGACCGATCTCATGCTTCCCCGTCCCCTGCGTGATTTCGACCGGAGTGGACCAGGTCGCGCCCTCGTCTGTGCTCTTAACAAACCAAATTGCCTGATTTGCATCCTTATAGGGCTGCGGATAGAGGTTTGCTAAGAGATAGATGGTTCCGTCGGTCTGGTCGATGACGGGAACCGGATTCATCCAGGCGTCGCCGTTCGTGCTGCGCAAGACTACCTGCAGCGGAAGCCACATCATGGTGTCTTGCCGGTTGCGGCCCTCACCGCGCGCCGCCATAAAGGCGGGCGTCCATGGGCCGCCATTACCAAGGCTGCGCTTCAGAACAATATCTGTGGGCCCGCCATCTTTGCCGATGTCTATTCTGCCCTCGCTGAAGGCGAGGACTGTTCCACTTTTCGTGCAGATTAGAGAGGGAATGCGATAGGTATTGTAATTGTCCTGCCCGCCCACAAAGAGCTCAGTCTGTTCGAAAAGGCCCTGCGAGCGCAGTGCTGTTCCTGTCCAGATGGTCGCTGATGCACAGAGCAGTACCGCAGCTCGCAGAGATCGCATACGCCTTTCCAATCGCGTTCGGAGATACTACTGCAAGTCTCTAGAACGTGAACTTTGCTCCCAGTTGGCCAATACGGTTACTGCCTTGCGTACTGGTGACAAAACCCATATTGCTCTCGAAGACGCCAGTCGGCAGGCCGAACGAAGTCCGGTTGAACGCGTTAAAGTATTCTGCGCGGAGCTCGACGGCGGTTCCTTCTGTAATCTTCGTGATCTTATGCAACGCCAGGTCGGTATTGTCGGTTCCTGGGCCGAAGAAGAACCGGCGCGAGGTTGCGCCATACGTTCCCAGCGTCGGGTAGGCGAACGATGCAGCAGCGTTGAAGTATTCTCCGCCTGTGGCATGCAGATTGGTGCGGACGACCTTCCCCAGAAAGACTGGGAAATCGGAGCCGCCCCCGCCGCTGCCCGCCAGTGAGGTATCGTTGCCTTCCTGAATGGTGACTGGCAGGCCGGAAGTGAAGCGAGTGATCCCCGAAAGCTCCCATCCATTCAGCAAGCGATTCTTCCCGAAGGGCAGGTCGTATGCGTAGCTCACAACGAAATTCTGCGGCAAATCGAACGCAGAGAGCGAGCGTGAGAGCTTGTGGTTGTAGGGATTGGTCCACAGATCGTTGAATCCCGAGTTGTCGTCGATCGCTTTCGAAAAGGTATACGCCGCAAGGAATCGCAACGAACCTATATCTCTTTGAAAGCTGGCCTGGAAGGAATTGTATTTTGAGCTGTGCCAGGTCTCGACCCACACAACGTCGCCGAAATCCAGCAAGCCCTGGCTTAGCCCCCGGCCCGAAGTCACGCTGTACGGCCGCGTGCCGTAGATCATGGTTCCATCT
Source organism: Occallatibacter sp. (assembly GCA_049520675.1). Taxonomy (GTDB): domain Bacteria; phylum Acidobacteriota; class Terriglobia; order Terriglobales; family Acidobacteriaceae; genus Telmatobacter. The sequence goes on along the minus strand of JBEKPO010000023.1, from coordinate 41,768 downwards.
GCTTTTTCGTAGATGCCGTTTTCGCCGCCTTCTCCGCACGTTGCACTTCCTGCGGCGACCTCACTCGCCTGGCTTACGCTCAAGCACAACGCAGGATCGCCAGGGTTCTGCTCTGTCTCTCCCAGCATGTGGTGAGCCTCGTCGCCCACATAGCTCAAGGTCATAATAGCGACCCTGGGAATCTCGCGCTGGATGGAGAGATTCCATTGTTCTGAGTAGGGAACAACATTGTGTGTCCAGGCAACCTGGGTGCTGTTCAGAGGGAGGAACGTGTCCCAGATTCCCGTAGTTCCATGGGGATACTGCACGAATGGAAAGCGCTGTCCGATGTTGGCTCCACTGCGGGCTGCATAGGGCGCTTCAAGGTAACTGTTGCTGTCGGCCCAGGCCTGGGCAAAGGGCGGGTTACCCCCGAACCACAGGTTCTCGATCTCTTCAAGCGCCGTGTAATAGATGCCGAAGGCTGCACGAATGCTGGTCTTTCCCGGTCCGCCAAACAGGCTGCCCAAGGGTCCGTCCGTGAATCCTGGCGAGTAGGCAATGCCCAGCCGCGGCGCAAAATTGGCCTTTTTGTTCGGCCACATTCCCGGAGCTACGCCGGGGTCGCCCGGGAAGACCCAACCCTCGGGGGCATCGGGGTACAGAGTCGATTCCTCGCCTGCGATAAACGTCTCTACGCGCCCCTTCTGGTCTGCCCACGGCGTGCCATCTTCCCACCGCAATCCAGCATTGACGGTAAAGTTCGGACGAAGCTTGATGCTGTCTTGAAGATAGAGAGCCCCATAGGTCGAGCGGTCGTCAATCGCTGAAGGGGAGAATTGCTCAAAATAGCTGGGCGCGCCAAGCAGGTAGTCCGCGAAGTCGCTGCCGGTTTCGACGCCGTTAAAGTTGAATTTGCCGGAGTTGTGCGAAATGGATCTGTTATTGAGCTGGAGCTTGCGGATATCGCCGCCAAACTTGAGAGTGTGCCGGCCCACAATCTTTGAGAAGCTGTCAGTCAGTTGGTACGAATTGTCGTAGGAACCGTTGATGTTAAAGTTGGCCCAGCTGGGTCCGCTTTGCAGTGAGATAGGGGGCAACGCCTCCAAGGAGGCAGTCTGCGGGAGGATGCCCGTTGCCCCGCCTTCCACGAATCCCCAGGTCGATACCTTCCCGAGCGCCGATGCCGATATCTTGCCCGAGACCGAAACGTTTCTCGTGTAGTTCAGCCGCAGTTCGTTCACTGCCGTGGAACCGAAGGTTCTTGTATCGCCAACAAGAATCTGCTGCGCGCGCGATGGGGTCGTGGCCGGGAATCCAGGCATGTCGCCCACGCCGTACGGATTTACGGTCAGCGCATTGTCGATGTGGTAGTAGAAGCTCCACCGGCCAGTGGAATGCGTGTCCCAGTCGATGCGCGCGGCGGCTTTATCGTCGTTCAACGTTTGCGGGAGCGAGGCGTTGTTGTAATATGGCGTGCCGGCGCTGTTGGTAGTGGTTTGTGTTTTGATGAACTGGATTGTTCCCGCGGCCGCCGGAGACCATGCCGCCTGCGGAATCATTTGAGTGGGAAAGACACAGTCCGTGGTGGAGGTGCAGTTTGCGGCGTACGTGCCCGTCCCAGACGGGAGGGTCTGTCCGGCCGTGTAATAGTACGGCTCGCCGTTGGTTACCGTATAGCCGAGCAGATTGGTCAGCCTCTGGTCCATGGGGACGGAACCATTCGTCGCACCGCCTCCATGGACGGTTCCGGTCAGGCCGGGGAATCCGATCGCGGTAGCCCCTGAAAGGTCGCCGGTTCGCATCGCAGCGGATGGAACCGGAACGTTGGTTTGCGCGCCTTGCGTCTCGCGAGTTCCCTGGTAGTCGAGGAAGTAGAAGAGCTTATTGCGAATGATCCGGCTGCCCACGGTGCCGCCATATTGATTCTGCTTCAGAGCGCCTTTCGGGCCGGTGTTGAAGTAGTTCCTTGCGTCGAACAAATCGTTGCGAGCAAACTCATAGGCATCGCCGTGAATCTGATTGGTTCCACTCTTGGTCACCACGTTGACGACTGCGCCGGCGGCCCGGCCGTACTCTGCGTCCGCTGAGTTGGTCAACAGACGAAATTCCTGGATGGAGTCGAGCGTGGGAATGACCGCCGTTCCGTTGTCGAAGTCGTCCTGGACATCTCCGCCATTCACAGTGAATGCGTTGCCGGCTTCGCGCTCGCCGTTGACTGAGAACATGCCGCCATATTGGTTACCCGAGACAGCCACCAGGTTTCCTGGGTAGAAGGCTGCCGAGGATACCACCGGAACCACGCCTGCCTGAAGGCCAATAAGATTGACAAAGCTGCGGCCATTCAGCGGCATCTGCGTCATCTTTGAGTCCTGGATGACGTCGCCCAATTGCGTGCTGGTGGATTCCACTTGCATCGCAACCGCCGAAGCTTCCACCGTCTGCGTAGTGGTGCCGACCTGCAGCTTGAAATCTGCCCTGAAGTCCTGGTTGACCAGCAGCACGATCCCGCTCTGGATTGCCTTGCGGAAGCCGGCAGTTTCGACGGTCACCTCATAGCCTTCTCCGATGGGGACCGCAAGGAATTGATAGCCCTCGGCGTCGGACTTTTCCGTTCGTTCGTAGCCCGTTAGACCATTGTGAAGCGTAACAGTGGCGCCCACTACCGCCGCGCCACTGGTGTCGGTTACTGTTCCCAGGATTTTGCCCGTCACATCGGCCAGAAGTTGTACAGGGACCGCAAGTACAAATACGATCGCGAGGATGAGTTTCGTCAGACGAGACATTTTTTGATCCTCCGGATACCGTATACAGAATGTTGAAAAACGATATCATTGCCAATCTTTGGCTGTCAAGGACAAACTCGCCCAAGACATGAATTTTGTCCACAGTCTATCGTATACTGCATTCGACTCTGAACAGCGTAAGTTTTTCTATATTTCGGGTGGTGGTTGATGGTAGACGAGATAAATCGCATTCCCAGGGGTGGGCGAGGGGAGTCGGATGAGGAGCTGACTGCTCTGGTCAGAGAGAAGCTCTATACAGCCGTCGTCTCTGATGCCTTGGATCAGATTGGTGTTCGCAACCAGGCGATGCGGGAGTATCTGCGGCCCGTCTGTCCGGGTTCGGCGTTTTGCGGCTGGGCCCGGACAATCGCCTGTTCCGACGTTTACCACGCACCTCCAGAGCCTTATGCGATGGAGATCGAGGCAATCGACAGCATTCTGCCCGGTGAAGTGGTGGTGGTGTCGACCCAGCAGTCGAAGCGCAATGCTCCGTGGGGTGAACTGTTGTCGACGGCAGCGAAAGCGCGCGGCGCGCATGGCGCAGTCATCGACGGCCTCGTCCGCGACGTCAAGAAAATCGAGGAGCTTGGCTTCCCGGTGCTCGCAGCGGGAATCAAGCCTGTCGACTCGATGGGAAGAGGCATCGTCACCGGCTACAACGTTCCCGTAGAATGCGGCGAAGTGCTCGTCAACCCCGGCGACTTCGTCTTTGCGGATTTCGATGGCGTCGTCGTGATCCCCAAGTTGCACGTCGACGAGGTCCTTCGGCTGGCTCTGAACAAGGCGACCCGCGAAAATAGCTCGAGAGCAGAGTTGATGAATGGCGCCTATTTGAGAGACGTCTATCGGAAGTATGGCGTCCTGTAGAGTCGAAGTACTTCCTCTGCCGTTCCGATCTGCCAATCGAAACTCCAGTAGTGCTGCAATTGAGGGACTCCCATGCTGATTGATATTCACAGTCACTACTTCCGGTGCCCCGAACACTTTCAGAAGGACTTCATCGCGCAGACAAAGAGAGTCACAAATCCAGCCTTCGACCTGAATGTGCGATGGGAGGACTACCGAGCAAGCGCCGCCGATTGTGACTGGACCGTTGTGTTTGGTGGGAAGGCAGCCTTGGCGGGCCTGTGGGTGCCCGACGATGAGGTAGCAGCTTATACGAGAAGTCACGCGAATAAAACGATCGGTTTCCTCTCGCTCGATCCAACCCAGCCTGGTTGGGAGGATGAGCTTCATCACGGCCATGAGGATCTGAAGCTCAAAGGCATCAAGTTGATGCCTATGTACGCCGGCTTCTATCCAAACGACCGCAAGCTTGACTACCTCTGGGAATATGCCACATCGCACCGGTTGCCGGTTCTCCTGCATACCGGAACAACGTTCATTGACAGGGCGCCGCTCGACTGCACGCTGCCTCGCCTCATCGACGACGTGGCCATACGTTTCCCACAAGTGAAGATCATCATGGCGCACCTCTCCCATCCCTACGAAGGTGAGTGCGTCGTGACCATTCGCAAGCATCCCAATGTTTACGCGGACTGCTCAGCCATCTACTACAGGCCGTTTCAGCTCTATCACTCCTTCATGCTCGTGCAGGAATATCGCACCTGGGGCAAGGTTCTCTTTGGCAGCGACTATCCGTTCGCTACGGTCGACGCCAGCGTGGCAGGTATACGCACTTTGAACGGCATGCTCGAAGGCACGGCGCTGCCGAGACTCGACACCGAACAAATCGAGAGCATGCTCTATCGGAATTCCTTCGAGCTGCTGGAGATTGAATTTTAGCTATAACCCTGCCGCAATTTCCGGAGGTGGATTTGTCGAGCGAAGACAAGCAACAGACCGTCGCGCAAAACGGGCCCATGGTCTCGCGTCAGAATAAGGGTCTCGGGTATCTCGAACGGGACCTGCATCCGGAACAAATTGCGCAACTCAACTGGAATCTGCTGCGCGAAGACCTGAGCCTGCCGGTCGCAGTGCTGCGCCAGGACAAGATGGCGCAAAACCTGGATTGGATGCAGCAATTCATCACTGCCTACAAAGTAAAGCTCGCGCCGCACGGCAAGACGACCATGGCGCCAAAGCTCTTCGACCTCCAGGTGCGCAACGGAGCGTGGGGTATCACTCTTGCTACCGCTCATCAGACCTTCGTCGCCTGGCGGCACGGCTTGCGACGCGTCCTGATGGCGAATCAACTTGTGGGCAAGCAGAACATGACGCTGGTTTCGAGCATGATTGCCGATCCGGATTTTGAGTATTACTGCCTCGTCGATTCGGCCGACTCAGTGCAGCAGCTGGGCAGGTTTTTTTCAGCGCGCAAGCAGCGCTTGAACGTCTTGCTTGAAGTCGGCGCCGGCGGCGGGCGTTGCGGCGTACGCAACGATGAACAGCTCAGAGCCGTGCTCGCTGCTCTAGCCCAGTGGAAGGATTCAGTTCTGCTGTCCGGCGTCGAACTTTACGAGGGCATTCTTGAGAAGGAGCCGGAGATCAGGACATTCCTCCAAAGGGCAGTCGACATCACCAAACAACTGATCGCGACCGGCCAGTTCCAGCGTACGCGGCCTTTGCTGTCCGGCGCGGGCTCAGCCTGGTTCGATGTTGTCGCCGATGTATTCGCGACCGCGGCGTTCCTTCAGCCCGTCGAGATCGTTCTTCGACCCGGCTGTTATCTTACGCACGATGCCGGCTTCTATCGCGAAGCCCAGTCAAGAGTTCTTGCACGCAACAGCGTCGCGCGGCGTATATACGGCGGATTGCAACCGGCCCTCCAGGTTTGGGCTTACGTCCAATCTATTCCGGAGGAATCACGTGCAATCGTCGGGATCGGCAAACGGGATGCATCCTTTGATCTGGGTCTTCCCTTGCCCACGCTGCACTTTCGGCCGGGCGCGCAAATGCCTGATCCCGCGCCGAAACACTGGGCTCTCACTAAGCTGATGGACCAGCATGCCTACCTGCAGATTGCGCCAGGCGACGACATACGCGTCGGCGACATGATCGGTTTCGATATCTCCCATCCATGCCTGACATTCGACCGGTGGCGGGTCATTCCCATCATCGACAGCCGTTACCAGGTCGTTGACATGGTGCAAACATTTTTCTGATACCGGAGGCATTGTCGCGGCGACACGCGACGTTTCAAGTCCACTCGTCGTCAGGCATCACGGTTTCAACTCACAAAACATGAGGAGCTAAGGATGACACTGAAGCGATTTCACACAAAAGGTATCGCCGGCCGTGGTGAGGCGGTGCCCATCGCACGAGCTGTCGAAGCCAATGGTTGGCTCTATGTATCGGGGCAGGTCCCTATGGTGGACGGCCAACTCGTGTCGGGCAACATTACTGTTCAGGCTCGGCAGGCAATCCTGAACCTTCTGGCCGTGCTGGCTGAAGCGGGCTACGCGCCAGAGCAAGTGGTTCGCTGCGGTGTCTGGCTCGAGGATCCCCGAGACTTCGGCATGTTCAATACAGTTTTCCGCGAATTCTTCGGAGAACACCCGCCCGCCCGCTCCTGCGTCGTATCGAGCATGGCAGTCGACTGCAAGGTTGAGATCGACTGCGTGGCCTACAAGGACCCGGCTTGATTCCAGGCCCGATACGCGATCAGGCCGGGCGCGCGCCGCTTCCTCGCATCCGCCGTCCGGCTGCAATGCTCACTTGGCATCGATCTTCACAACGAAATACTCGATCTCTTTGCCTTTTTCGACGATGAGTTGATGAGGCACCTTAAAGGAAATGTGCACCACGTCGCCCGCAACCAGCTTCGTTCTCGTGCCGCCCTGGATGGTTTTGCCCTCAAACTCGTGAGGCTCAGTCAATTTCGGATCGACCAGCGTGCCACCCACAATCAGGGTGGCCTCGCCGCTTATAACGAAGAACACGTCGTTCTGTGTCTCATGCAATTCGGCGTTGCCTGTGGCCTTGCGAAGCGCGATCTCCACATGATGGTTGCCATAGGTGCCGAGCACATCGGACGCCGAGTTCTCGGCGTCGAGCTCTTGCGACAATTTCTGTTCCATCGCGCTTAACTGATTGTGTTTCCACACGGTGGCATCCACGTCTCCGGACCCCATCGACAGTGGGGCTGCAGCCAGAGCCAGAACAACAAGGCCCATACTTCTTATGGATCCAACCATGTCCGGTATCCTCCCTCGAAAAAACAGCGCGTCACCTTGGTGGCTCATGCCCTCGTGCGGAAACTCGCTCCAGGCTAATCGTACCGTCCGGCGACTTGAAAAGTGCGACATCAAAATTGTTCACCGTCAAACCCGCATGCCGCGGAACGAGATACAAGATCGATCCCAAAGCTGGAAGAGCTGCACCCGGCGGAGCCTGCAGCGTCAGATGTTCTTCCGACATTCTCTGTGTCGCCAGATCGGGCCAGCCGAGAACAGCACAATTAGGAAGGCCGGCAAAGCCCGCCACAGCCTTTAGGCCGGCGTCGCAGGTCAACAAATCCGGGCGCGGATGGCTGACGACCCGGGTTGCAACCACGGCAGCAGGGCGAAAGCCATACTCCGCTGGAATCTGCTGCATGATGTTGGTATCGCCGTAAATCGCCGCTCCGGGGGAGACGCGAAGCTGCCATTTTGCTTGCGCAAGCGGCGCATAGGCGGTGGCGAACATGAACACTGCACTGCCCGACGTAATCACCTCGCCGACATCGATGCCCGCGCTTTCAATATCCGCGGCAAGCTTGGCAAGCTGTTCGTATCCGCTGGTCGCAAGCGCTCGCCGCTTTTCAAAGCCGAAAGAGCCCAGATGGCCATCGTAATAGTGCAACCCGCGAAAGGTTCTTCCCGAATCGATGATGGCACGCGCCAGTTCAAGCGCTCGGTCACTCTGCTCCGCGCTGATACCCGTTCGGTCCATGCCGGGATTCACGTCGACAAATAGTCCGGCATTGCGATCCCATTGCTGGATTTGTTCGCGGTGATCCACCAAGGCTGACGCGCTTACATCCGGATAGCGGACGCTCAATTCCCTGATACGCTGCGCATTCCTGCCCATCATCGGGTAAGCGACCAGAACGTCGCGCACACCCGCCGCGCAGGCAGCCTCAAACTCCCGCGTGGTTGCGCATTTGCATTGATGAATTCCGAAATCAACGTAACGGCGAATGACTCGTTCGAGCTTGGCAGTCTTGATGTGCGGGCGAAGCCTGTTCGCCCCGCCTGCATGTTGGATCGCCGTGCGAATGTTTGCGTCCACTATCTCGCTGACGACGATTAATGCCGGAGTGAGCATATGCTCGACACCGGGGACGCGATACGCTTCCTCATTCGCAAGAACCTCGGCGTAAGAACCCGTCGCGGAGATCTTTGTCGAATCGGCTGCGGGAGCCATCGGTCCGCCGGCATCTGCAAAAATGCCTGTCATTTTGAATACGCTCAGGCCAGGACCGCCGACTCCTGCTTCAACAGTCCCAGGCGTTGCAACTCAGTTCGCACCCGCTCTTCCTGTTCCGGCGTGGGGCTAGGGTACGGGAAACCGGGGTTGGAACACTCAATGACTCCGAGCAGCTTGAGAACTGTTTTGCACAGGCCCAACGATTTCGCAACGATCGAAATCGAAGCCGGCTGCCAGCAGCGCTGAATATTGTGCAATGCGACCGCTTCGTCCTGCGACTTTCTCGCCGCGGCCCAATCGCCACGTCTTGCCGCCGCCCTGATTTTCGCATACGTGGATGGAATCAAATTCCCCAATGTCGGAACACAGCCGGCGGCCCCAAGATAAAAAGCGGCGTCTGCCAGGCAAGTGTGGCCGGTCAGCACAGCAAACTCCGGCAAATGACGAAGCTGAGCGAGCAGGTGCGGAAAGTCGGCAAAGTCGGCTGAGTCTTTGATCCCGGCCAAAGTACCCTCTTCGGCCAGTTCCACAACGGTTGCGATCTCCATCGGAGTCTGCGTGGCATACGATGCATCGTAGGCGAGCAGCGGCAGATCAATCGACTCGCGGATGCGGCGAAAATGCGTGAAGACTTCGACCTGGGTCACTTTGTCGTAAATCGGAGTCGTGGCAAAGATCGCATCGGCGCCGGAAATCTTAGCCAGCTTCGCGCGCTCAATACACCTCTCGGGGCTCGAATCGATGGACCCGATGAGGACCGGCACTCTGCCGTTCACTTCTTGGATCACCGTGTCGGTTACCAGGCTCCGCTGCCGTTCAGTTAGCGTATGAAATTGGCCTGTCGCACCGAGCACCCAAAGCCCGTCGACCCCTCCGTCGACGGCGTACCGCGTCAACCGCTTCAGCGACGCGACATCGACTTCACCCTCGGGCGTAAGCGGGGTAATCAGCGGAGGAATAATACCACCAAAAAATCTCTTGTTCATCGCAGCCTCTTTCCATCGAGCTCTCAGATCCTGGAGAAGCATCCCTTCTCGCCCTTCCAATGAGACCAGAGGTGATCGGTAGGGCTTCGCTCTTGCTTGTCGATTGTATACAGAATACTATGGTCGAGCAACCGTCTAGCTTGTCGACCTTGCACCGTCTATCGTATACAGTCGAACCTATGTGCTACAGTTCCGTCATGCAGTCCACGGGCAGTGCCGGGGCCTCCTCAGAACAGGATTGGCGGCGGCCACATTTCCGCCTGGCAGGGGAAGCCGACCTGCAGGACACCTACAAAGTATATCTGAATGCAAACGAAGATCTTAACCGGCGCTTGGGCCGCGAGAGCGACCTTGAGAAACATACCCTGCCTGCCCGAGCCCTCGCGGTTCGTCGAAACGCCCTTCGATACGACCCGGAACGGTTCTGGGTGGCCGATTTCGGGGGCAGAATCGGCGGGTTTGGCCTCGCCACCCGTCGTCGCACATTGTGGTATCTGGCCGCCTTGCATGTTCTGCCTGAGTTTCAGGGTCACGGGATTGGCCGAAAGCTCGTCCAGTTTTGCCTCGGCAATGACCCCGCCGACGGCAGTCCTGTTCTTCTGACCACCAGCGATTCGGCCAATCCAGTATCGACAGGTATGTATTTCAGGTTTGGCCTCGTTCCCCAAGCTTCAATTATTCAATTTCAGGGAAAGCCGCGGCCGCTAGGGCAAAAAAGCGTTCGCTTGAGCAGGGCCGGCCAAGCGGCTGCAAAGGATTGCTTCGATCGGCTCGATCAGTTCGTCCTCGGAGAGGCCCGTCCCGAAGATCACGAATGCTGGGCCACGGTTCCCAGCATGGCGCCCTATCTCGCATTTGAGAACGACCGCGCCGTCGGCTACATATATATTGACCGCGATGGCGCTCTAGGGCCTGCGGCGGTTGAGCGGCCGGATCTCCTTCCGCCGATCATCTCAGCGGCGCTGGAAATCTACGCTGCGGAACAATCGGCTCCCGTGCAGATACGAATCCCCGCAGAGGCGAGGGAAAGCCTGAGTGCACTGATCTCTCAAGGCATCAACTGCGTAACCGAAGTCCGTCTCCTGCTCACTTCACGCAAATTCGGTCGTTTCGATCAATATCTCTTCTCGGGCGCCGACGCCCTCATTTGAATGTCAATGGATATCCTGCTTCGCGCTCCCCGCATTCTGTTCGCCCGGCAAACCGGCGATGACCTCTTCGTAATTAATGGACGAATCCAATTCCGCCGCGCCCGAAATGGAATGCCGTCGAGCGGCGACGGATTATTCGTTCTCCCCGGGCTCGTCGATGCTCACGCCCATCTCATCACTTCGCCATCGATTGGCGTTCCCGGTTACACAGAGGCGCGGCAAACCGACCCGGAAGAATTGACTCGCCGAGTGCTTATGCATCTGCTGGCGCAAAGAGACGCCGGGGTTCTCGCGGTTCGCGACGCCGGAGCTCCTACCACCACCGTGGTAGACGTGATGAAAAACCTGGACCCATCACTGCCCTATTTGCAGGCGGCAGGCAGGTTCATCGCTCCGCCCGGCCGCTACCTGCCCAACACGGCCCGCGAAGTTTCCGGCGACGATATTACTGTCGCGGCAAGCGAGGAAGCTGCTCTCGGCGGTGGCTGGGTCAAGTTTATTGGCGACTCCGCGCACCGGGATCATCCCGGAACCGATCCGGATGTCGGCTGGACCGTGGATGAGTTGCGCCCCGCAGTTGAATCGGCTCGAAAAGCCGGCGCGCGCATCGCGATGCACGTCACCACCCCTGCCGCCGTCGAGCTCGCTATCGCACTGGATATCGATTCCGTCGAACACGGTTCGCACCTTCAGCCAAAACACCTGAAGCAGATGGCTGCGCGCGGCCGCGCCTGGACGCCAACGCTAGCGGCATTTCGCATCTTTCTCGAGCGCATTCGGTCACGGCAATTACGCATGCCTGAACGCTCCTTCGCTGAAGCCGTTGAGGCCATCGAGCGCCAGCTTCCCCAGGCCGTCGCGGAAGGCGTGGTCATCCTGTGCGGCTCCGACGCCGCGATTGATCATGGCAAAATCGGCCTCGAAGTCCTCGCGTTCATCAGCGCAGGGCTCACGCCAGAGCAAGCTCTCCGTGCAGCAACGGTGGATGCATGGAGATACCTTGGCCTCGGTGAACCGCTCGCTGAAAACTCCGTCGCTGATTTTGTGGCGTATGACCGCGACCCGCTTTCCGATCCTGAAGTTCTTCTCAGCCCGCGTTTGGTCGTCCGTAACGGCCAAATCGTCCACGACAGAAAGTGACGAGCGAATCGGAAACTGAAGGAAGCGACTTAGCATGAAAAATTGCACGAATGGCTGCAAGAAATGCATCAGCAGGCGGAACTTCTTGTCTCTCGCTGCGGCTGCCGGCACCGCCTGGGTACTTACCGACGATGCTCGCGGTGCGGTGATCGAAGGAGCTTCTGCCCCCATCGCAACCGGTGAAGAGGCTCAACCCGTTCCCGGCGGAATTACGCCGCAGCGGCTTGAAGAAGCCAAGCGGCGCGCTGCAGAGATCGTCGCCAAACTCACGCTCCCTGAAAAGATATCGCAGCTCGGCTGCTTCGCGCCGGGGGTCGAGCGCCTGGGACTGCCGACCTTCAACTACTACGCCAACGAAGCTCTCCACGGCCTGAACGGCAGGGGACCTGTCACGTGCTTTCCGCTGCCGCTGGCGCTCGGATGCACGTGGAATCGCTCGCTGATCTTCGAGGTATTCGGCGTCGTTTCCGATGAAGCCTGGGCGTGGCACAAGAAGAACGGAATGGATCTCGCGATGTTCTCACCGGCCACAGTCAACATGGGTGCTCGCGATCCGCGTTGGGGTCGCGTAGGAGAAAACTACAGCGAAGATCCCTATCTCGTTGAACAGATGGCTATCGCCACCGCTGCGGGCATGCAGGGAAACGATCCGCGTTATCTCAAGACCATTGCTTGCGCCAAGCACTACATCGGCAACGAAACCGACTCCGACCGGCACACCATCTCAGCCACGGTCGATCCAAGAAGCTTCTGGGAATACTATGCGCGCGTCTTTGAGACAGCTGTGAAGCAGGCGCGCTTCTTCACCGTGATGAGTTCCTATAACTCCCTCAATGGGATTCCCACGTCCTGCAGCCGTTTTCTGCTCACCGACGTTCTGCGCAATCTCTGGGGGTTCCAGGGCTATGTCGTCTCCGATTGCGATGCGGTCGAAGATATCTCGAAGACGCACAAGTTTGTTCCGACACTGGAAGAGGCTGCTGCCCTGGCCGTCAACGCCGGATGCGACATCAACTGCGGCACCACCTACCAGGATCACTTGGCGAAAGCTGCCGATCAAATGTTGATCAGTGAATCGGCCATCGATCAGGCGGCAGTCCGGTCCTTCACGGGTCGAGTGTTGTTGGGCATGTACGATCCTCCCGAGCAGAACCCATACAGCAAGATCCCGGTGTCCTGCCTTGAGAGCGATGCTCATCGTGAGCTCGCACTCGAAGCCGCCCGGCAATCCATCGTATTGTTCCGGAACAACGGAAACCTACTGCCGCTCGACCGGACGAAGATCAAGAAAATTGCCGTCATTGGTCCTATGGGCGACGTTTGCAATCTTGGAGACTACTGCGGTACGTCGTTCAATCTTATTTCTCCGCTGCGCGGAATCAGGGAGTATCTCGGCCTTGCGCAGCCGCCGGCCTATAAGAAGCGTGCAAACGACTATGCAATATACGACGGCCCGCTCCAACTGGAGGCGTGCAAGGAAGGCGGACACGACCTGAGCTACGATACTGACGGCACGCAAGGCTGGTGGGGTCAGAACTGGGTCAAAATTCCCGGCCGCATCAAAGCCTGGGCTGCATACGGCGGAGTTCAATTTGATGGCGCCACCGAATTCCATGCCCGGGTCGCAACCACTTCGGACGTGGCCACGATGGAAGTGCGCATCGACGATCTCAACAGCCCTGTTCTCTGCCAGATCAAGATTCCAAACACAGGCGACTTCCAGAAGTGGACCAACGTCTCGGCGCCAATTGACCCACTCAGTGGCGTGCATACCGTCTACTTGCTCTTTCTCGGCGAGCCTGGGCCCCTGTTCGGCATTCAGTACTTTGAATTGACGCCTGCGCCACCGATCGCGCCGCTCGCCGCCGGCCCGATTGAAGTCGTCTACGCGCAGGGCTGCGCCGTGGTTGGCGACCGCGATCCAGGAGAATTTCTGAAAGCCACAAACGCCGTCGGCGCCGCAGACGTGGCGTTGGTCTTTGTCGGCGCCGACGAGCAGGTGAGCGTCGAAGGCCATGACCGTGAGTCGATTGATCTTCCCGGAGCGCAGAGCGAGTTGGTTCGCGCTGTCTACGCTGCAAATCCCAGAACTGTACTCGTCATCTCATCAAATTGTCCCGTAGCCGTCGCCTGGGACCAGCAGGACAAACTTCCGGCGGTCGTCGGCGGTCTTTTTCTCGGGCAGGAGCAGGGCCGCGCCCTCGCTGAAGCGCTCTTTGGCGAATACAACCCTGGCGGAAAGCTGAGCACAACCTGGTATACCAGAACCAGCGACCTTCCGGACCTTCACGATTACAAGTTGATGAGCGGCCGGACCTACATGTACTTCAAAGGCACGCCGCTTTATCCATTCGGTCACGGCCTCAGTTACACAACGTTTCAGTATGGCGCACTCCAACTAAGTGCGAAGACACTGAGACACGGGGAAACTCTCGCCGCCAGCCTCAGCGTGACCAATACGGGCTCTCGCGCCGGTGACGAGGTCGTGCAACTGTACGTTCGCGCGTCGAGTGAAACAAATGGCTTAGCGTTGCCCACGAAACAGCTGGTGAACTTCGAAAGAGTTTATTTGGAACCAGGCGAAACGAGGATTGTGAAACTCGATTTGCCTCACTCCGAGCGATCTTTGTACTTCTGGGATGAAGCCACCCGGACATTTGTGCCGGCGAAGGGCGCAGTCGATTTGTTGATCGGCTCCTCGTCGGAAGACATAAGACTCATGACGACGATCCAGATGAGTTAGGAACGCGAATGATTCGCGCACTAGCGGGAGATGTTATGAGTAAGAAAGATCTTTCACGTCGCGGGTTCATTCTCAACGCGATCGCCGGCAGCACGTCGCTTCTGACTTTGCAAAACGCGCTCGCCAGCACTGTCGATGGCGTCCAACCGAACCAGCCAGACAAGCCGGCTTCGCAGCCTGAAGCAAACTCCAACTTAGCTCCGCACTCCCCCTTCGCGGAATTCAGCGAGCTTCCGATCCGCTCGATACAGCCTCAGGGCTGGCTGAAAGCGTATCTGGAGAAACAGCGGGATGGCCTGACTGGCCACCTTGATAAAACGGGCGGCTTTCCCTTCGACACGGATGGATGGGCCGCACCTGAAATCTCAGATATCTCGCACAATCCCTATACTTATGAGCAGACCGGCTACTGGATTGACGGCATGATCCGGTGCGGTTACCTGATCCGGGATGACAAGCTGATCGAGAAGGCCGCGCGACATATCAACTACGTGCTTGAGCACCCCGACAGCGATGGCTACCTCGGCCCGCTCATCCTTAAGACTAAATCGCGTTGGCCGCATGTGGTCTTCTTCCGCGCCCTTTTCGCGCACTGGTCCGCGACCCGCGATCGACGTATCCCTTTGGCAGTCAAGCGACATTTTCTCTCCTCGCCTTATCCCTACACCCTCAGCCGGGAGGCATGCAGCATCGAAGCCATTCTTTGGGCTTATGAGCGCGAACGCGATTCAGGCCTTTTGAACCTGGCAGAGGACAGCTGGCGAAAGTTCGAGTCATCGTTCAAGCTCAACGGCGTTTCTTCTGCCGCGTACTGCGACGGCAAGCCAAGCGATGCGCATGGCGTCAGCTATAACGAAATGGCAAAACTCGGCGCAATGCTCTACATGCAAACCGGCAGGGAAGAATTTCTAAACGTCTCCGTTCAGGCATATCGAAAGCTCGATGCCTTCCACATGCTGGTTGACGGAGTAAACGTTTCGAGCGAGGAACTGCGCACACTAGATCCTCTCGCCTCGCATGAGACATGCGATATCGCCGATTACACATGGACCGTGGGCTACTTGCTGATGGCTACCGGTAAAGCCGATTACGCCGACAAAATCGAGCGCGCCTGCTTCAATGCCGCTCCGGGCGCGGTGAGTGAAGATTTCAATTTGCTCCAATATTTCTCATGCCCCAACCAGGTCGTCGCCGCGCACAACACAAATCACAATGTCTACTTCCGCGGCGATCGCACCATGGCATTTGCTACTGCCCATATCGCCGCGTGCTGTTCTGGCAATGTCAATCGCATCATCCCCAACTTTGCATCGCGCCTTTGGATGAAGGACAAATGCAACGGACTCGTCGCCGCGCTCTACGCACCGTCGCAGGTGAAGCATCGCGTCGGCAAGCAGCAACAGGAAGTCACTATCACCGAAAAGACCCGCTATCCTTTCTCCGATCGCATTGTTTTCACCATGAATATGAAGGAAGATTGCGAGTTCCCGTTCACGGTGCGAATCCCCGTGTGGTGTGACAGGGCAAGCGTGATGGTGAACGATCAGCCGCTCGGCCAGCAGTTGCAATCAGGAACCTTTGTCCGAATCAGTCGAACCTTTCATGACGGCGACGAAATTGTCGTGATCCTTCCGCAGGAGATCAAAACGACGGACTGGCCCTCCGACGGAATCGCGCTCGAACGAGGCCCGCTGGTTTACTCCCTCAAGATCGATGAAGAATGGGAATCGCCGGAGAAATTGTTGGAGTCTGCTGTCGGAGTTCTTGGCGTCTATAATCTTCGCTCCCGCTACCCGGGCTTACTCGGACACAACGTCTACCCAAAGAGCCCATGGAATTACGCTCTCGACATCGACAACAAAAATGCGGCAGGCAAGATTCGCGTCACCCAAAATGAGTGGCGCGAGGACGCACCCTGGAGCTCGAGCGAGCCCCCAATTCAGCTTCAGGTTCCAGCCCGGCGCATTGTCGGTTGGGATCTGGATCGACCGAGCGAAATCATTCTCGAAGGCGGGATCGACGATCCTGGCCTGGCGCCGGAGGAGTACGACACAAAATACGATGACCCTAGCTGGTCGCGAAAGGGAGATTTCGTTTTCACCCCGCAGCTTCCCGCGAAATCGAATTCTGGAATTCGACTGGCGGCGGAGACCGAGCTCGTCACGCTCATACCCTACGGTTGCGCGAAATTGCGCCTCACAATTTTTCCGCGAGTCGACAGACTGAAGAACCCAGGGCCGTCTTAGCGCGTTCCTTTCGAATGCGCAGAAGTTCAGGAGCATAACACTATGTTGAATCGAGAAACAGACTCGATCTCCACTTTTGCGGCTGTCCCGGTCAATTCCAGCAGCTCCACAGCGTCGGCATGATTCCTATGCGGAGCGGTACCGCCTTTCGCATAGAGCGACTGAGAGAAGGACACTGCCGCATCTTCAGTGAAAAGCCCTGACACCGGCGGATGAGTTGGCTTGCCTGCAGCAACCGGTATATCCTGCCTTCCAACTTCGAACAACGATCGATCCAGAAGATCTGCGCGAAGGTTTGTGTCGCCGTGTGTTGTGGTGAACCCCAGGATCTCTAATTCGGGACTTTTCAGGGCCAAGGCGACCGCAAAAGCGTCATCAACGCCGTCTCCAATATCCGTATCAATGATCACTTTTTCCCGAGCACCGGCAGGTGTTTGAGAAAGCGAGAATGAGGCCAGAGTCATGGCGCAGAGACAAACCCACAGAGGCCGCAGTTGAATCATTGAAAGTTTCCTTTCGTGAGGCTCATGCCTTCCGCTTGGAGCGATTCACACGTTCGCGGAAAGTGAATAGAGAGAACTTGGCCACCAGAAGATCCAGCTATCCAACCAGAAGTGGCCAAATGCTCAAAGAGGGCTCACAGAATCTTCAGGCGCGAACCTCAGGTTCACCACTGCGGGCTCGGCCACACCGGGCCAGGCCGGCAAGTCTCACCATAATCGATCATGACCTGAGCTCCGGTCATATAGGAGGCGTCGTCGGAAAGCAGAAAGGCAATCACGCCGGCGATCTCTTCAGGCTTCGCCATCCGGCCCATCGCAGCCTTCACCATGGCGGGATCACCCACTTGCATGGCGAGCGCTCGATCGTACATCGGCGTGTCGACATTTCCAGGGCAGATGCAATTCACGCGAATGCCATCCGGGACAAGCTCGACGGCCAACGCCCGCCCCAGCGAGTTCACCGCCCCCTTCGACGTGCAATACACCGTTGTGTGCGGAGTCGCCACGAATCCATAATTCGAAGCCGTCAGCACAATCGCGCCCCACTTCTGAGCGCGCATGGCAGGCAAGCACGCTCGCACCGTTAGGAATGCCCCGCGCACATTCACCGCCATCACCCGGTCCCATTCGGCCGCCGAGGTTTCGCCAAAATCTTTCATCGCGCCCTCGATACCGGCATTGGAAACCAGGTAATCCAGCTTCTTAAAGCGGGCTAGCACCTTCTCGACGGCGGTTTCAGTATCCTTCTCGTCCGAGACATCCGCCTTCAGCGCCTGCGTTTCTGCGCCGCTCTTAGCACATTCCGCAGCAACGCTCTGCGCGCCTTTTTCATCAATATCAATGACCGCAACGTCACATCCCTCAGTGGCGAGGCGAAGGCAGGCTGCCCGCCCAATACCAGAGGCGCCCCCTGTAACGATTGCAACTTTGCCGCTCAATTTCCCTGACATACTTCCTCCCTTGCAGATTTTTGAAATCCTGAACTTGTTAGCCGGAGCGCTTTTTCAACCAATGGAATTTCACCAGCCGGAATGGTATACTGTCGACTGACATGCCATTAAGTCTGCTATACGATGCATCTGGGCTCTCTCCGAAACCCGTCTACCGTGCACTTACCGATTGGGTTGTCCTCAAAATCCTCGATGGAGTGAAGAGGGGCGAATTTGTCCCCGACCAGCGGCTCAGCGAAGAAGATCTCGCGCGCCGATTCGAAGTGAGCCGGGCGCCTGTTCGTGACGCGCTTCACCGCCTCGAGCAACTCGGAGTCGTCGAGCGCCGTCCGCCCCGCGGCCTCTATGTCCGTACCTGGAGTAACGAAGACCATGCCGAGGTTCTTGCCCTGATCGATGCATTGAATCTGCTGGCTGTTCAACTGAGTTTTGGTCGCCTTACTGAAAATGATTTCTCCCAGCTCGAAAAGATCGTTGAGGAAGCAAAACAAGCGACCGATGAAGGCCTTGAGGCAGATCGCAAACAGATTCAGCGCGACGCCGATTTTCATCTGACCATCGCTCGCGCATCGGGCAACCGCAGGCTGGTCGAGTTGATGGAACGGTTGATTCTGCCTTGCGTGCTTTACGTAACCGAGGCGCACGACTACCTGCAGCGCGATTTTTGGGTCAGCATGCACGGCAGCCTTCTCCAGGCGCTCCGCAGTGATAACCTGCAAACTGCCGAAACCCGCTCGATCTCCAACGCGCGCGAGATTCGGGAGATCATGTTCAAGCACAGTTCTCAAGGGCCCTTCGAAGCCGCCTCGCACCTGTTGAATGGCAACGGCTCCGGGCTCCATCTGGAGCTTGTCGCAGAGCTGCCGACGGGCCAAGGCGAGCCTGGTAACGCGATCCCCCAAGAGCCAGATTCGATGCATCGCTAGTGCAAATTCCGACCTACCCATTCGGCTTTCGGCTTGTGAGGGAAGAAAGCCATTCTTTTCTTTAGACTTACCGGATGGTTCATCCATCGTCCTGGGGATTTCCCCGGCTCGGGCCACCTTTCCCAGTCTCCCGTTATCCCGGACTCCCGCCGTGCCGCGCACTGTCCGGAGTATACCGCGTTCGGATTCTGTATACAATCGACGGAATCCCATTGACAAATGACCCTCATCAGTTTTGAATATCGGAATGATCGCCTCAGAATTATGACTCAGCCGATGTCGTGATCGGACGTTACGCGTTTCGTAACTCTGCCATCTTCCATTTTCCATATCCCTGTGGAGTCCCTTCATGCCGAGCACTTCGCTGAACGAAATTGATGAGAAGCTCATCTCTGACGAGTTTCTCGACGACCCCTATCCGCTCCTCCGCCAACTCCAGAAAGAGGACCCTGTCTATTGGAGCGAGTCTATCGGTGGGTGGATCGTCACGCGTTACGACGACATCGTCCCCACCTTCCGCGATGTCGCTCATTTCTCCAACTATGGAAGATTCGCCAAGACAGTCGAATACCTGCCGCCCCAGCATCGCCAGAAATTAGCGCCGTTCGAGACCCACTATCGTCAGAAGAGCCTTCTTCAATCGGATCCACCCGATCACACCCGGCTTCGCACGCTCATGACGAAGCCCTTCAACGCGATCAACGTCGAAGCGATGCGGCCGAAAATCAGGAAGATTGTTAGTGACGTCATTGACTCGGTCGAGCCGCGCGGCCGAATGGATGTGATCCGCGATCTTGCCTATCCCTTGCCCTTCAGCGTCTTGGGAACCATCATGGGCCTGCCCGACAAACGTCAGGACGAAATCAAGCATTGGGCGGATGAGATATTGCTCTTCCAGGGAGTGAATCGCCCGCCGGTCGAACTTCTTGAGCGCTCGCAGGCCGCGCTGCTTGCCATGCGCTCCTTTCTCTTCGAGCTTGTTAGCGAGAAGCGGCGTAATCCGGGCGACGACGTAATCAGCCAACTGGTTGCGGCTGAAGCCGAGGGTAATCGGCTCACCGAGCAGGAACTCGTCTACACCTGCGTCACGATTATGGGCGCCGGGCACGAAACCACAACCTCGCTCATCGGCAACGGGCTTTTCACAATCCTCAGCCACCCGGAACAATGGCAGAAGGTGCGGCAGAATCCTTCATTGTTGGGTTCCGCGATCGAAGAAATGCTGCGCTACGAAAGCCCGGTCGCCCGCCAGCCTCGTGTGATCAAAGACGACGTGGAATTAGGCGGAAAGAAACTGCTCAACGGACAGGTCGCCTTTCAAATGCTGAATGCTGCCAATCGCGATCCTGCCTACTTCACCGATCCTGACACCTTCAACATCGAGCGCGCAAACAACAAACACATCGCCTTTGGCATGGGCATTCATTTTTGTCTGGGTGCGGGACTGGCTCGAACGGAGGCTCAGGAAGTCTTCAAGGCCATCATGGACCGACTGCCGGATATTCGGCTGGCGAGCGACAAGCCAGTCTGGGATCGACATAAGCCCAACTCCAGAATGCTCCAGACACTCCCCGTGATCTTCTAGATTGGTGCGCTGGTGGTCCTAGAGCTCGTGCCTTTCGGTCTGCACTGTCAGCCAGGTATCAGGAAACTAGTTTTCCCTGATAGCGTGGCCGCGCAGCCCGCCACGGCGATTTCGTTTTGAGCACTCAGTCTGTGACCCTTATGACTCCGAGACATTGGACAGAGCAAGGTATATTTGTTCAGTCACAGCTTCGCTGAGTCACCCGACGACCAGGGCATCCACAGCCACAGGTCCCGGACCCCTGTTGGCAATGGTGATTGAGTGTCTGCCGGGAGTGAGGCCTGTAACGCTACAAACTGTTTGCTGAGCTTGACGCGCGCCAGTCGTTGACAGGTCCGCGGTCGCACGGATTTGGCCGTCAATCCGAACCTCGATATTTCCGGCCCCGGCTTCTTTCGGTGCGATAACCGAGATGCTGCTGCCAGTGAAGGTACAACTCCAGATGTCACCGGGCGTCTCGCTGATGGCGAGATCATTGTTGTAGTCGCCGCTCCCCAGATTGCAGTGGCGAATCCATCCATGCGCCACCACGTCGAGATCGTCATCGTTGATCCAAGCCCTGTCATGCGAGATACACAGAACCCGGCACGCGGATGCCAGCAATTCGTTGGTAATCTCAGGCAGGGGGTGCACAGGTCCGCCGGGCGTGACCATCAAGCCCTGATCATCTTGAACAAATGTCAGCGGAACGTTCGAACCGAGTAGTTCAACTTTAGAGACCTTGCCGAGCGTCGCGCCGCCGGAGTGAAGAGCCTTGAGAGTGACCGGGCCGCCATTCCAATCAAGGAGCGTGGCATAGACATTGCCCTTGTTGCGTGTATAGCGAATCTCACTCTCGCCATAGACTTCAAACGGACGGGAGCCGTAGACCGCTTCGCCGTCTACCTTCAGCCATGCGCCAACGTCTTTGGCAATGCGAATCACTTCAGGGTCAAGATCACCGCGACCGTGCTGTGTGAGATTGAGCAACATGGTTCCGTTGCGGCACACGTTCTCCATCAACAACCGGATGATGCCTGCGGCATCCATATATTTCTGACCGGTTCTGTAGTGCCAGTCCGAGATGCTGGTTTCAGTCTGGAATGGATAAGCCATGATTTCCGGCTCGATGATTGCTTCGGTGCTCTTGACTAGAGAGCGGTCAACGTATGAGAGGAATTCAGGGTGGTCCTGGAAGCTGTTGTAACGTCCACCGACACCCTTGAGATTGACGACCGCCTCCATCTTTCCATGGTTCCAATCCAAGGACTTGTTGTAGTAATTCGCGACCAGTTGCGGAGCGAGAAACCCCAGCCCCATCTGCACACCTAGATCCACCTGCGAATCGCCTGCGTGCTCGTCGAAATAAATGACGTCGGGATGGTACTTGGTGATGGCGTCATCGATTCGCCACATGAACTGATTCGCGAACGGTGAATGCAACGGATCCTGCGCAGTGTGGACCGGTCCATAGAGGTTCACCGGATCAATCCCTTCCCACCATTCTCCTTTTCCGTCCAAAACCGTTTGGAGCGCATCGTATGGTACGCCTTTCATTGGCCCCGTCTTGTCGCTGGTGTAACGCACGGGCATAAATTGGCCCCAGGTGCGAGGCGGAGTGTCATGAAAACCGATGCCGAAGCGCATCCCATGCCGGCGCGCCACCTTCTCCCATGTGCCGACGATGTCCATCTTAGGCCCGACATGCACCGAATTCCACGGCTGGTATTTCGAATCGAAGCAGTCGAAGTTATCGTGATGACAGCCCATTGCCATGAAGTAACGGGCGCCCATCTGGACATACAGACTCATCAACTCTTCAGGATTCCATCGGTCGACGACCCAGTTGTGGCAAATATCCTTGTAGCCATATTCGGAAGGATGGCCGAAGTGCTTGAGATGGAACTCATATTGCGGCCTACCCTCCATATACATTCCTCGTGCGTACCAATCGCCCTGCTCAGGCATGGATTGCGGATCCCAGTGCGCCCATGCGCCAAACTTGGCCTCACGCCACCAAGCCGGAACGGTGTAGGCCCGGCCGAGGGCTTTCCAGTCAGGGGCATAAGGACCATCCGCAACCGGCAACGGCGGCAGATTCCAGATGTCGGACGGCAATCCGAGATCCCCGCCAACGGTGACCCGATCAATGTTCACCCCGACATCGTCAGCCTCCAGGCTGATCGTCACCGTCGCATTGTCCGGAATCGCCAGATCGACGATGGCATTGAGATAGGAGCTGGTGAGTGCTCCCGAAGAATGAACATTCACCTTGCCAGCCGGCCCGTCATCGATCGCGACGCTGATGGTGCCCACCGACAGCGATGCGTAGCGAATCGCCAATTTATTGCCGGCCGGCAGACGAGTGAATGTGACGCCATGGCCGGGCTGGGTCAAACTGACCAGATAGCCTTCGGAAGACTCATGATCAGCTATCTTCGACGCTCCACCGATCGGTTCGGCGGCTTGCAATTGAAATGTCTTTGCTTCAATCGCATTCGCCATCCGAGATAGCGCGATCATCGATATCCCGCTTGTCAGGAGTATCCTTCGGTTCATCGATTCAATCCTCCACTACCTCGATGCGCATCTCTCGAATGATCGGACTTCCGATTCATGCCCGGAATGCAATTCTTCTTCCACACACCGTCAGCGCCAATAGCGGCCTCGTCGGTGGCCCTCGGCTACCTGAAAGAGGGAAGTGATTCAGTCATCGAGACAGATAACGACTACTTTAACGTATTCTTCGCACCTTAAGCTACACTTACGGAGCATCGTCAGCTTCTTTCCGTGCCTATGGCGCTTGGTCGACCTCAGGTTAGGGGTTAGCTTTCTAGCTTGGAAGGTTGAAGCTTCACTGATAACCAGCGTCCGCAAGATCTCAAGTCCACTGATCGCGATGTGTGATTGTGGCAGCCGGGTATGAATGGCCAGCTCTCGTTCAAGCGGGCGCTGCTCCAGCCGCTTCCCCAACACCCAGTTCGCTTACTGACAAAATGAACTGATTGCATCGAGAACGGAATGACCCAAAGCGCGTCTGCCGAGTTTCAATCGAGATTTCCCTAGCCAGGAGAATTTCCCGACTCGACCGGGACTCGTTGGCTTGATGCGCGGACAACGACGCGAGGAGTAATGAGTTCGGTTTTCGGTTTTGATTTGGTCTTTCTGTTTGCCAAGGTAAGCGCAAGATCGCCCGCGCACTTTCCAATGCTCTCGCTTCCCTGATCCACAGAAGACAATGGAACACGCAGGAAATCCGAGTAGGAGATGTTTCCGCAGCCAATTACGGCAATATCCTGCGGTATGCGCAATCCCGCATCCAGGATTGCGCGCATCGCTCCCAAAGCCGACGGATCGTTGAAACAAAAGATTCCGTCAGGTCGGGGCTTAGCTGAAAGCAGCTTTTGAGCTGCTTCATACCCGCCTTTCTCACCTCTGTGGTCTCCGGAGGCGCCGAGGGAAACAATGTGCCCTGGCAGCGGCGTTAGGCCGTAGGAGCGCAGTACTTGCTTGTAACCGTCCAGACGTCCGGCTGCAGTACTGACTTCGGGGCCGCGGATATGCGCGACGCGCCTACAACCCTGTTCGATGAGGTGAGACGTAGCCAGTGCGCCGACCGCTTCATCATCTACGCCCACGAAATTGGCGTCTAGTCCCCGCAACTGCCGGTCGATTAGGATGTAGGGCGTCTTTTGTTCTTCGATAAGACGAAAGCAATCGACCGAATTTTGCGCTGAAGCCACAATGATGACATCAACTCGCCTCGCCAAGAGTTGCTTGATCTCACGCTCTTCCAGGTCCGGGTCTTCGTCAGAAGACGAAATCAAGAGACTGTATCCCCGTTTTTGTCCCACAGCGGAAATGGACTTTGCGATGTCGGCAAAGAATGGATGTAACAAGTCGGGAACGACTAGCCCTAATGTCCAGGTCTTTCCTGAGACCAGCGAGCGAGCAGCGAGGTTGGGTTGGTAATTGAGCTCACGCATCCGCTTCAAAACGCGTTTACGTGTCTCGGCCCCAATATCCGGGTGGTCTCGCAACACCTTCGATACAGTCACAATCGAAAGACCCAATTCGTTTGCAATATCGATCAATCGGATTGCCATTCGCTGAATATACTCCCAGCCCAACGCCCGACTTCGAGGGTCGCGGTTTGCGGATGCCCGTGAGCCTTTCGTCAGCTCCTCAAAACCGGGCATTGACAAGGACGATTCTATCTCAGTTCGGTCTAGTCGTTTCAGTTATCGCTTACGGAAAGATTTCGAGTCAGAGAAGTACCATGCGCGCATAGCGCAAGATGGAGGAACTCATCGACGGGGGATTGGTTCGGAACAGCATCGTCGAAGTCTTGCAGTCCTTTTCCCAATTGTTGCGAGAGCAGACAAAGTGATCATGGGCGGGGTTTCCATACACTTTTGAGATAAGGGAATGGGCCTGGAGAGTCACTCGCGTTTCATCTGCAGGCACGAAGAGGACTGACGAAGGTCGCTACCAGCAAGAGCTGGCGACGACGTCAGCGGTGCCGGGGTGCTGGTTCGTGACACTCGTATGCAAGACAATTTGTAAGTTCTTTTTCTCCCAACCATTGGGAAGGGTCTTAACCAGTGCCGCTATGGACTGGGGATTAGTGAGAAATTCGGCTGCGGCCTGCGTGCCCGCGTAGCCCACCCCGGCGACAGCGATCACTCTCGTGCCGGTCTTGGGGTTCAAGACTCTGGAGATGATCGCGTAGTCGTCCGTAAGGAAATCACTAGTGGACCAGCGCTTTTGGGGGTCCAAGCTGTCCACAATGGCGTTCCGCCCGGCGAAGACATAACGCAAATTCCCTGTCATGACCAGGGTCCAGGAGTTGTTATGCGCGCCGATCAGGATGGTGGGGCTTTGACGAATGTCGCCGTAGGTCACATCGCCGCCAAATCGGATATCGAACTGTCGGTTGCGGCGCAGCAGGAGGGATTCAATCTTCGTGATCGCAGCCACATCACCGATTGTGACAAACGTGTCTTTCGCGGGAAAAAGATCCTGCGCATCAATCTTAGTGCCTGGGGGCCACTGGATATAGGATTCGTATCCCATCTCCTCAGTTTGGCTTGGGATGTGTTCCTTGTAGTACGACTCCATATAAGAGGGAGACAACTGATAGACAGCATTGCCGCCGATGTAAATCAAAGCGGTATGCGGACTGTCCAATATGGGAGACCAGAAATGATTGAGGGCGCGCGACTCGGACGATGGGAAATTAATTAGGATCGCTAAGATGGAAATCAGTGCCGCGGCAACACCAACGATCCACCATCCGCGAACTCGGAGCTTTCTCGGAGATGGGCTGAGGCTTTGACTGGCGAGCTCGGGAGAAATTCCTGAAATCGAGGGATGTCCTGGAAGTTGGCCCAGCTCCACTGTCTCGGGTTGAGCGGACGGCAACTGAACAGGACTCTCAATTTGTTCGAAGATGGCCCTGAAGGACCCGATCGGCACGCTGATCCGGACGTCTTTCCCGTGTTCAGTCTGATAGTAGAGCGCAAGGCGCTTCCTGACCTCGGCAACCCGCGCCCGAACGATCGGATCCGCGTTCGTGTCATAATCGGGACGCCTACCGAAGACTTCGACTCCTATCACTCTTTCTTTCAATTCTTCGGCGTGCCCTGACAGGCTTTTATCAACGATATATCGCAGAAGCTCCTGAGACTGCTTGCTCGAGCGAAAAGGACTACTGAGCAGCATCTCTGCGAGCGCCGCTTGAATCCGTAACGCGAGGATTTCATGAGGAGCTGACGCCTGTTCGTCAGATTCAACTGCGCGCGCCATCGCGAACCCCGAAATTCATTGACTCACCTGCCCGGTACTCTACTCCCTCAGAGTAAGGATGACAAGCTCCACGTTTTGTTGGAAAGAGCGACGTACAGTACCAGACAGCACCTTGCAGACAACCGTTAAGTTATCGCTTACTGGCTGCCGCCGTGAAAAGGGATAATTTTCGGGGTCTCGTGTGGATAGCCACCACCCGGAGTAATCGGTCCACGAAGGCCTAGCACCTTTCTCAGAAGGACTTTGGCGAATCAAAAGCGAAGGTAGAAGAATCTCAGGAGGCAAAATGACCAAGCTACGTTTCATCGTTTTGGCAGTGTTGATGGCCACCATCGGACTGCCTTTCCTTACGAAGCTCCACGCGCAAGGAAAGAGCATCACAGCCTCGCTCTCCGGTACGGTTACCGACCCGTCAGGGGCCCGGGTCCCGAAGGCATCCGTGAAGCTGACCAATCCGGAACTTGGAATTATCCGTACCGACACCTCGACTGCGACCGGGGAGTTCACCTTCGCCTTTCTGCCCGAGGGGACCTACGTCCTGGAGGCGAGCGCCGCGGGATTCAGGACCACGCGGCAAACGGGGATCGTCCTGACCCCGGGAGATACCCTGAACATGGATGTGAAGCTGACGGTCGGCGCTACCGAGCAGGTCACGGTCAACGCGAGTGGACCGCTGCTTCAAACCCAGGACTCAAACATCAGCACCGAACTCGCCAGCAAACAGATTGAGGAGCTTCCCCTCAACCTCAGAAATGTACTTAGTTTTGTCACGCTCGATTCGGCGGTGAACGTGCAGGGCGACCGGCAGTTACTGGCGGCGGGCGGCAGCGAAGATACGGCCGACCAGGATTACTCCTTCCTGAATTTCGGAGGCGGTTACTTCGGGACCAACCTGTTCCTTCTGGAGGGCGGCTACGATACCTCCCAAGACTGGGGAGGAGTCCTCTATGTGCCGGCCCCGGAAGACACTGACCAGGTCAAGGTAACCAGCTACTCGTTTTCAGCTGAATACGGATTCAGCACCGGCAACGTGATCAGCATGACCACCAAGGCCGGCACCCACGACTACCATTTTGTCGCCGACGAATACATCCGCAACCAGGACCTGGACTCCAACCTTTACTTCAACAATCTGTCTCACCAAGCCAGGCCTGACGACCATCGCAATCAGTTCGGAATCGCCGGCGGCGGACCGCTGTATATCCCCGGCATTTACAAGCAGCGCGACAAGACTTTCTTCTTCGCCAACTATGAAGGGCTGCGGCTCAACGGAGGCCTCTCCTACAGCGCGCAGGTGCCTTCCACAAATGAGCTGTCGGGCAACTTCTCGCAGCTGCTCACGACCACATCATTGGGTACGGATTGCCTGGGCCGGACGATCTATCAGGGTCAAATCTACAATCCTTACTCGCTTGAGAACTGCCCGGGAGGTGGAGTGGTTCGTGACCCCTACGAGGGAAATATCATCACGAACATCGATCCCCTGGCGAGCAAGCTTGCCACGGGCAACTACTGGCCGGCGCCCAAAAATCCGAGCAGTTTATACAACTTCAACACCACGGTGAGCGCGCCGACCACTTCGAACGAGTGGGGAATTCGCATCGATCACAACATCAATGCGAATAATCGGATCTATGGGCAATACTCGAACAAGCACGAGGGAAAGGTCCAAACCGGCGCCTTTTATGGGCCGACCGACGTTGCCGGGCCCTACGTGTTTGACCCGAATAACCGCCTGTTTGGGGTCATGGGTTACACGCACGTCTTCAGCCCGACTCTGATCCTGAGCAGCAACCTGTTTTTCATCCGCAATCCAGGGGGAAACGTTGTTCAGGGCTACCCGTTCAAGCCCTCTTCTCTGGGGCTGCCGGGTCAACTCGATTCCTGGACTCCTCAGTTTCCGCAGGTTGAGTTCGGGAATACCTTCAGCGGGAGCGGCTACTATGCGCCTCTGGGAGCGACGCAAAACTCCGGCGAAGCCACCTTCCCGAAGACGAATGAAAGCCTGAACGTAGACATCAACAAATCCCTAAAGACACAATCTATCTCGGTGGGGTACCTGGGCGTCAGGCAGACCGACGACGGCGGCCGGCTCACACCGACGGTAGTCAGCTTCAATAACCAGATGACTGCAGGCCCCGACCCATCAAACCTTGCGAGCGACACCACCGGAGATGCGCTCGCTTCCTTTATGACCGGCGCCGGCGATCCTGGGATCGGTTCGGCCGGCGGTACGGGCTTTTCCGCATATCCTGCGCCAACGTATTTCATGCACGGAATGTACGTTCAGGACGACTGGAAGGCGACGCAAAAGCTCACTCTGAACCTGGGCGTCCGGTATGAAATTCAGGTGCCTACGACGGCTCGTCACAACGAGCAGGCCTATTTCGATTTGCACGCCCTCAATCCGATCAGCGTGACGACGGGGATTCCGGTTTTCGGGGAGATCGTCTACAACACTCCTGGAGACCGCTTCCTCTGGACCCCGAATTACGATGACTTTGCGCCCCGCCTTGGCTTCGCCTATGCAGTGATGCCAAAGCTCGTTCTCCGCGGCGGTTACGGCATCTATTACGCCAGGAACTTCTACGGCGGCAATGGCCCGGACCCGGGATATTCGACGTCGGGGGTATGGACCTCATCCTCCGACGGAGTCACCGTGACTTCGCCCCTAGTCGATGCGTTCCAAACGGGGCTCGTGCCGGTGACCGGCAATTCCCTGGGAGGCCTGACCAGCGTGGGTCAGAACCCCAGCGTGGTCGATCGGCATCGTCCCGATCCTTACACCCAGCAGTTCAGCTTTGGATTCCAATACGCCTTCAGTCCCAACGACGTTCTGGACGTGAACTACGTGGGGAGCCGCGGAAGGCGCATTACCCTCGGAGGATTCAACTACGACCAACTGAATCCAAGCTACCTGTCCATGGGCTCGGCGCTCAAAACTGCATTGCCCGACAATCCGTATGCAGACGCACTGAGCTATCTGGGACTGACCGCCCCGAGCTGCCCCTATAACGTAGCTCAATCCCTGACGCCATATCCGGAGTACTGCGGCAGCGTTACAGCCTCGGGCGAACCGGTCGGCATGAACAACTACAACGCGCTGCAGGCAAGCTTCAAGCACCGCTTCGGAGCGGGCCTGATCTTCACCGCTTCCTACACCTTCTCGAAGTTCCTGTCCGATACAGCCGGTCCGGAAGAATGGGGCGCGATCAATGGCGACCAGGGCGGCTCGGGTATCCGCAACTTCTACGACCTGAAGGCGGATTGGACGGTGGACGGCGAGGATATTCCACAATCTCTGGTTTTGAACTACGTGTACGAACTGCCGTTCGGCCGGGGCAAGCAGTTTGGCGGCGGCATGAACAGGGTCGAGGATGCCATTGTCGGCGGCTGGGAGTTCTCCGGAATTACCACCTACCAGAGTGGTTTCCCCATGTCGATCGGGCCCAGCGGAAACTCCTCCACCGTCTATGGCGGCAACCAGCATGCCGATTTAACCGGGGCCGGCTTTAAGAGCGCCGGGTGCGGCGGTGTTTCCCCGACAGGCCCCGCCTACATGCCCATAGGAAAATATTGCTTCTTCAACGGACAGCCCGCGGTCGGCGGTCAGAATGGGGAGGGGGCCTTTAAGGCACCCGCTGACTACACCTTCGGCACTGCTCCTCGCTACTTTTCCAATCTGAGGGCGCCTCACTACGTAGACGAAGACATTACGCTGGGCAAGTGGTTCAACATCGTGGAGAGAATGCGCATGCAGATCGCTGTCCAGATGTTTAACGCCTTCAACCATCCGAACTTCGGCATACCCAGTTCCTCCGTCGGAAGCGATAACATGGGCTTCAGCGGGAGCACCCAGGGAGCCAGACAGATGCAGGGTGTGGTGAAGATAACTTATTAGAGCCTGTCTATGCAGAGGACTCTATCTGCTCTCTGCTTGGCGATCGCGTTCACATACTCAAACGTGAATGCGATCGCCTTTGCAGAGGGGCAAGAGCAAGCCATGCAAACCTTTCTGGCTGCTGCCAGCACAGCGCAGGCCAGAGGAGATTTTGCTGCCGCTGCCGAATCGTACCGCAAAGCCGCGGAACTCGATCCGTCGATTCCGGAACTCTGGGCCAATCTCGGCCTCATGTACCGTGCGGCAGGAAACCACGCTGAAGCCATTGAGAGTTTTAAGAGGGCTGAAAGCCTGAACGGGGCTCTCTTTGTTCCACAACTGTTTCTCGGTATCGAATACCTTCAATCCAAGAACCCCTCCGCAGCACTACCGCACCTCGAAAAAGCTGTCAGACTGAAACCCAATGATTCGCAGGCAGCTCTTTCATTGGGAGCGGCCTATGAGATGGTGAATCGCACCGATCGCTCTGCCGGCTCTTACATGCGAGCGACGGAGATTGACCCGAATAACGGCAACGCATGGCTCGGACTAGGAACTGCTCTTCTGGAACAAGCCGAGAATGATGCCCGCATCATGACGTCGACTTACAACAATTCTGCATACGTGAAACTGAGAGCGGCAGAAACCTATGCCGAGGAAGGCAAACTGAGCCTGGCGGAAAATGCGTTTAAGGCCGCAGTCGCTTCTTCTTCTCCCATACCATGCGCGCATGCCGAATTCGGGATCACGCTCTTGCGTGAAGACAAGGCGACCGAAGCCCGGGAACAATTCCAAATTGAGTCCAGGACGGCTTCTCATTGCGGACTGGCGGCGCTTGGTTTTGCCGTTACGGATCTCGCTCAAGGACACTATGACGTTGCGCTCAAAGAGCTCACCTCAATCGCGACGGCCGACGCTGGTTTTGTGGAATCGAGCCTGCCTCTCTTTCACGGCGCCATATCGGCCGATCAGGCGAAACCGTTGATTGAATTGGCACGGAGCCAGGGGAACAATGCGAACCTTTCCGTCGATATCGGTTCACTCGTCGATCGTGCAGTGGTTTCCGGTGACGTGACGGCCACGATAAGCTCAGCCGGCGAAGAAACCACGCAATCAACGCAGGCACCACTTGAATCCGCGGCGGAGCCGCTCTATGCATCCGGGGAATTCGCCTTGTGTGACGAGGCCTTGAAGCCGTCGCTCAAAACGTTGACCAGTGCTCAACAGCACATCCTGGCTTCGTGCTCCTTCTCCACCGGGGATTACAAAACGGCTTCGATCGTGGCTGAGCGCCTGAAGTCGAACCCTGCGACTGCCGCAGAGGGGTTCTACTGGGAGAGCAGGTCCGACCAGAAGTTGGCGGTCTCAGCATTGATTCGGGCCGGTGAGATCGACCCTGATTCGCCACGGTTACACGTTCTGACCGGCAACGCCTTTCGGCAACAGCGCCGCTGGAGCGATGCCGAAGGCGAGTATAGAAAAGCAGTCGCACTCGACTCCAAGGGCCGAGCCGCGCGCCTCAGCCTGGCGATCGTGCTGTTCACGGAGCTGAAAACTGAAGAAGCCTTAAACATCGACAAGTCACTTCTCACCGAGTCTCCTGACGATCCCGAAGCAAATCTACTTGCTGCGGAGATTCTCGTTCAGGACAACAGATTCGAAGATGCGGAGCCGTATCTGGCAAATTGCCGAAACCTCAAGCCGGAGCTCGTTCCCCGCGTGCACATCCTTCGCGGGCAGGTCTACGCGGAAACAGGGAAGATTGCGGCGGCTATCGCTGAATACAAGTTGGGAGTGGCAGGCGATGAGGATGGAAGCGTCCACTACCGGCTGGCGCGACTCTACCAAAGAACCGGAGACAAGGCCGCCTCGGCTGAAGAAATTCGATTGTCGAAGCAACTGCGAGAACGATGGGACAACCAGGCGCATCTGGACCTGGGCCAGCCTTTGACGGAAACCAGCCAGCAATAGCTTTCATGATGCCGCAGACTCACAGCGGTCTGGGCCATCGTTGGCCACAAGAATTGGAGATCGTGGCGTGTAGATTTCTTCCATTCAATTTCAGTGAATTGCACAGTTTCTTCGTGAGAATAGGGAGTCATTCTTGAAGCCTTTAGTAATCGTGCCAATTCTTCTTCTTTTCCTGTTCGTTGCGCCGATTGCGGTTCGAGCATCGTCGCCGGATTCAAGCGAATTCGAACGAACCTCGAATGGCGTCACTCTTCGGTCCTCGAGGGGCGCCCTGCACGTTGCGGTATGCTCCGAGCGCGCCATTCATGTGGTTGCGAGTCCGACTCGGGAGATTCCCAATGAGATCGTGCCGGCAGTGATCCGCCCCTGCAGCGGCGCCTTATTCGCCGTTTCGTCCACTGCTTCGGCAGTTTCCATCAAGACCCGCGCCT
The DNA here is from genome assembly GCA_049520675.1 of Occallatibacter sp. Classification (GTDB taxonomy): domain Bacteria; phylum Acidobacteriota; class Terriglobia; order Terriglobales; family Acidobacteriaceae; genus Telmatobacter. The sequence continues at coordinate 9,355 of JBEKPO010000023.1, read as the reverse complement.
TACGGGTCGAGATCGACCGCGTCACCAACGCGGTCCGCTTTCTCACCGCGGCGGGAGAGCCTGTGTTGAGCGAGAAGACAGCGGACGGACGAAACATTCTTCTTGAAAACGGCGACGGTGTCCGCACGTATGAAGTTAGCCAAGACTTCCTATTGTCACCGGGCGAGGCTCTATATGGGCTGGGGCAACACCAGGAAGGTTATTTCGATCTTCGCGACATTCCCATTCGACTTCTTCAGGCGAACACCAATATCGCCATACCTTTCCTGATTTCGACGAAAGGATACGGCCTATTGTGGAATGATCCTGCTCTTACGGATTTCGACCCGGCCACAGCAACCATTGAACTGGACAAGCACGGGCAGGCTGATTTTCGTTCGGGGCCGGAAGGCGAGTACGGCTTCCTATTGAGCGGCAATTATCGTGACAAATTACAGCTCACTGTCGGCGATGAGAAAGTTATCGATCTCAAGAACATGTGGCTTCCGTTGACTGCCAGCGGCAAAATTCATCTGGCGGCCAACACAACCTACAAAGTATCTGCTGAAACGGGGGGGAACTCAGAGCTCGCGGTGCGCTTTCCGTCCGATACGATGACCTTTCGTTCTGAAGCGAGCCAGGCGGTCGATTATTACTTCATCTATGGCCCAGAGCCGGTGAAGGTTATCGCCGAGTATCGAGAGTTTACGGGTGCGGCCCCGCTTCTGCCGCGTTGGGCCTACGGGTTCTGGCAATGCCGCGAGCGATACTCCAGCCAACAACAGATTCTCGATACCGCCGCGGAATACCGCAACCGGAAAATCCCCGTCGACGTATTCGTGCAGGATTGGCAGTACTGGGGAAAATATGGCTGGAACGCAATGCGGTTCGACGAAACCGCTTATCCGAATCCAGCCGAGATGATGTCCGCGCTGCACAAGCAGGACCTTCACCTTGTCATCTCCGTTTGGGCTAAATTCGGCGCGGAGACAGAGGTCGACCGCCAGATGGTAGCGTCACACCTTGTACTCACCAGTGCAGTGAGCACAAGGGAGCCGGGCGAAACAAAAGAGCGCGAGAATTGGGCCGATCTCTTCAATCCTAAAGCGGAAGAACTCTACTGGTCCGATATCAATCGTAATCTGTTCAGGTCCGGCCTCGATGGGTGGTGGCTCGATGCCTCAGAGCCGGAGGGCGACCCGCTCAAAGGCGACACAACCTTCCTTGGGCCGGGGAAGACGGTACGCAATGCCTTTCCCTTGTATGAGACCTCGGCGGTTTACAACGGTCAGCGAGCGACGGACGAGAAAAAGCGCGTCGTGATCCTTTCCCGCTCGGCGTACCTTGGGCAGCAGCGCAATAGTTCCATCTCCTGGTCGGGCGACATATCCGCAAATTGGGAGACCTTCCGCCGGCAGATTCCGGCAGGGCTTAGTTTTGGAATGTCGGGTTTCCCTTATTGGACAACCGACGTTGGCGGCTTCTTCCGTCCGATGGACCAATACAAATCGGAGGAATACCACGAGCTACTTGCTCGGTGGTTTGAGTTTGGCGCTTTCTGCCCGATTTTTCGAGTCCACGGTTATCGATCGGAAACCGAATTGTGGAAATTCGGTCCTGAAATGGAGACGATCCTTACAAAATACGATCAACTTCGTTATCGTTTTATGCCTTATATTTACTCCGCCGCATGGGGAGTCACAGAACGCGGCGAAATCCTTATGAGGGCCATGCCTTATGTCTACCCCGCTGACAAATCCCTCAGAGATACGAGCGATCAATTCTTGTTCGGCGACTCGCTTCTTGTAAATCCGGTAACTCAGCAGGGTGCAACGGCTCGAGATGTTGTCTTACCTGACGAGGATGACTGGGTAGATTTTTGGACCGGGGATAGCTTCCGAGGTGGGCAGACGATCAAGGCTGAGGCACCCCTGGACAAAATGCCAATCCTGGTAAGGGCAGGCAGCATCATTCCGATGGGCCCAATTGTGCAATCAGCGTCAGAGGTCGAAGACCCCATCGAGATTCGGGTCTATGGAGGAAAGGACGCCGACTTCGACCTGTACGAAGATAGTGGAGATGGATATGCCTATGAGAAGGGCGCCCGGACGACCATTCATTTCCATTGGGACAACCATCGACACGCGCTCTCCATTGGGGACCGATCAGGGTCGTTTTCCGGAATGCTCAAGATTCGGACGTTTCGAATCGTCCTGGTGAAGCAGGGGCACGGGGTTGGAATCGGACCAGAGTCTGAGCCCGACCGGATCGTGACATATGCTGGTCATCGCCTGGCAGTTGCAATCGGCAACGCCGGTTAAATGGAGAGTGGCAGGCTAATTTCAAATCGCCTCGACAGGAAGGCCACGCGCGAGTTTTGCGAAAGGGTCACGCCAAATGCCCTGTGTGAGAAAGCGCGGCTTTCTCGAGAGATTTGGACTGCGGAGAATGCCCTCCGGTGACTTTTCCGAGCGGAAAAACACGGATTTGGCCGAAATAATGCATGGCGGAGAGAGGGGGATTCGAACCCCCGGTACAGCTTTTGACCGTACAACGGTTTAGCAAACCGCCGCCTTCAGCCACTCGGCCATCTCTCCGGTCCGTCTGCACTTCTGTTCTGCTCTCAGCCGAAATTTGTCGACACAAGCGGCGGCTCCACTATCAAAGCGCCACTCGCTTTCGCGCCGGCAAGAATCCCCGTGCAGAAGCAGTGCTCGAATGATTATACCGGAACTCCTCTTTTTCCCGTTCTGACCGCCGCTCAAATGCTTTAGATTCACATTATTCATGTTTCGAGCCACCAAGCCGACGCTCAAAAAGCTCCGCCTTGTCCCGCTCATCGCCGCAACCTACTTTATGGTCTCCGGCGGGCCGTATGGAATCGAAGACATTCTCGGCGGGGCAGGCTACCGCGCGGCCATTCTCATTCTCCTCATCCTGCCCCTCGTTTGGAGCCTCCCCACTGCCCTCATGATCGGCGAGCTTGCCTCCGCCATTCCCGCCGAAGGCGGATTCTACGTCTGGGTGCGCCGCGCCTTGGGCCCCTTCTGGGGATATCAGGAAGCCTGGCTCTCGCTCTCCGCAAGCATCTTCGACATGGCACTCTACCCCTCGATCTTCGCTCTCTACCTCGGCCGCTTCAATCCGTCGCTCACCGCTGGCCCGAGAGAATACGCGTGGAAACTGGCGGTTGTTGTTCTCTGCTGTGCTTGGAACCTTCGCGGAGCATCCGAGGTCGGCGACGATGCTGTCGGCCTCTTCGCTCTGCTCCTGCTTCCCTTCGCGGCGTTCACTGCCCTCGGCCTCTGGCGCGGATTCTCCGTCCATCCCGCCGTTCACTGGAACCATTCCACTGTGGCCGGTCCCGATGCCGCTCTTTCAACCGCCATCCTCGTCGCCATGTGGAATTACATGGGCTGGGACAACGCATCGACTGTCGCAACCGAGGTCGAGAACCCTCAGCGTAACTATCCTCGCGCCATGATCGGCGCTGCCCTCCTCACGGCATTCACCTACATCCTTCCGCTGCTGGCGATGGCGCTCGCCGGCCTTTCGCCCGCCGGCTTCACCACCGGCTCGTGGGCCACGGCCGCTTTCGCACTCGGCGGATCGCTTCTCTCCTGGGCTGTCGTTGCCGGCGGCATCATCTGCGGTGTTGGCATGTTCAACGCGCTCATGCTCAGCTATTCGCGCCTCCCCGCCGCCATGGCGCACGACGGGCTGCTACCGCGCGCCCTTACGCGTCACAACCGCCGCGGCGTACCCTGGGTCAGCGTGCTCGTCTGCGGCGCGGCCTGGGCCATGGCGCTCAATCTTCCATTCGAGCGCCTCATCTCCATCGACCTCATCCTCTACGGAACAAGCCTGCTGCTGGAATTCGCCGCTCTGGTCGTGCTCCGCATCCGCGAGCCCGATCTCCCGCGCCCCTTCCGCGCCGGCAACTTCACCTTCGCTTGTCTGCTTTGTGTCGGACCCACGGCGCTCATTGCCTACGCCATCTATGCTTCACGCAACGAAACCATCACCGGTTCCACGTCTGCGTTGCTTTTCGCCATCGGTGTCGCTCTTCTCGGGCCGATCCTCTACTCGCTCACCAACGCGGCCCAACGCCGCATGCGCGGCATCCGCGCCTGGTCCAAGACGTAATGTCCCAAAGCCCGCAACATCAATATCGTGGTCATCCTGAGCGACGTTTGGCCCGAAATTGGGCCAAACGGAGTCGAAGGACCTGCAGTTTGTCTTTGGCCAACTTGCTCCCTCGCTCCCTCATCCCCTTGATCCCTCGTTCCCTGTCTTTCACACCGCCGCCTTCTTTCGGCCCTCTTGGTGTTTCACCTTTCCTTCTTTGAATTTATTCATCGCGTAAATCACGCGATCGCGCGCAAACGCCGCATCGCGCCAGCCCTTCATCTCTACGCGCTTACCCTCCAGGTCCTTGTAAATCGAGAAAAAATGCGTAATCTCCTTCAGCATGTGTGGATAAATATCCGTGTAGTTCCATATGTTCGCGAATCGCGGATTATTCTTCCCCACCGCCAGTACCTTCTCGTCCAGCGTGCCCTGATCCAGCATCTCCAGCAGCCCGATCGGCCGTACCTCCTGCACGCACCCCGGAAAACTGGGGCCCGGCACCAGAACCAGCACGTCCAGCGGGTCCCCATCGTCGCTCAGCGTCGACGGTATGAACCCGTAATCGCCCGGATAGTGCACCGGCGAGTGTAGATTCCTGTCCAGTTTGAACACATGCAGTTGCTTGTCGTACTCAAACTTCTGCGTTCCATCCAGGGGAATCTCGACCACCACTCGGAAAATCTCCGGCGCGCGGTCGCCCACCGGCAGTTCCAGATAATTCACCACTTTTCGTCTCTCCTCCGGGGAATACAGCTGTCATCCTGAATAGCTTGTCATCCTGAGCGGAGTTTGGCGCATCTTCTGCGCCAAACGAAGTCGAAGGACCTGCATCTACCTGATCCCTGATCTCTGATCCCTGTTCCCTGTTCTCTGTTCTCTGACCCCTGACCCCTGACCCGTGACCCGTGACCCCTGCTTTTATAATCGGTGATCATGAAGGCGCATGTCTATGTCACGCTAAAGTCATCGGTCCTCGATCCGCAGGGTCAAACCATTCAGAACGCACTCCATAAAATCGGATTCGCCGGCGTCACCGCCGTCCGCCAGGGCAAGTACTTCGCCCTATCGCTCGATAACGGATTGGATGCAGCCGCCACTCGCAGCCAGGTGGAGCGCATCGCCCGCGACGTCCTCACCAATCCCGTCATCGAGGAATTCACCTACCGCCTCGAGGAGTAGCTCGTGCTCTTTGGCAAACATCGTCAGGGATTCCCTCCCACAAGCCGACGTATGGGGAGCAATGTCGGGCTGCACCTTTGATGCATTTTCAGGTCTCAGAATCGAGACTTGATGCAACCTTCACCGGGCGGGGAGACCAGATCAAAGGATTCCTCCTTTCAGCGCCCAAAACCTATAGGCTCCGGTATCGCATCTGCTCCCAGCAATTCGCGGATGTAAGCCACAGCCATCTGATCCTGAAAGGGCGGGAATCTCCCAGCAAGAAACCGCATCTCGTCCTTCGTGAGGATTTTTTCAATAGAGATCGAGGGCGAGAAGCGTGGGTAGTTGAGAAGAAATGGAGCTATCACATAATGGGCGAAACTAGCCATCCGCTCAGCAGAGGAGATATAGCGCTCCCAGAACTCTCGCTGAAGATCGGGCCTAAATGGCGGGTGGCCCCGGTCCCGGTGCCCTTGCAAGACCACCATGAGGGTGCCCCCGGTCCCTCGCACTTGGGGACCGGGGAGACACTGCGGGCCTCAATCGGCACGAAGAAGTCCGCCGTCTAGCAAGACCGGTCCCGGTAAACGCCGATGTCGCGGGCTGGCCCCATCCCAGCGCAGCCCGGCCACAAAACCCGCCAGCCGGGAACGCAACGTCCAAAAGTTAGAACCTGACTCTGCTGTCAAGCCCCTTGCTGCCCGCGCGAGACCCGAACTCTTCCCTAAGTCGTTGTTTCCATAATTCCTTATAACCTCCGCACATTGTCCCCGCACCTTGCAGATAATTTCATGCTTTCGGCGCACAATCGAATCAACCTCGGACCTTCCAGACCATGTCCCATTCGGGGTTCGACCCTTAGAAACGCCCAACTCCTTGAGAATGACGTTCTTGCCAAAAGCGATCCTTTAGAATCAGGAATTTACAGCAACACGCCTCTCGCAACCCCTTTCCCGTGACGTATTTAGCTATGCAGACGGTGGGGGGTGGGGGGTGCGAAAGGAAAAATCATGTACCCGGAATGCCGGCACGTCCAGCCCAGCGGAAAGAAATGCGAAGCCCCCGCCCTCAAAGGCACGTCCTTTTGCTACTTTCACACTCGCCTCCACCGCTTGGACAAGACTCCGCCCGGCACCCCCGAGCCAATTGACATCCCCGCCCTCGAGGATCGCGCCGCCATCCAGCTCACCATCACCCAGATCCTTCGCGCGTTCGCCAACGGCAGCATCGACCAGAAGCGAACCTATACTCTGCTCTACGGCCTTCAGCTCGCTTCGCAGAATGTCGATCGCACCAGTTGGGCAATCCCCATCAAGACCATCCGGTCTCTCGATTGCACGGAAGAGGGCCAGGAACTCGCCCCCAAGGAAATCAAATACGAACTCGACGATTATGAAGACGAAGGTGACGAAGCCGACGAAGACGACGATGATGAGGATGGCGACGACGGCGAGGATGAGGATAACGACGATGACGACTGAGCTCACCGGCTCTTCACTCACCTCACTGACTTCACTTTCTTCACGTCTTCACTCGCTTCACTCACTTCACTTTCTTCACCTCTTCACTCGCTTCACTCACTTCACTTTCTTCACTACCCTGTTCCCTGATCCCTGACCCCCTGACCCCTGATCCCTGATCCCTGATCCCTGATCCCTGATCCCTGATCCCTTAAAATCGATACATGTGCGGAATCGTCGGCTATGTTGGTCCGAAGAAAGTGGTTCCAGTCATTATCGAGGGCCTGCGGCGCCTCGAATACCGAGGCTACGACTCGGCGGGCATCGCCGTGGGCAGCCCGTCATCTTCTAAACTCGAGGTCGCGCGCGCTCCCGGCAAGCTCTCCAATCTTGAAACCGTACTCCGCGACCACCCCCTTGATGGCACCTTCGGCATCGGTCACACTCGCTGGGCCACCCACGGCCGGCCCACCGAAGAAAATGCCCACCCCCATCGCGACTGCACCGGACGCATCGTAGTCGTCCACAACGGCATCGTCGAAAATTATCTGGAACTGAAACACGAACTCGCCGCGCAGGGCCACAAGTTCGTCACCGAAACCGACACCGAGGTCATCGCTCACCTCATCGAGCAGTTGCAGAAGGAAGCTGAATCAGCAGGTCACCCGATCTTGCTCGAAGAAGCGGTTCGCCGAGCCGTCAAGCGCCTCACCGGCGCATTCGCTCTCGGTGTGCTCTCTGCGCTCGAGCCAGACAAGATTGTTGCCGCGCGTCTCGGCCCTCCCGTCATCATCGGCGTCGGCGAAGGCGAGTCTTTCATCGCCTCCGACGTTCCCGGCATTCTGCACCACACGCGCAATGTCTATTTCCTCGCCGACGGCGATATGGCGATTCTCACTCCTGCCGGCGTCACCCTCACTGACTTCGACGGCCGTCCGATTCAGCGTGAACTGACGCGCATTTCATGGGATCCCATCCAGGCGGAAAAAGGCGGCTATAAGCACTTCATGCTCAAGGAAATCTGGGAGCAGCCGCGCGCCATCACCGACACCACCCTAGGCCGCGTCTCTCTCGATTCCGGCAAAATCTTCCTTGGCGAAATGGAGATTTCCGACGAAGAGCTCGCTGCCGCCTCCAGCATCAACATCGCCGCCTGCGGCACCAGTTGGCACGCTGCGCTCACCGGCAAATACATGATCGAGCGCCTCGCCCGCCTGCCCGTCGACGTCGACTACGCCAGCGAGTACCGCTACCGCAATCCCATCCCCGATCGCAACGCTCTCGGCCTGCTGATCACCCAGTCCGGCGAAACCGCCGACACCCTCGCTGCGCAGCGCGAGATGAAAGCGCTGGGCTCCAAGACCGTTGCCATCTGCAACGTCGTCGGCGCCATGGTCGCCCGCGAAGCGCACGGCGCCATCTACACCCATGCCGGCCCTGAAATCGGCGTCGCCTCGACCAAGGCCTTCACCTCGCAGCTCGCCGCCCTGTTCTTGCTGGCCATGAAGCTGGGACAGCTTCGCGGCCGGCTCGACAAGGAGCACTCCGTCGGCTACATCGAAGAACTCGGCCGCATTCCTGCAAAGATCGAAGAAGTCCTGCGCTCTACATCTGTGCAGTGCGAGGAACTCGCAAAGGATTTCGCGAACTCGCGCGACTTTCTCTATCTCGGCCGCGGCATCCACTTCCCCATCGCACTCGAGGGCGCGCTGAAGCTCAAAGAGATTTCCTATATCCACGCGGAAGGCTATCCGGCGGGCGAGATGAAGCACGGGCCGAACGCGCTGATCGACGAAACGCTTCCTGTCGTCGTGCTCGCCACCCAGGACAAATTCGATCCCGCGTCAAAGCTGCGCTATGACAAGACGCTCTCCAATATTCAGGAAGTCACCGCACGTAGTGGTCGAGTCATCGCCGTCGCCACCCAAGGCGACTCGACCATCGGCGGCCTCGTCGAGCACGTCATCTATATTCCGCACACGCCCGAGCTGCTCTCTCCGCTCATCGAAATCGTGCCGCTGCAGTTGCTGGCTTACTACATCGCCGTCCGCCGCGGCTGCGACGTCGACCAGCCCCGCAACCTGGCCAAGAGCGTGACGGTGGAGTGAGGCGAGAACCCAGTAATTGAATGGGAGCAGCCGGTTCTCGGGCCAGGCACGCGGCCAGGGGTTGTTTGCGGCCACCGCGGCCGCTGCGTGCTAACATCCACTCATCCGGCTCGCCCACTGGCTTGAGCCGCGGAGGTCGAAATGAACCCAACCACACGGCGTAGTTTCCTGAAAACAGGCCTGGCAGCCGGAACCATGGCGACCGTAGGAACTCACCCACTGGCCGCCGCCAAGCCCACCGCAACCGATACCGTGGTGCTGGGCCGCTCAAAGATGGAGGTAACACGGCTGGCCTTCGGGACCGGGACGGACAGCGGCGCGGTGCAGGCCGCGCTGGGGCAGCAGGAGTTCACGCGGTTGGTGCACTACGCGTACGACCGCGGCGTCCGGTTCTTCGAGACGGCTGAGGCCTACCAGACTCCCGGGATGCTAGGCGAGGCGCTGAAAGGCTTGCCGCGCGACAGCTATCAACTGATGAGCAAAGTGACGACGTTTCACGAAGGCATTGACCCGCAG
>JBEKPO010000022.1:0-45735 GCA_049520675.1 Occallatibacter sp. | reverse complement strand
CATCGATTGAGAAGGCGGGATCAACCGCCCTGCGCGTAATCACCTGGTTCTCGGTTGGAATGGCAGTTGCCGTGGTCGGCATCTATGTTGGCGCCGAGCTGCGCAGCCGTTCCAAGTTCAAGAGGCGCACGCCTTACGACTTCTATTCAAACGCCGGCGAGTTGCAAGCCGGCGAATTTGGCGTGGGCGTTTAGCCCCAGCCCTGGCAACCCACAGATTTCCTGATCAATCTGCGCGTTGGGGATCGGTGTGTTTGCACCGAACCGCGTGCCGTTTGCTGCCAGCTAGTCCTTATCGCCGCAATCGCGAAAACAAGGTAAAGAATGGCCGACAGCACAACGCTGATCAGGATCGACGTGCCGAGCGGGAAGTAGAACGAGAAATTCTTGCCGCGATAGGAGATGTCGCCGGGCAACTTTCCCAGAGGCAGGCCGAAACGTGCCGCCAGCATCGCCAGCGCCCCAACGATCACCTGCACCAAACCAATCGCTATGATCGCTTTCCCGATTCCATTCATTTCTGAAATCCCCGTACCGCCCCATCTTTTCGGTCGCTGTGGCTCGCCGCGGCGGAAGCTGACTTGCCGACACGCCGACCTGCTGCCCCTCTCATTTCGTCTCAATCAGCCGGATGCGCGCGGTAAATGCACGGCCCTGAAATTCGCTGAATGTTCCAAACTGGGGAGAAACCGTCACATTGTTCACGACCAACGGGTTTCGGCTGTCGGTCGCGTTCTCCATCACGCCGCGCAGCCCCCAATATTGTCCGCGAAAATGAAATTTCAGCTCGAGGCCCGGGCTGAAATTCACGAACTCAGGGAAGCGGTAGGCGCCGGCCGCTCCCGCCACCTGCTGGGCCGCATCGACCGCCGTATAGGGAAACCCGGTATGACAGTCGAGGAGATAGACGAAATCCCAGTGCTTTCTCAGCTTCGCGATCGGAACCGGCAGCCATCCCCAGGAAATGACGCGGCTCGGAACATTCCACGCCAGCGGTCCGCTCTGCTGCGCACCCAGCGGCGAAGGCGTCGGCAAGTAATCGAGCGCGGCATTCGTCCGCGCCGACGAATGCGTATAGGCAACGAAGACCGTGTATTCGGCGCCGAACTGCTTGCGTGCGTCAACCTCTTCGCTGTTGTAGTGGTCCTGGCGCCCGTTGGTCAGCAGATAATCGCCGGCGAGCTCTGCCGGCCCGCTCTGATTTGTGAAGGTGAACACATTCGACGTCCGCTTCTCCAGGAAATTCGCGCCGGCGAACACGGCCCACGGTAGCTCCCGTTCCACGCCGATGCTCCAGTTCAATGCTCGCGGCGCGCGCAGCAGCCCGTCGTTGGCGGTGAATTCAGTCTCCTGCACCGGTCCAGCCGGCGTCCCATCTGTCTGGTAGAACGTGTCGTAGCGCGCGCCGGCAAGTGTCTGTGCCAGGTCATCGAGGTGCGTGTGCTCGTAGTAAAGCCCGATTCCCGCTGAGATTTTCGTCCGGTTCTTGTCATCCGGCGGCGAATACACTGCGGCAATGCGTGGCGCCACGAGCGGCCTTCGCACAATCTCGTCCCAGTCGAATCGCAGCCCCGGCTCAATGAGCACGCCCTTGGGCAGCCATCCCTTGGCCGGCGCCCATTTGTCCTCGACATACGCCCCGATCTCTGCATTGTGCAGGACGAAAGCCGGCGCCGGAGCAAAGCTACTCTGCCGCGCGAGGGTTCCGTTCTCCTGCAGATAGCTCATCGGCGCCAATGTCTGTTGCTGGTTGTACGCAACGTGGTCCAGGTCGAGGCCCGCCTTCACATCGTGCCGTCCCTCCCAGCGTTTCGGCGGCAGGTAGAGCGTCGCCGTCCCTTCGAGACGCTGCGAAGTTCCATTCAGATTTTCAAAGTAACTGCCTTCCGCTGTCTCGGGAGTGATTTCATACGGCGCATTTCCGCGCGGCTCATAGCCCTCGCGAATGCGGACGTACCCAACACCCATATCGAGCAGCGCGCCGCCGGGCAGGCTCTGCTGGTCGCGCATGTAAGGAAACCAGGCGAGTTCGTTGTCCTTTACCGTGCTCTGTTGCGGCGTCAATGACGAAAGGCCGCCGTAAGGCGAGTGATAGATGTTGTAAAGCAGGCCGGCGGTCAGGATGTTTGCCGCGCTCAGATTCATCTGCGCTTTCGCCAGATTGCTGCCGCGAACCACCTGGTCGGTATTGGCGTTGGCCGGCAGTTCGGAAATGTAGATGTTGTCCCACTCCGTCTCAATGCCGTCGTACCACCAGGCGCGGCCACGCCTCAGCGGACCGGAAAAAGTGAACCGCGGAACAAACTGGTCGAAGCGCAGCCCGTTTAGCAAGCGAAATGACGGGAAGAAATTCGTGGCGTTGAAGCGGAACTTGCCGTCGCCCATGCCGGTATAAAACGCGATCACGCCGCCGGTCGCGCGGCCGAACTCCACCGGATAGCGCGTGCTTTCCTGGTCGATGGAGCGGACGGCATCGGTGCTGACGCGCAGGCTCAATGAACCGCCTTCAGGCGCGCGAATATCGAATCCGTCCATCGTGTCGAGTGTCTCCCACGTCTCCGAGCCGGCCACGTGGACCTGCCCTGTCGCGTCCTGCACCACGCCCGGGAAATAGGGCAGAAGATTGCGGATATCGTGCGACACGGAGTAGGGAATATTGACGATTTCGGGGGTGTTCATCGCGCTCTGGTCGGAGACCTGTTCGGTGTCGATACCGGGCGAAGATGCGGTGACGTTTACCTGCTCGCGCACAATCTGCTGGTGCGCAAGAACGACCTTCACTTCCGTCTCGCTCGCGTCCACGCTGTTTTGGTCAGCCTGGTAAAAGTTCGGCTTTTCGGCGTGGATACGGTACGGCATCTGTTGCCGCGGGACAAAACTGCATCTCCCTGCGAAGTCTGTCCACAGATCAATTGGCGCGAATCCCGGCTCCGTGATCGTGACTTGCGCGGCCGCAACCGCGGCTCCGTTCTCATCGACTATGGTGACTGTCCGCAGGCTGCCGGGGCCAGGATTCTGGCTGCAGGCGAGAGCCGCGCAAAACAAAAACAGCGGGCCAATATTGGCCCGCCTGAACGATGAAATGCCCTGCATCAAGAACACCGGAACTCGCGCCTTGAGCCCCGCCTCGCGGCCAGTATACGCCATCGTTCTCCCCGAGCTGATTTGACGCTGGCGAATCTTCGACGAGAGCAAACAGAGGCGTTTCGGATCCCACAGCAGCGCATTCGAATGCGGCAGGAATCCACACGAATTGACTAGAAGATATGAAAACTCCGGATGATGGTCGAGTCCATGGCAGCGATCTCCACGACAACGATGGCTGCAATGCTCGCCAGCCTCTGCCACCGCGGGGCTGAAACGGGCCGCTGCGGCAGCAGTTCAATCGCAGCCATGCCGGCCAGTCCGAAAATGGGGATGAAATAGCGCCCTTGCACGACCAAGTCGCTATCCTGTCCCACGTGCTCCCACATGAGATAGAGGGCGACCACAACCAACACCGCGCTGGCCAGTGCAAGCATCACGTACCAGAGAGCGCGCCTGGTGCGGCGGTGCTCGAGCGGGTCGCGAACTCCGAGCCACCAGAGAAGTAAAAGGCTGATAAGCGGCAGAACGTAGACCATGCCCGGACGGAGCAGCACCGTGAGCCAGCCGAATACGCCGACACTCTCCAAATAGAGGGTAAGCAGCCAGCTATAACTCAGGGTATGAGCGAACACGTGCACAAGGAGCATGGGATGGCGCCAAATCAAGTTCAACTGGTTCAAAGGATGTGCCCCGCTTAGCGGAGTAGTCATCGTGGATTTTGCAACCAGCAGCCAGCCCGCAGCGGCACCAAGCGCAATCACAAGCAGGATCGCCTGAGATCGAATCATCCTGGCGGCATTACCTGACCGGACCGCTCCCGGGGCAACGGCCGCCAGAAGCATGGGGGCATAGACCGGCTTTACCGAGCAGAACACCGCGCCGGCAACTGCTGCGATGCACAATTCCCACTTTCCCCAGCTCCCGCGCGCGCTCGCAGAGAACGAGACGGCGGTGAATACCAGTGCGCACGCGATCACTGCTGCATCGGCTGACAGCGAGGCGTAAAGATAGAGCGACATCGGCAGTAACCCGACCAGAATGATGAGTTCCTCCGCGAACGGCATGAAGCTCACCGCCAGGCCCAGCAGCGCGACTGCAGCCAGGCAGTTGAACAATCGCCCGAGGTAAAGCAGGTAGAGCGGCTGCAGGCCAATCGCGCGTCCCACGTCAATGGCAAGAACCGGCGGTAAGTAAGGCAAGGGAGAATAAAACGCCGATCCGGGAAATGCGACGAACCGCCTCTGGGAAGGATTCAGCGGAATCGACGCCAGTTTGAGAGTGTTCGCGATGGGCGCGGGCGTAGCCAGATACGATATGCCATCCGTCGTGGTCACACTCGAATTCACCAGTTGCTCGAGCGAATCCGGCAGGGTACCGCCCGCGACCCCATTCTGAACCTCGGCGCGAACCTGAAATTCGCTCAATTGGTACGCCCGGTAGAAGTGGCGCATCTCGTCAGGCACTTGAAATGGAGGGGTAAGAATCACGAGAGGAATCGAACCGATCGCACCCAGGATCATCACCAGGGCCACGTACGCTTTCTTTCCGTTGCCTAAAAGGTCTGCGACGGGCTTCCTCTCTGCGACCCGATCGTCAAGGCACTCTCGCATGTCCCGCGTGCTCCATTAGCTGAACCCAAATCCCTGGGTCACATTGGACCCCGGAAAAGATGACGGACAAAACGCTCAAACGATTGTCATATTGTAAGCGCTCTACGATGCGCTCAAACCGGGCGCCGAAACCAGCGTCGCCTGTGAACCGAGTTAATCAACCTCAGTTTTAACTCAGTGAGCAGCAGCCGCTGAACGCTTCAAGTTAGCTCGTGAGCACGACGTTTCTGCGCTCTGATTTACTACGACTTTTGAGTCAGTTACCGAAGTTGGTCAACCGTGAGAGTGCTCCTAGGATTCGTGGGTCTCGTCGTGCTATAAACGCGTTGAGATTCTCCAATTTACATCATGATTGATACTCCAAAATTGTCTGTCGTTATGCCCGCCTACAACGAGATGGCGACAATCGAGGAGATCCTCTTAAGGGTTCAGGCAATCGATATTGACAAAGAAATCGTTGTCGTTGACGACGGCTCGACGGATGGCACCCGGGAATTTCTGTCGCGGCTTCTGAGCCATATCGACTCTTCGTCGGGTTCTGGTTCTCAGGCAAACTTCGGCCGGCTTTCGAAGGTGGACAACATACGAGTGATCTTCCAGGAGAAGAACTGCGGGAAGGGCGCAGCTCTGCGGCGCGGCTTTCGCGAAGCACGCGGTGAGGTTGTGGTCATTCAGGACGCCGATCTGGAACTAGACCCGCGGGAATACCCCAAATTGATCGATCCCATCGAGCGGGGGGTTGCCGACGTGGTTTACGGCTCGCGGTTCCGCGGCAAATCTCGCTCCGACCAGGCGCTCTCTTACTACATCGGCAACAAAGTCTTGACGCAGACGTCAAATATCCTGACCGGCTTAAGGCTGACGGATGTGTGGACCGGGTACAAAATGTTTCGCCGCGAGATTCTCGAGAAGATCCACCTGCGGGAAAACAGATTCGGCTTTGAGCCGGAAGTCACGGCAAAGATTGCCCGGTGCCGCTGCAGGGTTTCTGAAGTGGCCGTGTCATATACTGTTCGCGGCCGCGATGAAGGAAAGAAAATCGGCTGGAAAGATGGTGTCCGCGGCCTTTGGTGCACTCTTCGCTATGGACTTCTGCCAGAGCAGAAGGGGTAGCCTCTGGCCGGGTTTCCAGGAACCCATTTTTGCGCTCATCTTCAAGATGAGCCGGAGTGAATTATGAATGCTTTGATTACCGGCGGAGCCGGATTCATCGGTTCCCATATGGTTGAAGCTCTTCTGAAACGAGAGCAGCACGTAACGGTGCTCGACGATTTGAGCACCGGTTCGGTGGAGAATCTGCACGACGCACGGCGCGACCCGCGCGTTCGTTGCATCTTCGAGACCATGATGAACCGCAGCCTTCTGTCGGAGTTGGTGGATGAGGCTGACGTAATCTACCACCTCGCAGCCGCGGTGGGCGTCCGGCGCATTATCGAGAGTCCCGTCCGCACCATCGAGACCAACATCAAGGGAACAGAATTGGTGCTGGAGTGTGCGGCAAAGAAGGGAAAACCGGTGTTTGTCGCTTCTACCTCGGAGGTCTATGGCAAGAATGGGCAAACGCCATTTCGCGAAGATGACGATATCGTGCTCGGCGCCAGTTCGAGGTCGCGATGGTCTTACGCTACTTCCAAGCTCCTGGATGAATTTCTGGCCTTGGCCTACTTCAAGGAAAAGAAAGTGCCGGTGGTGATCGGGCGTCTTTTCAACACTGTGGGTCCCCGCCAGACCGGACGTTACGGGATGGTTCTCCCAACTTTTGTTCGTCAGGCTCTGGACGGTGTTCCCATCACCGTCTTCGGCAGCGGCGAACAGAGCCGTTGCTTCGGATATGTTGAGGATGTGGTCGAAGCCATCATTCGGTTAATGGAGTGCGATCGGGCTGTCGGCGAGGTCGTTAATATCGGCAACACGGAAGAGATCACTGTGGGGGACTTAGCACGACTCGTCAAGGACCGGGCGCGGAGCGATTCGGGGATTCAATACATCCCTTACGACGAGGCCTACGCTCCTGGCTTCGAGGACATGATGAGGAGAGTTCCCTCGGTGGACAAATTACGTTCGCTGACTGACTTC
Source organism: Occallatibacter sp. (assembly GCA_049520675.1). Taxonomy (GTDB): domain Bacteria; phylum Acidobacteriota; class Terriglobia; order Terriglobales; family Acidobacteriaceae; genus Telmatobacter. Next base: position 38,963 of record JBEKPO010000022.1, on the reverse strand, counting down.
AGACCGACTACCCCGCTTGACGTGATCATCGATCGCGTCATTGAGCACTTGAGAAGCGAGAGTGACGCGGCCGTCCCGGCCAGTCGCGACGCGCTGCACAGCGCTACTGCTTGAGTGCTTTCTTTCCGGCTGGAACCGTCGGCGATAACGGCCGGCCTGGGCGTCGGACTGTTTGATCAGCAGGCGGTCAACGGACGGACCCGTGACCCGAACTCATTCGCAGCGAATAATGAGGTCTCGAATCGTCTGCGGTCTCACGCCTACCGCCCCAGGGGGGCCTGCGAATAGTACTGTTGCGTGACTTTCCTGCCCGTGGCGTCGAACCGGGCCTTGTGGATCAGGCCCATCTTGTGCGCCACGAAGCTCGCGGTGGTCGCGAGCACACCCAGGCCGTACTTCACGCTGCGCCGGAAGTTGATCGACGAGGCTTCAGGAAAATACTTCGTCGGGCAAGAGATCTCGCCGATCCGGAATCCGAACATCACGGCCTGCGCGATCATCTGATTGTCGAATACAAAATCGTCTGAGTTTTCCAGCAGCGGCAGCGTCTCAAGCAATTGCCGGCTGAACGCGCGAAAACCCGTGTGGTACTCCGACAACTTCACGCCCAGGAACAGATTCTGAAAGGCGGTCAGCATCCGGTTGAAGACGTATTTGTAGAACGGCATGCCGCCTTTGAGCGCACCGGCGCCGAGAATGCGCGACGCCAGAACCATGTCGTAGACGCCGCTTGCCACCATGCCCGCCATCGCCGGAACCAGCAGCGGTGTGTACTGATAATCGGGATGTACCATCACCACGATATCCGCGCCCGCCGCCAGCGCCTCGCGATAGCAGGTCTGCTGATTGCGCCCGTAGCCGTAATTGGCATCGTGAATGAATGTTTGAACGCCCAGCTTGCGCGACAGCTCGGCGGTTCGGTCCTTGCTTGAGTCGTCGACCAGGATCTTGATATCCACTACGTCGGATAGCTCTTGGACGGTCTTCTCAAGCGTTTTCTCGGCGTTGTAGGCCGGCATGACCACCGCGACGCGCTTTCCATTAATCATCGATCCTGCTCCTCGGCGCTCCTCGGTGCTTTTTGCGATCACCCATTCGGGTGAATGGATCTTACGTCGAAACCCTTGATTCCTAGCTTATTACGCTCTATTTTCCGTTTGCTATAGCCGGAATGGGGTATGGAGAAATTCGTGCCGGCACCGCATCCGGCTCCACGAGCCAAACGGTCCTGTCCCGATAATACTGAATCAGCTCCTGGTTCTCAGCGGGACCGGCATCATGCGCCCAAATGACTTTTGCGTGATCGATATCCGCATCGTTGTAGACCCACTCGTCGAGCGGATGGTGATCCGGACCATAACGGACAATGGTCAGCTGTCCGCCGGGAAGCTGCTCCAGCTTCGCCAGAATTTGGGCACGTTCGGTCCCAAAATGCTGCGGCCCATACCAGACGAAGTTCCAGTTGCTTGGCGGCCATTCGGCTGGAGCCATCTTCAGCGGGCCGGCAAACGCCCGAATACCCGTCATCACCACGCAGATGGCCACCACATAGCGCGCCATCGCCATCCCCGCTGGGTTCCTCCCCAGCTTCGCGACTCTCAGGTGGCGCATGCACTGCAAGCCAATCGCGTAAAACGCCGCTGTGAACGTAGCTACGTAATGCGGCAGCAGGAAAATCTCGATCACCATTCCGCCGCACATCACCAGCACGCAAACCACCAGAAAGCGAATGCGCCGGTCTTTGAAAACGCTGCCGATCATCACCAGCGGAGGCGCCAGCGCGAACCCCACGTAAAACAGAACCGAGAACCCCGCTTTCCCCACTGTATAGGGGATAAATCCCTTCCACGTGTGGATCATGTTGTAGAAAGCCATCTCTCCCTGGTAGTAGAACTGCCGCATCTCGGCATATCGGTAGTGCGGTTCGGGCCGCGGATGCTGCCAAATGTAATAGGGCGCCATGGCGTACTGCTGGCGATTCACGGTATAGGGAAGCGTGGTGGCCTTCCCGAAGGCTTTTTGGTCGTAATAGCCCAGCCAGGCGATGGCCGCCAGGATCAGCACCAACGGCGCTGCCGCCAGCCGCATCGCTTTGCCTGCGCTGGGCCGGTTCTTCCCTTTCCACAACCAGCGGGCCAGGACGAACCCTACGGGCAGGCACATGAGGATGCCCTCGTAAGGCCGCGTGACCACGAGGATGGCAACGCCGATTCCCAGCGCCAGCCCATCGCGCGCCTGCGCCGTCTTCATCAGGCGTGGCATTCCTCCCAGGATGAGCGCTCCTCCCAGCGCTCCCAGTGAACCGGCCGCGTGATACGTATCCGTGAAATAGCTGAAGACACCCAGGCGCATGACGGCGATCATCCCGCCCAGAAAGGCCCAGTTCGCCGGCAGCCACGCTTGCAGCATCCAGGTAACGGCCGCGCACATCAGCGCGCTGACAATCAACAGTCCAAACCACGGATGGCCGAATGCCCATATACTCGCCGCCATCACCAGTCCCTGCCCCGGGAAGTACATCGACGAATACGTCGGCTTCATCGTGATTTGGATGCTCTCGAAGTGCGTCCACATCGCAGGAGTGGGGTTGGCGAGCCGTCCATGGGCAAGTGTGTCGCCCGACAGCAGAAAGCCGTAATCGTCGGGCACGATCGGCAGTGGAACCGGCAAGAGCGGCAGGATAGCGAGGCGCAGCACAATGACGCTCAGGCCCGCGGTCGCCAGCGCCAGCCATTTGCGACGTGCCAGGCCCGCAAACAGCCGCTCGAAATACGCAAAAAAACCGCTGCCGAGGCGCGGCCACAGGAGAGCTAAAAGGGCCGCGCCCACTGTCAAACCGAACTCGGTTCCCAGCAGAAGATGATTCTGTTTTAAGTCGGAAGGCAAGACCATGGCGGACCGGAACTTCGCAGGGGTTAAGAAAACCGGAAAGCAGGAAATCCTCTCCGCTTTCCCGTGCGCCAACTACTCATCCCCAACATATGATCGAGTAGAGCAGGAGAAATCCGTGTTCCAGGACGTTCAGCCTTGGCGCAATTATAGCCCGGTGTTAGCAGGCTCCAGACCGTGCGTCGGGGTTGCTTTTGCCCCCACGAACACTTCTTGTTACTCAAAGGCTCGGCCCGCTTGTTTCCGGCATGGCAGTGCGCCGGAGATATATCCAGAGATAGAAAACTCCCGTCGCGAGGAGAATGAGCGGAGCACAATGAAAGACCAGGGCGATCGATAGCCGGCCCCAAACACTGGCAGCGCTCACCTTCAGACTGTTCATCAGGACCAGCAGTATCGTCGCCGGAACGTCAGCCGTCGACAGCAACGCCGCTGTAGTCATCACGCCCGCGATCCTTCCCAGATGCTTACCCTCGCCCCATAGCATCGCGCAGGCGGGAACTGCCAGTAGAAGCAGCTTGGCGTCATAGGCACGGTGGTAAACGGGCAGCATCGACAACGCTGAAATGGCGGCGAGAGCCAACCATGCATTCTTCTCTGTGAAAGGCGACTTCAGCACGCGAATGGCGCCTGCCAAAAGGAGCATCCCGCAGGCCAAATAGCTCGCAACGTTGTAGAAGCGCGGATCGTCGCGAATCAGGCTAAACAAGGCCTGCAGGCTGATCACATTGTCGGCGGAGTGAAACGTCAGAGAGTCCGGCCCGGGGTCATTGACGCTGCCGTGCGCCGAAAGCGTGTGCAGATTGGCACGCAACTCCTGCGGCCACTGCGGGGCGACATGGGAGACCCAGAGAATAGCCGGCAGCGTCAGCGCGGCGGTCAACCCCAGAGTCTGTAGAGCCCGTTTTCGATTTACGCCTCCCGCCAGCAGAAAATAAAGCCACACCAGGCCGGCATCGTGAGGCTTAAGTGCGAGGCTCACAGCCAGGCAGAATATTCCCGCGAGCACGAACCGCTCTTCAAGGAAACACCACACCGCGATCACGCAGAGACTGACCACGATTCCAGCCAGATTCCCGAGCCCCAAGACCAGCTCGGCATTCGAAAGGAGGAGGCAGATCAGAACCGTCGAGAGCTTGAGAGCACGGTTGACGGCAGCCAGCCAGATCAGCGTGGCGGCCAACAGCAAACCTGCGGCATTCAACGCGGTCCATATCGACGCTGCGAACTTCCACGGCAAAATCGCCAGGGGCGCAATCAACAGCAGTGACGACGGAAGGTTTACGCAGGTAAGCATCGCGCGGCGAAACAGGAATTCATCGGCAGGCTTCGCCGGGAATTTGCCTCCTTCCGATGCGTATTCCTGCTGCAAGCCGCCCACGTTGTAAGGGTCGATGTGCCGCATCATGCAGCGTGCCGGGTAATAGATCGCCTTGAGTGCCCCCATTCCGGAAGGGGACGTCAACCCGATATACGAACCCCAGGTGATGGAGATTGCGCCACTCAGCAAGAGGTAAAGCAGAGCTTTAAGATGTGGCGACATCATCTCCCGCTCCCCCCCGAGCTCTGGTTGGTCAGGGAATTCGGCAAACGCTGAAGTACGGCGCCGCCTGGCTCATTGCCTTCCGCTCTCATCGAGGTCGGCGAGCCCTCGCCGCCGCCGTCGCACCCCACGCACATTTCGCGGAGATCATCGAAATTTTAGGGCAAGAATCCGCTCACCCGCCCGCACGATTCGCGGCTTCGAACCACTCTCGCCACCATGGATAACCAGGTTGACTTGGCTTTCTCCGGCCCAGCCCCTTCTTCGCGGCGGAGAGGGCACAAAAGTCGCAGGGGAGCCCGAACAGGCCCGCCGCACCTCCGGCCCGTCAAACTCCCCTGTTTCATCTAGGAAAATGGCTATGTCGGCGAAAACAGTTGCGATACATCCGCAGTAAACTGGAGGCCTGTTTAGTGAACGCGCCTCAACCAGGCTTACGCGAGCGTCGTGCTGACGTTGCTGAATACCTTGGTCACCGCCGACGCCACATGACTCACGCCGGCAATAGCCGAAAGCGCAATTAATGAGCAGAGCAGCGCATACTCAACCAGATCCTGGCCCGCGTCACTGCTCCAAATGGAATGCAGCAATACGCAAAACCGCCAAAGTGAGCGTTTCATTCACCCTCCCCGATGATTGACGGCTCGCGCCGCAAACCGGGAAGGGATCCTGAAACTGCCTGACCAGGTTCTTACGCGAGCGATGTGCTTACGTTGCTGAAGAACGTGACTAACGCCGTCGCCAGCTGTTGAAGACTTGCAATCAACGTCAGCGCGATCAATGAAACCAACAACGAGTATTCGACCATATCCTGCCCGTCTTCGCTGTGCTGCAGACTACGCAGGAATACACAAAATCTAAGAAATGCCTGATGCATTTGATTCCTCCCCCACGATTGGAATTGCCGCCCACGCTGAGCGATTGACTCAACACGGGTCGGGTCAGCTTCGGTGGCCAGCCGCTTTGTGGACCTTCGGCTGCCGCTTCTGCTCGTCTTGCTGCTACCTTTTGGGGGAGGTAGTTGAGTTTAACGAAAATTATTTGCCGTCTCTGGGGCGGTCTTCACTTCACATCGTGTCTTTCAAACATAGTCGACGACAGACCCATTAGGACATGAATCTCGTCGAAATGCATGTCTCCGTGGTGATTTACCGCCGGTCTGTGGGGGAGTAACTAAAGTTACGAGCGCTCGCTATTCGCGCTCAGATCTCCAGCGGTTTCGCCGAAACGGGTGACAATCTGGGCAAAAGCTTTCGCAGCAAGCATGCCCCGACCGCTGAACGGGGCGCACTTGCTGCCGAAATGCTCGATATCTGACTATTCGCGCAGGCGGGGTTATGCCAGCGTGGTGCTTATGTTGTTGAACACCGTGGTGACCGCGCTTGCCACATTGCTGACGCCGCTGATACACACAAGAGCAATCAGGGCAACCAGCAATGCATATTCCACCAGATCCTGACCTTCCTCGCCGTGCTTCAGGCCCTGGAATTTCACGTACAGGTTCATGAGTGTGCTGTTCATTCTCTTCTCCCAATCAGTGATATTCCGGGTTCCGATGCGGGAGCTGCCGGAGTCAGCGGGGGATATCCTGCGCTTGCTCCAAACCTATTCGCTGTCTTTGAAGAAACATGAAATATTGTCTCGGGAGCTCAGGCTGTTCCTTCGGACCTGCGCTCTTGCCGTTGGCTTGCTGTGGGGATGATGTCCGGGGTGGAGGGGGCATCGGCTTTTAGCCCAATGCACACTCCCTCCCACGAACTGCTGAGGCCTGGGACGCGCGTTGTGCGCGCCAGGAGATTTACGCCAGCGTGGTGCTGATGTTGTTGAACACGGTGGTAACTGCCGAGGCAACCTTCTGCACACCAGTGATGGCAGCCAGAGCAATCAGGGCAACCAGGAGGGCGTACTCGACCAGGTCCTGGCCTTCCTCGCGGGTCATCAGGTTCTGAAGCTTCACATAGAGCGCCAGAATCATATTATTCATTGTATTGTCTCTCCGAGTTTTGAATTTCCCAGCCTCAGCCGGGCACCCAGAATACAGCACCTGGCGTGCCATTCCAGGAAGAATCCTCGGTCCTTTCAGAATCAATGGTTTACTCGTGCCGCCCTCGGACAGGAAGTTCAGCAGATGTCTACCACCGTTTACATCTCACTGCGTACAGACCCGCCCCGTATACATTACTTTTGGTGTTTCCCGCAAAGCCTGACTCGCTCCTGGTAGCCCCCCCACCCTACCTTCAAAGCCCTTTTGCCGTCCGGGCCACTGCCACACCTTAGGCCGGTCTGGCACCGGGGCAGGGCTGCCGGGCGCGCTGACTCCTGTGCCAAGCAACCTGCTGCAGGCGCTCAAGTCAAGCTGGCGCCTCGCGCGCCGGCTGCGCCTTTGCGCTCCAGCTCAGAGCAAACGCGGCCGCCAGCAGGGGAGCACACATCAGTGTAAAGCCCGCGCCGGGTGGCGTAGGTGGGGCGAAGATCATCAATGCGATTGGAAGGCCCAGAATGACATCCCTGCATCGCGCCAGAGTCGGGCTCACCCGAGTCCCGATCAAGACCATCGCCAGGAGCAGGATCACCAGGTCATGCGGCTCGAAGTTATAGCTCACCAGGACGGTGACGATCATGGCGAATGCAAATGCACTCGGTGGGGACAGCCTGCGAACGACGACCAGCCCCCAGACCACCAGAATCAGCGAGACCAGGCAAACCGCCGCAAACAGAACATGCGAAGAAACCAGATGGCCGAGGGTCAGCAACAGCGCTCCGCGCACGTTCGGCATCGCCCAGGAGTAGATTCCCATGGCAGCTTCTTGCATCTCGTTATGTCCCGAAGCCAGGCTCAGGCCCGACAACACTCCCAGCCAGCTTCTCCAGCCTCCATGGCGCAGGAACGGCAGGCAGATGGCTAGAACAGCGGCCGCACCCGCCGCGAAGCCTGCCACGAAGCGCCACCCAAAGCGCACGGCGATGAACAACGCCATCATCAATGCGAGGTGCGGCTTCAGAAGCATGTTGGCCAGGACCACGCCCGCGGCAAAATGCTGCGAGCGGTCGAGCAGCCTCCAGGTGAGGCAAAGGATCAACAAAAGCAACAGCGAATCCTGTCCCTGGGCCAGGGCGATCGTCGTAGGCAGGAAGGCGAAGAAGATAAGCCCGGCACGCGGCTGCCACAACGGGATCTTGAGCGAAAACTCCTTGCGTCCCGCCAGAAAGCAAAGCCCGATCAGCACTGAGTTGCAGAAGAGCATCACCAAGTACGCATCACGGTACTTTAGAAGCGAAAGCGGAACATAAAGCACCGCGTCATAAGCGAGATGCCCGAAAGGAATCGCCCCATCGCGCCGCGACACCTGACTATCCTGCACCTGTTTCAGCCGCGCCTGATCATAAAGATGAGAGGGGTCTGTACGCGCAAGGATGCCCGCCGAATACACCGAGCGGAAGTCCATCTCTTTATAAAGCCCGCTCGGGAGCCAGACGCATATCGCAATCGCAAAGATCGCAATGGTGTAAGCGAGCCACACCCAAAGAAATGGCCGCATTGAGGCACCCTCTGACGCCATGTTCACTCCGTGAAGCGACGGAACCGCGAGGCGGAAGCGGCCTTAACTGGAAAGATCCTCACGAACGAGAAATGCCTTAAGGCTGGCTTTGCCGGGATTATATCGTTCCCGCGCTGCAGCGAAGAGCCGGTAATGGACTTGTCATCAAATCGTGCAATAGTTGGCGGCTCCGACGGATCATGCGGTTGCTGGGACCAGTCGGGGCGAAAATCTATCCGTCGCGTAGAGGTACCAGCAGAGCCACGCCGGGGCCGTCCAAAGATAATACGGTGAGACGATGGTCGCGCCTGCAAAAAGTTCTATGAGCTCGGCCCCCGCCAGCACCCCAACCGGCCACAGGGGCTTCTTCGACGCGATGGATCGATACACTCCCGCCAGGATCGCAGGCAGCAGAAGCGATTCGTCAGTCAAAAACCCGTAGGGTGTGCAGACAGCTCCAACCAGCAAAAGCAACAGCCCGTGGTCCATCCAGTTCCATACTGCCCGCCGCGTCAAGAAGTACCACACGGTCCAGACACACGCCGCCATTTCAAGAATGAACTGCACCCACACGGCTCGCGGGTCGATCAGAAGCCTCAGCTCAGCGCCCAGTCTGGGCACAACCTCATTCAGCGCTCCACCGGTGCGCATCATCTCTGAGTATTGGCTCCATGCGTGCGGGTCCAGCACATAGGCCAACAAGCAGCTCCCCGCAACCGCAACACAGGCGCCCACCAGCACCCCGTAACCGGCGCGATGGCCCTTTTTCGTGGTCACGCACCACAGAACCAGAGCGATGCCGAATGGCGTGAAGAAGTGAGGTTTGAGCGCGCACAGCAAAAGAGCAGCGCCGGCAAGGAACGGGCGATCGTTGTAGAGAAAAAGAAAGAGCGCGATTCCCAGCAGGAGCAGGATGCCGCATTGCCCGGCCATAAGACAGGCAAGGACGGAGGCGAATCCGAATCCAAAAAAATTGAAAAGGCTATCCGGCCGGCCGTTCAACCGCCAAATCAGAAAACTCGCTACCGCCAAAGCTCCGATCAGGACAAAGAGCCACGCGATCACGCCCGTCTTCGGTCTCGCATTCCCAAATGGCAACACCATGAAAAACGCCAGCGGCGGATTCCGCATCATGAGCACCTGCTCGCCGGGTTTGCGGCCCGCTCCGGTTTCAAGCGCGCGCACCGCCGCAATATCGTACGGATTCTGTCCGTGGACCAGCAGGTGCCCGGCGGCCCAGTAGGAAATGAAATCGCTCTCCGCGGCGCTGCTGTCGCTGATGGCGGCAATATAGGCGGCCAGAACGATGGCGGCCGCGGCCGACGTAATCAACACCGTCAGCAACACGCGGACTCGCTTACTCATTTGAGGCCTTTGCTCCCCGACCGTCGTTTGCTCCATCCGCTCCATCCAGAATTCGCGGCTCGCCGGCGATGCCCGCAACCACTCAGTTTCATTCGCCGGCCACAGGGCTTCTCGCGCAAATGCCCATGAGGGCAGCCTCTCAGACCCGCATGAACACCGGTCTCAATCGATCGTCATGACCAATGTTGTATCGACTTCATGATCGAAGTATATGAGAATAGCCACCATGGCCGGCAAGCTCGTCCTTCCCTCCGCACAGGAGCGCAGCAACCTTGCTGAACTCTCCGTTGCGGCTGTCGCCGGTCTCGCACTTGCCGTCATCATCCTTTATATTTTTGCAGTTCCTGTCGCCGGCAAGCTGGGCGCCTCGCGCGACTTCGTCTCGTACTGGGCCACGGGCCGGCTGCTCCTCGGCCACGCCAACCCCTACGACCGCGACGCCATCGCAGCTCTGGAGCACTCTCAAGGGCTTGATAGCCGGGCTGTCCTGATCATGCGCAATCCCCCGTGGGCGTTGCCGCTGGCTTTGCCCCTGGGCCTGCTTTCGCTGCGCATCGCCGGCATCCTCTGGACTTTGCTCCTCCTCGGATGCCTCCTTCTCGGGGTGATGCTGGTGCATCAGCTGCATGGCTCGCCGGCGAATCGCATCCATTGGCTCGGCTTCGCATTCACTCCTTGCTTGATCTGCATCACCATGGGCCAAACCGCGCTTTTGGCCCTGATCGGTCTGGCGCTGTTCCTGCGTTTTCATCTGCGGCGTCCCTTCGCGGCCGGCGCTTCTCTGTGGCTCTGCACCCTCAAGCCGCATCTCTTTCTGCCCTTCGCAGTCGCACTCGCCGCGTGGATCGTCGTTTCGCGCAGTTATAAGCTTCTCGGCGGCGCCGTGGCCGCGCTTGCCCTCAGCAGCCTGGCCGCCTCGTGGGTCTCGCCCGGGGCATGGCGCGGCTACCTTGCCATGATGCGTTCTCCCGCAGTCGAAAATGACTTCATCCCGTGCCTCCCGGTTGCCTTTCGCCAGTGGCTCTTTCCTCACTCCGTCTGGGTTCAGTACCTACCCGTGATGCTCTGCTCCATCTGGGCGCTCATCTACTTCTGGCGTCGCCGCCGGGCCTGGGATTGGACCGCAAACAGCAGCCCACTCATGCTCGCGTCCATTGTGTTTGCCCCCTATTGCTGGCTTTACGACCAGAGCCTGGTGATGCCCGCGCTCCTTCATGGCGCCTATATCGCTCGCTCCCGCAAAATGCTCGTGGCCCTCGCGCTCCTCATCCTCGCCGCAGACATCGAAATCTGTTTCGTAAAGGTGGTTTCGCCTGCCTGGCTTTGGACCGCGCCCGCGTGGCTCGCGTGGTATCTCTTGGCACGCCGCGAGAGCGGCGGCACGGCATCGAGTTCGGCACGTGAGCCTGCCTGATTCCCATGCCGGCCTCGGCCCTGACTCAAGTTCAAAAACTCCTGCAACCAATTCGCCATGTTCCGCGGCAAAAACATCGGTTTCAATCAATGAAGTGAGGCCGTGACAATCGAAACCCACAAGTCGCCAGGCGTGAAAGAGGAACGCGACATCAGCATGATCCTGATCGTGATAGCGTGCGCCCTCGCGATTCTCTTCACTACGCTGTTCCTCGGCCTTCTGCCCTTCGACAACCAGATCGTCGCCCGCCGCGATTACATCGTCTATTGGGCTACCGGCCAGCAACTCGTGCATCATCAGAACCCCTACGATCCCGCCGCGTTGAACCAGATTGAGCGCGATGCCGGATTCAAAGGCGGCACGTCGTATTACATGCGCAACACGCCATGGACTCTTCCGCTGGCCTTTCCTTTGGGCTACTTCGGCTCGCGAGCGGCCGCGCTGCCGTGGTCGCTCATGATGCTTGCGTTGCTCGTCGTGTCTGTCCGCATGCTTTCGAAGACACTGGGCAAGCCGGGCCGGCCTATCGAGTGGCTCGGATATTGCTTCCCGCCAGCGCTATTCTGCGTCATTCTTGGCCAGACTTCCGTCATTCTTCTCTTTGGTCTTGTCCTGTTCCTCCGTTTTTACAAGCTTCGCCCATTTGCCGCAGGCGCGGCGCTCTGGCTTTGCAGCTTCAAGCCGCACCTCTTTCTGCCCTTCGCACTGATCATCCTGATCTGGATCCTCGTTTCGCGCAGCTACCGCATCCTCGCGGGCGCGGTCACGGCCATGGCGATTGACGCCGCCATCACCGCCCTCGTCGACCCATCGGCCTGGTCGCAGTACATCCATTACATGCGCACCTCGACGATTACCCGCGAATTCACGCCTTACTTCGGCGATGTTTTGCGCGATACGGTCAATCCCAGGGCCGAATGGCTCGCCTTCGTGCCTGCCATCCTCGGCTGTATCTGGGCCATCTTCTATTTCTGGCCGCGACGCCGCACCTGGGACTGGCTCGACGACGGCGGAATGCTCCTCCTGGTATCGCTTCTCGTCGCCCCGTTTGGGTGGATCTTCGATCAATCGGTGGCGTTGCCCGCAGTCTTGGTGGGAGCTGCGCGCACCCGGTCCAAGTGGCTGCTCTCTTTTTTGGCCCTTATTTACATCGCGATTGAAATTCAGGTCAACCGTTTCGATCTTCACTCGGCGACGTATCTGTGGGTCGCGCCGGCATGGCTCGCGTGGTTTCTCTTCGTGCGCGCCTCCGCTCGCAAGGCGGCCGCCGTGTCCGTCGCAACTTCACCGTCCCTGTCATCCTGAACGGAGGTCGCCCGGCGACCGAAGCGAAGGATCTGCGGTTGGTCTTTCGTCACTTGCGGCGGCGTTTTTGCCCGCGAGGCGGGGCGCGAGTCGCTCCAGAGGATCAGCCGGGGAATTTGGCTGAGACTCTCGCGCCTGGTCGTCTGCCGCAGCTTCAGCCGGCGCGATTTCGATTACGTCTCCGCATTCCGTTTGCGTCTCTCGAATCGTACCCGCCGGTAGCTCCAACACTGAATGCGCTGTGAAGCACGCCGACATGCGCCACGGACCCACGCTGCTCCTTACCTTCCTTACTTTGTGCTTGCGGTCCAGATAAACCAGGTCGATAGCGAAGCGCATGAAGAACGTGTGCACAGACTCGCAAGGCACGATCCATAGCCCCTCGCCGGGTCGAAGGCTCTCCCGCCCGAGAAGTCCTTTTCTGCGAGACTCCCCGCTGCCGGCAAGTTGCAGTTCATTGGCGAGAATTGTTTTCCGCGTGACGTTGACGGCTTGACGTAGACCCGAAGCCGCCTCACGAGACTGCGGCATAATGAACTCCCTGATGGCTTTCGCCATCCGCGGTGAAGGATTCCTCCGCGGAGCTGCCGTCTCCGCGTTCTCCAGATTCGGCAGCCCTTATTGCGTCGGTGTCGACGTCGTCGTAGTCGTTGTATTGGAGCCTGGGTTGATGGCCGTGCCGCCGGTGCCGAAACCGCCGGATGCACCTTCAATCACCAGCGTCTTCTCCGGCTGCATGCTCTGGATCAGCGTCTCCACAGGAATCGTCGGCGGAGTTGGCGGCAGAGTGTTTTCCGCCGTCTTCGCATCCGGCTGGTGCATCGGGATGTTCGAATTCGGTGGCAGCCACTTATCGGGCAGATGCAACTCTGGGGCGGGTGCGCCCGCCTGGATCGGCGCCACAATCTCCGGCGTCACGATCACAACGAGCTCGGTGTTGTTCTTCGTCTTCGACTCCGACTGGAACAGCTTGCCGAGGATCGGAATATCGCCGAGAAACGGAATCTTCTGGAATGTATCGGAGATTGTGTTATCGAGCAAGCCTCCGATCATGAAGCTCTGCCCATCCTGCAGCTCCACTTCAGTGTTCACTCTGCGCGACGAGATCCCAGGCACGTTGAACCCGGAAAGCTCGACTCCGTTGGTGTAGTCGAGGGCGCTCACCTCCGGCGCTACCTGCAACCGGATCGTGTTACGCGGAGTGACGGTTGGAATGAAGTTCAGGCGGATGCCGTATTCCTTGAACTCGATATTGACCTGCGCCAGGCCGTTTGATGACCCCGACACGGTCGCGTAAGGAAACTCTCCGCCCGCCAGGAAGCTTGCCTCCTTGCCGTTGGCCGCCATCAGGTTCGGCTCGGCGAGCGACTGCGATACTCCTTTTTGTTCCATCGCCGTCAAGATGGCCCCTACATTCAGGCCTGGAAAGAAGGCGACCAGATTCCCTTCGTTGGAAATCTGTGTCGTGCCGTTGCTCCCCGAGAATCCACCGCTCGACGAAGATCCAGTGCTGGCGGTGGCGCCTCCGCCGGCTATAACCGGCGGCGTAAACTGCCCCGTCGTCACTCCGCCTATCGCATTGCCCAGGCCCAGGTTGAACAGGTTGATGCCGAGCTGGGTCTCTTTGTTGCGGTCTACCGATTCGAAGCGCACCTTCAGTAGGATCTGCGGCGCCGAGGCCGGCACCTCCACATTGAGCAGGTTCACCACTTTCCCGGCCGACGCCGCGATCTTCTCCGCGCGCGTTGAGCTCGTCAGGTCTTTCACCGTGCCGCGCAGGTAGATGCTCCCGTTGTCGAATGTCACGCGGATCGTCTGGTTCGGCAGTTCGGTTCTCAGCTCGCGGCGAATCCCGTCGAGCGTATCGCCCGTCACCAGGTTGCTGGCCCGCACAGTGACGTTGAAGAACTGCCGGCCCCCACGGATATCCCAGATAATCAGGCTCGTCTCGCCGGGAGCTTTGCCGCTCAACATGATCTCGGTGGGACTCACGGCCATGGCTTCCACAACGTCGCCAACGCCAACCGCCACGCGCTGCACAGGCTGCGCAGTGTCGACCAGAACGGACTTGCCCACGGTCACCGACAACTCGTTCGTCGAGTCCTGAAATCTCACGCCCTCAGCAGGAGCGGCAGACGGCGCCGCTTGAGCCTGCGCGCGCGTAGCAGCGCAACACGCCCAAGACAATACGATCAAAAATGCTATGGCAATCCCAGCCTTCGATCTCACTTCGATCCCCCGGTAGAAGGAAATTTTTCTTCGCTGGTTTTGGAGCCGTTGATGACCTCGACCGAGTAGGTATTCGTCACCGGCTTCGGTGCTTTCGCCACCGGGTGGGGCGCGGTCTTGGCCGGCGCGGGCTGCCCGAAGAGGATGCGCATCGAGTTTTCCGGCACCTCTGCAACCTTTGTGTCCAGCGGGTTGCGCAACACCAGTTGAATCTTGAGCGAGTTGCTTGCCAGGCTGAGAATCTCAGCTTGCTCCGGCGTCACCAGCAGTGTCACAACCTGTACCTGTTGCGGTTTCCCTTGGTTGTCTCGTTGAATATCGGTACCCGCTGACAGAACCTGGATGTTCTGCAGGATGGTTTTTGTAACCACACCATCCGTCGCCGCGGCGCCCGGCGGATTGCCGGAAACCAGTACGTCGACGCGCATGCCGGGAATCACGAACCCCGCAACGCCCACGACCTCGTCGACACGAACCGCGCTGGCGCGCATGCCGTCGGGAATCGTCGGCGCCAACCCGCCGCCTGATCCCAGCCCCGCCAACTGGCTGTCCAAAATCGGCTCACCCTGAGGAATCTGCGCCATTGCACCGCGCCCGATCGCCTGTTTCGGGTCCATAATCGCGCCTTTGGGTGCAGCGCCGGCAATCGTCAGCGTGCTCAAGTCGCTCGCCTGCAGAACCGCGCCCAATGGAATATCCTTGGCCGCCGAAACCACGCGCGCTGTCGATAGCGGCTTTGACGCGTTCATGCGCACGCTCACGATGCGATAGACCAGGAAAGCGCAGATGCCGGCTATCGCAAACGCGACGAGGAGGATCGTTAGAAGTCTTCGATTCATCCCTATCCTGTAGGAGCCCGGCCTCGCGCCTGCTCCGCCTTTCTCTGCCTGCCCCGCTTGCCGTTTCCGGCAAAACCGCTAAAGTCGCACGCCCGGAATTCTCCGGCCAATCTCATCGCTTCGGCTTTTCTACGGGCAGCGCGGTCTCAGTTTATTCCCGATGACCTCGCTCACCCCCGAGGATTTGCTCCGATCTAACGGTGGGGTACCAAAAGAGCTATGAGTACACAACTCAAAATGAGCGATGCTGAAAATGGCCCAATGACGCCTTGCCGCTCAACATGCCGCCTTCTCGAGTTTTGCGCTCCATTGCTCTCAATGAGAATGCCCCACTATGATTCCGGCAGCCAATACCACCATTGCGCCATCACTTGCGCGTAAACCAGCAGATCGAGCCACTACCACCATTGCGCCATCTGGGTCGACACAGTAAAAAGCTAGAATTCCCATGGGCAGATATACTCTTCCAAAAGGGACATGCGTCGTTGATGCGCGACGCCTATGCGGCCGATCGGAAACTGTAGGAGGCAAAATCTCCCCTTGATGCCACCTTCCGGCATGACCACGCTTTTCACGCAGCGCTCTGATCAGGGCCCGCAGCCCCTTTCGTTCGCATTTTCCGTCGTTGTCCACGGGGTCGCCATCGCGATCACCTGGTTCGCAATCGCTTACAGGCCGCCATTTACCAAGGTGATCACCGAACATTATTCGGTGCGCAAGCTCGATCTGCACATGCCCGATATGCCGCAGCTTGCAGCCAACGCGCGCGCACCTTTGCCTAGCGCCCGCCCCGCTCCCCGCGCGCCGGCACCGCCCGCACCGCCCGCACCGTCCGCGCCGGCCGCAGCAGGCAGCAGTGCACCCGCTCCCGTGGCTCCGCCCCAGACGGCTCCAGCTAAACCGGGTCCGCAAACCCTGGTCCAGCCCGATCTCCCCAAGCCCGTCCAACTTACCCAGGAGATTCCGCTGCCACAGATTGTCATCTGGTCTCCAACCAACAAGGTCGAGCTCAAGACCGTAACTCCGCCGCAGCCGCAAAAGCCCACTAGCGCCGACGTCAAGCCTTCCGTCGAGTCGCCCAACCAGGAATTGAACCTGGCCAACGTCAACGTCGCTTCCAGCTTCCATCCTTCGCCGAGAAATATCGTTCCGCCCAGCACCACTTCGCCGGTCACGGTTCACTCGCCGCAACCGCAGGTTCAGTTGCCGCCCGTCACAGCCTCCCAGTCCACACTGCAGCCGACTCCCGTGCAGATCATGTCTCTCTCTGACCTGCGCGCAGGCAACCAGACCGTCAATTTGCCGCCGGTGAATGAAACCAAAGCTTCAAACACACAGGGAGCCCTCGGTCAGGGACAGGCGCAAAATTCTCAAGTGGCGCAAAGCAGCCCGAACGCCAAACCCGAAGCGACAGGCGGAGGCCAAAACCCAGCGGCAAAGGCGAACGACCAGGGCAAAGGCGCTGGGCCCAATCAAGCCGCGAAGACCAACAACGAAGACGCAGGATCGGGTCAGGGACCGGTGGCCAAGGTCACCAGCCCTGGAGCCGGCGCGGGTCAGGGCACGAACCCGTCAACAAACAATACTCCTGGGCCGGCCGCACCTTCCGGGGCGGCGGCTCCGGCCCATCCAGGATCGGGAACGAATTCCGACTCAGACCAGAACATCGTCGCCGGCGCCACGCTCGTCGCGGTGCCCAAGGACGGCCACTTCAGCTCGGTGATCGTGGGTGATTCGCTCCAGGACCGGTATCCCGAAATCGGTGACGTATGGTCAGGCAGGCTGACCTACACTGCCTATCTCCACGTCGGCCTGGCCAAGAGCTGGATCCTCCAGTATTCGTTGCCGCGGGCGGCCGACGCATCTCATGCGGGTACCGTCGCCCGCCTCGACGCCCCCTGGCCGTACAACATCGTTCGCCCAAATCTGGAGCCCGGATCGGTCGACGCCGATGCCCTCATGGTCCACGGCTTTGTCAACCAATCCGGCCGCTTCGAAACCCTCTCCGTTCTCTTTCCCGAGGATTTTCCTCGCGCCCAGTTCGTCCTTGCCGCGCTGCAGCAGTGGCAGTTCAGGCCTGCCGCCCAGGATGGCCAGCCTGCCCGCGTCGAAGTTCTGCTGATTATTCCCCAGGAATACGAGTAGCGCGGCCACGCCCCGCCCGCGCACACGTCGTCGCCGCCTCTCCCAGCACACCAAGAAAACGGACGCCTTCACGCCCGCCTCTTCTCTTCAGGTCAGCGAGTGCTGCCTTATGTCGTCCCGTTCGGGATCAATCGCGCCGTCGACAGGTTGGTCCCCACCGCCTGAAAGATGCTGCCGATCGTCGTGTAGCTGGTGTTTGGAGTGGATGCCGGGCATCCGCCGGTGTTGTCGGAGAAGAAAGTGTTGACATTCGTCGCCATCGCCTCGATGGCGTTGCATGCCTGCCCCGAGTAGGGCCCGCTGGGGTAGCCAATTGCGCCGTACGTCGAGCCGGACGAAATCGTGTACTGCGCATCCGTTAAGCAACTCCCTGACGTCTCCGATCCCATGGCTACCGTGTAGACCTTGGTGCCGGCCTCCGTCGCGGCCTGTGCCGCCTGCACCGCTTGGCCGCATTCGCCCAGCGCGGAGGGATACGTCGTCGTCGTCGCATTCGAGTTCGTGCACTTGCTCGATGTGCAGGTTCCATTCAGAGTGCCCGACAGCGCCACGATTTGGTTGCCGTTGCCGTTGTTGCCCCCGGCTGAGGTGTTCGCGGACGAATTGCTCGCGGTCGCGTCGCCGTCGCTCAGAATGATCAGCACATTCGACGTGGCATACCCCTTGGCCGCTTCCGCAGTCTGCTGCGCCACCAGCGCCGCTTGCGCTGCGTAAATCACCTGCGCATAATACGTACCCTGGCCACCCGGCGCCTTAAGACCCTGGCAGGTGCCTCCGCCGGCGCCTACCGCCACCGCCAGAGGGTCCGTCGCCAGCAGCGTCGACGAGCCGTTGGTTGACTTGTACGTCTGGTTCCACGAAACAATCTGGTACGTTCCCGCGTTGTTCGGATACTGTGTGGTCGAGGTCGGTAAAATCAGATTCTGGCTCGACCCCGGCGTCACAACCGGAAATGCATATGGAACGGTCGGAGGATTTTTTGTCGGGCAGTTCGTGTCATCTGTCGCACTTCCCGCCGCCACTGGCGGGAACACAAACAACGACACTGCGTCGGCGTAATCGCTGGTTGAAGTGCAGGTGGTTGACGCGCCGCCTACGCACGGATACATCGATTCCAGCATGTCCAGAGCTCCAGTGACTGCGCATTGCACCTGCGACGCATTGGTGCCGCATCCGTCCGCAGAAGGCGCGCCGCTGGTCATCGAGTTTGTCGTGTCGATAATCATCGCGATGTTGTACGGCAAGTGAAGCCCGCCCCTCATCGCCGCCGTTGCCTGCGCTGCCAGGTTCATGGTGCGGACTCCCACGAATCCGCCGAACCACAAACTCACCTTTGCCGTCTGCGTCGCCTTGACCGCATTGCAGGTCGAGCCGCTGGTGCAGCTCCCTTCGCCTGAGGGAGGCGTCTGGCACCCAACATTGAACGGCGAACCCGTGATCGACGACGCGCAATAAAAATCCGCCGTAATCGAATCACTCTGCAAAATGTTGGTTGCGTTCTTCTCGCCGCTCTGGGAACTGTACGTGATCAGGTTGCCCCACGCTGTTCCAACGGTTGTGCTGCCCGACGTGCCGATGTCCGGCATTCCCTGCGCAGCCGCGAGTGCAGCCGCGTTGGTCGACGCCTGCAGCAACCGGTAGGCGTAGTAGACGTGGCCGGTCTCCACGCCGGCGGCCGATAGCGCCACCAAAGCAAAGATCACCACGGCGAGTACCGCAGCCGTTTGACCGCGGTCATCTTTCAAAAACCTGCGCAAGATTGCGATTCCCAAGCGTTGCATCGAACCCTTCCTCCCGTAAACAGCCAGCGCCGCCTGCGCCATCGTGTGGCTGTTCATCATCGGGGCGAATTCAGATTTCAATCGGCACTGCCCGGATCTGGAACAAGAATCCGGACCGCGCCACACCCCGAGAACATGCGCCGATCACACGTGTTTCTCCGTGCCTGCCCGGAAGCAAAGCCACAAGCCGGCCTCGCTCCCCGGCGTTCAGACAGGGAACAACGACACTATCATGCGGAATCCGCAGGTAACCGCAAATCGCACTTTGGTGCTAGCACGTTGCATTTACCTGCAAACAATGGAGTTATGAGGAGGTTGCCAAGACAGCGTACCCCGGTCCCCGGCTTTCGTGGACTGGGGAGGTCAACAACAGCCGCCCAGCCACCGCAGTTGAACGGAGAGAAAACCCTCATTTCCGGGTGTCGACCTGGGTGCCGCCCAGAATCGCAGTCAGGAATGTTCCAGAATGTGCGCCTCGAAGACCCGATCAGGCACAAAATCGACCGATTTTTGCGCGATCCTCAAGCACCTTGGCGGCAACGCACCGGGGACGCAACTCCGCTTCGACTCGTCGCAGCAAAAAGGGGCACAGGCTGAACGCCCATGCCCCTTCTTTGTCTCTCTACGCTGCCGTCGCGCGCCGCCGATTTCTTCGGCTAAACTCCGGGTGGCACAAGCCGCGCAACGGTCAAATTACCCGAAATCGCATCAAAGATCTGCGCCATCGTGGT
Organism: Occallatibacter sp.; assembly: GCA_049520675.1. Taxonomy (GTDB): domain Bacteria; phylum Acidobacteriota; class Terriglobia; order Terriglobales; family Acidobacteriaceae; genus Telmatobacter. The sequence continues at coordinate 19,183 of JBEKPO010000022.1, read as the reverse complement.
AAAAGCCTTGGTGTTCGTCGCTTTGCATCCATTTATGCCGTCGGAATAGAACGTGTTTGCGTTTGAGGCCATCGCCCCGATCGCGGCGCAGGCCTGCCCACCCGCCCCAGGCCAGGTCGACGCACCCGTGTAAGGCCCCAGCGAGTATTCTGCATCGCTCGTGCAAGAGCCCGTGGTCTCCGCTCCCATGGCGACCGTGTAGACCGCAGTTCCTGCCGAGGTGGCATCTTGTGCTGCCTGAACTGCCTGACCGCACATGCCGAGCGCAGAAGGATAAGCGGCGGAGTTGTAGCCCGTCGGTAATACGTACACAGTCTTCCCTGCGTTCGTATAGGAATAGGCGGTCCCATTGATGGGCAGCCCGGCATAAGCCGGGTTGGGACACGGGGCCGCGCTGGTGGGATACGTGACAACTTTGGTAGAGGGGTTGGTGTACGACGCAATCGACGGACAATTATCCGCCAAGATCTCACTGTTGCCGCCCCCGCCGCCTCCGCAAGTGTTCTGGAACACCGTGCCCGTAGTGCTGCCGGTGGCGACCTGTGTATTGCACGCAGTCGCATCGCCGTCACTCAAAATGATCAGCACGTTCTGCGAGCCTGGGTATTTCGTCTGCTCCGCAGCCAGAGCGGCCTGTGCCTCGTAAATCGCCTGAGCGTAATAAGTCCCCTCGCCGCCCGGCGCTTGAAGGCCCTTGGAGCAAGACTCGGCGCCCACTGCAATCGGAAGTCCTAGTGAATCGCTCGCGTTGAGCGTTGTCGTCAGATCGTTTGTCTTGTAGGTGTTGTCCCAGTTGGTTACCTGGTAAGTGCCTGCGTTGGTTGGTATGTACGTGCTGCCAACGCCTGTCGGGGTCGGCAAGAACAAATCGGAAGTTGAACCGGTCCCGGTCCAGTCTTCGAAACTGTAGGGAACGGTCGGAGGATTGGAGGTCGGGCAGGTGGTGTCGTTAACGGTGTAGTTCTTGGATGACGTGACCTCAATCGCCGGGAAGACGAACAACGATACCGAATCGACATATCCGCTGCCTGAAGCACAGGTCGTGTTCAGTGCGCACGGATCCATATTCTGTAGCATGATCTTCAGCCCCTGCACTGCGCAGTCAACCTCCGAGGTGGCGCCGTTGGGACAATCGGAAGTGCAGGGATTTCCGCCGCCGCCCTGAGTGGCATTACAGCTCGCCATCGACCCCGTGGTATCGATGATCACGGCAATGTTGTAGGGGATGTTGGTCCCGCCTCTCATGGATGCCGTCGCCGACGCCGCCAGATTCATCGTGGGAACCCCCAGGAATCCGCCGAACCACAAGGGCGCCTTGGCGGTCTGCGTCACCACAATCTGGTTGCAGGTCAAACCGCTCGAGCATGTGCCCGAGGTGGGGCTCTGGCAAGCAACGTTGAACGGAGCGCTCGCAAGCGTGCTCGAGCAGGTAAAGCTCGCGGAGATCGCAGCGTTCTGCAGCATATTCGTTGCGTTCAGCTTGCCCGACTCCGAGCTGTACTCGGTCACGTCGTAGTTCGCCGTGCCCTGGATCGTACTTCCTGACGTGCCGATGTTGGGCATGTCCTGTCCAGCCGCCAGCGCCGCCGCGTTCGTCGAGGCCTGCAGCAGCCGGTAGGCGTAGTACACGTGACCGCTCTCAATCCCCGCCGCTGACAGCGCCATCAGCGTGAACCCCATAACGGCGGTCAACACCAGAGTCTGGCCCTGCTCGCGCCTTAGAAACCTGCGCATGATCCGGTTCTTGGAGTTTCGCATCCTCAATACCTCCTCTTAATCTGCCATCGCCGCTTCAGTCGTCGACAGCGGGGCCCAGTTCCCCGAACCCGGGTAGGGTAACCACGTGTACTTGTACTTAACCGTGAGCACAACAGGAGTGTTCGGAAACTCCTCGGTGCTTCCGCCACTTGAACCGGCGGCCGTGCAGGTGAAGGTGTTGCCGGTTCCCGTGTAAATCGTCGCCGCGTTGGCGCTGTCGGTGATGCTGATACTGTAGCTGAGGTTCGCTGTCGTCCAGCCGGGGAGCGCAGACTGAATCGTATTCATTGCCATGTTGCACGGATCGGGGACCGACCCTGCCGTTGCAGCGACCGCCTGCACAGCCGTCTCTGTGGCGCTCTGCAGCATCTGCAGGTTATAAAACCCCAGCGAGAAAGTTGCCGCACCCAGCAGAAGGAACATCAGCACCGGCACCACCACAGCGAACTCAACCAGCGACGCGCCCTCTTCGCCCTGCAGGTGAGAAAGGCGCTTGGCTGCGGCAATATACAGGCTGGTCCGCCTCCACTTACCAGAATCGACCTTCATCTCCGCGCCTCCCATCCCCTTCACCGAGTCCGTCATTCAGCGATTGCAGACTGAGTCGCCGAAAGCGGGGTCGACGGGCTGATCAAGAGCATCGGCACCCACTGATATTTGTAAGTGACTGTAAGCTGCACGGCTTCGACCTGCCCTGAAACGTCCTGGGCATCCGTGGTGCTACTTGAGCCCGTGTTGCAGCTGAACGTACCCCCGTAACCATCGCTGTAGGTGTTGCTCGTCCCGCTCACAGGATTGGTGATCGTCATCGAGTACTTGAAATTCCCTGCGTTCCAGTTCGCCAGCTTCGATTGAACCGTCGCCTGGGCGGCCGCGCACAGATCGACAAGATCTCCTCCACTCACCTCCGACGCTGAACAGCCTGGGCCGGTTGCGGTGCATTTCCCCGATTCGGCATAGGTCGCCGCCTGCACAGCCAACGCGGTTGCGTTCGACAACTGTTGCATACTGTAAAACGCCATTCCGAACGACACCGTCCCCATGAGCAGCGCCATGAACCACGGCGCGATGAACGCGAACTCCACCAGCTCCGTGCCCTCTTCGCCGCGCAAACTGCCAAGACGCTTCGCCGCTCCGGCGAGGGCCCGCTTCAAAAAGTTCGAATTCACTTTCATGCTGCGCACCTCCCAATCGGCCCACCCAACCGCGGCTGGCCGGTCTCCCTTTCAGAATCCGCCGCAGGTATCGGATTCCCTGGTTCCGTACGAAGCTGTTGCCCGTCTCCGCTGCCGCCGCCCGCAGCCACCGTGAGGTTACTCATCGTCTGCGCGAGTTCCAGGACGACTACTCCCAACCTAGGCAAGATTTCGCTTTGACATCCGAGGGGGAGAGAGACGTCTCATGGTACCAAATCGCCGACCGATCGGAAGGCTATCTTTGGTGCCAAAAAACGGAATCCCTGACGGTTACTGAAGTGTTACGCTCTTGCGGTAATGACAAGACGCGGGCCCGAGCGCCCGCGCCTTTGGCGACTTCTGCGCGATGAGCTCGCGCGTCGGATGGGGAGATTGATTTCCCGGTGTTTTTAGGGCCTGCTAACAGGCCCTAGTCTGCCATCGACGTTGACGCGGCCGCGAGCGCACTCGAGGGACTAAATGCCACGATCGGCAACCAGCTATAGCTGTACTGGACCTTTAACGTAACCGGCTCGGCCGCAGCCAGCTCCGGGCTGCCTGCCGTGCAAGTGAACGTGCTGGAGCCCGACGTCATCCCCGATGCGGGATAGGAGTGCGCGGTCCCGCTCGAGTCGGTGATCGTCAATGAATAGCTGATTTTCGATGTGGTCCACCCAGGAAGCGCTGCCTGCACGAGTGTCTGGGCGGCTGCGCAAGGGTCTGCCACCGTTCCCTGCTCGGCGGCGACAGCCGCGGTTGCCCCCGACGTCGCGTTTTCAACCTCTTGCAAGCTGTAAAACGCCAGCGTGAAGGAGGCCGCACCGGTCAGAACCGTCATCAGCAGGGGCAGAGCAATTGCGAATTCAAGCAGCGCCCCTCCTTCTTCGCTTCGCACTCCCCATATGCCTTTCGTGCCGCGGGCGGCCGAGGCTGCCTGTTTTCGCAGATTCCAACGATTCTTCATCTCTGCACCTCCTGAGACGGCCGGCAATCGCCGCCTTTTCGCTGCCGCGCCCAATCGAAAATCATCTCCGCGGCCCGTTTCCCCGTCTTCCTCACTTCTCCGACCGGCCTAATCACCTGCGACGGCTCCTTGTGTCGATGTCAAAGGGCTGCTTGGGCTGAATTTCAAAATCGGCATCCAGGAGTAGGTATATTGCGCCGTCAGCGTAATCGGCTCGTTTTGAGTTTCGTACGTGGCGCCCGCAGTGCACGAGAACGAGCTCCCCGCCGTCGGCCCGTAGGTGTGGGTTGTGCCTGTGTTATCGGTGATCACCATGGTGAAGGTAAACTTCGACACCGTCCAGGTGGGCAAAGCGCCCGTGATCTTACTCTCGGCTGTGGCGCACGGATCGGTGATGAGCGTTACGTCGGAAGCCACATACTGCACGGCATTCCCGGTCGCGTTCCCCAGTTGCTGAAAGAAGTAAAACGCCAGCGCGAACGATGCCGTCCCGGTCAGCACCGTCATCAGCAGCGGAAGCGTGACGGCAAACTCAACCAGCGAACTGCCTTCCTCAGAGCGCAGCCTCAGCATCCGCCTCACGGCGCGAGAACAACGGGCAGCTTGCTTTCGCAGACCGAGACCCAGACTCATCGCTCTTCCTCCCGGCGTGGCCATTCCCGATTCGGCCCGCCTTACTTCCAGACATCAATCGCAGCGCAACTCCTGCGCCGTCACTTTTCCTTCTTCAAACAATCCAGGAAACGTTCGAGTTCCTTCCTGCCTACCGCATCGAGCAGAGGGAGCTTGCCATCTCGCCCAATTCTCTCGTCAGACAGAACAAATTGCAGCCCCACCCCATCGGGCCCCCAGCGGACCGCCCGCGAGTTGACTGCGATCGCGCGCTCGGCAAGTTCCTCTCCGCAATCGGTCCTTTGCAGGGTCATCAGGACCAGGGTTCCCGGATACCAGCGCTCCTCGGTCACGATATAGAGTCCCGTCGAGCTGATGTCGCGAATCCCGTGCGCAGTTGGCGCGTCCCCATTCCAGTAATATGCCGCCAGCCCGTTGCCCGGCATGCGCGGCGCCCGTCGCGGATCGGGCGACCACCAGCGCTCAAACCAGTTCCGCGGCTGCTTGCCCGATCTCTTGGTCGGTGGCGCCAGATCCATCAGGTGGGTCTCCGCCGCGGCTCCCGGCTCTTTCCGGTTGTCCACTTCAAGCACGCCCGGGCCGCCGCTCCACAACGGCTGCTCGCGCAGCAGGGCCGCACCCGCAATCACCGCGGCCGGCGTCTGTTCGTTACGCGGGTTCTCCAGTTTCTCCAGTCGCCTTTCCATCTCTTCGGCCACGCAGAGCACTAGCTGATCGCCGGCCTGAGTTTGCGACGAATAAATCGAATGCGCAGGCAGCGCCAGCACACTCTTCGGCCTGGGGCTCGACGAGCTCACCTGAAACGTGGGAAACGACTCTACTGTCTCGATCACACGGCAATCGTCGTCAAGGTAAATCAAGTCCAGAGGCGCAGGCACCGAAGCTGCCGGGATTCCACGGAACGGCGTCAGCCAAACTCCCTCGCCCGACTTCAGCGGACGCGCCGACATCAGTTCCCCGATCCCTGCCGACGGCAGGTCGGCGGCTCTCACCTCCAGCCCGAGAAAGCACTCCCGTGTCTGGTTGTAGGCGCAATGTGCCCGCGATTCCATGTCTCCCTTCCCCTCAGCCGCCTGCGCCGCGGGAGCCCCATGGCTCGGTTCTCTGACCATTCTTGAAGACTCTTCTATCAATGCCATAGAAAATGGACCCTTTCTTCCGCGCTGTCGGCGCGCGAAAGAGAATAGCTCTCCTGCTCCGTCGCCCGGGCTCATCCCTGCGGCATTTGGCGATGCGCCGCAAATGCCGCCCCAGACAACGAATCGTGATTCGCCGTGGCCGCCGGTTTCCCGCGGCCCCCAGCATGGTTCTGCGCTGCCGCCTACTTCACCCGCGTGCGGCGGCGCTGAACCAAAATCACCAGAATAATGACTGCCAGCACCCCGGCAATTATTCTGATAATCGTGGTATTGTCCATGATCTTCTCCCTTTCCTATCCCTGTTTATTTGCCGCCGTTTAGCGTGCTGAACGAATCCATCATCACGATCGCGGCTGGTCCCAGTGTAACCAGAAATAGCGCTGGGAAGATGAACAGGACAAGGGGGAAGACCAGCTTCACCGATGTCTTGGCCGCCAACTCCTCGATCATTTGAACCCGCTGCGTACGCATGGTGTCGGAATGAACGCGAAGCATCTTGGCGACGCTCGTCCCAAATTGCTCTGTCTGTACTAACATCGAAACCAGGTTCCTCAGGCTATCAACGCCGGTACGATCGGCCATTCGCTTCCATGCTTCGGAGCGGGCGCGCCCGGCGCGCTGCTCCAGCACTACCACTCCCAGTTCGTCGCACAGTTCAGGCTGCGAGTTCTCCAGCTCTTGTGCGCTGCGCGCCGTCGCCTGGTCCAGGCTCAAGCCCGCCTCCATGCAAATCACCAGCAGATCGAGCACATCCGGCAAACCCCGCGTGATCTTCTTCTGTCGTGCATCGATTTTCTTTCCCAGCCAGAAATCGGGCGCGAGAAAGCCGCCGCCCAGAGAAATCAAATACACAAAAAACGGGCCCAGGCTGGCGATTCCGGTTACCGCCGCCACGGCGCACAGCAGAAGCGGGCAGAGCACCTTGGCGCCGTAAAAAATCTTTACCGCGTGCTCGTTGCGATAACCCGCCCGCGTCAGCCGCTGCAACACCACCGAAACTTCCTTATCGCTCTTGGGCAGCATGCGCTCGAAGCGCTCCACGATCTGCCCTACCGATACTCCCGTCTGCTTGATCGCCGTGGAGAGGTTCTTCTGCTCCTGCTTGCGGCGCGGCGAGATCGCCTCACTGATGCGCTTGAGCATCACCTCGCGATAGAACAGCAAAGCACCGCCGCTCCCGATCAGCACGAATACCGCCAAAAATGTGAGAACCGCGAAAGTCATCGCTCCCCTTTACACGTCAATGTCTACGATTTTCCAAATCACAAAGCCGCCCAGCAAAGTCATGCCCACCGCGGCCCACAGCAGCTTGATGCCGATGTCGCGGTGCCAGAGGACGCTGATCATCCCCGGGTCGACAAAGTAAATTCCCACACCCAGCACCACCGGCAACAAGGCTAGGATCAATCCCGTCAACCGTCCCTGTGCGGTGTGCACCATGATCTGCCGCTTCAGCCGGAATCGCTCGCGGATGATGTTCGAGGCCTTGTCGAGCACCTCCGCCAGGTTGCCGCCGCTTTCCTTCTGGATCATGATGGCCGTCGAGACGATCTTCATGTCCTGCAGCGGAACCCGCACCAGCAGGTTTTCCAGCGCCGCCTTCATCTCCAGGCCGTAATTCTGTTCCTCGAAGCAGAGCTTGAACTCCGGCCCGATCGGATCTTCGCATTCGCGCGCCACCAGCGCCATGGCCGCAAGCAGGCTGTGCCCGGCGCGCAGGCCGCTCACCATCAGGTCCAGCGCTTCCGGCAATCCCTTCTCGAACGCGTTAAATCGCCGGCTGCGCTTGAACAGCACCCAGCCAAACGGAGCAAACCCCAGCAGGACTCCGGCTCCCAAGGCAACCGGAATCGAATCCACGTATTGGAGAACCGCATACGCCGGAATGATAAACAGGGCCAGGCTCATAGTCAGCAGGCGTCCCGCGCTCCACGGCAGCGCCGCCTGATTCAGCGTCTTGCGCAGGTACGGCGTAATCTCGAGCTTCTTCAGCTTCTGGTTCAGCCAGGGAATGCTGCTGAGATTTTCGTTCTTCTTGACGTTCATTGCCAGCTGGCGCTTCTCCTGGCTCTCGGTCTTGAGCGCCGAATCGAGAGTGGCCAGCGCCTGTTGCGTGGTGCGCGAGGGGACCAGACCGCTGCCCAGCAGCGGCAGCGCAACCAGCGTGAACACGCCGACAAATACTAGTGCGACAACCAACATCGTCCCTGTCCCCCTTCTCCCGTCAGCCGACCAGCGTTTCCCGTTCGAACAGGCTGGGCGGCAGAATAATACCCGACACGCGCAGACGCTCCAGGAACCTCGGGCGAATGCGCGTGGGAACGAACGCTCCAATGACCCGCCCGTCTTGCCCGATGCCCTTCTTCTGGAACGTAAATATCTCCTGCATACTGATCACATTCTCTTCCATGCCGGTGATCTCGGCCAGGCTCGTGATCTTGCGCGACCCATCGCTCATGCGGCTGGCCTGCACGACAATCGTGATCGCCGAGGCGATCTGCTGGCGCACCGACTTTTCGGGAAGATTCATGTTCGTCATAGCCACCATCGACTCCAACCTCGACAGCGCGTCGCGCGGCGTGTTGGCGTGAATGGTGGTCATCGAGCCCTCGTGGCCCGTATTCATGGCCTGGAGCATATCAAAGGCTTCCTCGCCGCGCACCTCACCGATGATGATGCGATCGGGACGCATACGGAGAGCGTTGATCAGCAGCTGCCGCTGGCGGATCGCTCCCTGGCCTTCGATGTTCGGCGGCCGCGTTTCCAGCCGCACGATGTTCTCCTGCGCCAGCCGCAGTTCAGCCGCGTCCTCGATCGTCACCAGCCGTTCGTTGTTGGGAATGTACTGCGACAGGATGTTCATGAACGTCGTCTTGCCGGCGCCCGTGCCGCCCGAAACCAGCACACTGATGCGCGCCCGCACCGCCGACGACAGCACTTCCATCATCTCCGGCGAAATACTCTTCAGTTGCACCAGCTGATTGGCGGCCAGCGGGCCGGTGCCGAAGCGGCGGATGGAAACCGAGGGCCCGTCCAGCGCCAGCGGCGGAATGATGGCATTGACGCGCGACCCGTCGGGCAAACGTGCGTCCACCATCGGCGACGACTCATCCACTCTGCGGCCCACTCGCGAGACAATCCGGTCGATGATCTGCAGCAGGTGTCGGTCGTCGCGGAAGGTCGTATTCACCTTCTGCAGCAGGCCGCCCTTTTCCACGAATACATGGTCCTTGTCGTTGACCAGGATGTCGGAGATCTTGGGATCGCGAAGCAGCGGTTCCAGGGGCCCTAACCCGAAGACCTCGTCCAGCAGGTCCGCGTGGATCTTCTCCTGCTCGTCGAAGTTCAACGGCACCCTCTGGTCCGCCATGATCTCCTTGACGATGCCCGACACGGCCTGCCGCGCCTGTGCGTTGTTGACACGCGACAGCTTTTCCAGGTCCAACTTGGAGATCAGAGTCCTGTGAATTTCCGCTTTGTATGTTTCTAAATTCAGTGTTTCCACGTTTTACCTGCCATCCATGCCGGGGGAGTGCTTGGGTGCGGCCTTCACCCGAAAAGTTTGAAACCCTTTTTCTTTTCTGCCGGGGCGGACGCTTCTGCCCCTGCTACCGATTTCACCATGAGCTGGATCTGACGCGTAATCGCCGAATCGGCCAGCACCAGCGGCGTGGCGTGAATCTGCATCTTGCGCACCGTCGCATAGTCGTTGGGAATCTTCCACTGCGCCGGCCTGGTCAATGCCTTCGTGATGTGTTCTTCCGATACGCCCAGCGTCCGGGATTCGTAGCGGTTGATGACAATCTCCAGCTTGGGTACCGTGCCCGCGAAAAACTGCTGGACCAGCCGGTTCGAGTTGCGCAGTTCGGGAATGCTCGACTGGGTCACCAGATAGAAGACATTAGCTTCCTTATACGCATCCGTGCCCATAAGGTCCAGCTTCGACCCCAGGTCGACGACGACATTCTCAAACTCCTGCCGGGCCACGTGCAGCAGCCAGTCGATGGCGTCCGTGCTGGCCTGGTACTGAAGAAATCTTCCCGGCGCGGCCAGAACCCAGACCCCCGAGCTGTGCTTCACCAGAAGCTGGTCGAGAAACCGCGCATCCAGCCTTTCCACGGAATTCAATGCGTCGATCGTCGAGTATTCCGCCGTGATCCCCATGTTGAGGGCTGCGTCGCCCAGCGGCAGATCCAGATCGATCAGCAGGGTCTTCTGGCCCGATGCCTTGGCCAGCCCGACCGCAAAGTTGGAGGCCACCATCGTCGCGCCGGCCCCGCCTTTGGCGCCCATGAAGGTCAGTAGCTTGCCGGTTGCCTTCTTCTCCTCGCGAACTTGCGGCCGCCGCGCGGATGCCCGCACCAGCGCCTCATCCATCACCTCGGGCGCCAGCGGAAATGCGAGAAACTCTCGCGCACCGGCGCGCATGCAGCGCACCAGCAGCTCCGGATCGGCGGTCTCGGAAAATACCATGACAGTCGGCATTCCCAGCGAGCAAATATTTTCCACCAACTCCAACGCCATCTCAGGGTCGCTGTCCAGGTCCACGAGAACCGCGTCAAAGCTCCGGTCGAGCATTTGCGCTACGCCGTCGCCGCCCTGCGGATAGGCTGAGAACTCGCGCACGTCGGCGCCGCCGCACGATATTAACGCCGACAACGCCGACGAGCGTCGATGGTCATCCGGGCCGACAAGTGCGATCGACAACGCCTCGGCGCCGATCGAGTCGGGAAACTGGCTGGCTGAAAAGGGGGAAGGATCTGTAGCCACGGTTTGATGACTCCTCGCTTCTTGCGGTTTCGGCGCGCCTTTCCGGCCCGCCGAAAGTCCAGAACCACGTTGCTTCTTGCCGAACATTGTCTTGCTCTTACTTTGCAATAAACGAAATCAGCGTCCCCACTGCGATCGCTGGAGCGTACGGCATTTTGCGCCGCAGCGGATTACTCAGAACCACCGCTCCGCGCTCTTTCGATCGAAAAACCAAGTCGCCGGTGTGAAGAAAGAGATCTTTGAGGAACCCACCCCAGAGGGCCCAGCCGAGCGCCATCGCTCCCCCTGCCAGGCCGGTGAAAACCAGCGAAATCAGCAATTGGCCGGGACCGAGCCACGCTCCGATCGCCGCGCAGAGCTTTACATCTCCCGCGCCCATCCCGCCCATCCAATAAAGGATTCCGAATAGGAGTAGCCCCATCGCGGCTCCGGCAAAGCCCGAGCCCACTCCGCGCCAACCGTGCAGCCAGCCCGAAACGGCGATCCCCAAAATCAGAAAAGGCGCAACCAGCCAGTTGGGAATGCGTCGGCTGCGCACATCTGTAAATGTCGCAACAACCAGAACCGCGACAATCGGCCAATAAACGAAGCCCTGCATTTGCTTTGGCCCCAAACCCTCTCTTTTTTCCTCGAACCACGCTCAGTAGAGCAATTCCTCAACCAAACCGAAACTAATTGAATTCACAAGGATACTTGCCCACCGACCCCCGAGGTGTCCACAATCGTTTACTCCAAACTGCACATAGGAACAATCTGTATACACTCTCTCGCCGGCAGCACGGAGATTTACTAAATCCTGCTGAATCAGAGAATCGCCGCTACCTGGCCACGAGCCCAATGCATGCTTCTCACTCTGTCGGCCCGTTTGGCGGCTCTTTGCAACCAATGTTCCAGCCGCGGACATCATCGCCTTTCCTGCAATTCGTGTCCATTGCTCGAATGGGGTGCTCCCGCTGCCCTGAAATGAACCACTTGTACCCTTTTGGCAGGACGAAGGTAATCTGCCACTCGAGGGACTAAAGGCTTTTTCGAGTGACCATAATTCGATTGACAGATGCTCTGCGATTTGCAACCCTGAGGATACATATTGAATGAATACTCCTTTCCTTTCTTGGTCTTGAGCTGCTTTTGACCAATAGGAGCTCACAACAACATCGATCCCCTCAGGAAACTGGCGGTTATTGCCTGTTTGCGGACAGAGTTCTCACCTTAGGGCCTTTGAGCCTCAATAAAGTGCGGCAGCCGGGCCGCTTGGTTCCCCACTTTGGGTCAAGATCGGATGCGGCTTGTTTCCCTCTCCGCCCTGGACGATATACATACTGCGAGGGTTCAGGCTGAGACACTCGTTTGGAGGTAACATTCTCAGAATGTTCAGTTTTTCAAACTCTGCCATTACTTAGGTATTCAACCCTAGCACCAAAATGGGATGGCCGCGATGGTTACTGTCGAAGATCATGATGTTACCTTCGCCTGTCTCAGTACGATGCCGTGAAATCAACGGGATGGAAGACAAGACACGCATGACGAAAATTGGCTTGTACTCTGAAGACCGCACCTTACATTCTCTTCTTTCTTCTGCCCTTGGTAAAAACTTCGAGGTTTACCTTGAGCCGGACGCGGATGAGATGGATGCCTTGGTGGCCGCGGATGGCTGCGACGTGATGATCCTCGACCTGCATTCAAACGAGAACACCGTGCAAACCAGAGTTGACTCTGCCCGGCGGCTGATCGCGGCTGACGTTCCTGCCATTCTGATGGCCGACGACAGTTTGCGCTCGACAGCTTTCGAGCTGGTGCGCAACGGGGCCTTTGGCTACTGCCGACGCCCGCCCTCGATTCGCGATCTGAAGACCATGCTCAGCCGCGCGGTCGAGACCTCGTCGCTCAAGCAGCAGCTTTACAGCGTTCAACATCCCGTAGACGAGCCTGGCAGATGTGACCGCATCATCGGTTCGAGTCCCGGCATGCTGAATGTTTACCAGCTGGTGCGCAGCGTAACCAATCTGAACGCCGCGGTCCTGGTCACCGGGCAAAGCGGTACCGGTAAAGAACTTATCGCTCGCGCCATCCACAATCTCGGCAGTCACGCCAACAAGCCTTTCGTTGCCGTCTCGTGCGGCGCCATACCCGAGACCCTCATCGAAGCCGAACTCTTCGGACACGAGAAGGGCGCCTTTACCGGCACTGTCGGCGCACGCGAGGGCTACTTCGAGCAGGCTGGCGGCGGTACCCTCTTCCTCGATGAAATCGGCGACCTCAGTCTCTTTACCCAGGTCAAGCTGCTCCGCGTGCTGCAACAGATGGAGTTCAGCCGCCTGGGATCGAACAAGCTGATCCCCCTCCGTGCGCGCCTCATCTTCGCAACCCATCAGGACCTGTCTAAGTTGGTGGCCGAAGGCAAGTTCCGCCAGGACCTCTTTTATCGCATCAACGTGATGCGCATTGAGGCGCCTCCGCTCCAGGGGCGGGCAGAAGACATTCCTCTGATCGCGCACCATTTCCTGCGCCACTACGCCGCTGTATTCCAGAAGCCCATGGAGCGCATCGAGCCCGAGGCATTGGAGATGCTGCAGAGTTATTCCTGGCCGGGCAACGTCCGTGAGCTCGAAAACGTCATCCAGCGAGCGATTATCCTGGCCCCCGGCAACTTCGTGCGCGCCCAGGACCTGAACCTCAAATCGCCCGAGCGCGACGAGGATAGCGGGCTCGACGACATCGTCGACATCGGCGACTACCTGCCGGCGGGCTCATTCGAGCGCCAGCTTCGCGATTACAAAATCAAGCTCGCCGTCGCGGCCGTCCGCGAGAATAACGGCAACAAGACGCTGGCGGCCCGCAGCCTGCACATCTCCCGCGCTTACCTCCATCGCCTCATCCGCCTCGCCGAGCCTGAGACGGTTTACGCCGAGCAGACTCTGCGCGAATCGGTTACTGCATAAAACTAAAAGTAGACCCAGCAGGACTCCGCATAAAACGAAGGGCCTTCCCGATGGGAAGGCCCTTCAAGTTTCGGGACTGGTAGGGTCCAAACCTGCCCAGTGCCCAAGTTTCCTGCATCCTTCACGCGAAGTAACTCACGCTTTTGGGCGTTTCCTCTTCGCCGGCCTCGATTTCGCCTGCTATTTCGTCCTCGGCGTCTTCTTCCGCACCTGCGCCTTTCCTGCCGCTCCGCTGAACGATCTGATCCCCCGGTTTCTCCGAGCGATCGATGTCAAAGATCGCCGGAGCCTGCGATGCCGCGGGCCGAACCCTCACCGGCCCTAAAGCTCTGATTCCCGGGATGGGTGCAATCTCCATTGCGCTGCTCGGTCCCTGCAGGGCTTATCGGCAAATCGCGAATGGACTTGAGGCTTTGCGACGGCGGGACACGCCGCGCCCTGCCTTTGTTACGATTTCTCCATCCCCATCGGAGGGATTTCGCACATGATTGAAACCACGGCATCGCCCTCGCTCAGCTCCCAGCAGGTCTCCGACATCACGCGCCACACAAATTACGGCACCTGGCGTTTTCAAAAAACCTGGAAGCCGCTCCACATCGCCGATGCCGAAGGCTGCTGGTTCACCGATGGCTCGGGCAAGCGCTATCTCGACTTCAGCTCGCAACTCATGTGCGTCAATCTCGGCCACAAGAACCCGCGCGTCGTCGAAGCCATCGCCGAGCAGGCCCGCGAGCTAGCCTACGTCGCGCCCGGCTACGCCACCACCGCCCGCGCCCGCTTGAGCTCGAAGCTGCTCGAAGTTCTTCCCAAGGGAATAGAAAGATTCTTCTTCACCACCAGCGGCACCGAGGCCAATGAAGCGGCCTTCAAGATCGCCCGTATGTACACCGGCAAGAACAAGATCATCTCCCGCTACCGCTCCTACCATGGATCGACCGCGGGCTCACTCGCCGCCACCGGCGATCCGCGCCGCTGGGCCATGGAGCCCGCCGGCAAAATCGCCAACGTGGTCTTCGCGCCCGAGACTAACTGCTACGACTGCCCCATCAAGCACACCTACCCCGCCTGCAACATCGCCTGCGCCGACTACATCGAGCACATGATCCAAAACGAGAGCGACGTCGCCGCCATCATCGTCGAGCCGGTCGTCGGCACCAACGGCGTTCTCGTTCCTCCACCGGAGTACTTCCCGCGGCTGCGCGAGATCTGCTCGCGTCACGGCGTTCTGCTCATCGCCGACGAAGTCATGGCCGGCTGGGGCCGCACCGGCCGCTGGTTCTCCATCAACCACTGGAACCTGAAGCCCGACATCCTCGTCACCGCGAAGGGCATCACCTCTGCTTACGTACCCCTCGGCCTCTGCGCTACCACCGCCGAGATCGCCGCCTACTTCGAAGACCACTATTTCTCACATGGGCATACGTACGAGGCTCATCCGCTCACCCTCGGCCCGGCCGTCGCGACTATCGAAGAGATGCAGCGCCTGAACCTCGTTGAGCGAGCTGCTGAGTTGGAACCTTACTTGCGCCAGAGCCTGGAAGGCCTCAAGGAAAAACATCCTTCCGTCGGCGACGTCCGCGGCCTCGGCCTCTTCTTTGCTGTCGAAATTGTGAAGAACCGCAAGACCAAGCAGCTCTTCAACACCATGCGCGACAAGGTCGAAGGCAAGCCGCTGGTCGTCGATCAGATCGCCGCGAAAATGATGGCGCAGGGAGTGTCGATCCAGGCCTGGGTCTCGCACTTCGTCGTCGCGCCGCCGCTCATCGTCACCAAAGAAGAACTCGATCTGGGCATTGCCGCGCTAGATGAGCATCTGGCGATTGCCGACGTGCTCGTTGAGTAGCAGTCGACCAGTTCAATACCGCTTGAATCTCGGGTGCCCCACCCTCGGCGCGCATTTGTTTTTGCGCCTAGGGTGGGAGAGATGATGCCGGGTGCCCCACCCAAGTTTTGCTTGGCTGGGCTAGCACAAATTCCGCGAACTACGAACTGTGAACTTCGAACTGCCCCCTACTCCACCACCGGCACTTCGCTCCGCGTCTTGAAGTGCACCACGATCGACGCATGACCCACCGGGCATCCCAGTAGCCAGTCTCTTCCTCGGCCCTTGAACGAGTAGGAGACATGCGCGATCCCGCTCGGATCGATCTTTGTGACCGTGGGAGGCGAGGTATCCCGTACCTTGTCCGCATCCACAAATTCGGCTTCGGCCGACAAGACCTGTTCGTGCATCGTCGAATCAAGCGCGATCGGCACCTGCAGGTCAGAGGCTGAATTCGTGCGGTTGCATTCGACGTTCAGCCCTGACACCTTGTTGTCCCTTACGCTTTCCACGATTTCGATGATCGGGTTGTTGCGGTATACCGTTGCAAAAAACGTATATGCGTCGGCTGATCGGCTGGGTGGTCTCACAATATCGATGTGGTCCGCGACGATTTTCTGCGGTGGTGTATCCACGTCGCATCCATACGTCGCGCTGTAGTAACTCACCACCCGCGTTCGCGCGCCCAGGTATTTGCCCATCCCGGCCCCGGCAGCGGTGTCCAGCGTTTCAAAGGCGCAATATCGGTGAATCCTGGCGACGGATTGCGTGCTTCTCCATCTCTGCTCGAGATCCATCAGAAAAGTGTTATCGTTGCCGTCGCGCAGATCGGCGAGCAGCGGATCGCTATCGTAGATCTTCGCCAGGTTGGCGACAAACGATCCCTGGTGAGGCGTTGAGTAAGAAACGATGAAGCGGACGCGGGCGGCGTCGTCAGGATGGTTGAGCAGCATCTCCTCGGTCAGAATTCCGCCCAGGCTGTGCGCAACAAACACGACCTCCTGGTGATCCCACACTTTTTGTGCCGTCAGGCGCTGCCAGAGAATCTGCGCGAGCTTTTCTGTCGTCAACTGGCCGCGCATCGCAGGCGTCGGATATTCGGCGACCACAACATCCGATTTCTGGAAGTGCGGATCGGCCTGGATCAATTGCGGCCAATACGCGCCATTCGAGGCGCGCCACGTATCACGACCGCCGTGAATGCCGTGCACAAACACGATCACGCGGGGCTTCAGGTCGTCGGCGCGGGCGCGCAAACAGCCGCAACCCGCAACCACAAGACTTAGAAAGAGCGCCCCGCGAACGGCGCGCACAACCACCCTTTTACCCATGCCGATGCTTTAGATACTGATTCAAGACTAGCTCTTTTTTGCGCATCCTTAAAGGAGGGTCCCCACCCCTAACGCGTCCCTGGCGAGAAAGGTGGGACACTCAAGCTGAGAGCTAACAGCTGATCGTGGGTGCAGCACCACTTCTCGATAACGCTCCAAGTCAAATAAAATGAGCGAACTGAAAATTACGTTCAGATTTTTGTGGTATTTTTGTGCTTCACCATCTGCGCAGGCAAACGATGAAGCGAACCCTGTTTTCGACTGCACTTTTGCTCGTGCTGCTCACGGGCACTAGATCGAGCCCTGGGCAGGCTCAACGAGCGCTGCTCGGTGTCGATGGCTTGAGCGTCCCGACCGGCGGTGCACTTTTCGCATTCCATATCGACACTTGGGGAGTGATTCCCTTAGCTGTGTGCAAAGTTCCGCCGCTTTGGGAGATCGAGGCAGAAAAGTTCATGGATCCCGCTGGCCTTTTATCCGGTCAGTCAGACCCATACCATCGCACGCTGACAAAGTTGGACCAACTGTACCTTGTAGACGTTTATAGCTACCAGCCCCTCCCTAAAGGCGATCCTAAAGGCGATTATCACCCCGCGTCGTTCGCGGGCTGGTTCGAGGTGTTCGACATAAACGGCGACGTAATCAAGAAGCGTCGAGAGTTTCGTGCAGGGAATTTTCATTTGACACCGGCGGCGCGCTGCCCCGATGCACCTCCCCCGGAACCGTAAAGTCGGCTTTCGCGCTCAGCTCAGGTTCTGTCTGCATCAAGACGCGCAAGGCAGAATTTGTGCTGACTTGTGCTACTGCCCCGCACTTCTCGGCTATCCGAGTGGGGCAGCGGCCAAGATTTTTGTGGCAAATTGAGGCAGAGCCTCCTACTTGTGCGCCATCTCCAGCTTTTGCGCTATTGCAGAATCAATAAGTTATGCGTTTTCGCTCCGTCCAATAGTCGGTGCCCCACCCAAGCTTTGCTTGGGTGGGTAGCTCAGGTCTGACATCAAGATTTGGCCCTACCGCTCGGCCCGTCTCAGCACCACCGGCAGGCTCGACGGAAAATCGCCCGAGAAGTCGAATGATGGATCGGAACCATCTGGCGCAGGGCCGATGGCCGGCCGGTTAGCTTCCTCCTTCTTCGACGGCATCGGGAACGGCAAATTGATCGAGCGCTGCAATTCGATGCGATCGCCGTTGATCTTGCCGTCGAACACATTGATTCCATACTTGAAGGCCACGTGATCGCCATTCACCGTGCCATCCGTAATGGGGTCGGGTGAACCATCGCCGCCGAAGAATCCGCCGGGACCTTCCACGGTTCCAGTCAACTTGCCACCATCCTGCGTCAGCGTGAAGATCTGCGGCCCTCCAATGAACCCTTCGAACATGCCCGCCTTGGGATTCGGAACTACTCTCCAGAGCCCGGTGATCCCTGCGCCTTTGGGAACGGGCCTCTCCCACACCGCAACCTGTGGCCGCAATTCCACCGCCTTGCACGCGATGGCCGCCTTGTCCCCGCTCAGCCCCGGCGACGATGCTTCCACGGTAATCGTTCCGGCTGTCTTCGCCGACTGAACCACCGCCATGCAGTATCCACAAAACGCCTTCCGCGCCGAGCCCTGGTCCGGCGACTGATCCGTCGGGTCGCCGTTGCCCACGCCGATCACCTTCGCCGGCCCGGTCACACTAAACGTCACCAGGTTGTCGGTGATCGGCACCGTGCGCCCTTGCGCGTCCTGCACCTCCACGGCAAACATGGCCACATCTTCGCCGTCAGCCGCGACGCTCTCGCGATCTGCCTTGAGCACCAGCTTCGCGGCCGGGCCCACGGTATCGCGACGCGTCGTCATCACCTGCTTCCCGTCCTTCCATCCGCGTGCCTCGATCGAGCCCGGTGCATATTTCACGTTCCACGCAACGTGCTCGTTCTTCTTCACGTCCTTCGATCCCAGGCTCTCTCCGTTCACCAGCAATTCCACCTTGTCCAGGTTCGAGTAGACCCACACCGCGATCTCTTTGCCCTCGTAGCCGGGCCAGTTCCAGTGCGGGAACAAGTGCAGCGTTGGCTTCTCTGTCCACCACGACTGGTAGTAGTAATAGGTATCCTTGGGGAACCCGCACGTGTCGATGACGCCATACTGCGAGCTCACATTCGGCCATCCATTCGGCGAGGGCTCGCCGCGATAGTCGAAGCCGGTCCATACATATCCGCCTGAAACCCACGGGTTCGCTTCGACAAACCTCCACCAGCCTTCAGCCGACGCGCGGCCCGAAGTCGTATACGGATCGTATGAGCTGACGAACCCTTTCGATTTGTCGCTGATGTAAATGCCACGCGTGCCCACGGCGCTTACCGTCTCCGTTCCCAGCACCGGCCTGTCGGGATGCGCCTTGTGAAACGCCGCTGCCTGCGGGTCCGCGTAGTGGTAGCCGATCACGTCGCAAACCGCCAGCCCACCCACGCCGCTGTTCTTGTCACCGTCAATCGAGCCGTCGATGGTCGTTAGCCGCGATCCATCGTGGCGCGTGGCCACTTCCTTCATCGCGGTGATAATCGCCGCTCCCTTGGGTGTCAGAGCCTGCGCTTCTTCGTTGCCCAGCGACCACATGAAAACGCTGGGATGGTTTCGATCGCGGCGCACCAGGTTCTCAAACTGG
>JBEKPO010000021.1:0-50346 GCA_049520675.1 Occallatibacter sp. | reverse complement strand
CGCGAATACGCGTACGTGACCAACGGTGGCAGCGACACGGTCACGGTTCTCGACGTGGTCGATGTCCGCGTCGATCGCGAGATCCAGGTGGGCCACGATCCCGTGGCCGTCGCCGCAAGTCCCGCGCGTAATGAAATCTACGTGGTCAATGCCGGACCCGAGGGCGGCAATGGCTCGATCTCGGTGATCGATGCCGAACACAACGCGGTTGTGACCACGATTCCGTTGCACAAGCAACCGGTTTCGATCGATCTCGACCCCAAGGGCGATCTCGCCTACATCGCGAATTCCGGCTCCAACTCGGTTTCGGTCGTCGACCTCAAAACTCGCCGCGAAATCGCTCAGATCGGCGCCGGCACCGAACCGGTCGCCGCCAGTGTCTCGGCAGACGGAAAAACCCTGGTCGTCGCAAACCTCCGCGGAAATTCCGTCATGCTCATCGATACGGGCAGCGGACGCGTCCGTGCCGTCTTCGAGGGCTGCCCCGGCGCCGCCGGCGTAGCAATTCTCCCCGATTCCTCGAAAGCGTTTGCCCCCTGCTCGGCAGGTCATCAGGTGATGGTCATCTCTCTTGCGCAGCCCGACGGCCATCCTGCCCTTGCCGATCGGCTGGAAACGCTGATGGACGTTGGTCGCGCGCCCGTTGACCTTGCTTTGAAGCCCGATGGCGGCGAAATCTTCGTCTCCAACTCGCTCTCCGACTCAGTCTCGGAGATCTACAACTCCACCGATGAGGTCGGCGACACGTATATGATCGGCGCCGACCCCGTGCGCGGGCTCGTCTCGCGCGACAATGCCTTGCTCTACGTGGCCAACCTGCGCTCCCAGGAGGTCAGTGTGTACTCGATCGATGATGGCAGGCGCCTGAGTTCGATTCACGTGGGCGACGGGCCTGCGGCACTCGCGTTTTCCGCGGCGGGGCACCTGCTGTTTGTGGCTGACAGCCGGTCTGGCGATGTAGCCGTGGTGCGCACTGCGACGCAGTCGCTGCCCAATTCTCCCGCGAACTACGGAGAGCGCTTTGCATTTACGCTCTTGCCTGCGGGCCGCGACCCGAACGCCATCGTCGACAAGGCGTTTACCGTGCAGTAGGACCCGCTTTATTGCTTGGCTGTGACGCCCGCGCTGCGATCGGGTTGGGCAGGCGCGGTACGCGGTCCCAGCAGTACGCCATCGTCGAGCGACGCGGCGACCAGACGGTCACCGGCGCAACGAATCAAGTCGATCGGATAGCCGGTCTGCCACCAATCCCACTTCATCGTCTTGGGGTCGATAGCGTAGACCACATCGCTCAAGCGCGAACTGGCCAACAGCTTGTGCGAGGACGCGTCGAAGCTGAGATCGTCCACGTCGCGCAGGGGCAGGCGCTGGATCCACATCCACGATTTGCCGAGGTCGCGCGTGTAGTAGAGGCCCTCGCGCGCCCCCAGCCAGAGCGTGCCATCGGGCGAGAATGCCACCCGGTGAATATGCGTCAGCATGGTGGGCACGCCCATCGGCCACCATGTCTGGCCAGAATCCTTCGAGATCACGACACTGTCGTTGCGCGCGGCGACAAAGCTCTCGCCGTTCACGGCCACGGTAAGATAATCGCCAAGTCCCATCACCGGTCCGCCCTGCCAGTTCGCGCCCTGATCGCGGCTCGTCACCAGCCCGTAGCCGGTGGCAGCCACCCAAACATCCCCCGATACATCGAGCGCGTTGACCGGGCTTTGCAACTCGATAACCGCGGCCTTGACTTGTTTTTCGATATTGACGTGAGTGCCGCGAACCGTCTCGGTGGAAACCTTCATCACGGTGTTGGCGATGGTATTGCGCGGTTGCCAGGTGAGAGCGTCGTGGGACGCGCCCGATAAGCCATCGGACGCGGGCGGGCTATCTTCCACGCCGGTCGGCGGCGGATCGGAGATGGCGGACGGATCGAGAACGAAGATGCCGTGGCTCGTACCTGCAACGATGGCGCCGTTCTTTGCCTGGGCCAGAGAGTAGACGTCGCGACCATCCAGCCCTGCCCCTAACTGCTCCCAATGCTCGCCACTGTCATTGGAACGAAAGACGCCGCCGTAGGTTTTGTCGTTGACCACGCCGGCATAAAACCGATTCGGATCGCTATGATCGACCAGCAGCGCAGCGACCTTGCGTTCGGAGATTCCCTGGTTCGAAGCGCTAAATCCGACGCCCGCATCGTGACTGGCAAGCACGCCGCTGCGGTCGGTGGCCAACAGCACACGATTCGAGTCTGCGGGATCGACGTACACGTCGTTCACAACCACGTTTTCATCGGTCATCCGCGCAAATGTCTTGCCCGCATTGACCGTCTTGTATAGGCCCTCGGTGGTTCCGGCGTACACGACGTCATGATTCTGCGGGTCCTGTTCCAGGCTGCGCGTTCTGCGCGCCTCGGATGGAATGCCTTGGATCTTGCGAAAAAGAAGGCCCCCATTCTCGCTCTTATAAATACCGCTGCAGGCGCTCAGATAGACCACCTTGCTGTGCACGGGATCGACAATGATCGAGAAAACATCGGAGTCGACGATCAGCCCCTGCTTGATGTTGTGCCAGGTCTTGCCGCCGTCGGCGGTTTTCCAGGGCAGATGCCAAGTTCCCGCATAGACGATGTCGGGGTTTCGCGGATCGATCGCCAGCGACTCGATGTTGTGAATCTCGCGGCTGCCCTCCGGACTGATCTTGGTCCAGGTTTCGCCGGCATCGTTCGAGCGGAAGACCCCTTCCAGAGTGCCTGCAATCAAGACTTGCGGGTTCGACGGCGCCTGCGCGAGCGCGTGGACCGGCTTCCCTTTGAATTGGGCGTTCTCAGTCCAAGTCCGGCCTCCATCGCCGCTCATCCACAGACCGCCGTCGTCACTGTTCTTCCATCCACCAACAAAGAGACTCGTGGGATTAGCCGCATCCACAACGATGCTGTCGAGCACGAAGCCGTCGGCCGGGTCGAGCTTGGCCAGCCGATGCCATGTGCTGCCTTCGTCCTTCGATTCATAGAGCCAGCTATTGGTCGTGCCCAGGTAAAGGTGCGCCGGCTGTCCGGGCACGGCTGCGAAGGCTCGTGCATCGCCCCCGTCGGGACCAGCAACGCTCCAGGAGCCCTGTGGCGAGCCTTGTGCCGGCAGGACAGCAGTCCGCAGCAAGCAGAAGAGCAATAAGGGGATTCGCGCCCGGCGGTCCACCAGGCGGAGCAATTGATTAAAGATCATTGAGGCCGAATAAAACTCCTGCATCTCTAACAAGAATAGTCAAAGTCGAGCAGAAAAACGAAGAGGCTGACCGGGAGTTACGCTGGTCAGCCTCAACTGAGTACCGAAGGAAGATAGTTTGTTTGTGCGGTCCCTGCGGGTCAAAGCTCTCCAGAACGCCGACCCGCCGGATCGCATTACTCCGCAGCCTTGGTTGCTTTGTGGTGATGCCTCTGAGGCAGCGGCTTGCGCGCCTGTGGCTTTACCGCCGTCTCGTCGACCGGCGTGGTTCCGGTTACGTCGTTGGCGAAGGTCGCGCCCGCAGGCACCAGGTAGCTCTCTACCGTTTGCCCATCGGTCGTGCCCGTGGCTACGCTGATGCGCGAAGTCTCAATGCCTTGCTCTGTCACCAGGTAGTCCTTGGCGTTCACGACGCGCTGCGAAGCAACCAGATCCACCTTGGCATGCTTGTGCTTGGCAGCATAAGCCTGCTGCTTGGCCACCTTGGCGGCTTCCTTCGCGTCCTGCTCGCCGACAACCACCACCTTGGCGTCGGTCTGCTGCTTCAGGTCGAGAGCCACCTGGTCCAGGCAGGCCTTGGCTTCGTTGTCCACCCGCTCCGGCCGCTTCTTGTCGGTGGCGAAGCTGAAAGTGCACAGTGCCTGCGTCTTCGGCGGCGGAGGCACATAAGGAGCCGTGATCGTCAGGTTCGTCGATGCGTTGGCCGAGTGGCCCTTGTCGTCCGACACGTTGCAGGTGATTCCCACCGCACCCGTCGGCGCGCCTGCCGAAGAGTAGGCCGCCGTGGTGCCGCTGCCGTTTACTGTGCCGGCTGTTGCTGCGTAGCTGTAGGTCAGAGGCCGGTTTTGCGGGCTCACACCAACCGAAGTCACGATGGCGGTATCGCCGGGTTTGATCGTGGTTGGACTCGCCGAGCAGCTGATCGTAGGCGGCTCGAAATCCTTAACTGTATACGAGGCTGAGCACGACGCCGCTTGGCCCGGCTTTAGTCCTTCCTTGCCTTTCTTGCCTTCTTTCACATCGGCTTTCACCGTGTAGGAGCCCGGGGCCAGCGAAGCCGTATTCACGGCTGCTGTGGCGCCATTTCCGGTGACACCATCGCCGCTCCAGCTGTAAATCACGTTATTGTTTTTCTTCGTGCTCATCGACCCGGCAGTTGCGTTCACCGTTTGTGGCTCGCCCTGGTAAAGGGCGGGAGCTGTCGCATTGCACGACAAGGTGATGGGCGGAGCCTTCTTGCAACCCATGGGTGCAAGGGCCAGAGACGCCAGCGCCAAGAGCAGGAAACCGGAATTGAGTGTTCGCGGGTACATTTTCCAAAACCCTCCTCTGTCTCCGAAATCGCGCGGATGCCTGTCGTCGAAGGGCGGTTTTGAAAGAGAGCGAACGGAGAACGAGCGGCTTTCGACCAGCGATTGGCGCGGAATGCGGAACCAAACAGCTTTTTACGTCGCGTCCAAGCTATCACTGAAGGATTGGCAATGAGTGTGTCGGAGCGCACATCGGTTCAACGCGTCTCCTGAACCACAATCCGGGGCAGGTGTCGGCTGCGCTATGGAAAACGAGGCCCATAAACACGAAAGGCCAACCAGGTTCGCTGGTTAGCCTCTCGTCGGTATAAAGATGGTTGCCGGTTCCGCGAACCTGGAGATCGGACCCTCGAGGGTCGCGGAACGGTTAGCGAGCTATTGTGATGCCTTGGCTGCTTTGTGATGCTTCTCAGCCAGCGGTTTGCGTTCCTGCGGCTTCACCGCGGTTTCGTCGACCGGCGTCGTTCCGGTTACGTCGTTGGCGAAAGTCGCGCCCGCAGGCACCAGGTAGTTCTCTTCGGTTTGTCCGTCGGTGGCGCCGGTGGCCACGCTGATGCGCGAAGCATCGATGCCCTGCTCCGTCACCAGGTAGTCCTTGGCGTTGACCGCGCGCTGCGAAGCAACCAGATCCACCTTGGCACGCTTGTGCTTGGCGGCATAAGCCTGCTGTTTGGCCACCTTGGCGGCTTCGTCCGACGATTGCTCGCCCACCACCACGGCCTTGGCATCGGTCTGCTGTTTCAGGTCGAGAGCGACCTGGTCCAGGCAGGCCTTGGCCTCGTTGTCGACGCGCTCGGGCCGCTTCTTATCGGTGGCGAAGCTGATGGTGCACAACGCCTGCGTCTTCGGCGGCGGCGGCACATACGGCGCGGTGATCGTCAGGTTCGTCGATCCGCTGGCCGAATGGCTCTTGTCGTCAGAGACGTTGCATGTGATACCGACCGCGCCCGTGGGGGCGCCGGCAGAAGAGTATTCCGCAGTGGTACCACTGCCGTTTACTGTGCCGGCTGTTGCTGTGTAGCTGTAGGTCAGAGGCCGGTTTTGCGGGCTCACGCCAACCGATGTGATGGTTGCTGTGTCGCCGGGCTTGATGGTGCTGGGACTGGCCGAGCAGCTGATGGTCGGCGGCTCAAAGTCCTTGACCGTGAACGTCGCCGAGCCGGTTGCCGTCTCCCAGGGCTTCAAACCTTCCTTGCCTGGCTTGCCTTCTTTTACGTTGCATTGCACGGTGTACTGGCCGGGCGCCAGGTCCGCAGTTGCGACCGTTGCGGTGGTTCCGTTTCCGGTCACGCCCTGTCCTGTCCAGCTATAGATCACGTGGTCTTTCGGATTCAGCCCGCCCGCTGTCGCAGTCACGGTCACGGGCTCGCCCGGGAAGACCGAAGTTGGGCTTGCAGAGCAAGCCAGCGTGACAGGAGGAGGCGGCGCGATGGAGCCGGCATGAATGACAATGCCTGCGCTCAGACGCGCCATATTGAAGTTGCCCAGCACCGACGAGCCGGTGTAATTCGGACCGAAGTCCTCGTGAGTGTATTGGTAGTCCGCCTGGAAAATTCGAATCGCCAAATGGTGATTGAACCATGGCGTCTCATAATCCATGCCGCCGCCAACCGTCAGCGCTACACCCCACTTGTTATTAAAGTAGGTGCTGCCGACGTTCTCCACACCGATCAGAGCGTGCACGAAGGGCGTGATGTTCTCGGTGGGAAAGCGGAAGATTAAGCCGCCCGATCCTCCGGAGAAATCATCTTTACCCTCCTGGCCCACGGTCGCGACGCTCTCATTGTTGTCAATGTGAACATCGCCCTCGCCTTGGATACCGACGTACTTGTTGAAGTACCCGGATACGCTTGCAATCTCGCCGTAGTTGACGGCAGTCGCGGAGTTCCCGTTGAAGTTCCCTTTCGGCGCCAGATAGCTGTAGCCGGCAAAGATGTCCCAGCGGGATGGCTGGCCGTTCGCATTCTGCGCCTTGACGTCAGCGGGAGCAAGCGTCGCCAGAACCGTAAGAACCAACAGGCAAATCCATTTGAGATCTTTCGCGTACATCAGCAATACCTCCAAAACTTTGACTAAAAAGTCATACGACTCATGGTTGCTTGAAGACTGTGTTAAATGCAACATTCCATTATAGGGGCGAGCCGCTCATCGCAGAGCAAAGAAATCCCAGAGCCCTAGAAACGGTTGGTATCGATCCCCCTGCTTAGGATGGGTGCCGAGCCACCCAATCGCTCGGTTTATTGCTTTTGATCCAACAGCTTATGCTAGAAATCCCGGCGAAAGAATACGCGCACAACCGGCAGCAAGTAAAGAAAAAACTTTCCAAAGCGAACCCCAAAAGTCCGGCTCTTGCCGCCGCAGTTTGGTCACTATGCCTTCTAGCTCTTGGATGCAGGGCTCATTTCAGGGTTGCGCGCTGTTTCCTCAAGTAGAGGCCTGATGACTAAGATTAGTTGCTTGATGCGGGATGAGGCTCTTGCAATTCAGGCGTCAGAAATCAGGGAACAAATCGCCGCTGCACTCCAAGAAGATTCGCTTCGACGATTCGGGAAGCGTTCGAGAGCGCCCATCCTCAACCGGCATTCAAAGTCTTCAGCAGGCTGCGCGGCTCGCGCTGGATTTTCTCTTGCAAAAGCGAAATGGCGTAGATGAGCTGCTCGGGGCGTGGAGGACATCCGGGGACGTAGACATCGACCGGAACCACCTGATTGACGCCTTGCACAAGCGCGTAATTATTGAATACTCCGCCCGAGGTAGCGCATGCACCCATCGAGATGACCCATTTAGGTTCAGGCATCTGGTCGTACAGTCTGCGCAGCACTGGCGCCATCTTTTGCGAAACTCTGCCCGCCACGATCATCAGATCGGACTGCCGCGGCGACGGCCGGAACACCTCGGCGCCGAAGCGCGCAATATCGAAGCGCGCGGCTCCCATCGACATCATTTCGATTGCGCAGCACGCCAGCCCAAAGGTCATGGGCCAGACCGAGCTCTTGCGCACCCAGTTCACCGCAAAATCCAGCGAAGTAAGAAGCACGCCTTCCGGCTGTTCGTAGCCGTAGCTTACTTCGTTCAATTTTGTGCGGTTCTTTGCGCTGCTCTCCAGCGCTCCGAATAGATAGTGGTCGCGCTCGGCGGTTGGCGACATAACTCAACTATACCCGAGTTGCTGACTTTTGCCCTGCGGAATCTATCAGTCTAGCGATGGCGACTCCTTTGCCGTTTGGGTCGTCCATACCAAAGACCGCACATGATCATGGCCGTGACCGCGACCAAGGTGACGAGCACGACGGTCAGGATGGACCCATCGGAATAATCCTGAGTCGGCTGCAGCACATCTCCCTGAGTCAACTGGAGGACAAAGATAGCAAAGCTCATTCTTTCTCTTTCTTTTGCCTTCGCTAACCCGGCGAGTTCCCTCGGCGGAGCGTAGCCAGGCAATCGTGCAGTTTAGGCACAAGCGCGAGCGCCTGTCTGTCTCACACGCATTTCGCAGGGCTCATCGATCGGAGTCCCACGCGGTCACCGACCCATTCTCCAATATGACCCGCAGGCGGCAGCGGGTCGGTCTTCGCGGGGTGTAGGTCCATTCCTCGCGCTCGGGGATCGCTAGCAGCCGATTCTTCATCGCCGGGTCACCTCGCGAATGGAGTAGCTGCGCTTCGGTCTGGCCTTGCCAGATTTCCCGCCGCAAAACCCTGTGCGCTGTCTCGTAGTTGTTGTACATGCAAATCAAGCGCCCTAGCCTTGCCTGCCGCTTCGCGTAAATTCTTTCCAGCGCGAAAGCGATTCCGAGCAAAGAAACAAAAATCAGGATGAATCCTGCGATGGCAATCATCTACTCTGGTACCTCCGTGAGTTTTGGCGGCCTGTACTCTCGGGAAGCCGCACTGGAACCCGATAGTCTTCGCGGGTTCCCCTCTGTCCAGGCCGTGCACCAGAACGCGCGTATTCGATAGAACAATTCGAAGCCTTAACTACAAATCAACGCTCGGGCTCGGCCCTGGTGACAAACCTTGACCGACTCGATAGAGGTTTATCGGCTCACATACGTGGGCCGATTCGAGGCCAGCCAGTTCGCCTTCGTCCTGGACCGTAGCTACCGTAGCCAAACACACAGTGCAAATTGAATCGTGAGTCCCGTTGGCGTTGTGTCGATGCGGGAAGCCGGGTTTTAGCTGTTTGAGAATCTCATGCCCCTCTCATCCACTAGGGATTTGCCCACAGGCTATCCACATCAACGCTGCTGATCTGTGCAATATTGCTCTATTCGAAGGCTTAACTTTTCAATCCAGACTGACATCCTACCGGGATAAGGCGCTCGCCGGATTTGTGGCGCCAGTCGGCGTGGTACTTTTCTTGCTTCTCGAACATTGAGTGTCTTTGGTTTGGATTTAGCGGCTGCCCGCTCACGACGGTGGTCACCGCTGGACACCTGGCCAGATGGTTAGCTGCGCCCTGGGCGCGGGGTTTGGCTCTGCTGGACAATACGCTCGATCTTTATAAAAATGATAGGAAAGCACAAACCACGCTTGTATATCATTTTTGCGGTGGCTGCCTCTGGGGTGCTTCCGCTGGTCTGTCAATACCCGCGTTGCGCCCTGGCCGCCCGACCAGTTATCTGAACCTCAAACCCTTTCTCTGCGCTTGGCGCGCGAACGTGTTTCGGAGCGGAATTTTCATGTCCCGTCGATTCTCGAAGCTATTTTTCCTGCTCTCTCTGCTCGCATCCCCGACTTTGGTCCTGGCTCAATCGCCCGCAACAACTCCGCCAGCACAGGCGCCGGCGACCCAAGCTCAAATCGCCGCCCTGCAGCAGGCGGTACAGAATGCTCAGTCGGCCGGCGATAACGCCTGGATGCTGACCTCGGCGGCACTGGTGCTTTTGATGACTGGCCCGGGACTGGCTCTTTTCTATGGCGGACTGGTGCGCAAGAAAAACATTCTCGCCACCATGATGCAAAGCTTCGCCATGATGTGCCTGGTGACGATTCTTTGGGCGATCGTGGGATACTCGCTGGCATTCGGACATGGAAACGTCTTTATTGGCGGCTTTGAGCACCTGTTCCTTCGCGGCGTTTCGCTCACTCCAAATCCCGATTATGCGGCGACCATTCCCGAGCAAACCTATATGGTCTACCAGCTCATGTTCGCCATCATCACTCCCGCGCTGATCTGCGGTGCGTTTGCCGAGCGCATGAAGTTCAGCTCCATGGCGGTCTTTCTCTCGTTGTGGTCCTTGTTCATTTATTGCCCCATGGCCCACATGGTCTGGGGCGTGGGTGGTTTGTTCAACTCAGCCGGGAATCACATTCCCAGCCTCGATTTCGCCGGCGGCACGGTGGTCCATATTACCAGCGGAGTCTCGGCGCTCATCTGCGCGCTTTACATGGGCAAGCGCATTGGCTATCCGCACACCGCCATGCCGCCGCACTCATTGGTGCTGAGTTTTATCGGCGCATGCTTGCTGTGGGTGGGATGGTTCGGTTTCAACGCGGGCAGCGCCGTGGCCGCCAACTCCCTCGCCACCAGCGCCTTCGTCAACACGCACTTCGCAACCGCCGCAGCAGCACTCGGTTGGACCATCTTTGAATGGATCCACAACGGCAAGCCGACGGCATTGGGCGCTATCTCCGGCGCGGTCGCCGGGCTGGTCGCAATTACTCCGGCATCGGGCTTCGTGCAGCCCATGTCGTCGCTGGCCATCGGACTTGCGGCAGGATTCTTCTGCTCGTTCATGGTGTTCCAGGTAAAGTCACGCTTCGGCTACGACGACTCGCTCGACGCATTCGGAGTTCACGGCGCAGGGGGAACACTGGGAGCAGTGCTGACCGGGGTCTTCGCCACCTATCTCATCAATCCGGTTTACGGCCCGGGCAAACCGACCGGCGCGATTGACGGAAACTGGAGTCAAATCGGTCATCAATTTGCCGCCGTAGGCGCGGCCTGGGGACTCTCCATCGTGGGTACCCCGATTCTGCTCTTCGCCGTCGACAAAGTCATGGGTCTTCGCGTTGCTCCGGAACAGGAAGTGGCCGGCCTCGATCTGTCGCAGCACGGCGAAGAAGGTTACGATTTCAATAGCTAGCTGGCGATCGGCTTTCAGCCGCTTGCGAGGCGGGAGATGCGATCAGATTTCAAACCAAAAGCTGAGAGCCGAGAGCTGAAGGCACAAAGCTGTTTTTCAGAAACCAAGGCGGTCAACTACCCGCCCCGCCTGATAGGCTATCGAACGAGGAAGTTCCGCTTATGGTGAAGATTGAAGCCGTCTTGCAACCGTCCAAACTGGATGCCGTCAAGGATGCACTGCTCGAAGCAGGCATCGAAGGCATGACGATACTCGAAGCCCGCGGCCATGGCCGCCAAAAGGGTCACACCGAGTTCTATCGCGGCCGTGAATACACGGTCGACCTTTTGCCCAAAGTCAAGATCGAGATGGTGATTCACGACGATCTCAAAGAGAAGGCCATTCAGGCGATCGTGGGCGCCGCCCGCACCGGCCGCATCGGCGACGGCAAAATCTTCATCAGCCGCATCGACGAAGCCATCCGCATCCGTAACGACGAGCGCGGCGAAAACGCGCTCTAAAAAAGGGATCTTCCGCCGACAAGTCGATGCCGTTCCGCAACGGCGGCGGAGCTTTCGCACTAAAGGTCCTCCACCTTCAGCTCCACATCCGCGCCCTGCCATGCCGACTGCAGTTGCTGCTTCACCCAGGAAGCTTCGTAGTCGCGATGCTGGCGGGTCAGCGACTCGGCAAGCCCGAACAGCGAGCGCGGATTTCGCGGGTTCCTGTCGAGGTCGTCGCGAAACACCTGTTCGGCGCCTTTCAGGTCGCCGGCTTGCAACAGCATGCCTCCCAGCGACTCGCGCACCGGGTAGTACCAATCCGGTGGCTCGTCATAGAGCAATTTGTCCTGCTCGGCCACGGCGTCGCGCAGCAGATGAATCGCCTCAGACTTATCTCCTCTGGCTGCCACGATGCGCGCAGCAAGCACGTCGTGGGCAATGTGATAGATCTGCCACGTGTGGTTTTCCACTGGAGGCATGTACAGGTCGACGTGCGACGCAGCCTTCTCAATAGCGCCAAGCTGTTGTTCCAGCGCCGCCGCTTCGCCGGCCTTGCCGCGCGCGACCAGGGCACTTCCGCGGCTGTAAAGCCAGAATGCCTTCAACGTGGGCGTTTGCACTGGCGGCTCGCTCGCGCCCAGGATGTAATCCCAGTCTTCGCAGCGCACAGAAATCGCGTACGGCATGGCGACAAAGGGTTCCACCATCGGCATGTCTTTCAGAGCGGGACGCAGATTTTCGGCCAGGCGGCCGGCAAACCGCTTCGCCTCTGCACAACGCCCTTGCATGCCGGCTGAGACGGCTCCGAAGTGCAGGTTATGCGAGTAGTACATCATCATGTACAAACCCTGCGACCCCGTCGCAGCCGCAAAGTCTTCATCGGCTTTGGCCGCCGCTGCGTTTTGCGCTCGTGCGCCGTCGTAATTGCCGGTTCGTTCATAGATGTGTGAAGGCATATGCACCAGGTGACCGGCCGCGGGCGCCAGTTGTGCGATCTCCTCGGCATAGGGCAGCGCTCGTTCAGGGTGAGGCGATGCTTCCACAGCATGCATATACAGATGCATGGCCCCGATGTGATGCGGATCGCGACGTAACACGCTTTCCAGTGTTGCCACGATCTCGTTGGTGCCGTCGGCCGGCGTGCCATCCGCGTTCCACAACTTCCAGGGGCGCAGATTCATCATGCTATCGGCAAACAAGGTTGCGGCATCCAGATCGTCAGGGTACTTGCGCGAAAGCTCGCGCATGGCCCGCGAGTATTCGAGATTCAGCGAGAGATAGTCGGGGTTGGCGTCGCCAGAAAAACGCTGGGCCAGGGCGTCGATATAATCTTTCTCGATCTGCGGAGCATCCGCGTCAAGTGACTTCGCTTTCTCGATTGCGGTTTCGGCAGTCTTTTCGTGCTCGGGATCGACCGGCAAGTTGTAATTTGGCCCGGCCGCCAATGCCACTCCCCACCAGGCCATCGCCAGATTCCGGTCCAGTTCGGCCGCGCGCTGGAACGAGCGTGCAGCCTCTTCATGATTGAAGGCATACACCAACAATAGTCCCTGGTCGAAAAACCGCTGCGCTTCCGGATTTGAGGTGGACACGGGGTGATGCAGGTTGCCCAGGCCCGGCATCAAGGTTACGGGTTTTAAAGTCGAAATCTGAGCCCATGCCCCGCACGAAAGAACGAGCACGATGAAAACCCCCAGCTTTTTCAAGAAGGCCTCCTGAAGAAGTGGACCCGAGGTTCGTCAGAATACCACGCAGACAAACGGCTGGTGAACAACTCTTTCTGCTGGCTGCGGTCCTGCGCGGCCTGGCGGCAGTTCGGCGGCCGGAGAGCTATTACGCCGAACGGGCCTCTGTAATTCCTTGAGAAAGAACACCGCCGGTCGATGCCCGCCCGGCTGCTCTTCGCGCACACCATCACAAAATGTCGCCCGGGCGGCACTTATCGCTTATGCTTGTAACAATTCCTTCTTGCTGCGGCAGGCCACACCAACCACACTATGAGTGCAGTCGTTTTGAAGGTCGACGATCTTCGGGAGCAGTATCTCAAGGAGATGGCGCTCGTGCGCCAGACCTGTGAACGCACCGGGGATGGAACGGCAGCAATCCGGCGGCGTTCCGCCGTCGTCGATCGAATCCTGATTGAAATGTGGCGCCGGGCCGGTGACCTGCCGCAGCTGAATGTAGCGCTCCTGGCACTGGGTGGTTACGGCCGAAAGGATCTCTTCCCTTACTCCGACATCGATGTCCTCTTCGCCTTCGCCGACGAAAAAACCGAAGAACAGGCGCAGGAGGCAGTTCGCGCCGTCATCCAGGGCATGTGGGACATCGGACTGCGAGCCAGCCCCAGTTCCCGAACCGCGCGCGAAGCAGGACGTTTCGATCCCGACAATCTGGAATTCACTCTTGCCACTCTCGATCGCCGTTTCCTGGCCGGCCAGTTCCCGCTCTATCAGCAACTTCATCAGGTCACGTTTCCCGGCCTCGTCTTGAGCGAGTGGAATGAAATCACGCAAAAACTTGGTGAACTTGCCCGTGCCCGCCATGCGAAGTACGGCAACACGATCTTTCATCTCGAGCCCAACCTCAAGGACTGCCCCGGAGGTCTGCGCGACTATCACCTCGCCGTCTGGTTCGCTGTCCTGCTTCACCTGAAAGAAACCAAGGAGTGGCCGCGCCAGCGAGGTGGAGTATTCCAGAGCGCGCGCGGGGATGCCGAGGCCGCCTTCGACTTTCTTGCCGCCGCACGATGTTTTCTCCACTTCCGCCACGGCCGCGACGACAACACGCTCGACTGGCAGTCGCAGGACGAGGCAGCGGCCCGGTCAATCGGCTTGGAAACTCGGGGCACTGCCGACCCTTCTTATTGGATGCGCACCTATTATCGTCATGCCCGTGTCGTCTATCGCCGCGCAGCGCTGTTGATGGAGCACTTGCCCGCGCCGGTCAGCTTTTATCGTCAGTTCCGCCGCCGGCGCACGCCGATTGCGGGGACCGACTTCCTGCTCGATCAGGGGCGCATCGACATTCAGCCCGGAGCGCAATTCAACGATACCGCAGCCATCCTGCGCATCTTCTCGCTGATGGCCACGCACGGTTACTCGCTCTCGCAGGCCGCCGAAGACCGCATCACCGACGCGCTGCCCGTGCTTGCCATTTCGATTCCCGAAGGGCCGTACCTCTGGAATGCCCTGCGCGAGGTACTGCTCGGGCCCCACGCCGCGCACGCTTTGCGCACCATGCATGCGCTTGGCGTTTTAGAGATGCTGATTCCCGAGTTTCACGGCATCGACGCGCTCGTGATTCGCGACAGCTACCACCGCTACACCGTGGATGAACACACGTTTCTGGTGATCGACAACGTCCACGGCTTGCGCCAACCGGCCAACGAGCAGGAGCAACGGCTGGCGCAACTGTTGCCTGAGATCGACCGCCTCGACCTCTTCTTTCTTGCGCTCTTGTTGCACGACACCGGCAAGGGGCGCCGCTCGGGAGAACACGCAACGCAAAGTGTGGAGCTTGCCGACAGCTTTCTGGCCCGCCTCGACTGCGATCCTGAAGAGCGCGAGTCAATTCTCAAACTGATTCGCCTGCATCTCGAGATGTCGTCAGCCATGCGTCGCGATATCTTCGATCTCGACAATGTGCGGTCATTCGCAGATAAAATCGGCAGCCCGCAGCTTCTGAAGATGCTGACCCTGATGACGTTTGCCGACATCAAAGCCGTCAATCCCGACGCGCTGACACCCTGGAAGGCTGAAAATCTCTGGCAGTTTTACATGTCCACTTCGAATTTCATGGACCGCTCGGTGGACGAGACCCGCTACCACGCCGCCATCGATCCCACGCTGCTCAACCGCATTCGCTCCATGGTTCCCGCTCCGCAACATGAAGCGCTCAAGCGTTTTCTTGAGGGATTGCCGCAACGGTATCTTCAAACCCGACTGCCGGAACATATTCGCCACCATTTCCAGATGGCTCTCGACCTCGACAGCGACAAGGTCCAGCTCGACCTGCGGCCTAGCCGCCAGCTCTTCGACCTCACGGTGATTACCCGCGACCGCTCGCGCTTGTTCGCCGACGTCGCCGGCGTGCTTGCCGCATGGGGTATGAACATCGTGCGCGCCGGCGCTTTCTCAAACGATGCGGGCGTCATCGTCGACAGCTTTCACTTCTCCGATGTCTTTCGGACCATCGAGCTCAATCCAAGCGAGAAAGAGCGCTTCCTTGCCAATGTGCGCGATGTGGTTGCGCAAAAGATCTCGGCGCAGCAACTGCTTGAAGCCCGCCGCCATCTGAATCATCCCAACAACCTCAAGGTTGAGGTGCCGACAAAGCTCGAATTTGATTCTGAATCGTCGACTCACTCGACGCTTTTGCAGGTGGTTGCGCAAGACCTGCCGGGTCTCCTCCGTCAGATTGCGCTCACCTTCAGCAACCACCAATGCAACATCAAGGTTGCGCTGATCGATACGGAGGGTGAAACGGCCATCGACGTCTTTTACTTGACGACTGAAGGCCGCAAGCTCACCCCGGAGGAGCAGGGGGAACTGGGCACCGATCTGACCGCGGTTCTCGAGGCCATGCGCGCGCCTGCCGCATAGCTTTTAACGGATGTGTTTCTTGGCACTGCGCTGAGTAAAGTAGCACCCTCTTCAACGAGGGCCCCCTAAAGTCAACTACATAAATGCTCCGGTCATCCTGAGCGAGTTTTTGC
Organism: Occallatibacter sp.; assembly: GCA_049520675.1. GTDB lineage: Bacteria > Acidobacteriota > Terriglobia > Terriglobales > Acidobacteriaceae > Telmatobacter. The sequence continues at coordinate 34,540 of JBEKPO010000021.1, read as the reverse complement.
GCACTTCTTGCGCAAAACGAGTCGAAGGACCTGCATTTTGAGATCTCGGTCTCCGCAACGAACTTCCGGGATGCCGCGCTAAGGCCGCTGGTCGCGGAACATTTGTGTGCGGGGAAGGGCTTCGACGATACCTACACTGGTGCGGGAGATTCTGCGTTTCAACAACGCAGATCCAGGAAAGGAAGCGCAGCGGGAGGGGGCGAGGCTCTTAGTCCTTATCGTCCCCAATTTCAACGCGAGAGTTAGTGGCAACGATAGCTGGGGCTATGACCATTCCAATAAATGCCAAGGCAATCAAAAGGTCGTGCATGAGTCTTTCTCCCGTTGCGCGGCTATCAGGCGCTTCAATCGTGCTTTCGGCCCGGTTCTGTCACTGCCTCTAGACAATCGCCGGGCCGAACGCACCGGTCGAACTCTATCTATGTCTATCTACTGCATCCATGATCGGCCGCGGGAACCAGATGTTGAAATAGCACGAAGACACCCCTGCGCGAACGGGAGTGTTATCGGGAACTACTACGTTTGTGCCCGAAATGGATTACCAGCAGCCAAGGACATGGCGCCGGCCTTCTTGAAGGTCTTCTAAATATTTCAAGCAGGTGAGGTTAGGGAAGACGGGCTTGGACGCAATTAGGGTCTTGCATCGCGCTTGATCGTGCGCCATTTCATCCCCAGCCAGGCCAGATAGCCCAATTGAATCACCCATGTGATCACATAGGCGGCAACACGAAACTGATGGTCGAGAATCGCTGCTTGGTCCATTCTCTCCTGCCTCTTTCCTTCTTTCTAGTGCTCGTTCCAGTTAAGCGTTCAGCGCCTGGCGCGCATCGGCCGCGGCGTTGGCCTGGCTCCGGCGCTCCACCCAATACCGGATACCAAGAACCATCATTCCCCAGGCAAACCAGGCCAGCATATTCCAAAGAAACGGACCAACCATGGACGGGTCCATACCCGAGCCCTGCGCGCCACCAAAAACCGGCGCCGGATGCTGCGTCCTCCACCAGCGATTCGACATGTACACAATGGGCACGTCGAGCGCGCCGAAAATTCCCAAAACCGCCGCTAGCGTCTGCATCTGCGGTCCGGCAGCGAAGCGTCGCAACAGCAGGTAGCTGACATAGATCAACCACAAAACCAATGTCGTCGTGAGCCGTGCGTCCCAGGTCCACCAGATGCCCCACGCTCGCCTCCCCCAAATCGGTCCGGTGATCAGCACCACGGTGCAAAACACCACGCCGACCTCAGCGCCGGCCAGCGCCCACGCATCGGCCACTTGCGCGCGTTCGGCATGATTTCGCCTGAATGCCAGATATCCAATCGATCCGGCCAGGCTGATCGCAAAAAACAAGAAAGCCACCGACGCGGAGGGCACATGATAGTAAATGATGCGAAAGATCTCGCCCTGCATGGCATCGTTCGGCGCTACGTAGATGGCCTGGTAATAGCCCCAGATCATGAGCCCAACAGTGAGAACAACGTAGAGAAGAATCGTGAATTTCTTCATGGGGAAACCTGATACCACCAGTTTACGTCCGGAAAACCCGCGGAGCGTGACCCAAATCACAGGACTCGCGTGCTTACGCTTCGCGCTTGAGGTCTGGGCAACAGGTTTGAAATCGCGTCATATTCGGCGAGCATCTCTACTGGTAGCATGACCTTACCTGGTATGGTATGCGCGATCACCTGGCCTCGCTGATCGACGATTTTCGCTCGCTGGGCCGCGAGATTGCCGTGGTGCGATACCAAGGCAACCGGCGCCGCGTAACCACCTACGAAGAATTGGCGCGGCTTGCCGGGCGATTCGCCGCCTTTCTCGATCAACGCAAAATCCTGCCTGGCGATCGCGTGCTCGTGTGGGCTGACAACAGCGCTGAGTGGATCGCATCCTTTTACGGCTGCATGCTGCGCGGAGCCCTGGCAGTTCCGCTCGATGCCAACGGGACCGCTGAGTTTGCTGAGCGGGTGGCTGCCGACACAAGCCCAAAACTGGCCGTAGGCGACGCGCTGCTGCTGGCTAAGTTGGGTGCCGCCGCCGGCCATGCCATTCCCGCGCTGGCATTCGAACAGTGGCTTGGTGCGTTACCCGACACCGAAATGGGCGCGATCTCATCGTTATCGAATGAGACGCCTCTCGAAATTCTCTTTACATCCGGGACCACCGGCGACCCCAAGGGCATTGTGATCACGCATGGAAACGTCCTGGCCAGCGTGGATCCCATCGAAGACGGCGCCAGGCCCTACATGAAATATGAACGCCTGATTCATCCCCTGCGCATTCTGCACACGCTGCCCTTGAGCCACGTTTTCGGCCAGACCATGGGACTCTGGATTCCCCCCATCCTTCGCGCAGAGTTGCATTTCGAGAGCCGGCTTGCCGTGCCGCACCTCATCGAACTCATCAAGAGCGAGCGCATCTCGGTGCTCGCGGCTGTGCCGCGCGTCCTGGCGCTCCTCAAAGCCGATTTGGAGCTCAACCACCCGGGGCTCGCAGAAAAAGTGTCTACCTCGCAGAAGAAGCTTGGTTCATGGCTGCCCTGGTGGCGCTTCCGAAAGGTGCATCGCGAGTTTGGTCTCAAGTTTTGGGCATTTGTTTCCGGCGGAGGCGCGCTTCCCGGTCCGCTTGAGCAATTCTGGAACGCCATGGGCTTCGTGCTCGTCCAGGGCTATGGTATGACCGAGACCACAGCGCTCATCACCCTCAACCATCCTTTCCACGTGGCGAGCGGCACCATTGGAAAACCGCTGGCCGGACGCGAGGTTAAGCTCGGTCCCGATGGTGAGGTGCTGGTCCGCGGCGCGGGAATTTCCAATGCAACGTGGCAGGACGGGACGCTGCAACCGCGTCAAGAGGAGTGGCTCGCTACCGGCGACATCGCGCAACGCCAGGAATCGGGCGAACTGCGGTTCATGGGCCGCAAGAGCGAAGTCATCGTCACCTCGGCCGGCGTGAATATCCACCCCGAGGACATTGAGGCGGCCATCGAGGAACAGCCCGAAGTGGCGGGTTGCGCCGTGGTCCCAATGCAGACGGACACCGGGCCTGAACCCTGCGCGGTGCTCGCCTTCCGCGGATCGGGAGATCAAGCGCCAAAGGTGATCGAGCGCGCTAACGCGAAACTGGCTGAGTTTCAGCGCATCAGGCGCTGGGTTCTATGGCCCGAACCGGATCTGCCGCGAACCTCCACGGGCAAGGTGCGTCGCAAGCCGGTTGCTGCATGGCTGACGCGGATTCAGGCCGCGGCAACAGCTACCTCCAATGGATCGCCACATCGCACGGATTCATTCGGTCCTTCATCAGACTGGTTATTGGCGCTCATCGCCCAGATCTCCGGCGAAGCACCCCGTGGCGTGGGCGACGAGCAGCGCATCACCGAGGATTTCCACCTTGATAGCCTTGCCCGCGTGCAACTGGCCTCGGCCATCGAGGAGAAGCTGGGCATTGTGCAGGGCAATGGCCTGCTCGAAGAAGTGCAGACGCTCGGCGACCTGCGGCGTCTGGTGGCGGGCGGCGACCTTGGCGAAACCGAGAACGAAGCGGAGACAGGGATCGGAGATCATGGGTCAGGGATCAGGGAGGAGGCGCGCAGCAGCGCCCCGACAGCCTCGCCCGACATTGCAGCGCCATCGGCCCGCGTCCTAACTGCTCAACCCGCGCCTGGGCGCCGGCGCTATCTCTATCCCACTTGGCCCTGGTTGAAGCCGGTCGAGTGGATCCGCATCGCTTTCATCGAAGCCGTCATGCGGCCGCTGGCATGGATCCTGGCGGCTCCGCGTGTTGTCGGGCCGGCTCAGCCTCTTCCCGATGGACCCATGCTCATCGTAGCCAATCACGTTACATCCTATGATGGGCCCTTCATCCAATACGCGCTTCCCAGCCTCGCACGCCGGCATCTGGCGGTGGCCATGTCTGGCGATATGCTTGAAGACTTCCGCCACTGGCGCAATGCCAAGCGGATGCCTGCCGACGACCGCTTCTTCATCTTCGGCCCGGCGGCCTATTTTCTGGTCACCGCGCTGTTCAATGTGTTTCCCCTTCCCAAGCAACGCGATTTTCAATCGAGCTTTGCCCACGCAGGCCGGGCTCTGGACCACGGCTACAACGTGCTGGTGTTCCCCGAGGGCGCTCTTTCAGAGGAAGGACGATTGGCGCGCTTCCGGCCGGGGATCGGGTTGCTGGTCAAACAGAGCTACGTACCGGTCTTACCCATGGCCATTCGTGGGCTCGGTGAGTTGAAAACCCGGCAGCGAAGATGGTTCCGTTCCGGCACTATTGAGGTGCGCGTCGGCGAGGCCATCCGCTTCGGCCCCGAAGTGAGCGAGACGGCGATTACCGCGCGGCTCCAGGATGAAGTGGAAAAGTTGCTCGGTGAGCCGATGGTGGCCGAAAGGCCGCAGGCTGTAGTTCATGGCTCGTAGCTCGCCGCTTTCGGCACGAGTTCCACAACGTCGCGGCTGCCGCCTCCCCATCGCCCCTGACCCCTGATCTCTGATCCATGACCCCCGATCTCTGATTTACCTTCATTCTTATGGGCCAGATCCGCATTCTTTCCGATCAGGTGGCGAACCAGATCGCTGCCGGCGAAGTCGTGGACCGGCCCGCTTCGGTGGTGAAAGAGCTGCTCGAGAATTCGCTGGACGCCGGAGCGTCGCGCATCCGCATTGAGGTCGAGGCAGGAGGCCGCAAGCTCATCCGAGTGAGCGACGACGGCCAGGGCATGAATCGCGACGACGCGCTTCTCGCTTTCGAGCGTCATGCCACTTCCAAACTGCACTCGGCGGACGATCTGCTCTCCATTTCCACCCTCGGTTTTCGCGGTGAAGCGCTTCCTTCCATCGCGTCCGTTGCCCGCGTCACGCTGGAAACATCGACGGGGGAAGAATCCGCCGGGTCGCGCCTCGAACTTGCCGGGGGCAAAATTCTGCGCGTAGAAGAAGTGGCTCTGCCCCGCGGCACAACCATCGCGGTCAGCGACCTGTTCTTCAACACTCCAGCTCGCCGAAAATTCCTCCGCGCAGAAGCGACCGAACTTGCTCACGTCACCGCGCTGGTCACTCACTACGCGCTGGCCCATCCTGAGAAGCACTTCGAACTCGTTTCGGCCAGCCACACCGTCGTCTCTGCACCGCCCGTTGCAAGAACCGCGGAGCGCATCTACCAGATCTTCGGCAAGGAGACACTCGCGGCATTGCTGCCCGTGGCGGCAGAAACGCCCCTGGAGCGCGTCGGATTGCCCGAGCCTCCGCCGTGGAAAAAAGACCCGAACGAACCGCCTCGCAAGCCCGGCTCGCTGCGCCTTTCCGGCTTCTATTCCAAGCCGGAACTGCAGAAGCTGAATCGCAACTCGATTTACATCTTCGTCAACAGACGCCTCATCCGCGACCGGCTGCTCCTGCACGCGATCTCCGAGGCATATCGCAACGTGATCCCGCCCACCAGCTTCCCTGTGGTGCTGCTCTTTCTCGAAATGCAGCCCGAGGAAGTGGATGTGAACGTGCACCCGGCCAAAACCGAAGTGCGCTTTCGCCAGCAGAGCCTGGTTCATGACTTTGTGCGCGACAGCCTGCGGAATGCACTGATCAAGGCGCGTCCTGCCGCCGGCTTTCTTAACGCGCTTGAGTCGCAACCATTAGCTAGCCCCTCGCTCATGCCCCCCGGCACTTCGCCTATTCCGGGCCCGCCGGGGATGGGCCCTGTTTCCGGGACTGCCCCGGCTCAAGAATCTGAATCCGGGGCCCATCGAGAGCCCAATTCCGATCCTCAAGCTGCGGGTGATTTCCTGAACAGCTCCGCGCCGTTCCACCTCACTCCTGTGATCCCGCCGCCGATCTCAGGCAATCTGCCGTTTGAAGGCGGGGCAGCCGACGCCGCCGCGCTCTTCGATAATGAAAGTCGGCGGTCCTGGGGCGAAGCTGCAAAAGCCCTCTTTTCGGCGCCCGACTCATCCCCGACCGAGCCTCTCGGCCCTTGCCTCAACGGAGCAGCCGCGTCAGGCGTCGATCCAGCTCTTGAAACCGCTCTGATCGAAGCCGAGCAGGCTGCTTCGACACTCAACCGGCTCGGTTCGCTCAAGCCGCTGGGCCAGCTGCGCGAGTCGTTCATCCTTGCCGCCGGTGACGACGGCCTCTGGATCATCGACCAGCATGTTGCACACGAACGAGTGCTTTTTGAGAAGATTCTCCGTGACCGTCAGGTTGAGCACGTGCAAAAGCAGCGCTTGCTGATGCCTCTGCTGGTCGAACTCAAGCCGGAGCAGATGGTGGTCTTCGCACGGGTTGCCGAGGAGCTCGAGAGGAACGGATTCGAGGTGGAACCCTTTGGTCCTCAGACACTTGCCGTCAAAGCTGCACCGGTCGGACTGGAAGCAGCAGAACTTGAACGGACTCTCGCGGAGGTGATTGACCAATCGTCTGCGCGGTCCGACGAACCAATTCAAGTTGAGGAACTTAGCCGTCTCAGGGCCCGCATCGCGGCCTCCATCGCCTGTCATTCAGCCATCAAAGTCAATACCCCTCTTGATCCAAAACGTATAGAATGGTTATTGTTAGAACTTGCGAAGACCAGCCACCCCACCAGCTGCCCGCATGGACGTCCGATTGCTCTGTTGTACTCCTGGAAAGATATCCAGCGGGCTTTCCACAGGATTTAGTGGTCTTTGGGAGGTGGCCGCCGCGCTCTCTGGGGCGCGAGTGGCAGAGCGGCTAAGCTAGCTTGGAAGCGAGGTTTTTTCTTTGACAGCGGAACAACTGGAAGCATCGCGCGCCGAGAGGCTGCGCCAGAACGGACGCGGGCAGCTCACCATTGAAGACGCCCGCACTTGGTTGGAGGAAACAGGTTTATGTCTCTTTCTCCCCAGAAAGCAGTTTTCCTCCTTCGTTGCCCCATCCTTCGTTGAAGCGGTCGAGGGTGAGCGAAACCCATCTCCGCCGGCCAGGATCGTATCGCTGGCAGAGGAGCTATTGGTTCGCCTTGAAGCGGATGGGGTTGCAGTTCGCCTCAACCTTTTTGGACAGCCAGGCGAGCAGCCTGATTTTGTCGTCGCCGCATGGGTTCTTCCCTACGTTTATGCCCTGCGCGGTGATCGTGACTGGCGCCGCAGCCCTCAGTTGACCGGTTCGCGTCAGGTCTCGCCTCTGGCGATCCAGGCCTATAAACAGCTCGAGTCGGGCGACGCCACAATCTCGCAGTTGAGGCATGCGCTCGGCCGTGAAGTCTCGGAATCGGCCGTTCTGCGGGCCATCACCGAGCTCTGGCAGCAGCTGCGGATTATCCCGCTCGTTGCCACTCCCGGCAAACCGGCGAAGTGGCAATTGCTGCGCCTGCGCTTCCAGAAAGCTATAGCCGAGGGCGCGTCCACCTCCCAAGTGACTGCCATCTCTGTGCTGGCCTCGATCTATCTCCAAGCCGTGATCGCCGCCACTATGGAGGAAGTCGAACTTTTCCTGGCCGCTCTCACCGCGCGCAGCAAAGTGCGCGAAGTGCTTCGCGGGCTCCTGGCGACGCGTCAGGTGCATACCATTTCCCTCGGCCACGCTCCGCACTTTTACGTGGCCGGAACGCTGCCGGAGTTTGCTGCGCCGCCGACCGTCTACGCCAGTTCGGCCATGCCGGCGTCCACTCACTTCCTGCGCTCTTATGAGCACGATCAAGACCGCGCTCCCGCGCCTGCGCCGGTCTTCACACCCGCTCCTCCGGCGGCTCGAAAACCCTTGGAGTCTGAGCAGCATGCGGCCTCTGCTGCCTCAGTGCGTGCAACCGGCGAAGTGCAGCGCGCAGAAAGGCCCGATTTCTCGCGCCACCCGATGCCGGCAAATCGCCACCACCCCGCGCCGAGTTCTACGAACGGTCGAGAAGTCCATCGCGAGACCCGCAGCGCATCGCGTCACGCCGCGACTCCGCAGTGGAGACCTGCGACGTCGGAAAACAGCAACGGCAAGCAAAACGGAGCGCACGCCGGCAAATCATCGAGAAACGGAAGCCGTCCGCAAGCCAATGGCAATGGCCATGCCGCAAGACCAGCTCGCGGCGCGCAACGGCTGCGCAAGACCAAGGTGAAGGCGGCGCGAGCCCCGCGCAACAGCCGTGGAACCGCGCCGAAATCTTCGGCGAAACCCGCGATGCGTTCGGTTTCAAGAAACAGTGCGCGAAGGCCTGCGACTTCCCGCATGGATGCTCGCGCAGAGAAGCGCGCTCACGACAAGCGCAAGCCGGCGTTGACTGCGTCCGCTAAGGCGGGATCGAGAGCGCGGTACAATTTCTCGGCGCCGGCCAGGCGGAAAACTAAGAAGCGCGGATGAGTGCGGAAGAAAGCCGGTTGCCCGCGGCTTCGCCCTACCGCGGGATCATCGTCGCAATTGACGGACCGGCCGGCGCGGGCAAAAGTACCGTCGCCCGACACTTGGCACGCCATTTTGGCCTCCTCAATCTTGAGACAGGCGCAATGTATCGCGCGTTCGCCCTGAAAGCGCTCCGTCGGCAACTGCCCCTCGACGATGGCCCGGCCCTCGAGAAACTCGCCTGGGAAACCTCAATCAGGCTCGAGCCGGGCGAAGCGGAAAATCGCGTCCTGCTCGATGGCGAAGACGTCACGGGTCTCATCCGCAACCCGACCGTTACCGACGCTGCCTCGCGCGTCAGCACTTTTCCCGGCGTTCGCGCCTGGATGGTCCGCAGGCAGCAGCAACTCGGCGCAGAAGGCGGCGTTGTGATGGAAGGTCGCGATATCGGCACCGTCGTCTTTCCTCAGGCCCCGGTAAAAATCTTTCTCGACGCTGCCCCCGAGGTGCGCGGGCAGCGCCGTTATGAACAAACCGCCGCGGCGGCTCAACAAGGCCAGTCGTCTCTCACCACGCCAGACCGCGCGGACTCCAACCTCAGAAGTTCCCCGCTACAGGAAGAGGTCCTGCGCGATTTGCACGCGCGCGATGAACGCGACCGCAATCGCGCCGACTCGCCGCTCAAACCTGCGCTGGACGCGGTGTTTCTCGATTCAACCGACATGACGCTCGAACAGGTCGTGGCCGCGGCCGAAGCCATTGTGGCGGCGCGGCTTGAGGCAGGGGATTTGCCTCATGATTGAGCGCAAATCGGCATTAAGGGATACACTGACTCAGGAATCGGCACAATTCGCCGACTAATCGAGCGGGTGATGATTTCGTATTGCCGCCAGTGCGGATCGATCGATCTTCGGCCCTCGCACCTCCAGGTGGAGGATTGGCACTATTTCCTTCGCCTCCGCTACCCGGTGCGTTGCCGGACGTGCCGCCACCGGAGCTCCGTGAGCCTCTTCATGTTTCCCGTGGTATGGCAGCGGAACAGGGCCCGCGTTCAAAGCACCGACAAAAGGCCAAACCGGGCGCGCACGCCCCGGCCGGGATCGTCATCCCGAGTTGAGAAGTGATTTATCCAGTTACCCGCCCCGCGGCCTTCCACCGTGCCCGATGCTATAGGCTGTTAACTGTATGGAGCTCTCCTGCAGCCGTTGCCACCAGACCGTCCAGAGCGGAGATTGCTTCTGCCCGGTGTGCGGCTTGCCGCAGCTAGTCTATGCAGCCGATGGCGCGGCGGGACAGGGCCAGCCTGAGCAATGGATTGGGGCGGCCCGTGATGCCAACCAGGTGGACTGGAAGCCGGCTCTCCGATCCACCCTCGCCCTCGCCATCCCTGCCGGCCTGTTCTGCGCCATCCCCTCTCCCGTGGGCATACTCGGGCTTCTGCTGATGGCCGGCACCGCAGCGTGGGTCGTCGCCCTTTACATGCGTAGCCGGAGAACCGGCTGGATCACCTTGGGCGCAGGCGCACGCATCGGTCTTGTCACCGGCGTCGTGGGCAGTTGGACCTCCGCTGCCCTCACGGGCTTCGTCCTTTTTGCCATGCGCTTCTGGCTGCACCAGGGCTCAGCGATCGACAGCTTCTGGCAGTCAATCGACCAGCAGATGACTCAGGAATGGACAATGATGGGAGTGGATGCTCAGACCATGTCGACTCTCAAGGGAATGCTCCTTTCCCCGCAAGGGCGCGCCGGCTGGGTTCTTGGAGCCATTGCCTTTCTGATGGCAGCGCTGCTCGTTTCAGCCGTGGCCGGCGGAGCACTCAGCGCCCATCTGTTCGCGCGCATTCGTCGCCCACAAAGCTAGAGGGCTCTCACACATTGTGTAAGAATTTGGGTGCCCCACTCTCGCCGCGCCTTTGGTCTTGCGGCTAGAGCGGGATGGCGACGCAAATCCGAAACAGCTAGGAGCCAAAACCCGGAGGTCGCGTATGTGCCGCAATATTAAAATGCTCTTCAACTTCGAGCCGCCGGTCACCGAAGCCGAAGTTCGCGCCGCATCGCTGCAATTTGTCCGCAAAATCAGCGGATTTAACAAGCCCTCCAATGCAAATGAGCAGGCGTTTAATCAGGCGATTGATGAGATCGCTTTGGCTTCGCAGCGCCTCTTGAGCCGCCTTGAGACGACCGCTCTGCCGCGCAATCGCGAACAAGAGGCCGCCAAGGCTCGCGCCCGCTCTGCGGCACGTTTTGCAGACTGAGCCCGCCTCAGTCCCGCCGCCACGCAAATGAGAAGATTGAAGAGGGTCTATGGGATGAAAGAAACGGTCGCTTTTGTGTTCGGTCTCGCTCTGCTCGGCAACGCGGCCCTCTTCGTACCGCAAGCCATTGCCGTTTGGCGCAAGAAAAGCGATGAAGGCGTCTCGCTGATCACATTCGGTGGCTTCTGCATCCTTCAGGTCATCGGCGTCGTTCACGGCTTTTACCAGCACGACCGGTCCCTCATCGTCGGCCTGGGCGCCAGCTTTCTCACCTGCGGAACCGTTACGCTGCTCGCCATCGTCTACCGCGTCCGCCGCTTGCGCGCCGCCCCCGGCAGCCCCTCAGCCTGAACGCGCGTCCGGGCTGCTGCCTCGTTCCCTTGTTCCCTCGTCCCCTTGTTCCCTGCATTTCCCATACGACAGCCGTGCATCAATCTATGTATACTGCTCTCCCCGGCGTTCCCTGTCGCCAGGCGACCGGCATGTTCCTGCCATGCACAGGAGGCTGCGATGAAGACTTCCGATACCATTGACCAGGTTCTGCGCCATAAGAGCTTCAACGAGATCATCAGGCTCGACCCCGAGCAGACAGTCTACGAGGCCTTGAAGACCATGGCCGAGTACGATGTCGGCGCCCTGATGGTGTTCTCGGGCAGGCGCCTTGTCGGCATCCTGTCGGAGCGCGACTACGCGCGTAAGGGTGTCCTGCGCGGCCACCACTCCAAAGACACCAAGGTCCGCGAGATCATGACCAGCCCCGTGATCTCAGCCACCCGCAATCACACCGTCGACGAGTGCATGAACCTGATGTCAGACCGCCACTTCCGCCACCTGCCCATCGTTGAGGGTGAAGAGGTCGTCGGCATCATCTCCATCGGCGACCTGGTGCGATGGGTCATCAGCGGCCACGAGCGCCATATTCAGGCCCTCGAAGGCTACATCACTGGCGCCTATCCGGGCTAAAGCGTCGGGCGCCTCCCCGCCCTCGAACCGTCATCCTGAGCGGCCGGGTGCCCCGCCCTCGCGACGCCTTTGTTTTTGTCGCTAGGGTGGGATACCTCGTGCCCAGATCGGTGGCACTAACCCCGCCTCAGTGCAGGTGCAGATGCAGCTTCAGCCGCCAGGCGGTATAGCTGAGGATCTCGTGCGCGATGCGCTCGGCTTCCCCCGTACCACCTCCGACCGAGACGCGGGTTCGGGGCGAGGTGAGTACGTCCAAGCCATCGGCGGCGCAGATTTCGTGAATGCGAAACAGGTGAGTGCCATCGCTGACCACGACCAGGCGGCGCAGACCGTTGGCTCGGGCGATGACGGCAATACGGTGGGCTTGTTCCTCGGTGTCCCGGCTCTGGGTTTCGGCGATAATGGCGGATTCGGGGATGCCCAGACTCATCAGGTAATCGCGGCCCACCGCGCCCTCCGAGTACTGATCTCCGCTGGTACCGCCCAGCACGATGATGAGCGGTGCGATGCCGCGCTTGTAGAGGTCGTGCGCGTGGTCAAGGCGCGCGCGGAAAACCGGGGAGGGCTGTCCATCGTACTCCGCCGCGCCCAGAACGGCGATGGCGTTCGACGGTGCGGCCTGGTCCAGACCGGCATAGTTCTCAATTTGCACGTAGACCCAGCAGGACCATCCCAGAAACGCGAGAAGCAAAGTCAGAAACAGCGCGGCAAAGAAACGAAAAGCCCAGTTGCGACGCTTCGGCTTCGGCGGGCCATTCATCTGCACCATCTTACGCTGCAGCACCGTGACGATTTCGCGGGCGGGAACGGCGCCTTTGCTTGTTCTCTCGTTCCCTCGTCACCTCGTCCCCTCCTCCCCTGCCTTTCCAAGCCCGCGTTAGCGGGCAAAAGGGGGTAGCCCCAGGCGCAAGCCCTGGGGACTGCATCCAATTATTTTTCGAATATCAATCCACGCGACGGAGCCGCGCTCAAGGCACCTCCTTCGGCTTTGTGAACTACTACAAGGGGTCCACGGTAAACAGCTACCTCCAATGGTTCAGGTTCGTCTTCTAGGCTGCTTCGGCTGGCTCACTTCTGCGCCGTCTGCAGCGGCCTCGGCGCACCTGTGGCCGGTGGATTGACCTGCGCATTCAGGAAATCGGTCAGATCGATCACGTCCTGTTGCGTTCCCACCATGGGCGGCATGAAGTGGTGGTAGGGCGAATCGGGCTTGTACTCGTGAAGCATGGTGATGAAGCTCTGAATGTTGGCGCGGTCGCGTCCCACCAGCAGCTCGGCAAGCGGCCGGTATCCTCTCAAGGTGTGGCAGGAGCCGCACTCGCCGCGGAAGATGGCCTCGCCCCGCGAATAGCCGGAGCCCGAGTTGTTCCACACCCACATTGAATGAGCCAGGTAACCCTCCTGGTCGATTCTGGCTGCGTAGGGGACGCGCACCCCGTTCGAATACATCCACCGGCCGATGACGTAGGGCTTGCGCAGCATTTCGCGGGAGTATTCGCCTGCCGCGGTGGCCATGAGCGCCAGCAGCAGAATCGCGATGGCGTGAGCGGGATTGAAGTCTACGGGGTTGCGATAAGCCAGGTAGTAGGCAACGCCGATAATGGTGGCCGACGTGATCACGATGAGAAGCACAATCCTGGTGATGATGGAGAATGTGCCCGAACCAATGGTATCGATGCCCAGAACGAGCAGCGCCCGCTGGCTTGCCGGAACCATGAAGAGGTACCACGCGAAGAGGAAGGGCATGGCGACGAACGACGGTACCAGCCACTTGACACTCCACTTGACGAGCGAGGCCTTGAGGGCGGCATGCTGCGTGCCGTCGATGCGGCTGGCGCTGATGAGCGCCCACACGCCGGCCAGCGAAGCGCAGACGCAGATCCGCAGGAAGAGGCTCGGCCAGTACGTGGGATTAAAGAAAGCGTTCCAGAATTTGCTGGCCTCGTGTCCCGTGCCGGCGACCGACAACCAGGTGTCGCCTGGCGTCAGCATGAACGTGAGAATGCCGTTGATGATGATCAGCGTGCAAACCGACGCCCCGGCATACACCCAGCCGACCACCAGGTGCAGCTTCTGGTCGATCTTGTTCCAGGTGTAGTAGTAGACGATCGCAGTCGTCAGCTCAACGACAAAAAAGACCCACTCGATGGCCCAGCCGAAGACGAAGTTGTGGATCAGCGTGCTGGTCGCTTCGGGATGGGTGAGGCCGATGGCGAACCAGATCCCCACTCCGGAGATGGTGCCAAAGACGCCCGTCAGCACAAGAAAGAACTTCGAATAGCCAACCAGCTCCTGCAGCCAGTCGTTGCGGCCTTCGCGCAAGGCCTTGCGCTCGGCCAGCGGCAGATAAAGGCCGCCGCCCACTGCGAACTGCGAGATCATGACGTGAAAGATGGCGATGATGCCGATCACCCAGCCCGACCCGAGGTACGGAATGTCCCAAAACGGATAGTTCATCGAGTGCTCCAATCAGTCGTCAACGAGTGAAGAAGAGAAACAATGAAACAGTAAAGAAAGTGAATTGAGTGAAGAGGTGAAGTGAATGAAGAAAGTGAAAGGGCCCATCATCTCCTGCTAGGAGCTGTTGTTCCTCATTCGGCCTAAGAGTGCGAAAAGCATGTTTTCGACTTCACCCGACAGGCCCAGGGCATCGTCCAACTGTCGACTATTTGCTAGCTTCAAGTTCGCAGCGACTTCCAGTTGCGTCTGCAATTCAGAGTTCGACCCACGCGCGATGAGAAGAAAGCGCTTGAATTCGCGGGAGCTCATACGTCCGTGGCCCTCGGCGATATTGCTGGAAATCGAAATTGCCGAGCGCCTCAACTGAGAAGTAAGACCAAAAGCCTCTTCGCGAGGGAACGTTTGAGTGAGTCGATACACGGCCGTGGTTAGTTCCATCGACCTCTGCCAAACCTTGAGGTCCCTGAACGATTGTCTTGTCGCTCTCGTTTTGGTCTGATCAGCCATCTTCACTCACTTCACTTCTTTCACTCACTTCACTCTCTTCACTTTCTTCACTCTTGATTCACTTGACCGCCCAATACCCAATCACCGTCGTTGCCAGCAGCGCAAAAACCGCCAGCAAGCCAAAGTAATGCGCCATCCGCGCGCGCCTGCCCGATTCCGTGTTCTTGTCGTAGAAGGGAATCAGAATCCACAGCACAATACCGAGGGTGAACAGCAGAATGCCGGCAATCTCGCCGGTTTCTCCGGGCAGCACCGCGCCGAGAATCTTGAGCATCTCGAACGGGCTCATGAAATACCACTCGGGATGGATGCCCAGCGGCGCCGGCGCCAGCGCGTCGTATTGCTTGCCCAATGGCCATGGAAACACCGAAGCCAGCAATGCGAGAACATTGAGCGAGATGATCCACATCGCAATGTCCTTGCGCAGGAAGTTGGGCATGAACGGCACGGATTTGCGCTCGGCGGCCGGTTTAGCCTCTTCGCTTTCAGGAACGGCGTTGCCGTAGCGCTGCACCAGCCAAAGATGAAACGCCAGGAGGGGAATGAATAATGCAGGAAGCACCACAACGTGCAGTGCGAAGAAGCGTTGCACGGTAAATTCCGTCACATCCGGCCCGCCGCGCAGCATGTTGGCGATGGCCGGCCCAATCCAGGGAATGGCCACCGGAATCTGCAGGCCGACTTTGGTGGCGAAGTAGCTCAGCTCGTCCATCGGCAGCAGATAGCCCGAGAAGCCGAAGCACGCGGCCAGTGCCAGCAGCGCCATGCCCGAAAGCCAGCCGAACTCGCGCGGCTGGCGATAGGCCTTCATGAAGAAGACCGAAAACATGTGCACCAGAATCGCGAACAGCATCAGGTTGGCGGCCCAGGCATGCGCCGAGCGGATGAGCCACCCGAAGTGCATCACGAAAGTGATTTGGCGGACAGATTCGTAGGCTTCAATGCCCGGCCGGTAATACACCAGCAGCAATACGCCCGTGAAGCATTGCAGCATGAAGAGGAACAGCGTAATGCCGCCCCAGTAATACCAAAAAGACTGCGCGTGAACCGGAACCGTCTTGTGCCGCGCAAAAGCGGCCAGCTCGGAGAGCCCGAGCCGCTCATCCGCCCAGTCGTAAACATTGCTTGCAATCGACTTTGTTGTCATGCTTTTCTTCCTTGGTTCAAATGGCTCTCCGTCTGCCATCCACGATCCTCGAAACCACGAGCCACGGTCCACAATCTACCCCTCACGCCCGCGACACTTCGACGCCCGTGTCGCTAACTGCCACCTTGAAGGTCTTCAGGGGCTTCGGTGGCGGGCCGCTCACGTTGGCTCCCGTGTAGGCGTTGTAGACACCGCCGTGGCACGCGCAGTGGATACGGTCCATCTCTGGCTCGTACTTCACCGTGCAGCCTAAATGCGTGCAAACGGCACTCAACGCAATCCAGCGCCCGTCTTGGTGATGAATGAGCATCGCCGGCGAAGGCCCGAACCGGAACATGAGCACCGATCCGGCCGGCAGCTTCTGCGCGTCCTTCAGTGTCACCTCGGTCACCGCCGAGGCGCTCAACGCCATCTCATTGGGCGAAGCCAGGTAACGGTACACCGGATAGGCCAGGGCTGCCGCGTAGCAGATGCCTGCAGCGCCCGCGGCGGCGAGAAATGCCCTCCGTGTTTTCGTATCGCCGTTCTCCGCATGCTCGGCAACAATGTTCGCGGAAATCGCAGTGTCGCTCATCTTGAATCCTCCCGCGGTCAGGCCGCGCTCTCCATGGTCTTTCTCGCGCGCGCTATTACGGACACGAGCCAGCCAATGACACCCAGGGCGGCCACAAAGAGCACAAGGAACAGCCCTACTACTCCCCAGTTCGTCACCACAACCCGGTCCCAAACGTCGTAACCCTTGCTCAGCAGCGTCACGTCGCGTACGCCGTCGCGGTAAACGGTCAACATGATCTCCACCAGGACTGCGGCCAGGACGCCGGTCCAGCCCAGCCATCCAGCTGTGATCTTGCTGAATGCCGCGAAGACACCGATCAGCACGGCCACTAGCGCCAGGGCAATCCATCCATAGCCCGCGAATCCCTCAAGGCGATAGAGTGCATGGCCGGCCACGCCCTGAGTGAGCCCCAGCTTGACTGCCTCCGGCTGCACGCTGGCCGCCCACAATCCGGCAGCCAGATAAACAGCGCCGAAAATCGCTGCGGCCGCGCCGCCCAGTTCTGACGCAAACCTTCTCTCTTCTGCAGTGAAGGTGCTGCGGCCGGCGAGATAGATCAGCCACAAGCCCCCAATCATCAGCCCTCCTGCCATCATCAGGAGCCAGCGCGGAGTCAATGTTGGATCGCCTGTGGGCAGGTACTTGCCGATCGCCGACGCGGAATACATCCCCTGCCATGCCTCCGGCCTCAGCATCAGCGTCATGTTGCTCGAGAGCATACGCGCCACGCTGCCGGCCAGCAGCCATGCGATCAACCCCACCCACCAGGCGGACTTTCCCGCATCGAGCCGCGCACTGAACTTGTAAAGCAGCCAATAGACGAGGATTAATGTGGGAATCAACGCGATCCAATAGATCCCGATCAGCACGCTGCTGGTGTAGAGTGCGCGCCCGTAGAGCACTTGGGCGAAGAGAAGCGGCGGCACAGCGAGATTAATCACGTAGGTCATTACGATCGTCAGGCGGCGGGCCAGCGCCCTCGCAGTGACGTGCGCATTTGCCGATTTGCGGAACAGGCTGAGCAGGATGGCCAGCAACAGGCCGCCCAGCAGCATCTCCACGGCGACAAAATGCAGAGCCAGGGTGACGATGTGCAGCAGCTTGAGCAGCCACACCGGCGCCGGCAAAGGAATGGGATCGACTGCGGGATAAGAGTTCATTGCTTTCCTGGGTTTCCTTTCCCTCTGAAGCTGACGGCCCAGCAATCAAACAAACGGCTAAACCGCGAAGCAACGGGCACACACTGCGCTTCAGAACCGGGAGTTCCGAACGAAGCCGGGAGCTGCCCGGGACAATTTGGACTGTTTCTCTCCAATTTCAACCGGAAGAAATAACCTAGCGTCTGCGGCAACTAAGGGTCTGTGATGGTGCGCACGCAACTTTGTGACGCCTTCGGCTACGCTGCCACTAAACTCCGATCCGAGCCCAGACAGGAAAACCGCATGATGAACTCCAATTCCCCGATGCAGCTAACACGCGCTGCTGACTATGCCGTACGCGTGATGATTCACCTGGCAGGCCCCGCCGCTTGCGGCCGCGTCTCGCTGCCCGCGCTCGCTGAAGTCACCGGCGCACCAGTCAGCTTTCTTTCCAAGGTGATGCAAGCCTTGTCGCGCGCCGCGCTGATCTCTTCACAGCGGGGACAGACCGGCGGGTTTCAGATCTCACCCAAGGGGCGCGCCGCTTCGATGCGCGAAGTGATCGAAGCGATCGACGGAGCCATCTGCCTGAATGTGTGCCTGGTTTCGGGCAGATCGTGCCGCCGCAAGGCCTGGTGCCCGGCACACCCAGTCTGGGTCAAGGCGCAACAGGCTATGCTCGATGTCCTGTCGAGTGCCGCCATCTCCGATCTGGCCGCAGAGGCCGCGCGCGATCTTGCTGAAGCCGGCACGCGACAGCTGACGCAGCCGTTCGTGCAACCAGTGGGGTTGTAGAACTTCACTCTCTTCACTCTTTCACTTTCTTCACTCCCTTCACTCCCTTCACTCTCTTCACCCTCTTCACTCCTTCACTCTTTCACTCTCTTCACTCCCTTCACTCTCTTCACCCTCTTCACTCCTTCACCCTTGCCGGGATTTGCTTCCCCGCCCTGTTCGGTGTTTGAATGTAAACCTGAGACAGGGGTGCTCCGCGCGTTGTGGGGCTGAGAAATACCCTCGAACCCGATCCGGATAATACCGGCGTGGGAAGTTTTCTCCGACCGAGCGGCATTCTTCCTCACATCAGCCTCCTTTGTTTCAGAAGTACAAGGAACAAGGGAGTCGCATGCACGCAGCCGCCCTCGCCAGCACCTCAATCGAAAGGATCGGCCGAAGTTGTTATCTTGCCGCCGTGCTGATGGTGTTGACCGGCGGGTCTAGCGCAGCTGCAATCGCGCAGGCGGTTCAGAAATCCCAGGAAAGCCCAGGCCGAAGCGCACAAAATAGCACTCAGAGCGCGGCTCCGGCTCCGCAAAAGCCTGCTCCTGTCACCACAACCATCGTCGTGCATGGCGAGGTCGAGGATAACTACCTGCCTGAGTCGATCACCGTTGGTACGTTGGCTGGCGCGCCGCTCAAGGAGGCGCCTCTCTCGGCATCCGTAATCACACGCGATCTGATGAACGATCAGGTTTCGCGTCTGCTCTCTGACGTGGTGAAAAACGATGCATCCGTCGACGACGACTATGTTCCCGTGGGCTACTACGGTGTCTACGAGATTCGCGGATTTCCCATCGACCTCGCCACCGGCCTGGAAGTGAACGGCTTGCCCATTGCCGGCGAGCAGGATGTGCCGCTCGAAAACAAGCAAGCGGTCGAGGTGCTCAAAGGCATTGCCGCGGTTGAAAGCGGCGTGGCCTCGGCTGGCGGCCTCATCGACTACGTGACCAAGCGCCCCGCCAACATTCAAGCCATCGATCTCGCCACCGATCAGCGCGGCACAGCGTTCGGCGCCGTCGACCTCGGGCATCTCTTCGGCGGCCAGAAGCAGGTGGGTGCACGCATCAATCTAGCCGCCGAGCGCATTGTCCCCTACATGATCTCGACGACCGGTTGGCGCGGGGTGGGGGCGGGCGCTGCCGACTGGAAGATCTCGGCGAAAGCAATCCTGAAAGGCGACTTCGAGTATCAGCATAAAACTGAGCGCGACGGCAGCGGCTTCCAGTTGCTTGGCGGCACAATGCTGCCCGACATCAATCGCATCTATCGCTCGACGATGCTCGGCGATCAACCGTGGGGTCCGCCCGATACGTACGACGTCTTCAATACCGGCGCGCGTTTCACTTACACCTTCTCGCCGTCCTGGAGCGCCTTCGCCGTGGCCGGCCTGAGCCATTCGCTCATCCAGGACAACGTGCTGTATGCATACGGATGCTACTACGAGACGGAATGCGACGATGGCACTGCGCCGCCGTACTTCTTCGCTCCCGACGGTACATACGACGTCTACGATTACCGTGATCCCGGTGAGTTGCGCATCGACGGTGAAACGGAAGCGGTGACGACCGGCCACATTCGCACCGGCGCCGTAACACAGGATGTGACGGCCGGCGGAGTACTGTTTCTGCGCAGCGTTCATCAGCCCGGCTACTACACGATTCAGAATCCCTATGATCCAAGCGGTATTGTGCAGGATGGCGCGGTTTACACTTACGTTGGATCGGAAAATATCTACCGGCCCATCGCTCCCGTTCCGCAGGAAACCCCCCTCCAATCCGCCGGTCCGCGCCGTCTGTGGGAAGACGATCATCAAGCGTCCGCAGTCATCGAAGACCGGATTCATATTCCCGGCCGCATTCAGCTCATCGCAGGTGGCCGCTACGACTCGCTGCGCGATCACAACTACTCGCTGTATGCGACGAGCCCCGCCACGCCCCCGGCCATCACCCACAAGCCCGTATGGCTGCCGCAGTTCGCCGTCACATTCGACGCGGCGCGTAACCTGACGTTCTACTCGAACTACGGTGTTCTGCTTTCGCTCGGGCCGGAAGGGCCGTTCTGGGTCGATAACAGCAGCCAGTTTCTTTCGCCCTACTTCACCCGCCAGGCCGAGATCGGCGCAAAGTACGAGCCGAACGGGAGCATTCTCGTGACTGCGGCCTTCTTCCGCATGCGCGCGCCGTTTTTCTATCCCAAGGTGATCCAGGCACCCGACAGCTTCTGTCCGGCCAGTATCTTTGTCACACCCGGCGATCTCTGCTTTGAGCAGGAAGGCAGAGAATCCCACAAGGGTGTCGAGTTGAACGCCGAAGGCAAAGCCGCCAACTGGCTGCGCCTCAACGCCTCGGCGGCCGCGATGGACGCCGTCTCAACGGACACCGGAACACCGTCATTCGATAACAAGCAAGTGATCAACGTGCCCCACCTGCACAGCAACATATTCGCCGATGTGACGGTTCCCGGCGTGCGCGGCCTGCATTTGATGCCTGGCTGGGGCTACACTTCGCGTAAGGAGGCAACGCGGGACGACACCGTGAGCGTCCCCAGCTGCAACCTCATCAACTTCGGCGCGCGCTACACACCCGGCGGCGAGCAGGGCCGCGTCAGCTTCCACATCTACGCCAACAACATCACCAACAAGAAATATTGGTCCGACACAGGAGCCAGTTACGGCGACACTTTTATCTGGCTAGGCGCACCAACCACCGTTCGACTCGATGCGCACTACACGTTCTAGAACTGGCTGCATAAATGCTGTTTTGAAAGGGCACGGCTTTAGCCGTGCCGTAATTGCCACATAAATGCTGGGCTTTAGCCCCTGAGGGAGGTCCCGGAATGCTCGCAGGGGGATTTATGCGACCGATTCTGGAAAAGATGAACGAAAATGGCCGCTGCCCGCGCAGCGGGCAAAAGAAGGTAGCCCTGGCGCGAGCCTGGTTAGGAATTGACATTCGATGCCGAGCCCGCTTGAGCGGGCGTAAGATCGCCGGCACACAGTTCGCAAAATGACCTCAACCGCAAAATCTCATGGCATGGACGGCACGCTGGTCGAGCCCGACTGGGAACCGCTGACACATGCGGAATTAAGGCCGCTGTTCGCGCAATTTCCTTCACTCGGTGAGCCCATCCGGATCGAAACTGTGAGCCCGCGCCCATTTTCGGCCGCCGGCGCGATCACCGCGCAAAATGGCCGTGCTTTCGTCAAGCGCCATAACCGTGTTGTGCGCAATCGCGAAGGTTTGCTCGAAGAGCATCGGTTTATGGCGCATTTGCATTCGCGCGGCGCGCCTGTTCCGTTGGTTCTTGCATCGGCGGCCGGCGAGACTGCCATCGAAATCGGCGACTGGACCTACGAGATTCACGAAATTCCCGCCGGCGCGGACCTCTACCAGGAAGCGCTCTCGTGGACGCCATTTCAATCTGCTGCGCACGCGCACTCCGCCGGCGAAATGCTCGCGCGCCTCCATCTAGCCGCGCGCGGCTTTGCAGCGCCTGCCCGCAAACCGCGCCCGCTCGTTGCCGGCTTCACGATCTTCGCCGCGTCCGATCCGGCAGCGGAGATGGAGCGATACGTTGCCGCACGCCCTTCGCTCGGCGGTCACGAAGCCCTGCGCGTCTGCGCGAATCGAGCCGTCGACCTTCTCGCTCCGTTCCACGCGGAGCTTCTGCCACTCCTCCCCGCACTTCTACCGCTGTGGACGCACAACGACCTGCATGCCTCGAATCTCTTCTGGAGCGATACAAGCCCGTGCGCTTGCGCCACGGCCGCGATCGACTTCGGTCTCGCCGACCGCACCAACGTTGTGCACGACATTGCCCACGCCATCGAGCGCAACATCGTCGAATGGCTCACACTCGTCCAAGACCCAAAACAGGTCCCGGCTGTCCACCTCGACCATCTTCAAGCCCTTCTCGACGGCTACGAATCCGTCCGTCCGCTCTCGAGCGAGGAGCGCGCCGCCCTCGCGCCCATGACCGCGCTGTGTCATGCCGAGTTTGCTCTCTCTGAAGCGGATTACTTTCTCGGTGTTCTCCGCTCCGAAGAGAAGGCGGCAATGGCTTATGATGGTTGGCTTGTCGGCCACGCGCGCTGGTTTCGCGGCGCCGGCCGAAGGTTGCTCGATGCGCTCCGCCGATGGGCGGCCGGGCGCGAAACGCGATCGAAGGAGGTGACTGCGCGATGATCTGGACCTCCTTCTCGAGCTACCTCGCAGCGCACGGCCTCGAGCTCGCCGGCGTCGTGACGACGATCTTGGGCATCTGGCTCACCACGCGTCGCCTTATCATCTGCTGGCCGGTCACGCTCGTCGCGACGCTGCTTTACATGGTGGTCTTCTATCGCGCGGGACTGCTCTCCGATGCGCTCTTGCAGATCTTTTTCGTCGCTTTCACGCTTTACGGCTGGTGGCATTGGTGGCGCGGGGTGCGCCGGGAGGGCGCGGTGCGCGTCGTTCCGCTCCCCCGTTCCAGCCTTATCGCCGCCCTCGTCCTCGGCATACCCGGCAGCTTCGCGCTGGGAACGCTCGCCCGGCATCTCCACGCCGCATTGCCATATCTGGACGCGGTGCTGATGAGCTACAGCCTCGTCGCCACCTGGTGGCAGGCACGAAAGCACATCGCCAACTGGTGGCTCTGGATTTTCGTGGATGTCATCTACATCGGCGAGTACATCTACAAGGACCTCTGGCCCACCGCGCTGCTCTACGCGGGTCTGGTAGGTCTCGCCTTTCTCGGCCTGCGCGACTGGCGCCGCGCCGCTGCCGCTTCGGCCTAAAACGACTCGAGATTTACTCTTCGTTCCTACCTGGTTGTCATCCTGAGCGGAGTTTGCCGCACTCTCGCGGCAAACGGAGTCGAAGGACCTGTATTTCGCTCCCGGCTCCCTCGATCCCTGATTTTCGATTTTCTGAGCCCTGTCTTTCCGTTCCCTGTTCCCTAATCTCTGATCGCTGCTTTCACACCGCCGCCTGAACGGCCGGGTTGCCCCATCCTTTCCGCATTTTCAGCGGAAAGGGTGGGAGAGCAAGATCGCTCACTCCGGAATCGCCGCCTGAACCACATTCTTCAGCGGTTCACCTTTCATGTAGCGCCGCAATTCACCGGTGACGACCTGCAAAGCGCGCGGCGTAAACTGCGGCGTCGACGCACCGACATGCGGCGTGATCAGAAGATTGGGACAGCTCCACAAGGGATGTCCTTCCGGCAGCGGTTCCGGATTGGTCACGTCCAACGCGGCGCGAATCCGGCCTGACCGGAGGGCCGCGACCAATGCGTCAGTATCGACGATCGGGCCGCGCGCTGCATTCACCAGCAATGCGCCTTGCCGCATGAGCGCCAGTTGTGGCGCTCCGATCAAACCGCGAGACTCCGCCGTTTCGGGCAGGATCAGGATCACAACTTCGGCTCGCGGCAGTAGGCCGTCGAGCTCGCTTACCGCCTGAACCTCGGGGTCGGTTCTCGTAGTTCGGGCAACGCGAATCAGCTCCACGTCAAAGGGCGCGAGCATGCGCTCGATCTCTTTGCCGATCGCTCCATAGCCTACTAGCAATACGGTTTTCCCCGTCAGCTCTTCGGCGAGAACCGGCGGGTACAACTCCTGCCCGCCGCCGTGGAGTTGCGCGTACAGGCCGCTGGCCTCGAACCGCCGTTTCCACTCACCTGACTTTTGAATGTCGAGGTAAAGAGGGAAATACCTCAACATGGCCAGAATCGCCGCCAGAGTCCATTCCGCGGTGGGCACATTGTGCGCGCCGTGTGCATTGCAAATGGTCACATGTGGCCCGACCGTCCCGGGAATCCACTCTGTTCCTGCCAACATCGACAGCACAAGCTTCACTCCGTGCAGATGCGGCCACGTCCTGATGGCTCGCTTGGGATAGAAATCGGGGATCCAGACATCGATCTCTACGTCGTGATCCAGCTTGTCTGACAAGGGGATCAGGTCGATGCCATCGGGAAAGCCGCGCAAGAGGTCTGCGTTGATTGCGGCTGGATATCCGACTCTTAGCATGGGGATGAATGAGCCCAGGTTCGGCGGGCGACTGATTTGTATGCTATCGCAAGGCAACCGTGAGCCCGTCGTGAATTTCCATTGACGGCCACCAACCGGAACGCGACACTGTCATAGACGCCGCTTCAGCCTGGTCTGAACAAGCCAGCAGCTTCGCAATCCGATTGCATTCATGCGCCTCAACGCCAAGAAAACCTGGTCGCAGCACCAACTCGCAGCCAAATTGCGCATGGAACGCGGCGGGAAACAAGGGCTTCTGACGTTCGAGCGGCAAAGGCTGCTCATCGACGCCGCCAAGACCGCGCTGGCCGCGGCGCTCTGTTGGTGGCTCGCGCTGCGTTTTGGCCTGCACGACGGCTATTGGGGATCGATCAGCGCCATCATCGTTCTGCAATCGAATGTCGGCGCCACCGTTTCGGCCTCGCGCGACCGCATCCTCGGAACTCTGATCGGCGCATTGCTGGGCTTTGCCTGTTCTGTCTTCGGCGTCGCGCCGTGGAATTACATTCTGGCCATTCTGCTCGCGGTCATCGTCGGCGGTCTGCTGGGATGGCGCAACAGCGCACGACTGGCATGCGTCACCATCACCATCATCATGCTGGTTCCGAGCCACGGCCTGCGCTGGAGCCTGGCGCTTGACCGCGTTGGCGAAGTCCTGCTTGGCATCGTCGTGGCGTTGCTCGTGAGCACGCTCGTGCTGCCCGACCGTGCCCGGGTGTGGCTGCGCGATGGTCTGGCACAGGAGTTTCTCTTGCTGGGAGCGCTTTTCGAAGCCACCCTTGAAGGCTTTCGCGGCCCGCCCTCGCCGAACCTGTCTACGCTGCGTGAAGACGCGCAGGCTTTGATCCAGGGCAACAACCAGCTGCTCGAGGCAGCCCGAAATGAGCCCAGCAGCCCGGGATGGCGCGAGGGCCTGAGCACCTTGTCGCAGTTCGGGCGCTCGCTGTTCGATGCCCTCGTCGCCCTCGAGTTCTCAGTCAAAGACAGCCACGAGGATCGCTTCGCCCAGCAGTTGGAGCCGTCATTGCAGCGCCTTGCCGCCGATATTCGCAGCGGATTCCATTACATGGCGAGTTGTGCCCACAAGTGGCGTTTCCAGGTCCCGGCGCCGGGAATCAATCTCGAGCAGGATATTGCCGATCTTGAAGCGCGCATGGAAACCGTGCGCCACACCGGCGTCGGCTATTCGCAAGCCGAAATTCTGCGCGCCTACGCGGTGCAATTGCACCTCAAGCAGATCGCACGCCTGTTGAGGGCAGCGCGCATCGAAACCTGCGAAGCCGTCGGTGAGCCCGTAAGGAAGATCGAGCCTACATGAAGCGTGAGCCGCCGAGGCTTGAGACCGGGCGGACCGGCTACAGAGCCATATCCGCCCGATTCAATTGTCTGGTGAAGTTGCAACGAAATTGAGCCGCGGGAAGCCTTACCTGCCCTGCATGTCGCGAACGGCCAGGTCGAGCTCATGTTCGGCCGCATGGAGATGCTCTTCGGCCTTGGCGCCGTGGCCGTGCATGTCGTAGTGATTGGCGGCGCGGGCGCGGTCCATCTCGTTGATGGCTTCCGTCACGTGCCGGTGGACCGCGTCCAGATCGTGCCAGTCATGCACCTGTGCCATAACCAGCGCGCCTGCGGCAAACGCTACCGCGAGAGCAACAGCCAAATAGAGTTTCTTCATCATCCGTTTCTCCGTCCTTTCTCGATTACTTAGGGGAATTGGGTGCGGGCAGTCTGCCCGCAAATACCCTAAATCAGAAACACCCTCGCGAAGAAGTAGTTTTTGATGACTCAGGTAACTTTTGTGGATCGAGCGGAAGACTGGTGATCGCCGTCAGATGAAGGACTGGCAAAGAGCAATCTGAGCGTCGCAAGGTGATGAAAGGATGAAGGCCGGCGCGCGTGGCATACTCATTCCCATGGGTCCCCATCACATTCCATGGGAAGCGCTGATCTTTGGGATCATCAAGCTGCTCAAGGTCTTCGGGTTCATTCCAGGCGCGATTGCCGCCTTCGGCGTGCGCAAGCTCTACCAGAAGTGGCGCCAGCAGAAGGCTATCGCCGGATGGCCCGCCACCGACGCGACCATCCAAAGCGGGCAAGTGCACAAACAAGGTTGGCACACCTGGGTCGAGCTCACTTACACCTACTTCGTGGGAGAGTATCGCTCCGGGACCCACGTGCATAACTTCCGCCGCGAAGCGCAGGCCGACGAATTCCTGCGCCAGGTAAAAGACAAGCGGGTACACGTGCACTACGACGCCGGCCATCCAGAGAAATCCGTGATTCTCGATCGCGATCTGGAGATGGTTGCGCTGCTGGCGCCATCGTACCGGTGAGGGGACCGCCGCTCCCCATGGGCTATGGCCTTCGTTGGTCCCTGCCTTAGATCAGCTCCACGCCCCACAGATCGTGCAGATGGATGACACCTTCAACCCTCTGCTCTGAATCGACGACGATCAGCGACGTAATCTTGCGTTCTTCTAAAATCGCCAGGGCTCTTGCCGCAAGCTCGCTCGATACAATCGTCCGCGGATGGCGGTTCATAGCATCGCCGGCCGTCTTGCTCAGGGCCGCGCCGCCCTCGCGTTCCAGGAGCCTGCGCAAATCTCCATCAGAGATCACCCCACGTAAGTGGCCGTCCTGCTGCACCGTCGTGATGCCGAGCTTTTTCGACGACATCTCGAAGATGACGTCGGTCATCGGCGTCGAGGGCGCGACTACGGGGATATCATCGCCAGCGTGCATCAGGTCGCGCACCTTGGCCAGTTGCTTGCCCAGTTTTCCGCCCGGATGAAGCTCCGCGAAATCCTCGGCGCGGAAGCCCTTGCGCAGGCTGACTGCGACAGCCAGCGCGTCGCCCAGAGCCAGCATGGCAGTGGTCGAGGCCGTAGGCACAAGATTCAGCCCACAGGCCTCGCGCTCCACCGAACAATCGAGCGCAACGTCGCTTGCAGCGGCGAGAGTCGACTGCAGGTTGCAGCAGAAGCTGACCAACGCGTCGCCCTTGCGCTTGAGCGTAGCCAGCAGGCGGAGGATCTCTTCGGTTTCGCCCGAGGCCGACAAAGCGATGACCACGTCGCCGGGCATCAGCACTCCCAGGTCGCCGTGCACGGCTTCCGCAGGGTGCAGAAAGAGAGCCGGCGAGCCGGTGGAGCTGAGCGTGGCGGCGATCTTTTGCGCAATAATCCCGCTTTTGCCCATGCCGGTTACGACGACGCGGCCGTTCTGTTCGCCGCAATGAACGATGAGATCGACGGCGCGGGCAAACCGCTCAGCCATCGGCCCCTCGAGGCGGCCGGCGAGCTCGTTGAGCGCGGCGGCCTCGGTGCGAACCAGATCCGCCGGGCCGAGGTGCGTCGGTTCCCGATCGTCAGGTTGGAGTGGGCTCATCGGTTCTTGATGGTAACAAAAGCGGGGGTCAGGTTTCAGGGTACAGGGGTCAAAAGACGGGAGCGACGGGATACGAAAGCCACGGTTTGGCTGCTCATTCCCCTCTTCACTTTTTCACTCATTCACTTCTTCACTTCTTCACTGGGTAAAATAGACACACGAGGTCCATCCCGATGCGGCGCAACACGTTGGTGTTATTTGCAGTTCTGGTCATTCTTGTTACGTTTGCCTGGGCGGGCTGGGCCAATTGGGAGTACCGGCAGCAGGCCGCCGAAAGACTGCTGGCTGGGGCCGCAAAAGGCGAACTTGTCGCTGTGCCTGGCGGCGACTCGACGCAGTATGTTTCCCCGCTTGACGGCAAGCCGGCGCCGGCTTTCGCTCTGGAAGACCTGAGCGGCAAGAAAGTGTCTCTTGCCAGCTACCGCGGCAAGGCCGTGCTCGTAAATTTTTGGGCTACATGGTGCGGCCCGTGCAAGGTTGAAACGCCATGGCTAGTCGAGTTGCGCGACAAATATGCAGGCCGGGGTTTTGAGGTTCTAGGCGTGGATACCGAGGCCGAAGATCTGCAGCCGGACAACAAAGCCGGCTGGGCCAAAGACAGAGCGGCGGTTGGAAAGTTCGTCACCGAGGAGAAAATGGACTACCCGGTGCTGGTCGATGGCGACAGCATCGCTGAGGCGTACGGAGGGCTCGACGATCTGCCCGCCTCATTTTTTGTCGACCGTAACGGGAAGATCGTGGCCGCGTCAGTGGGGCTAACCTCGGAAAGCGACATCGAGGGCAATATTAAGAAGGCACTGGGGCAGTAAACAGGTCAGCGAGTTAGCAAGTGAGCAGGTTCGGTGGGGCGAAGAAGGATCGAGACAAATGGAGCGGCGCGTCGCACATTCGGTGATGGTGCTTGCTGTGCTAGCCGTGCTGACAGCACGCGGGCAGGTTATTTCGCCTGGAGCGCAGAACCGGCCTGCGATCGCCAGGCCCGATGCGGTCACCTATCTCTTTCCGGAACAGGTGAGCATCGCCGCGGGAAAGCCGAGCCAGGTGGCGTTGCATTTCAGGGTCGCGCAAGGGTTACACATCAATTCGCACACGCCGAACGAGGAGTATTTGATCCCGACCGACTTTTCGATTCCCGCGGATGCGGGCGTGCGCCTGGCGGACCTGAGTTACCCCGCCGGGACCATGATCTCGTTGCCCTTCGATCCGAAGACCCAGCTCGACGTCTATACCGGCGAGTTCATCATCCAGGCGCGCATCCTCGCCGCGCCGGGCAATCATCTTGTCCAGGGCAAGCTTCACTATCAGGCATGCGATCAAAACCAGTGCCTGCCGCCGAAAACGATGAACGTGCCAATTGATGTGATTGGGAAATAAACTTCAGGGCCTGCCTCAGTTCGACTTAGGCAAAATTTATGGCCCGGCAAAGAGGAACAAATGGCTGGTTCAGGTGCAAACGGAAAAATGGTCATGGTGGGCATTCTTCTTGCCGTGGTCGTTGTCGGATTGGCAGTAGCCGACAAACAAACGGACCACTTCACCAAGGTCAAGGGCTGGGTTGATCATTTTGTCGGTCACGCAAGCTCGAGCATCACTACACCTTCGTTCTAAACCGCCCGCGCCCGACCGCCGGGAATATTGCCGATCCAATCTTGCGGAACGGTTATCCTATCTGCACCTCCGCAGGCGCTCACTCGTTCGTTGCCTTGAGGCGGCGCCATGGGCAACCAGAATCATGAAGCCGTCGATCACCCAACCGTCGGCCAGACCTTGCTTGAACGCGGCACTTGCAGCCAGCCTCATCGGACTGCTTGGACTGGCCGGCCTTGCGCCCGCAGCGCGCGCCGCAGACGATACGGCTCGCTTTTTCGGTCAGTGGAAAACGACCTTCACCTACAACGGCCAGACGGCCACGATGATTTCCGTCCACGACGCCAACGGGTTTCGGAATTACATGCCTACGCCCACCGGCTTCACCTTCGCCGGCTCCGGAGCATTTTCCGCGGTCAATGGCATATGGTTCGCGGCCGCACCGCCTCCACAGAATGGCGGAACCTATCATTTCATCGACAACAATACGGTCGTCTGCAGCAACGCAGTGGGTCAAAGCGTCACCTGGAAGCGCGACAACACGCCCTTGGGGCAAGCTGCCGTTTCAAATTCGCAACCCGAACCAGCAGCCCCATACTCACAATCCGGAGCCACTGCTCCAGCCTCGCGGTCCTCTGGCCACGATGCCAGCACGCCGCTGCAGCAGCAACGCGGCTTCGAGCAGGGCCCGGCAGACCAGGGTTCTCTTATTCCCGGAAATAACTATGCACTCGTCATCGGTATCGATGACTATGCCGCGCCTCTGCCCAAACTGAAAACCGCAGTTAACGACGCCAAGTCGTTCACGAGCCTGCTGAGCAGCAAATATGGCTTTCAGGTGACCACTCTGCTCAACCAGGACGCTACACGCGACAAGATCCTCGATGCCATCACCCACTTCCGCAAGAGCCTGGCTGAAAATGACAGCTTCTTGATCTACTACGCCGGTCACGGTACATACGATCGCGGGACCGAGAAGGGCTATTGGCTGCCTGTGGACGCGGATCCTGACCCGCTCATCACCTCACACGACATCTCTGCCGACGACCTGACTACGGTGGTGCGCGGCCTCGCCGCCCGCCACGTCGTCATCATCTCCGATAGTTGCTTCTCCGGCGACCTCTCGCGCGACGCCGGCGATCTGTCGCCCTCAGATGGCAACCAGGCCTACATCCGCCGCATGCAGCGCGCTCCCTCGCGCACTCTCATGGCCAGCGGCAGCGACGAGCCCGTCTCCGACTCCGGCTCTCTGGGTCACTCTGTCTTCGCCGCGCTCCTGCTCGCGGCCATGCAATCCCGCAGCGGGCAAGCCTTCACGGGCGACGACCTGTTCGCCTCGATTCGCAAGTCTGTCCTCGCCCGGTCCGGCCAAAGCCCGCAGTACACATCGCTGCGCGACTCGATCCGGCCATCGGCCAGCCTCGATAATGGAGACTTCGTCTTCAACCCCGCCGCACAGCCAAAGTAAGATGCTTGCATTTTCTGCCTGCATTGACTACACTAGATGCATGCAATACACCATCCGCAACATTCCGGACTACCTCGATGCTGCCCTTCGCAACATTGCCCGGGAACAGGGCAAGAGCTTGAACGAAGCGGCGGTTCTGGCGCTGGTTCGTGGCGCTGGACTGGGCGAAATCTCTATCCGGAAGCGTGACCTCGGGGACATCGCTGGAACCTGGGTGGAGGATCCCGCATTCGATAGCGCGATCGCTGAGCAACAGAAAATCGACGAGTCGATGTGGCCCAATTCGCACATTGAGTCTCTCGCGAAAGCAGCTGAATGAAGCTCGCGCTCGACACGAATCGCTACACCGACCTTTGCCGCGGCGAGGCGGCTGTGGCTGCAATCGTCGAGCAGGCGAATGAAGTCTGGCTCTATGCCGACGAGCAAACCACGCATCATTATGCGAACGTGTACCGCCAACTCCGGAAGCAAGGGACACCCATCCCCACCAACGATATGTGGATTGCGGCCTTGGTTCTGGAACATTCGCTAGTTCTGTGTGCTCGTGACGCGCACTTCGACGCGCTGGCGCAGCTTGCGCGGGTTTAGAGCAAATCTGCAGTCGGTGTAGAGCGGGATTCGAAAGGGCACGGCTTTAAAGCTTGCCCTGAGCCTGTCGAAGGGCGCCGTAAGTTTCGCAAAATCAATGGGGCTTTACAGGCTGCGGAAAAACATCACAGTGAGAAGTTTTGTAACAAGGGCACGGCTTCAGCCGGGCCGAAAGGGCTTCGAAAATGACGGGGTTTTAACCCCTGAGGGACACCCCTTCCGCCGCCTGCTTCCGCCTTTCGATTCATCAAACACTGCCGAGGGCTCCATTCTCAAGAAGGCCATTCTGCGGTAAGATTGTCTTACCATGCAGACCAAGGTCTCGACGAAAGGCCAAATCGTTCTTCCCGGGCCGCTTCGCCGCAGGCTCGGCATTCGAGCGGGCGATACCCTCGATATTGCCGTCGAGAACGATCGGATTGTGATGACGGCCCCAAAGAGGACGCGCTTCAAGGCCAGAATCGTTAAAGACCCCATTACAGGTTTTCCGGTGATTGACGCAGGTCCCGATGCGCCGATTCTTACCAGCGAAATGGTAAGAGAGCTGCTCAAAGACTTTCCATGAGATATCTTCTTGACGTCAGCTCGCTCGTCGCCTATGGGTTCAGGCAACATGGCCTTCATAATCGCACCGGCGCCTGGATTCGATCCCGAAAAGGCGATCATTTCCTGACTTGTTCCATCACCGAGCTTGGATTCGTTCGCGTGCTCGGGAACGTTCGAACCTATGGCATGGACGTGGCGAACGCGAAATCCCTGCTGCAGGAACTGAAGGCGTGGGAAGAGTTCCCGCTCGATTTCATCAACGACGGGAATGACATCTCATCCCTGCCGAAGTGGGCAAAAAGCCCGGCGCAGATCACCGACGGACATTTGGTGCAACTGGCAAGTGCGAATGGTGCGGTTCTGGCCACGCTCGATGCGGGAATTCCGGCAGCCTTTGTGATTCCGTAGGTGGATCGTTGTTTCTCAGATCCCAAAGCCGAGACAAGGGGCATCCGCAGATTGCGCGGATTTGGGACTAGCGCAGCTTGACGCGGTAGAACCCGCCTTCTTTGAAGCGGAACAATTCACGGCGGATGTCGTCAAGCGAAACCTCTTCGTGGGCGAGAGGCTCGCAACCTTCATTTCCGGCCCAAACGCCGTAAAGTTCGATCCAATCCTCATCTGCTAGAGCCAATATCTCGCATAATTCACAGCAGATCTTCCTGTCGTTCTCGATGTCTTCGGCGTCCTTCACTGGATCCATCCAATATGGCCAACTTCCGTACGCATCCTGAATGACTGATGGAAAGCCGCAACTGCAGCCCGTGTCCGATCCGATGTATTGAATTTCGGGCTTTGTGAAGAAGGCCCGAGTCCAAGCATCAGGCTCCTCCAGATCGCGAACATTGACAAGCTGGCCACTCTTTATCCACTCGCTTCTTGGAAGTGGGCGGCTGGTTCCGGCAAAAAGTGAAAAGCACACGCCTCTACGCTCCTGCCTTCTTCTCGATCTTCGCCCACGAATCTTTCAACGGCAGCGTCCGATTGAAAACGAGATGGCCCGGCGTTGAGTCCGGATCCAGACAGAAATATCCCACGCGCTCAAACTGATAGCGGTCTTCGACTTTGGCATCGGCGAGGGAAGGCTCGAGCCTGGCGCCCGCAAGGATTTCGAGGGAGTTGGGATTGAGATTGTCGAAGAGGTCGCCGCCCTCGGGAAAATCATAAGGATCGGGCTTCAAGAAGAGCTTGTCGTAGAGACGGATTTCAGCGTTGATCGCATGAGCTGCGGAAACCCAGTGCATGGTTGATTTCACTTTGCGGCCGTCGGGCGAGTTGCCGCCGCGGCTTGCCGGATCGTAGGTGCAATGCACCTCGACGACACTGCCATCCGAGTCCTTCACCACGCTCCTTGCGGTCACGAAATACGCGTTGCGCAGGCGGACTTCTTTGCCGGGTGAAAGGCGATAGTACTTGGGCGGAGGAACCTCGCGAAAATCGTCCTGCTCAACGTAGATCTCGCGCGAAAACGGCACTTGGCGGGTCCCCGCTGCGGGATCTTCGGGATTGTTCTGGACCTCGACAAACTCGACCTGACCTTCGGGATAGTTGTCGATGACCACCTTGAGCGGGTGAAGAACCGCCATGGCGCGGCGGGCGCGGTGGTTCAGGTCGTCGCGCTGGAAGTGCTCGAGCATTTCGATATCGGTAATTCCATTTGTCCGCGTCGCGCCGATTGCACCGCAAAAGGCGCGGATGGCCTCGGGCGTAAAGCCGCGGCGGCGAATGCCGGAGAGCGTGGGCATGCGCGGATCGTCCCATGCGTTCACGCGGCCCTCCTGCACGAGTTGCAGTAGTTTGCGTTTGGAGAGCATGGTGTAGGTCAGGTTGAGACGGTCGAATTCGTATTGGTGCGAAGGAAAGATGCCGAGCTGCTCGATATACCAGCGGTAGAGTGGCTGATGATCGGCAAACTCGAGCGTGCACATGGAGTGCGTGACTTTCTCGATCGAATCCGACTGGCCGTGCGCGTAGTCGTACATCGGGTAGATGCACCACTCATCGCCGGTGCGGTGGTGCGTAGCATGCAGGATGCGGTACATCACCGGGTCGCGCATGTTCAGGTTGGGCGAGGCCATATCGATCTTGGCCCTCAGCACGCGGCTGCCGTCGGGGAATTCGCCGGACTTCATGCGCACGAACAGGTCAAGATTTTCTTCAACGCCGCGGTTGCGATAGGGACTGTCCCGCCCAGGCTCCGTCAGCGTGCCGCGGTGCTGGCGAATCTCGTCGGCCGTCAAATCGTCGACATAAGCCTTTCCAGCCTTGACGAGCTTTAGTGCCCATTCGTAGAGCTGGCCGAAGTAGTCGGAGGCGTAGCAAAGTTTGTCCCAGTCGAAGCCCAGCCAGCGCACATCGTTCTTGATGCCCTCGACGTACTCCGTCTCTTCCTTCTCGGGATTCGTGTCGTCGAAACGCAGGTTCGTCTTTCCGCCGAACTCATCCGCCAGTCCAAAATCAAGAAAAATAGCCTTGGCGTGGCCGATGTGCAGATAGCCGTTTGGCTCAGGCGGAAACCGCGTCTGAATCGCGGCGTCGCCGTAAGTTTTGTTCCGCACATCTTCGGCGATGATGTCGTGGAGGAAGTTGGAGGGGGTCGTGGCGACGGGCGCTTCCGGGTTCGAGGTAGACATAACTGCCATTCTCTTATTCTTTCACTTCTTGCGCTGGAGGGATTCAAACGAGCGATTTGAGGTGCTCTTCGGCCTGTTTGATCCGCGCGAGGCAAACTTCGCGTCCAAGCACAATCAGTGTTTCAAACAGCGGCGGCGCGTTCTTGCGTCCGCATACGGCCACGCGGATCGGCTGGAACATCGGCCCGGCCTTCACACCGAGTGAAGCCGCGGCTTCGCGCAGGGCCTTGTCCAGCGAATC
>JBEKPO010000020.1:0-47056 GCA_049520675.1 Occallatibacter sp. | reverse complement strand
ATCGAGCCGTCGCGGCTGCCGTTGTCGACAACGAAAATTTGTGCTGCCGGAATGGATTCGGCCAGGCAGGAGCGAACACACTCCGCCAGCATGCTGCCGCCGTTGTAGTTGACGATGACGGCGGCGAAACGCCGGCCGATGGCCAAAGGGGCGACGGAAGCGGGGCCGGCGGACGAAGGATCGATGGATGAACGATCGGCCATCATCCGCGCCGCCCGATGCGCGGAGTTGCTGCACGCTCAACGATGTACGCGCCGCGGTTCACGAAATCGAATCATACAACGGCCGTGAAGATCGTGGTTCGTGAATCGTAGACCGTGGGTCGTAGGTCGTGGGTCGTGATTCAAATCGTGGGCCCTGAACCGTGGCAACTGATACGACGCACCACAGGCGCGATCAGCGGGTGCCCATGTCTCGAATCTGAGACGTGGGACACCACAAACCCACGACCAAATTGTCATCCTGGACGCGACGCGCCAAGAGCCCGCCCTGAGCGCGCCCGCTGAAGCGGACGCGTCAACTCTCCAGGAATCGACTCAGGAGAGACATCACCTGCTCCGGATCCCTCAGGCTGCATTCCCATATGACCTTGCGCCCCCACCCCAGTTGGTGCAGGAGGGGGGGGCGGGGGGAGTAACTCAAATGTATATGGCATGTCGGCACATCAAGACCAACGGCCTGCGCTGCAAATCGCCGGCTCTCAAGGGCAGCCCATTCTGCTACTACCACGCCAAGGTCCACACCATCGGCGCCGACCCGCTGGCCAAGTACGGCCCCATGCAATTTCCCGTCCCCGAAGACAAAGCCGCCATCCAGCTCGGCATCGCGCGCATCGCCGATGCTCTCATCAACGGCCGCATCGACCGCAAGAACGCCGGCCATCTTTTCTACGGGCTGCAGATCGCCGCCCAGCTGATCGACCGCAAGAAGTACTTTTATGAACAGGAGACGGTCCAGTCGGCAACGCAAACCACTGCGGGTGATGAACTCGCTCCCGAAGAGCGCATTTGTCAATTCGACGACGATTGCGAAGACTGCAAGTACGCCAACGGCTGCCCTAACTTCATGGCAGATGACGACGATTCTGCTGAAGAAATCGTCAGGGAGCTGGCCGAAGCCTTCGAAGCCGCCCACAAAAAACGCTGACCCCGCCCCACGATCCACTCCCCACGACCCACCATCCGCGCCCCACGGTCCACGAACCACGAGTCCCCAGCCCCGCGAGCCGTTTTGGGCAGATATCTTCCTTGCCCCTTTGAGAAGATTTACATCTCAGGATGTGGAGGTATCTATGCCGGGATCGAGGATGACAGGCCTGGTCCTCTGGGCGGTGATCGGAGTTCTGGCAGGTTGCTCCAGGCATGCCTATCTCGCGCCTCCTCCCCAACCGGAGATGAAGCCGGCACCGGCAACACCGATAGCGGAAAAGAAGGCGGACCTCGGCACGCAGACGTGGAATTCGCAGTGGGACCGGATCGTCGAGGAGGCGCTGCCGCCGGAGATGCTGTCTGCCAGGGTGGCGCGAGACGTAAGACCCTTCTGTCCGCGCTTTAACGCAATGAGCGAGGGGAACAAGCGCACTTTCTGGGCATACTTCTTCCAGGCGCTTGCCGGTGCGGAGGCGGGGCTGGTGCCGACCGCGGATGTGCGCCACACGCAAGTTCCAAAGATCGACACTGTGAGCAAGCGGATGGTGCGAAGCGAAGGCCTGCTGCAGCTGACTTATATGGATGCCGAGCGCTACGGCTGCGACTTTGATTGGGACAAGGACAAGCAGTTAGCGGAGAAAGATCCGGCGAAGACGATTCTGCAGCCGATGAACAACCTGGAATGCGGAGTGAAGATCCTCAATAACCAGCTCATTGCGCAGCGAAAGCCACTCTTGAGCCAATCGGGCTATTGGTCGACGCTGCGACCCGGAGGCCCCAGCTATCGGGTCTTCGCCAAGCAGATGACGAATGTGCCTGCTGTATGCCGCCAGGACCCGTCTGCCGGCGAATCGAAGTCGACAATTGCTTATGCGGAACCCGCGGCCGAAGCGACGCGGAATCAGGCGGCCGGTTCGAAATAAGTCGCGGTCGTTTGGCCCGGGCCCTAGCGCGGCGACGCCAAGCGTGCCAATGGGCAGGGCTGTGGTCAAGATAGAATCCCGTCACGATAAAATCGCCTAACGAAGAAAAAACCACACCGAACTCCGCGCTGCCCGCTCCCGTATTCCCCTCCCCCGCGGCGGTGCGCTGTTCGCCGAGGAACCGCAAAAAATGCACATGACAAATCTGCGATGGATGATTTTCCCCGCTCTCATGGTTGCGCTCTGCGCCGCTGCCGCTGCACAAAGTCAGCGGCAACTGACTGCCGAAGAGTACGCGGCAGCCGAAAAGTTCCTGCCCTACAACGCCAACCCCCCTGCCTACAAAGGGCAGGTGGATGCGCACTGGGCCGACGCTGCGCATTTCTGGTACCGGGCGGCGGATGACGAGGGCATCACCTACATCCTGGCCGACCCGGCAAGCGGCACGCGTGGGCCGGCCTTCGACCAGAACAAGCTTGCTGCGCTGCTGAAGGCTGCGTCGAACGGAGAGATCAAGACCGATGGCCGCCATTTGGCGATCGAAGAGATCGCAATGACAGGCGAGCACGCGTTCATGCTGAGGGTGGACGGGGGACTGTATCAATGTGGCCTTGGAACCGGCAGCGATGCTTGCGCAGAGCTTGGCCAGACCGGCACCCGGCACGGTGTGCCGCATGGCACGCCCGAGGCCGGGGAAGAGGCACCGTTGTCGATTTCGCCGGACCGGAAGCTGGGGGCCTTTGTTCGCGACTGGAACCTGTGGGTGCGAAACCTGGCCTCCGGCGCCGAGACCCAGCTGACCACCGACGGCGTGAAGGACTACGGTTACGCCACCGACAATGCCGGATGGCAGCACTCGAACTCAGCCATCGTGCTGTGGTCGCCCGACTCGACAAAAATCGCCACCTTCCAGCAGGACCAGCGCAAGACCGGCGAAATGTATCTCGTTCCCACGACGAATTCGCATCCCAAGCTCGAGGCGTGGAAGTATCCGCTGGTGGGCGATGCCAACGTGACCATGATCGAACGCGTGATCATCGACGTGAATGCGCACCAGGTGATCCGCCTGAAGATGCCGCCGGACCACCACCGGTCGACGATCTGCGACGACATCGCGTGC
Organism: Occallatibacter sp.; assembly: GCA_049520675.1. Classification (GTDB taxonomy): domain Bacteria; phylum Acidobacteriota; class Terriglobia; order Terriglobales; family Acidobacteriaceae; genus Telmatobacter. The sequence continues at coordinate 43,865 of JBEKPO010000020.1, read as the reverse complement.
CACGGCACAGAGCTCTCTGACGCAGAATGGAGCCCGGACGGAGGGCGCCTGGCGTTCGTTTCGACGTCGCGCGATCATAAACAGGAGTGGATGCGCGTGGCCGACGCCGCCACGGGCGAGGTGCGCGAGGTGATGACCGAATCGGCGCCGAAATTCTTCGAGAGCGGTATCGACAAGGTCAACTGGCACTACCTGGCCGGCTCCAATGAGGTGCTGTGGTGGAGCGAGCGCGACAACTGGGGCAATCTCTACCTTTACGACCTGGGATCGGGGCAGCTGAAGAACCAGATCACGCAAGGCCCCGGGAACGTGGCCCAGGTACTCTATGTCGACCAGAAAGAGCGCACTGTTTATTTCGTTGGAGTGGGCAAAGAGAGAGATAGGGACCCATATTTCCGTTACTTCTACAGCGTGCGCTTCGATGGAAGCGACCTTCGCCTGCTGACGCCAGAGAACGCCGACCACAAAATCGAGATGTCGCCCGACGGGAGCCACTTTGTCGATTCCTACTCGACCGTGACCGAGCCGGAGACGACCGTGGTACGCGACCGCGCCGGCAAGGTGGTGATGGATGTTGCGCACCAGGATATCTCGCGCCTTCTCGCCGCGGGTTGGGTGCCTCCGGTTCCCATCAAAGTAAAAGGACGCGACGGCACGACCGACCTCTACGGCTTCATGTTCAAGCCATCGCACCTCGATCCCCAAAAGAAATACCCGATCGTCAATCACGTCTATCCAGGTCCGCAGACCGGCTCCTGCGGCGATCGGCAGTTCCACGCAGCGCACGGCGACATGCAGTCGCTCGCGGAACTGGGCTTTATCGTAGTTTGCATTGACGGCATGGGCACACCGTGGCGCTCGAAGTCGTTCCACGAGGCCTACTACGGCAACCTGGGCGACAACACCATTCCCGACCAGGTGGCGGGAATGACGGATCTGGCGCGGCAATACCCGTTTATCGATCTCGACCGTGCCGGGATGTACGGCCATTCCGGAGGAGGCAACGCCACCGCCGCGGCAATGTTCCACTTTCCGGATTTCTTCAAGACCGGCATCGCCGAGAGCGGCAACCACGATGAGCGCGACTACGAGGATGACTGGGCGGAAAAATGGGCAGGCATCGAAGTGACGAGCACCGACGGCGCCAGCAACTATGACTCGCAGGCTAACCAGAACTTCGCCGCGAATTTGAAGGGCCACTTGTTGCTTGCCCACGGCACCATGGACGACAATGTGCCGCCGAGCAGCACCATGCTGGTGGTCGAGGCGCTCATCAAGGCGAACAAGGACTTCGACCTGCTCATGATTCCCAACGAGCCTCACGGTTACGGCCCGGCAACGCCCTATATGACACGGCGCCGGTGGGACTACTTCGTCCGTTATCTCGCCGGCGATCTGCCGCCGCTGGAGTACAAGATGACGCCGTTCAGTGAAGCGGCAAGGGTCATGAAGTACGGACCACACGCCGATTCCGAGTAGGCGGCACAGCGGGGAAGGCCCGGAACAGGCATTGCAGCGATGCGGGCCCGGGCGCGTCCGCTTAATGAAGGCCTGGCAAATTAAGTCATCTCAGAAAATTAGAGCTTTCGCAAGACGATTGTCCACTTGACCGATTTTGAACCGTTTGTTTACGTCCATCAGGTTCATTTCTGGAGCCAAGCCTCTCAATCTTGCGTTGGATTGACGCAAGTTCAGTGAGTACATGCGCCCTTTTCTCAGGCGAGATCTCACCCTTCTTGATCTCCCGCCGAAGCATTTCTTGCAAACCCTCCCGCAGCTTCAGGAGTACCGCAAGTGGAACCTCTCGATCCATGAGCCACCACTAGATCAAATCTAATTCTGCGTCTGGTATGACCGCCTGCAAACAATTCTCTTGACATCGAGTACTCTGAGTTATAGAGTACTCTTCACCAGAGAAAAGAAAAGAGAACAGAGATCGATAAGAGGCGGTAGCGCACATGGCAGGCAAGCAAAACGCGGGATCGGCGAGGCCGCTGGCGGTCGAGCGGCTAGTGAAGCGGTTTGGAGATCTGACGGCGGTGAATGATGTGAGCCTGACGGTGGGCGCAGGCGATTGCCTGGGGCTGCTGGGGCCAAATGGGGCGGGAAAGAGCACGCTGATTCGCAGCATCGTGGGGCGCGTGATTCCCGACGGCGGCAGCGTGGCGGTGTTCGGCTCACCGGCGGCCTCGAGAGAGGCGCGCATGGCGCTGGGATGGGTGCCGCAGGAGCTGGCGATCTATCCGCGGATAAGCTGCACCGAGAACCTGGGTGCGTTCGGGCGCTATTACGGGTTGAAGGGGCAGACGCTGGACGAGGCCATCAGGTGGTGCCTGCACTGGGCGGCGCTGGAGGATCGCGCCGGCGAGTTGGCCAAGAACCTTTCGGGCGGGATGAAGCGGCGGCTGAACATGGCGGCAGGGATGCTGCACCGGCCGAAGCTCGTCCTGTTCGACGAGCCGACGGTGGGCGTCGATCCACAGTCGCGCAATCGGATCTTTGAAATGATCGAGGCCCTGCGTGCCGAGGGTGCGGCGCTGATCTACACCACGCACTATATGGAAGAAGCGGAGCGGCTGTGCGACCGAATCGCGATTATCGATCACGGGAGGATTATTGCGACGGGCACCAAGGACGAGTTGGTGCGAAGCGCGTTCGGCGCGCGCAGCCAGGTGCTGGCGCGATTTGCGGGTCCGCAGGCGGCGATTGCCGCCTGGACGGAGCGCAACGGCGGGCGGATGAATGACGGGGCGGAAGGGAAAACGGCGGAGTTCACGGTAGAGCAGGCGACGGAGATTGCGCGGCTGCTGGACGATGCGACTAAAGCGGGCCTGGAGCTGGTGGATGTGTCTCTGCGCCGGCCGAACCTGGAAAGCGTGTTTCTGCACCTGACCGGAAGGGAGCTACGCGATTGATTCTCAATATTGCAAGGACGGCTTTGATTGCGCTGAAACGCGATCGCGGGGCGTTGGTGCTGAGCTTTGTGTTGCCGCTGGCGTTTTTCTCGATTTTTGCGGTGATCTTCGGCGGGCGGCACGACACGACGCCGAAGGTCCACGTGATCGTCGTCGATGAGGATGGGAGCGAGGCGTCGCAGGACCTGATGAAGGCTCTGGAGAAAGAATCATCGCTCCTGGTGACGACGAGGCCGGCGGCGAAAAGCAAGAACGCGCCCGAGTCCCCTGAGTACACGGCGGCCACGGCCGAGGCGGCGGTGAAGGCGGGCGACGCGCCGGTGGCGTTGATTGTGCCATCAGGATTCGGCCGGCACCCGATTGCATTTGGACCCGATGCGGACGAGAGCGCCGTTCAGTTGCTGAACGACCAGAGCGACGCAATCGCTCCGCAAATTGTGATGGGGCTGCTGCAGAAGGCGGCGATCTCTGCAATGCCGGCGGTGATGGCCGAGCAGGGCATGAAGTATGCGGACAAGTACGTCGGCGGATTTACGCCAGAGCAGAAGAAGGTGGTGGACGAGGGACTGGCCGATCTGCGTAAGGAAGTGGCGAACGGCGAGATCGGCGGCGCGAGCAACGCGTCGGACGATAACGGTGTTGGGATCATCCGCGTGAAGACGCGCGCGGTGGTGGGAGAGGACAAGAAGAGTCCGATGATTTCGTTTTATGCGGCGGCGATCGGGGTGATGTTTCTGCTGTTCACGGCGAGCGGCTCGGCGGGTGCGCTGCTGGACGAGGCGGAGAGCGGCACCCTGGAGCGGGTGCTGAGCACGCGGGTGACGATGACAAAGCTGCTGGGCGGAAAACTCGTGTTCAATACGGTGCTGGCATTTGTGCAACTGGTGGCGATGTTCCTGTGGGGATGGGCGGTGTTCAAGCTGGACTTTTTCAGCCACCTCGCGGGGTTTGCAGTGATGGGATTGTGCACAGCGTTTGCTGTGGCGGCGTTTGGGCTGCTGCTGGCGAGCCTGTGCCACACGCGCGCGCAATTGGGCGCACTGTCGACTCTGGTGATTCTGATTATGTCGTCGGTGGGCGGCAGCATGTTCCCGCGGTACTTTATGCCGGAGGCGATGCAGAAGGCGGGGCTGCTGACGATCAATGCGTGGGCGATTGACGGATTTACGAAGGTGTTCTGGAGAGATCTGCCGCTGACCGATTTATGGCCGCAGGTGAGCGTGTTGGTTGCGGTGGGAGTGGCGCTGTTTGTGATTGCGCGGAGAGTCGCGAGAAGGTGGGAGTACGCGTGAAGCAGGGGTCAGGGTCAGAGATCAGAAATTGACGGACAGTGCTGAGCGAGGGGTCGCGTCCCACCCTAGCCGGAAAAACAAATACCCGGCGAGGATGGGGCACCCGAATCGGAATCGACGGGAGGTGGGCGATGGGAACGAGTGCGAATGATCTGGAATTGACGGAGCGGCTGAACCTGATCGAAGCCATGATTACCGAGGGGCGGCGCAGGTGCGAGAGCTGGGGATGGACCTTTCTACTGTGGGGCGTGGCGTATTACGTGGCCTTTTTCTGGGCGGTGTGGGGACATTTTGCCTACGCGTGGCCAGTGACGGTAGTTGCGGCGGCGCTGCTGACGATGCTGGGGTTCTGGCGGCAGGGCAATCCGCCGAACACAACGTTGGGGCGCGCGATCGGCGCGACGTGGGCGGCGATGGGCATCTCGATGTTCATCCTGTTCGACGCGCTGGGGTTCGGCGGGCACTTGGCTGATGCGCGCATCTTTTTTGCCGCGGCCTCGGCAATGCTGGGCATGGCGAACGCGGCGTGCAGCATGATGCTGAAGTGGAAGGCGGAGTTTGCGTGCGCGATGGTGTGGTGGACAGCAGCGGTGATCGCGAGCTTCGGCTCGGTGGATGCGGCCGCCGATGCGTTTCTGGCGGCGATTTTTCTGTGCCAGATCGTCTTTGGGATTTACGCGATGATTCTGGAGTCGCGACGGCGCAGCGAGCGCGGGACGGCCCATGCCTGAGCTGCCCGATCTGAATCCAGTGGTGCACGGCAAGTTGCGCCTGGCGCTGCTGACTCTGCTGACCGGAGTGGACGAGGCGGAGTTCACGTGGCTGCGTGAAAAGACCGGCGCCACGGACGGCAACCTGGGCGCGCAACTCATGAAGCTCGAAGAGGCAGGCTACGTGTCTGTCGAGAAGAAATTTGTGAAGCGCAAGCCGCAGACGCTTTACCGAATGACGGATGCAGGACGCGCAGCGCTGACCGAGTACGTGCGGGCACTGAAGCAGTTGCTGGGAGAAGCAGTGATCTGAAGGACAGGGAACGAGGGAACAAGGGAACAAAAAGACGGGGATCAGAGATCAGAGAGAGACCGACGAGCCACGCCGGTATCGAAGATTGGCAACTCGGAGTCGAAGATTATGGCACACTTGAGAGACCAGCTCGGCTCGGAGGCCCCATGCCCATCGCGGCGAAGTTTCGCAGAAGGATTGTGCGCTTTGTTGCGCTATCGGCGGCGCTGCACTTGGCAATCACGACGATTGTGCTGATCGTGGAACACCGGCAGCGGAAGCCGCTGGTGGTTGAGCAGCCACCGACGAAGCTCTATCCAGCAATGCTGATGTTCGCGGGTGGAGCGAAGGCGGAGTGGACACCCAAGCCGCCGGGGCGGAAAAAGCACCCGCAGGAAGTGAAGCAGACGACATCGGATTTGGCAATGAACCGGAACCCTGCGCCCGCACAGGGCGCGCCGGTGAGCGCGCCGCATAGCACGGCCGCTGGAAATGGGGCCGACCGGCAGAACGCCGATCCGGCATTTCCGGTGTTTTCGCCGCGGCCGCCGGTAGCGGACAGGTCGCTCTTGCCGAGCGAGAACCTGGAAGTGGTGGTAGACGTGAAGGTGAGCCCTGCGGGCGAGGTGCTGGAAGCGACGCTGGTGAAGGGCATCGGGAATGCGCTGGACAAGCTGGTGCTGGACACGGTGAAGACATGGCGCTTTCATCCAGCGACGGTGAATGGCAACCCCGTGGCGACCGAGGCGGAACTGATTTTTCCATTCAATCTGAGCTATCCGATCGCGGGATGAGTGGCCTGGATCTGGTAGCTGGAAGCTGACGGCTCTCAGCCATCAGCTTTGAGCTGCGTCTCTGCGCCGGCTGACTCTGCATGGAGCGACGCGCGCACGCGCTGCATGATCCCGAGATAAAACGCGAGATTGTGGATGGAATTGAGCGTGGCGGCGAGCGGTTCGCCGGCCTGAGTGAGATGGCGCAGGTAGGCGCGCGAGTAGCGGCGACAGACTGGGCATGAGCACGCGGGGTCGGGTGGGTTCCGGTCTTCGGCAAATTGCTTGTTCTTGATGTTGAGGCGGCCCTCGCTGGTGAAGAGCAGCGCGTGGCGCGCCGCGCGGGTGGGGAGCACGCAATCCATCATGTCCACCCCCATGCGCGCATACTGCTCGATCTCGTCAGGATAGCCGACACCCATGACATAACGCGGCTTGTCTTTGGGCAGGAGCGGGAGAACCTCAGCAATCATCTCGAGAGTGAGTTCGCGCGGCTCGCCTACGCTCAACCCGCCGATGGCGTAGCCGTCGAAGTCCATCTCGACGAGGCGCTCGGCGCACTGGCGGCGAAGATCTGCGTACATGCCGCCCTGGACGATGGCAAAGCATTGCATGCAGCAGCCCTTTGGATCAGATGGCTCAAGCCAGGGAACTTCGCCGCGGTGGGCGCGGAAGTGCGCGAGGGAGCGGGTCGCCCAGGCCATGGTGAGGCGCAGACTCTCTTCTGCACGCTGCCGATCTGCCGGGTACTCGGTGCACTCGTCAAAGGCCATGCAGATGTCTGCGCCGAGTGCGATCTGGACGTCGATTGAGTGCTCGGGCGTGAAGAAGTGCGAGCTCCCATCGAGGTGCGAACGGAATTGCACGCCATCATCTGTGACTTTGCGCAACCCGCTAAGCGAAAAGACCTGGAAGCCTCCGGAGTCGGTGAGCAGGGCGCGCGGCCAACTGATGAAGCGATGCAGGCCGCCCATGCGGCGGATGGCTTCGTGGCCGGGACGGAGGTAGAGGTGGTAGGTGTTGCCGAGGATGATCTCTGCGCCGAGAGACTCAAGCGTCTCTTGAGGAACGGCTTTGACGGTGCCCTGCGTGCCGACGGGCATGAAGACCGGTGTCTCGACTATTTGGTGAGGAAGATAAACACGCCCACGGCGCCCGCCGGCGGCGGTCGAGTTGATCAGGTTGAAGCCGAGGGCCACTTCACGATTCTAATAGTGCGATTGCGAGCGCGGAAACACGATGCCCGTGGCCGCAAGCGCGAACCACGGGCATCTTTTCGGCGACAGCTGGAAATACAAGGCGGCAACCCTAGAAGCGGCGGTCGCGATAGATGCGGCGCGACATGCGGTTCTGCTGGCGATAGAGCACGCGGCGATCGGGGTGCGTGAGGCGGCCGTGATCGAAGGCGCGCATGGTACGAACCTCGCGATGAATTGCGGCCTCGCGACGCTCGAGACGGAACGCCTGGCCGCGGGTGAGCTGGCCTTGACGGACGCCGGCGGCGATGCGGCGCTGTTGGTTGACTTGACGCTGTGCGACGTGGTCGTAGCGGTTGGGCATCTGCGCCTGCGAGATAATCGCTCCACCGAAGAGTACAGCCGCTGCAATTGCGATGTTCGAGAGTTTCATGACTCCCTCCTCTTTTGCTGCGGCTTGCTTCTTCATCCTTCGCCGCGTATGGCAGTGCAAACACAGGCGGCCTGGGAAGGTTGCGGAACGAGCTAGGGGCACGGTGGTAACTCGACCGGAAGATGGAGGCGTTCTGCTCGCGATGATACTGCATTCGAAAAGCAACCGCAGATCCTTCGCTTCGCTCAGGATGACAATGTATTTTGCGGAATCGAGAACCGGAGCAAAGGGAAGCCGATCTCAGCGAACGGCAGGGCCGAGGCGGAGAGTGAAGCCAACATGCGCGGCGCGTGGCTGGCCGAGCGTGGTCGTGGGCGTTTTGGAGATTTCGACGCGTTGGCCGGTGAGGTTTTCGCCGGCGGCGAAGAGGTCAAGTTCCGAACCGTGGAGGGGCGAGTGAAAGGTGTGCGCGGCGTACGCATCGAGGCGGAAGTAGCCGCCGAGGCGATAGGTGTTGGCGTCGTCGTCGAACATGTGTCCGCTGACGCGGCTCTGGAGGCTGAGCGTGCCGAAGCGCGGGTGTGACGCGCGAAGATTGAGCGTAGCCAGATTGCGCGCGACCTCGGGAATCCACTTGCCGTGGTCGAGCGCGCCGCGCGAGACAACGGCGTGGGCATACTGGTAGCCGCCGTCGAAGGTGAGCCAGTGGAGCGGGGAGAGTTCGTAGTCCAGAGACACGCCGCGGCTTTCGATCTGGCCGAGATTCTCGCGCATAAGTAGGATAGGCGAGGAATTGGGATTGATGGTATAGGCAGTGATGGGGCGGTTGACCTGCGTAAGGAAATAGCTGGCGCGGATGGCTCCCCATGGTCGCTGAGAAGCAAGACCGGTTTCCCACCCGGTGGCGCGCTCGCTGAGCAGATTGTTGTTGGCGAGGGTGAGCTGATTGCCGACCTGCGTAGATCGATAGAGCTCATTGGGCGTGGGTTCGCGGAAGGTGCGAAAGCCGGAGGCAGAAACTGCCCAGTGTTCGCCGAGCTTGCGCGAGAGGCCAAGGCGCGGATCGAAATTCTCCTGGTTTTGGACTGGCTGCGGCGAAGGGGCTGCCCAGGTCGTGCCGGTCCATGTGACTTTGCTGCCGTCGAAGTTTTCGTACCAGTCAAGGCGCGCGGAGGCGATGAAGGTCCATGCGCGGAGCGTGGCCATGAGCTCGGCGTAGGCGCCGGAATCGCGCTGATGGTCGTGAAGGTTGGTGAGAGCGGCAGAGGAGCCGTAAGTCTGCTCGCGATCCCAGACGCGGACGTCGTGCGAATCTGCTCCAGCGATGAAGAGCAGACCGGCGCGAAGAGGCTGGCTCCAGAGAGCGGCAGCGCCGAGTTCGTTGGTGGGAACGTAGGAGTAGCGCGTGGGAATCTCGCCGCAGCGATAGCTGCACGTGGGGTCGGCGGCGTTAGGTGTGTTGGAAATGCTGGAGAAGGTCTGGCGGTAGCGCTCGTCGGAACCGTAGAGACGGAGTGAGAATGTATCGGCGCTTGTGTTGGACCGGTCGCCGCCAGTGGCGTAGCGAAGCAGCCGCGTGGCGTTGAACTGGTTGGGCGTGCCGTTGTGGCGCAGATCGTTGTAAGCGCTGGTGCGAACGAAGAAGCGGAGCGGGCCGCGCTTTCGTTCGATGTCGAGAAGCGCATTCTGGCTATGGACATTGCTGGGTTGGTCGATGGGCCCGCGCTGAAGAGGCGACTCCTGAATGTAGCCGTCGGTACCGAGCATGCCGGCTGCCGCGAGCGCACCCCACGGGCCGAATTTCGACTGGGCCAGCGCGCTGGAATCGTATGTGCCCTCAGCGCCGTAAGTGCTCCGCACTTCTAACTCTTTGGATGAGGGGCGTGCTGGAACGATGTTGATGACACCGCCGATAGCGCTCGAACCGTAGAGATCGCTGGCGCCGCCACGGACCACTTCGATATCGCGAATGGAGAGGGCGGGCTGCTCCTGCCAGTGAATCCAGCCGCCAAGCGGGTCGTTGAGCGGGACGTCGTCTTCAGTGACGAGGGTGCGAGAAGCCGAAGTGGAGCCGAGCCCGCGCAGGCTGATTCCCTGCGAGGTGGGGTTGGCGACCAGCGAAGGCGAGCGGCGGAAAAGCTCGACGCCGGGAAGCTGGCGGAGTTGATCGTCGAGCGTAATTGCGGCGGTGGTGGCGAGCGCCAGCTGCGAGAGGACACGCGTGCCGGCGGGGCTTTCGAGATCGCCCAAGGGGGCGCGATAGGCGGTCACGGTGATCTGCTCTGCGCCTGCGGATGGCTGAAGATGAACGGTGACAGGAGCGCTGAGCGTCAGGGTCTGCGGAGCGAATCCGGGAGCGGAAACGGTGATGCGGCAGGAAACGGAGCAGGCGACGGAGAGCGCTCCGGATGCGTCGGTACGGCCGAGCAGATGATTAGCTGCGTCGGAGACGGTTGCGCCAGCGACCGCGGTGCCGGATGCGTCTTCAACTGAAATCGGAATGGATGCCTGAGAGAGAACAGCCGGCGGCAGAAGCGCCAGCAGCGACAATGCGCCGACGATCGCACCCGGTTTGAAGAATGCCATCCATTGCATGGGCTGAAAAAGGCGACGGCGCGTTGCCAGAAAGCCTTAAGACAATTCTGACATGACGCCTGTGCTGCAGGGACCGATCGATAAACTCTTGGGAGGATGGACGCGGACGAGAAAGTTCGACGCGATCCAGCCGGTGAGGAGGCGCCAGATGCGATTTATCGATCGCGAAGAAGTTGCCAGGCGGCTGACGTATGAAAAGTGCATCCCGATTGTGCGGCAAGCGATGATCGCGTTTTCGTCGGGCGAGACCAAGCAACTGCTGCGGTCGATCATTCCGCTGTCGGAGGGACGAAGGTTTGGCGTGATGCCGGGCGCGATGGGAGCGCACGGTCCGTTTGGTGCAAAGCTCATCAGCGTATTCCGCGAAACCTTTCAACGTGGGATCCAATCGCACCAGGGGCTGGTCATCCTGTTCGATGCGGAGAGCGGCGCGCCGGTTTGCGCCGCGCATGCCGGCGAAATCACGGCCATTCGTACGGCTGCAGCGAGCGCAGCGGCGACGGATGCGCTGGCGAGGAAAGACGCACATCGACTGGCGCTGCTTGGCTATGGCGAGCAGGCGCAGACGCATGCACGGGCAATCTCGAAGGTGCGAAAGATCGAGTCCATCACCGTTTGGGGGCGGTCGCCGGAGCGCGCGAAAAAATTCGCGGACCGGATGCAAGCGGAGCTTGGCGTACCGGTGAGTCCGGCGGACAACGTGAGAGAAGCAGTTGCCGCGGCGGACATTGTGTGCACTTTAACCTCCGCAAGCTCCCCGATTCTGAAGGGTGAGTGGATTCGATGGGGTACGCACGTGAATGTGGTCGGCTCAAGCTATGCGGGGCCGGCGGAGGTGGACAACGAACTTGTCGCAAGGTCGCGTTTCTTCGTAGACAGCCGCGAGGGCGTTTTGAACCAGGGCGCCGAGTTTCTGCGAGCCAAAGAGGCCGGCCTGGTGGATGACAGCCACATCGTTGGAGAGATTGGCCAGGTGTTGGCGGGCAAAATTGAAGGACGCCGCTCGGCGCAGGAGGTGACCGTCTACAAGTCGCTGGGCCATATTGTGCAGGATCTGGCGGCAGCGTGGGCGCTGCATTCGGAGAAGGACTAGACGGACGCCATCTTGCTGCTCCCGGGTTCGTGCGAAAGTGGGATTTCAGAGCTTATGCAGACCCTTTTGTAAACCCATCGACTGTGCTATCCCCGGTCCCAAAAACGGGACCGGGAGCACCCGGGCGGCGTATTGGCGCGATAGCGCAGTTCGCGCAGATGGGCGCACTTGTGAGGTCGAGGCAGTCAAGGCTCCCGGGCCGGCCACTGAGGGCTGTCGAAGGCCACGACCGACGAATCGAAAGATCCTGAAGTTTGAACGAGGGCCCCAAGGAGTTCGGCGACGGTACGGCCAGAGCGGGGATCGCACGAGCCCGGCGCGATTTCGTTCAATGGAACGAGGACAAAGGCCCGCTCGGCGAAACGCGGGTGGGGGATCTCGAGGGCAGCTTCGCTCAGGACAAAATCGCCATAAAAAACGATATCGAGATCGAGCGTGCGGGGGCCGTCTGGGATAGCGTTCACGCGGTCGCGGCCGAAGGCTTGTTCGGTGGTGAGAATGGCACCGAGGAGCTCGAGCGGCGAAAGCGAGGATTCAAGCGCGACCATGGCGTTGAGGAAGCGCGGCTGATCGGCGAAACCGACGGGCTCAGTGGAATAAAGGGACGACTGCGCCCTGATGCTGCCGACTGGGGCGAGGCGCGTGACAGCCGCGGCCAGAGTGGCGTCGGGAGGGCCGGCGGGGCTGTGGAGATTGGCGCCGAGGGAGATATAAGCGAGAGGCATGTGGAGTACAGATTAGCGGAGTCGGCGGGGCAGCAAGTCAGCAACCGGTGGTTAGATGAGCAGCGGTTGATCTGGTAGCATCGGACTTCGGAGAATTGGCCTATGGAGACACAGGGAATTGCGGGGCTCGGAGCGCGCCGCAATGAAGACATCGCGCTCGATCTGTTGAAGTTTGTGGCAGGAACGGCCGGAGTGGGGAAGACCGCAGCTCCGTCGACGGGGTTCAGCGGGACGAGCGGGGCGAAGCCTGAGGAGCAAGTGAACCAACTTCTGGAACTCTACTCGCGCTGTCTGCAGGCGGTGCAGGGGAAGTAGCTGTCAGCTTTTAGCTCCCCGCTTTTTGACTTTAGGCGATCCGCCTCTAGGCGCAAAAACCAAGACGCGCCGAGGGTGGGCACCCCGGCCACCGCGCTGGATGAGGTTGGGTAGAAATTTGTGCGATCCCATCCAAGCAAAGCTTCGGTGGGGCGCCCCGATTCATGCCGATCTGCGCGATCAGAGATCACTGGAAAGAGGCGGCGAGATAGCTAGCGGAAGGCAATTGCGCGTGGCCGTGGCCGGCGCCGGAGCGTTTGGGCGCAATCATCTGCGGGTGGTGCGCGAATTGGAAACGGCAGGCGAGGGCGCGGCGCTGGTTGCGGCAGTCGATCCCGATGCGGCATGCGCCGACGAAGCGGCGAAGCAATACGGAATTCCGGTGTACCCGCGCATCGAAGATCTTCTGCGGGCAGATCTCAAGCTGGATGCAGCGTGCGTGGCGGTGCCCACGGTCAAGCACCACGAGGTGGCGGCGGCGCTGCTCGATGCCGGGCTCGACCTTCTTGTCGAGAAGCCGCTGGCGGCAAGTCTAAATGAAGCCGATGATCTGATTGCGCGCGTCGAGCGCACTGGACAAATCGTGCAGCCTGGTCATCTGGAGCGCTTCAACCCTGCGGTGCTGGCGGTGGAACCGAAGGTAAAGCGCCCGATGTTTTTTGAGGCGCATCGGCTGAGTGTGTTTACGCCGCGGGCGCTGGACGTGGACGTGGTGCTAGATCTGATGATCCACGACCTGGACATTGTGCTGACGTTCGCCAGGTCGGCGGTACGCGAAGTGCGCGCGGTGGGCCTGCCTGTGGTTTCTCCCAAGGTCGATATTGCCAATGTGCGCGTGGAGTTCGAGTCGGGTTGCGTGGCCAACTTTACAGCATCGCGCGTATCGACGGAGCGGGTGCGCAAGCTGCGCTTTTTTGAGCCGCGGCAGTACGTGTCGATCGACTATGCGCGACGGGATGTGTTGGTGATTCGAATAGACGGTAGCGGAGCTAGCGGGGTTGGCGATCAGCATGGTCTCACACCGTTGCCGCAGGAACAGAAGCGCGGCAACGATGGTGCAACGGGTTCTTCTATACAGCTGGAGCAAGCGGCGGCGGAGTTTCTGGCGACGGGAAAGCTGGATGCGGCTCTGATGCAGAAGCTGGTCGCGTCCGGGCAGATTCCGTCGGCGCTGGTCATGAAGGTGCTGGCGGCGAAGAACGATCCCGAAAAGCTGCGGGAGATTGCGAAGGGACTGGCAGAGCCTCACGCCGAGACACATGATGGGCCTGCCCCGGGATTGAGCTTTGTTAAGCCGGAGGTAACGCCGGGCGAGCCGCTGCGTCTGGAGATTGCTTCGTTTCTCGAATCGGTGAGGACGCGGCGCGAACCGCGGGTGACAGCGCGGCAGGGGCGAGCGGCGCTTGAGCTGGCTCTGACGATCCAAGCAACGATGGCGGCGCATGCGGACCGGGCGGGGTTGAGAGATTTTTTTAAAGACGGCCTGTAGCCTAGAGCCGAAAGCTGATAGCTCAGCCGTCAGCTATCAGCTTTCGGCAACGCCAAGGCGGCGGCTGCCCTTCACTCTGAGCTTTTTCTTTCTTTCTCTACAGGTGGGTTGTAAAGTAGCGCGTAGGTCATCCTGGTCACCAAAGAGGAAGTGCTACGGCGCAGTGGGCGATGGTAGCGTGGTGTGCCGGAGGTTTGTGTCGTAGGCCTCGGATCCAAATGCAGGTCCTTCGACTCCGTCCGACGGGCGGCGGACGTCGCTCAGGATGACAGGAGTGTTTTTGTTGCGAACTCTAAAGACGTGCCACTAGCATCGCAAGCCAGGAGGAGAACGTGAGTCTCGGAGATTTCATCAGCAAGCAATTTATTCGCGTTATCCAGTGGAACGAGCCGGAAGATGGAGTGCTGGCCTACCGTTACCCGATGCAGGACATGGAGATTGAGAACGGCGGGCAGCTGACGGTGCGCGAGACGCAGATGGCGGCGTTCATCAACGAAGGGCGGATCGCCGATGTGTTCGGGCCGGGGCTGCACACGCTGAACACGCGAAACCTGCCGATCTTGACCGACCTGATGAACTGGAGCAAGGACTTCGAGTCGCCGTTCAAATCGGATGTGTACTTCTTCTCGACGCGCCTGCAAATGAATCAGAAGTGGGGCACGGGAACGCCGGTGACGATTCGCGACAAGGAGTTTGGCGCGGTGCGGCTGCGAGCGTATGGGACCTATGCCTACCGTATCGCCGACCCGCGGGTGTTTTTCACTCAGGTGAGCGGCACGCGTGACGTGTATTTTGTGGCTGATCTCGAAGACCAGTTGCGCGCGATGATCGTGGAGCGGATGGCGGGCGCTTTTGCCGAGAGCAATGTCTCCTTCCTGGATATGGCGCAAAACCAGTCGGCGCTGGCTGCGAAGATCGCCGACGCGATGAAGCCCGGATTCGCGAACCTGGGGCTTGAAATGAGCCAGTTCGTAGTGGAGAGCGTCTCGCTGCCAGAAGAACTGCAGAAGGTGATGGACCAGCGGATCGGAATGAGCATGGCCGGCGACATCGGGCGGCTGACGCAGTTTGAGGCGGCGGAGTCGCTTGAGGAGGCGGCGCAGAATCCTGGAGGCACCGCGGGTGTGGGAGTGGGACTAGGCGCGGGTGCGGCGATGGCGCAGTCGATGATGGGACAGGTCGCTTCCGGGCAGGCGCGAGGCGTAGCGGCCGCCGGCGCGAAGTTTTGCTCGGAGTGCGGCAAGCCGGTTCCGGTGGGCGCGAAGTTTTGCCCGGATTGCGGGAAACAGCAATGAACTGTCCATCGTGTGGTGCGCCGTTGAAGCTGTCAGCAGGCAACACAAGCCTGCGGTGCGACTACTGCAAACTCGTGGTGGCTGTGGGGTCCGACGACACGGGTGTGCAGTTTCTTGGCGAAGCGCCGGAGATGACCTGCCCGACATGTGCGGGGGGACTGTGGCACGGGGTCCTCGCGGCCGTCGAAGTGGATGCGTGCAAGACAGATCGCGGGCTGCTCGTTCCCATGAGCTGGTTCGAGGCGCTCGTGGAAAAGATGCGCGCACTGCACACGGAGCGGGAGATCCCCGGGCCAGTGGATGAGGCGGAGCTGGAGCGGAAGGTGATGTGCCCCCGGTGCCACCAGAAGATGGAAACGCACTATTACTACGGCGGCGGTCACGCCGTAATGTCGACGTGCGAACAGTGCGAACTGCACTGGCTCGACGGCGGCATGCTGATGCGCATTGTGAGGATGCCGCACCAGGATGAGGAGTAGCGGGGCCAGCGGAGTTGGCGGAGTTAGCGGAGCTAGTGGAAATAGCGAGAAGGCGGGCTAGAAGCAACTGTAAATCCCTCGACTCCCTACGGTCGCTCGGGGTGACGGCGCACAACGAAGTCTCGACCCAGAGAAAGTCGCGCGCGTCCTCTGACTCACTCGTCAGTCCTCCAAGGAGACAAACGCGGGATCCAGCGGGGCACGTGCGTAGCAAATCGCGCGTAGTCTTCGGGAAATGACCTGCGGAGCCTGGGTTCCTCGTAAAAGAGAACAAACAGATGTGAAGCGAGCCAGGCGCCGAGCGCGTAGATGAGAAGCCGGGTATCGGCGAACAGAAGCGCCTGGCCGATGAGGATGAGCAGAAGTGAAACGTACATCGGATTGCGGACAAAGCGATAGAAGCCCTTCACGACGAGATGGCGCGTAGGGTAAAGGGGCGCAGGTGTTCCCAGGCCCTGCCAGGCGAAGCGAGCGAAGGAATCGACAATGATTGCGGCTCCGGAGGCGATGATAACGGCTCCAATAAAGCGAAGAAGCGTGAGGCCGTGGAAATGCGCGGGCGCGTGCCAGTGGGTGATCCACCAGGGGATAAGGACCACGACGGTGCCCGGGGCGAGCGCGAAAAAGATGGCCGTACCCAAAATGGCGAAGGTCCGTGCGCTGGCGTTGTTGAGAGTCATGGCCGATATCCCATGCGGCGCGACCGGGGGCGCTTATCAGGCGGCGGAGGCGCGGGGCCACCAGCGGCGCACGCGATGGCAGTAAGATTCATACTCGGGACCGAAGGTGCGCCGGAGCGTTGGTTCCTCGTAGACCACGACGAAGAGATGGGTAATGACGAGAAAGCCGCAAACGAAGATGACGAGTGGAAACGCCTTGTAGAAGAGTGCTGCGCCAGAGACGGCCAGAGCGGCGCCAAGATACATTGGATTGCGGACGAAGCGATAAGGGCCGCGAATGACCAGCCGGCGTGGCGGGTCGAAAGGCGCGGGAGTTCCTTTCCCGATCCAGGCGAAGGCGACCACGCACCATAGGGCAAGTACGGCGCCAAGGCTCCCCAGGATCAGACCAATCATCTGCGGCCACGCAAGCTCCGCGGGGCGGACAATTCCCGCCCACGCGAGAAGGCGCGCGGGAAGGTAGACGAGTACGAAGCCGATGAAAAGGGTGGCATAGGTGATGGTACGCATGAGAACCGACATGATTGCCTCCCCTGGTTGCGATGTTGATTCAAGCGAGCGGCTGCAAACGGCGAGCACGGCGGGCAGATTTGTGTCGAGGCTCTACGCGAGGCCGAGAAGAGCGTTGAGGGAGCCGACGATGTATTTCCACACAAGATAGTAGAACGCGACGCCGGCAATAAACGCGCAGGCAACCAGGGGATAGGGCACGCTGCAAGCCTGGAACCATGTGACCCCGCCGGTACCGAACTGGAGCATGCCGAGCCTGTGCGCGACCGTAGCCCCGAGAGGAGCGCCGAGGAACGGCAAGACGGCGCCGTACAAACCCAGGGGCAGGTGCGTGCGCTCATGCGAGGCGAGATAGAGCATGTTCCAGAGGCCGAAGAGCACGGGGACAATCGACATGGGAAAGATGATGAAGCGCTCGATGGGAAACGGCACGCCCAACACCAGGCGCAGGATGATGAATCCTGCGAGGATGAGTGGCAGCACGAGCGTGGGAACGAAGACTCCAGCGAGATAGGCGCGTAGGTATGGGCGGGTGGACATTTTCAGGCTCCTTTCGGGAGCTGAAAGCTATCAGCTTTCAGCTATTGGTTCGTCACAGGTAGTAGAGAAACACCGGGATGGTGGCTGGGAACGCGACGGCGAAGACGATGAGGCCCGCGATGAGAGCCCAGTCGAACCAGGGAAGTTTCTGCGGCAGAGAGCGTGGAAGGGCGCGGGCCGGCGCGGGTGCGGCGTCGAGGCGGCGCTGGACATCGGGCCATAGATCGCGGACAGGTTCGGCATGGGAAGCGATGGGCGGCAGCGCCTGCTGGAGGAGTTCTTTGATTCGCTTCTCGTCATTTCGTTTCTCGTCGATTTGTATCTGTCGGTGTGCAGTCATGGCGTGATTCCCTGTCGTTCCAGGTCCTTTCTCAACAATCGAACGGCGCGAAAGACGCGCAGTTTGGCCGCAGTGACGGAGATTCCAAGGGCCGCGGCGATGTCTTTGTGCGGCTCTTCTTCGACGAGCGAGAGAACGGCCGCGATGCGCAAACGGGGCGGTAAACGGGCAAAGGCCTGCGCGGTTTTCAAGCGAATCTCGGCGACGACGCCGGGATCGGCAACGGGTGAAGCCGGAAGAGCGGCAGCGTACTCGTCGTCGAACTCGCACTCGGACGGCCGCGCGCGCAGCCAATCGAGCGCGATGCGAGTGGCCACCCGCCGCGCCCACGGCGCGAAGGAACGCGCGGGGTCAAATCGGGCGCAGGCGCGATGCATGCGCAGGAAGGACTCGACAGTGAGATCTTCGGCGGCCGCGGTGTCGCGGACGATCCGCAAAATCCAGCCGTAGACGGCGCCTTGATGCTCGCGGAACAGCGCCTCGAATGCGTCTGGATCGCCACGACGGAACCGGTCGAGTACGGAGCTCGAGGGTACGCTGCTCGGCGGCTCCGGCATTCTCTTCCCTTTCTGTTGAAGTGTACGGCGGGTGGGGAAGAAAGGTTACAGATGGAGTATGGGGCAATAAGCGGCGCGTGGCTGACGGAGTACCCCGCGACGGGCGCACCGTGAGGCAGACGGGCGCTTCTTGGAGTGGCAGTCAAGCGGGAACATGGGATGGGTGTCTCAAGCTGTGGGCCAGTGTTCGCAATTCCTGCAAATCACTCTATTTATTGTTCTTGTTTGTGAATTTGGCGCCCAATGATGGACCGGTTAGGCCACCTGAAGAGCTCCCGCTCCACAGGAATTCTGCCGACGGGATGTAGACTTGTTATAGCCCGGTTAATCCTTCCTCGTACCGGGTAGGCAATTGCGAACGACCGCAGTTGTTGAGGTTTTATGAACGCCTTGATCTCCGGATCGTCTTTTTCCAGATGCACGCCCTCTCTACTCCCATTGCAAAATCCCTCTACCTATCAGCTTCAAAGGCGGGGGACCGTGTGCGCCGAGATTGGTTTCGGCCGCTTCGGTGGTTTCTGAATGGCAGCGACAGTTGTTGAAGTTGTCCGGTCGAGACAAACTCAGTTCGAAGCCAGATGGCAGAAGCCCCGTGGACGGGCGGAGACGTGGCTCTTTCTGGCTGCGCTGCTGTGCGGAATCGCCTACATTGGCGTTCACGTGGCGAGGGACCTGAGCAACGTAACGGTAACCAGCTTGTGGCCGTATTTGCTGCTGGGAGCTGCGCTTGCCATCGCGCTGGGCTTCGAATTTGTGAACGGGTTTCACGACACGGCAAACGCGGTGGCGACGGTGATCTATACCAACTCGCTTTCGCCCAAGGTCGCGGTTGTGCTGTCGGGGCTGTGCAACCTGGCGGGCGTGCTGCTTTCTTCGGGGACCGTAGCGTTTGCGGTGGTGACGCTGCTGCCGGTGGAGCTGATTCTGAAGGTGAGCTCCGGCTCTGGCTTCTCGATGATCTTCGCGCTGCTGATTGCCGCCATTTTGTGGAATCTGGGCACATGGTACCTGGGACTGCCCGCATCGAGTTCGCATACGCTGGTGGGATCGATTATCGGCGTGGGCCTGGCGAATCAACTGATGAATCCGCGCCTGGGCGCATCGGGATTGGACTGGGCACAGGTGATCAAGGTTCTGAAGGCATTGCTGATTTCGCCGCTGCTGGGATTTCTACTGGCGGGCGCGCTGATTCTGCTGTCGAAGCGGCTGTTGCGGTCTTCTGCGCTGTATCAAGCACCGAAGGACAACCAGCCGCCGCCATGGCCGATTCGTGCGCTGATGATCGGCACGTGCACAGGGGTGAGCTTCTTCCACGGGTCGAATGACGGGCAAAAGGGCATGGGGCTGATCATGCTGATCCTGATCGGCACGGTGCCGACCGCGTACGCGCTGAATCACGCAGTGGGGTCGACGGAAGCACAGAGCTTTCTGGCGGCAGCCGCGCAAACGAGCCAAGTGCTGGAGCGGTATGCAAAGCCGGATCCAGACCCCGATCCCGACCCGGCCGCGGAGGTGACGCAGTACATTCGCACCGGACAATTGGCTCCGGGGACGATTCCTGCGATGCAGTCAATGATTGCGAGGCTGGACCATGAAGTGGCGCAGTACAGGGCGCTGCAAGCCGCTCCTGCACAGGACCAGACGAACATCCGCAACGACATGTATGTGACGAGCGAAGCCTTCCGGCGGATGCTGAAGAATAGCAATCCGGGATTTACGCCATCCGAAGTGGCAACCGTGAAGAGCTACCAGGCGAAGCTGGACAAATCGACGAAGTACATTCCCGATTGGGTGAAGGTGGCTGTGGCGCTGGCGCTGGGCCTGGGCACCATGGTGGGGTGGAAGCGCATTGTGGTGACGGTGGGAGAGCGGATCGGCAAAGAGCATCTGAGCTACGCGCAGGGCGCGAGCGCAGGACTGGTAACGATGGCCACGATTTTTGCTGCGGATCTGTGGGGACTGCCGGTATCGACGACACATATTCTGAGTTCAGGAGTGGCCGGCACAATGGCTGCAAACGGCAGCGGCCTGCGATTCGCAACGGTAAGAAACATTGCGGCGGGATGGGTGTTCACACTGCCGGCGGCGGCGCTGCTTTCCGGTGTGCTCTACGTCGTGTTTCATTCGATTCTCTGATTGAGATTAGGCAACAAGAACGCCCCCTGCGGGGGACGCCCTCTCGCGTAAACATAAGAAACTACTACGGAATCGTGACCACGACGTCGAATTCACACGGCGTTCACGTTCCTTTCACACGCGTCATTTATCCCTGATGGGGTTTGGCGTTTGTTCCCTCCAAGCAGCGCCGGCAAAATCCAAAATCAAATTCGGAGTTTTCCCCATGGCCGATCTGGCAACGACAGTTGAAGCCCTGCCTCATGGCGGGTCACTTCTCGATAAGAAAATGAGACCTACGTCCGCTTGGGTGAGCGGCGTGGTGGTTGCGGCAGCGCTACTCGGCGGGCTGGGTTACATCGGCGTCCATATCGCGCGAGACCTGAACAACATTGCGGTCTACAGCATCTGGCCGTACATGCTGCTGGCGCTGGCTCTGCTGATCGCACTCGGATTCGAGTTTGTGAATGGGTTCCACGACACGGCAAACGCAGTGGCAACTGTGATCTACACGCATTCGCTCGACCCCAACATCGCGGTGGTGTGGTCGGGCCTCTGCAACCTTGCGGGCGTGCTGGTATCGAGCGGCGCAGTGGCTTTCAGCGTGATTACTCTGCTACCGGTGGAACTGATTCTGCAGGTGAGCTACGGCGCGGGCTTCGCGATGGTGTTTGCACTGCTGATTGCAGCGATCATCTGGAACCTGAGCACGTGGTGGCTCGGATTGCCGGCCTCGAGCTCGCATACCATGGTGGGCTCGATTATCGGCGTGGGCGTGGCGAATCAACTGATGAATGTGCATTCCGGAACGAGCGGCGTGGATTGGGAGCAGGCGACGAAGGTCTTCAAAGTGCTTCTGATTTCGCCGATTGTTGGGTTCGGCTGCGCCGCGCTACTGTTCCTGCTGGCGAAGGCTACGATCAAGTATCCCGAGCTTTACCAGGCACCGAAAGACAATACTCCTCCACCGTGGCCGATCCGCTGGCTGCTGATCGGGACGTGCAGCGGCGTGAGTTTCTTCCACGGATCGAACGACGGACAGAAGGGCATGGGCCTGATCATGCTGATTTTGATCGGCACGGTGCCGACAGCCTATGCGTTGAATCACGCCGTAACAACGCACGATATGGCCTCGTTTGCCGCCGCGTCACAGCAGGCCGACCAGGTAATCAACAAGTATGTGAATGCGAACGGCATCATGGGCGCGGACCCGCGCGATGAGGTCACCGACTTTATCCGGACGAAGCAGCTGCAGCCGGACACCATGCTGGCGCTGCGCGAACTGGTGAACGACCTGAACAACGAAGTGGCGGTCTACAAGGAATACAGGGCGGTGCCGGCCAATCAGCAGACCAACGTGCGCAATGACATGTACGTGGCCAGCGAAGCGATTAGGCTGATGCAGAAAAACAAGACGTTTCCGTTCACGGTCCAGGAAGGCGCGACCCTGACGGCTTACCGGGGACATGTAGACAAGGCGACAAAGTTTATTCCCGGATGGGTAAAGGTAGCCGTGGCCCTGGCGCTGGGGCTGGGGACCATGGTGGGCTGGAAGCGCATTGTGGTGACAGTGGGCGAGAAGATCGGCAAGGAGCACCTGACCTACGCACAGGGCGCATGCGCTGAACTGGTGGCGATGGCCACGATCTTTGCCGCCGACAACTTTGGGATGCCAGTATCGACCACGCACGTGTTGAGCTCAGGCGTGGCGGGCACGATGGCGGCAAACAAGAGCGGATTGCAGATTTCGACGATTCGGAACATCGCGGCGGCGTGGGTGTTTACGCTTCCGGCGGCGGCTCTGCTGTCGGGTGGGTTGTTCTACATCTTCCGGCAGCTTTCACACTGATCGCCAGGTTGCTCCAGAAGGATGAGTCGAGTGGGCATCCGGCCGGGCGGGCGCCCGTTTTTTCTTGGGTGCGCCGAAAGCCACGGTGCCCCCTGCAAATTGGCACGAAGTTGCTTGCACTGACAATCGGAAGCGACCTTGACGTCGCGCATCCCGGACAAGCTTGATTCAACGACAACGCAAGTCAGGGAGTCGCATGCGATCGGAACAGGCGGACAATCTCGCCGTCTCCAGTTTCTTTGGCGAGCTACAGGAAAGACCGACCTTGTGTATCTGAGGCCTGTCGCAGGCGGGGAAAGCGCTTCAGAAATCGCTGGACCCACTCGACGTCGCGACGTTCGATTGCAAATGCAAGATTGCTTAGCTCGATTCCGAGAAACCCACCCATCTCGCGCGGGTATTCGATGGCCCAGCCTGCAGGGGTCGCGCCGAATTGCGCGTCTGAAGCGTTGATGTCTGCGCCGTGCTGCACGAGAAATTGGACCACCGAACGATGGCCACCGAATGCAGCGTAATGAAGCGGCTGGCACCTTCGCCGTCTCTCTGGTTGATGATCTCAGGATGACTGCGCGCGATCGACGCAACCTCGTCGAGCGAGCCACGCTTTGCTGCTTCGAAGAGCTTCACCGTTTCGCTCATCCCGCACCTCGTTCAGAAAGCCGGTGTGATCGAGATTAGCAGTGAACGGCCTGTGTCATAAGGCCAGCGAGGCGTGGTCGCACCCTGCTCACGTAACGCCGTCGAGGGGAAAAATAGCCGACCGGGGAGTGCGTCTGCCGGCCGGGCGCCGTCCCGTTGGCGTAAGACAGGAGAATTTAACTCCTGCGCGAGGACCGCGCCGCTTCCGTTACCATACAGAATGGTGCTCGAAACGGTGACTGAGACGGAATGAGCCTGAAAGCAAAGCTGGAAGCCGTAATTTATGCGGCGGAGGAGCCGGTGACTCTGACGCAATTGGCCGGCCTGTTTGCCGACGAAGCATTGGAATGGAAGGCGGAGCAGGACGCAGTGGCTGCCGCTGCTGCGGCGGCGGCCACGGCGCCTGCCGGAAGCGATGCAACAACGGCGCCGCTGCTGAGCGAGGGGTTTGCCTACCTGGGGCTGGAAGAAGGCGCGGAGAAGAAGGAAGGTGCGGCTGCGACCGGGGAAAGCGCAGTGCAGGAGGCGGGGTCGAGCAGCTCGGAAACGGCGATCGAAAATGCTGCTACGGCGGAGACCGGCGGGGACGAAGAGGTGGACTCCGCATCAGCGGGTGAAGCGAGCGCGGCGGAAGCGGATGAGTCCGTGGCCGCCAAGGACCAGGCCAGGCAGCGCGATCGCGAAGCTCGGGTGGTAATCAAGAAGGTCCTGGGCGAACTGATCGCCGAGTACGCGACGGACGGGCGTGGGATCGAGATTCGCGAGATTGCCGGCGGCTACCGGATGGCGACCAAGCCTGAGTTCCACGACGCGGTGCGCTCATTTGTGAGGAGCCTGAAACCGCCTCTGAGATTGTCTCTGCCGGCGCTGGAGACCCTTGCCGTGATTGCCTACAAGCAGCCGGTGACAGCACCCGAGGTGAACGAGATTCGCGGCGTGGATTCGTCGGCGGTATTTGGCTCGCTGCTGGGGCGAAAGCTGATTACAACGGCGGGGCGCAAGCCGGTGGTGGGGCGGCCAATTCTCTACAAGACCACGCGCGAGTTCTTGCTGCGCTTCGGGCTGAAGGACGTGTCGGAGCTGCCCTCGATGGAAGAGTTCGAGAAGATGGCGGCGAGCGAGTTGGAAGCGGACGAGACTGAGGAAGCGGCGAGACCGAACGGCGCAACAGACGAGGTTACGGCGGACCAGACCGCGGAGGTGAATGAGGCCGAAGCGGTGGCGCCGGAAGCGGCAGGGAACGGTGAGACGGAATTCAACCTGTCGAGCCACGCGAGTGGCATCGCGGATCGCGGCACTGCGCCGCCCAACAGCGCGGAATAGGAAAGAACCGAGGCAACCCCATGAGCAGCAAAGTGAAATCGGCGGCGAAGACGCCGGCGAAGGCGGTGCACGCGCCAAAACGCACGACAAAGGCCCTAAGGCCCCCAGTCGAGAAGACGGGAAGCGGCGCAGGAGCGAAGAAACCGAAGGTTGCGAAGGTGTCTGCGGCAAGCGCAAGGAAGCCCGCCGCCAAGACAGTGAAGGCAAAGGTGACCGCGGAGCGTGTGGCAAAGCCGGCGATGCCGAAGCCCAAGGCTGAAAAAGCTGCTGCCAAGGCGAAGAAAGCGCCGGCGAAGGCACGCGGGAAGAAAGAGCCTGAAGAGAACCTTCCGACGTTCAAGACTGGCGGGCCGGTACTGGACCCGATTGGGGATACCACAGACGGCGAGGGCAGGACGTACCTGGGCGAGGCCGGCGCAGAGGCAGGAGCTCCGGAGCACGCGGAGTCGCGCGATGCAGAGGTTGACGCGTTTCGCAAAGAGACGCGGCTTGAAGCGTCGGACGCAATTCTCGAAGCCGGGCCGGGGATGGAAGCGTCGCAAGAGGCAATGGAGAAGCACGCGCGCGATGAAGCCGTGGAGACGGCGGCGACCACGGATGGAATAGCAGACGTTGGCGGACCGCGGTCCGAGCCTCGGGAGCCGCAGAAGCTCGATAGACTGCAGAAGATTCTTTCGCAGGCGGGGATTGCCAGCCGCCGGCGCGCTGAGGAGATGATTACCGAGGGCCGCGTGATGGTGAACGGCCAGGTGGTGACGACGCTGGGGACCAAAGCCGATGTGACGCGCGACCACATTCGCGTGAACGGCAAACTGCTACACGGCGCGGAGCGGCATCGGCATTTCTTACTAAACAAGCCGCGGGGCTACGTGACCACGGTCAGCGATCCCGAGGGTAGACCCACCGTGATGGATTTAGTCGCAAAGGCGAGTGGGCGCTTGTATCCCGTGGGGCGGCTCGACTACCAGAGCGAGGGCCTGCTGCTGATGACCAACGACGGCGAGTTGGCGAACCTTCTGACGAAGGCCGGCTCGGGCGTGGAGAAGATCTACCTGGTAAAGGTGGCGGGCCAGCCGACCGAGGAGGAGCTGGAGCGGCTGCGCGGCGGAGTGACGATTGATCGCGGAGAACCTGGATCGGGACGCGTTCGCACAGCGCCGGCGCGCGTGCGGCAGGTGCGCGTGGGCGACAATCCCTGGTTCGAAGTGGTGCTCACGGAGGGTCGCAACCGCGAGCTGCGCAAGATGTTTAGCGCCGTGGGACATTTTGTTGAGAAGATTCGTCGGGTGGGCTATGGGCCGCTGGCGCTGGATGTGGAACCGGGGAAGATGCGCGAGCTGACCGCGGATGAAGTGAGAGTGCTGCGGCTGACAGCGGAAGGGAAGATGAAGCCGAAGCGACTGCATGCGGACCGGATGCTGCCGAAGGACGCGGGGCTGGCAGCGGAGAAGCGCTTCGAGAAGCGCGGTGGGCGAGGTGGCAGAGATTTCGCGCGTCGCCAGGACGCTAGCTCCCGACCGGGCGAAGGCGGAAGTTTCGAGAGGCTCCAGCGAAGAGAGCCTGAAACGCGAGATAGCGGCGGGTTCCGGCCTCGCGAGGGCGGAGGTTTTGAGAAGCGCGAGGGCGGTGCATCCGCGAGGCGCGACGACAAGGCCTTCGGGCCGCGCGGTGAACGGGGTGAGAAGAGAGAGTTCCGGCCGCGGGGTGGGGAATTTCGAGGTGGCCCGCGCGGTGGGTTCGGCGATCGACGCCAGGGGCAGGTGTCTAGCAGCGAGAAGAGAGGGTTTGAGGGGCGGCAAGGCAAGACCTTCGGCGCAGAGCGTGGAGCGGGCAAGCCGGGGGCATCTCGCGAGAGGCAAAGGTTTGAAGGAGGGAGGCCGTTCGGCGGCGGACGGCCACCCTCAGGACCAGGGCGCGGGCTTGGCCGGCCACAATTTGATCGGCCAAGGCCTGACAAACCTCGCTTTGACAAGCCGGGATTTAGTAAGCCGGGATTTCAGAGGAGAGGTTTTGATGGGCCGCGCCCCGGCGGACTGCGCATTGAGAAGGTGGAATTTGAGAAGCGGAGCCCTGACAGGCCGCGCTTCGATGGGCCGAGATTCGATAAGCCGCGTCGCGATAATCCTGGATTCGGCGGCAGGCCCGACGGACAAGCTGAGGGCCGGCAGGAAGGCGGACCGCGCAAGCCGTTCCGGCCGCAGGGGGACCGGCCGGGTGGGTTCAAGAGACCGAACAAGCCAGGCGGCTCCGGACGGCCGAAGTCGGGGTTTGGCGGAAGACCGGGAGGGTTTGGGGGGCCTCGTCAGGGCGGACGCGGTGGTTCGCGACCGAGCGGAGGGCGGCCAAATGGCGGACGCTTCGGCGGAAAGAAGCGCGGATAGGGAAGCGAATGCATGAACCACCCACCCTTTCCGCAAAGAACTTGGAAAAGATGGAGCAACCTCCAGCCGACCTACTACGAGCAGATGCGAATCCGTTCAGGATGGCAAGACATCCATTACTAGCATTCGAAAGAGGCACGCACGGCGAATGCGTTTGGGAAGGACATTCTGATTCAGGCCCCGGATAAGAAGGCGGCAGCTAAGTTCTACGTGAAGTAACTTGGCTTCACGATTACCGGCGAGCACGACCGGTGGATCGATTTGCATGGCAACCACATCAACCTGTTCATCGAAGAAGGCCCTGCGCTGGGACCGGTGCTGGAAGGGACGGTACCCGACCAGTATGGGCTGATCTACAACCTGACGAAATAGCTTGTGCGAGGGTTCCTCGCGAGTAACGAGTCTGTAAGTGCAGATGCAGGTCCTTCAACTCGTCGCTGCGGCGACTCGCTCAGGATGACAGATCAATCATCATGCGGATTGTGGCGCGCGGAAGCGGCGCATTCGACCTACGAGCGATGCAGGGCCGCTGACGGCGAGATGCACAAGGTTGCCCTCGTACTCACGCGAATGGACGATCATGCCGGCGTCAATAGCGGCGAGCGCGGCGCCCTCGTGCTGGGGCACGCGCAGGTCGGCTTCAATGATGGGATCGGAGTGGAGCGCGGCGTCGATGGCGGTGAGCACCGTATCCAATCCTTCGCCGGTCAAAGCTGAAACGGGAATTACTGCAGCGCCGGTGGCCGCAGCGCCGGCGGAGCCTTTATCTCTTGGACCGGAATTTGCCCGAGAGATCAGAGCCGCGCGTTCGTGTTCGGGCAGCAGGTCGATCTTGTTCAGCACCTCGATGCGGGGCTTTGCCAGGCTCTCGAGCTCGCCGAGGACCTTCTCTACCTGAGCTTTCTGTTCATCGCCATAAGCGGAAGCGGCGTCGCGCACGTGCAGCAGCACCTCAGCCTGCTCGACCTCTTCGAGCGTGGCGCGGAAGCTGGTGACAAGCGTGTGCGGCAGGTTGCGGATGAAGCCGACCGTATCGGACAGAAGCACACGGCGGCGGCTCGGCAATTCGATGGCGCGCAGCTTGGGATCGAGCGTGGCAAACATCCGTGACGACGAGAGCACGTGCGCGCCAGTGAGCGCGTTGAAGAGCGTGCTCTTGCCTGCGTTGGTGTAGCCGACAAGCGCGACCGTGGGCACGGGAACAGCTTCGCGGCGCTGGCGCTGCTGGCGTCGCGTGCGGCGCACTGCCTCAAGGTCGAGCTTGAGCTGGTCGATACGGCGCTGAATTCGGCGGCGATCGGTTTCGAGCTGGGTTTCGCCCGGTCCGCGGGTGCCGATTCCGCCGCCGAGCTGCGACATGGCTTTGCCCCGGCCGGTGAGGCGCGGGAGCATGTACTCGAGCTGAGCGAGCTCCACCTGCAATTGGCCCTCGCGGGTGCGTGCGTGGCGCGCGAAGATGTCGAGGATGAGCTGGGTGCGGTCGAGAACACGGCAGGGCAGCGCGGATTCGAGGTTGCGCAGTTGCGTGGGCGAGAGGTCGTGATCGAAGAGAACGAGATCGGCGTTGGTTGAAGCGGCGACGCCGGCGATCTCCTCCACCTTGCCGGAACCGATGAGAGTGGCGGAATCGGGCCTGGGGCGGCGCTGCATCAGTTCCGCAGCAACCTGGCCGCCTGCACTCACGAGCAGCTCGCGAAACTCAGCGAGCGATTCCTCGGCGGTTAGATCGGGCGGTCCGCTGGACGACCGCCGAGCTGCAGAAGACCGATTGACCTTGGTGCGTGTGGAAATTAGCGGCGCGGGTTCAATGGTGGAGTCAGGGCGCACTCCAAGCTTCGCCGCGCTCGTGCCGCTGGTGCCGTTGCGCGCGCGGCCGCTAAATTCAACACCGACGAGTACGGCGCGTTCTTGCGCTATCTTTGCTCCGCGGTTGCCTGGGGCACGGTCGGCAGGGGAACGGGAGCCGGACCGATGCCGGATGTGACTGCAGCCGGACGATGCTCGCTGTGCATCACGCTCCGGTTGCTCACAACGGTTGAGATTGCGTGTTTGAAAATCAACTGTTCCTGGCTGTTGTTTTCCAGCAGCACGGAATATTTATCGAAGGACCTGATTTTGCCGGTCAGCTTGACGCCGCTGACCAGATAAATCGTAATCGGTGTTTTGTCCTTGCGAACCGTGTTCAGAAAAGTGTCCTGAATGTTTTGTGCCGGCTTACTCTCCATGTGCCGATCTCCTGCTTTCTTAGTGAAGGTTCGTGTTCCCTGCAGTTCCTACTGAACTTCAGATGCGCGGGGAAGGTTCCGGAACCCCCGGAGCCAGCAAGCCCCGCAATGGCTCTACGATATAAGGGTTTGCTTGGCAATTCAACCCCGCGAAAGTGTCACCGCGGCGTAAATGCCTGCTTTCACGCCACCTTGTGAGACGCCGCGCCCCTAGAGGTTTTTAGGACGCTGCCTGCCCGGCGGCTGGTAGCATGAACCCGTGCAAAAAGCTGTCGTTCCGCTACCTCCTCAGGGCAATTCTGGCGAACCGCCTCCAGGCGCAGTACCGATGCTCGATTTGAGGCGCCAGTACGAACCTCTTCGCCTGGAGCTATTGGATGCGCTGGCGCGGGTGATCGATAGCCGGCAATTCATCCTCGGTGAAGAGGTTACGAGATTTGAACGAGATGCGGCCGCGAACCTAGGAGTTGCGCACGCGTTGGGCTGCTCGTCGGGAACCGATGCGCTCTGGCTGGCTCTGGCTGGGGCTGGACTTTCACCCCTTGGACATGAATCCGCCAGTGGGGGCCCCAAGGAGACTACGTGGAGCGGCGTGACCGTAGTAACGACGCCCTTTAGCTTCTTTGCCTCGGTAAGCTCGATTTTGCGTGCCGGCGCCAAGCCTGCCCTGGCCGACATCGACCCAGTGACCTTCAATTTGTCGCCCGCAGCGGTGGAAAAGGTTCTGGACAGCGAGCGCGGGGCGGGGGCAAGGGCAATTTTGCCTGTGCACCTCTATGGGCAGTGCGGGCATTTCCATGCCTTCTTGCGTCTTGGAAAAGAGCGTGGGCTAACGATCATTGAAGATGCTGCCCAGGCGTGGGGCGCGGAGTGGAACGGCGTGAAGGCCGGCGCGCTAGGCGACGTGGCAGCCTTCAGTTTCTACCCCACCAAGAACTTGAGCGCGGCGGGCGATGCGGGGATGGTGACGACCAACTCCGATGAGATTGCCGAGCGCGTGAAGATGCTGCGCCAGCACGGCATGCGGAAACGCTACTTCCACTATGAACTGGGCGGGAACGCGCGCATGGACGGATTCCAGGGCGCGGTGCTCAGCGTGAAGCTGAAGTACGTGAGCGCGTGGAACGAGGCGCGACGGGCCGTCGCGTCGCGCTACGAGGCGTTGTTCAAGAAGGCCGGACTGGCAGAAGCCGGGACTTATCCCACACGAGGAGTCGTTCTTCCGCGCGAAGCGAAGGGGGCGCAGCATGTGTGGCACCAATATGTGATTCGAGCGGCGAGACGCGATGCGCTGCGGGACTTTTTGACAGCGCGGCAGATCGGGTCGGAGATCTTCTACCCCATTCCGTTACACCTGCAAGAGGCGCTCAAGGGACTGGGGTACAAAGAAGGAGATTTTCCTGAAGCGGAACGCGCCGCTCGCGAGGTGCTGGCCCTACCTATGTTTCCGGAGTTGCGCAAGGATGAGCAGGAGACGGTGGTGGCGGCGATTGCGGAGTTTTCTTCGTAGCTTTTAGCTCCCAGCTCTGAGCTTTCAGCCTCCAGCATCAGGGCCTGCCTTCTGACTAAAGACGATTCGCCAAGCCCGCTGGGGTTTTCATGGACCTCGGTCTGAGATGGCGCGGTGCCGAGAACCCGGCGCGCGCTTCAAGCTGATACAAATTGAGAATCTGACCGTAGAGGCTAGCTGGTCTTGCGCATCGCAATCGATACCGGCGGAACATTCACCGACTGCGTCTGCCTGGAGGGCAGGCACCTGCGGGTGAAAAAGGTCTTCTCGACGCCGGCCGATCCCTCGCAGGCGGTGTTGGAAGGCGTGGCGCAGTTGGGCGGCGGCGACGGCGTGGAAGTGCGCCACGGAACGACGGTGGGCACAAATACGATGCTCGAGCGGACGGGGGCGCAGGTCGCATTTATCACGACGGCAGGATTCGAGGACACGATCGCGATTGGGCGCCAGGCGCGCGAGCGGCTTTACGACTGGTTTGCGCCGGCACCGGTGTGCCGTGTGCCGCGCGAACTGCGCTTCGGTGTGAACGAACGGGTAAGCGCCGAGGGCGAAGTGCTGCGCGAGCCAACGGAAAACGAGCTGGCGGCGTTGGTGAATGCCATCCGCGCGAGCGGCGCGGAGGCGGTCGCGATTTCGCTGCTGTTTTCGTTTGCGCGCCCGGAAAACGAGCGACGCGTGGAGGCAGCGTTGTGGGCACTGGGCATTCCGGTCTCGGCGTCACACCGGATTCTGCCGGAGTTTCGCGAGTATGAACGCGCATCGACGACGGTTGCGAACGCCTATCTTGCACCGAAGATGTCGGGGTACCTGGAGAGATTGGAAGAGAGGATCGCGGAGCGGCACAAGGGCGGGCGCGTTGACGTCATGCAGTCGTCGGGGGGAATTATTCCGGCGCGGCTGGCGGCGAGCGAGGCGGTACGCACGGTGCTGAGCGGCCCGGCAGGCGGCGTGGTAGGGGCGTGCCGCATGGCGCAATGGGCGGGCTTCCACAGGATCATCGGATTCGATATGGGCGGCACTTCGACCGATGTGTTTCTGGCCAATGCGGCGATCGGAGCCGAGCGCACGCGCGAGAGCGTGGTTGCGGGCGTGCCGATCGGCGTGCCGATGCTGGACATCCACACCGCCGGCGCGGGCGGGGGGTCGATCGCGAGGTTTGATGCGGGCGGCATGTTGCGTGTGGGGCCGGAGTCGGCGGGCGCCGATCCGGGTCCGATCTGTTTTGGGCGCGGCGAGCGGGCGACGGTGACGGATGCGAATTTCGTGCTGGGCAGGCTGGATCCGGAGAGCTTTCTGGGTGGGGGCGTGAACCTCGATCGGGGGCGCACGCTGCGCATGATGGACGGGCAGAAGGGAGCTCTCGCGACCGTCGAAGAATTTACCGCGGGCATTTTGCGCGTGGTAGAGACGCAGATGGAGAAGGCGATTCGCGGGATTTCGATCGAGCGAGGGCACGACCCGCGCGACTCAACGCTTGTGGCCTTCGGCGGAGGAGGACCGCTGCATGCGTGCTCGCTGGCCGCCGCGCTGCGCATTCCGCGGGTGCTGGTTCCGGCCATGCCCGGTGCGCTTTCGGCGGTTGGAATTCTGCTGGCCGATACGGTGCGCGATTTCTCGCGGACTGTGATGCTGTCGGGCGAAGACATCGGAAACCTCGACCGAATTCTTGCGGAGCTTGAGCAACAAGGTACAGCTGAGTTTGCGGCAGAAGGGCTGGAGGGCGTGGCGCAGCGCGGCGTGGATATCCGGTATAAACGGCAGGGCTACGAGTTGAATGTGGCCTACGACCCTTCGGCGCCGACGCATGCGATTCGGGCGTTTCACGAGTCGCATCGCCGTCGTTATGGATTTGCCGACCCAGCGAGGCCGGTTGAGATTGTGAACGTGCGGCTGCGCATGGTTGCCGCGAGCGAGGCGTATGAGCCGGAGAAGCGAGAGCTGGTCGAGGGCGATGGCGCCTCGGCGTGTTATGCCGAGCGCAAAGTTTATTTTGACGGAGGATGGCGGCCGACACGTTTTTACCGGCGCGACCAGCTTTCGCCGGGAGATGTGATTGCAGGACCTGCGATGGTGACGGAGTACACCGCAGCGACGCTGGTGCCGCCGAAATCCAGGGCCAACGTAGACGGGCTGGGAAATCTGGTGATCGCTGTCGGTGTGGGGCGAACATGAATGAGCATGTGGTTGATCCGGTCGAGCTCTCGATTTTCCAGTGCGCCGTGCACTCGATTGCCGAAGAGATGGGTGCGGCGCTGCGGCGGACGGCGCTCTCGCCGAATATCAAGGAGCGGCGCGACTACTCGTGCGCGGTCTTCGACGGGCGCGGGCGAGTGATCGCCATGGGGGACCACATGCCAGTGCACCTGGGATCGATGCCGATGAGCGTGCAGGCGGCGATTGCGGCGGTTGAATTCGCGCCGGGCGACATGGCGATTCTGAACGATCCTTACGCAGGCGGAACGCATTTGCCCGACATCACCCTGGTGCTGCCAGTGTTTGTTGAGGGTTGGGAGGGGCCGGCA
Organism: Occallatibacter sp.; assembly: GCA_049520675.1. Taxonomy (GTDB): domain Bacteria; phylum Acidobacteriota; class Terriglobia; order Terriglobales; family Acidobacteriaceae; genus Telmatobacter. Next base: position 11,132 of record JBEKPO010000020.1, on the reverse strand, counting down.
TTTTATGTGGCGAATCGTGCCCATCACGCCGATGTCGGCGGAAAGTATGCGGGATCGATGGGGCCGGCCACAACGATTGACGACGAAGGGATCAGGATTTCTCCGATGCTGATTGTCCGCGGCGGTAAAGTGGATCGCGAGGTGATGGACTGGATATTGCGCAGCGTGCGCACGCCGCAGGAGCGCGAGGGCGACCTGGCCGCGCAGATGGGCGCCTGCCGCGTGGGCGAGCAGCGCGTGTTGCACCTGATCGAAAAACACGGCATGGAAAAGCTGACGGCATGGATCGAGGAATTGCTGGATTATTCGGAGCGACTGGTGCGCGCCGAGTTGTTGAGGATGCCGGCGGGAGAGTTCCGCGCGGAAGATTGGCTGGATGACGACGGCGTAACGGATGAGCCGATTCGCATTGCGGTGCGGCTGTGCATCGATCCTGGCGCGGGTGCGATGGAGATCGATTTTGCCGGCTCGTCACCGCAGGTGGCGGGCGCGGTCAATGCGGTTCGTGCGATTACGGTGTCAGCGTGCTTTTATGTGATTCGCTGTCTTCTGGCTGAAGACGCGCCGGCGACTGAAGGAATCCTGCGGCCGGTGACGGTGCACGCGCCGGAGGGAACCATTGTGAATGCCCGGCCACCTGCGGCAGTCGCCGGGGGAAACGTGGAGACTTCGCAGCGAATTGTGGACGCGTTGATGCGCGCGCTCGCTCAAGCATTGCCGGCACGGGTTCCGGCAGCGAGTGCGGGAACCATGAGCAATGTGACGATCGGCGGCGTCGATCGACGGATAGACCAGGGAAACGGCGAGCGGTTTGCGTATTATGAAACCGCGGCGGGCGGCATGGGCGCGCGGCCAGGGATCGATGGCATCAGCGGCGTGCATACGCACATGACCAACTCGCTCAACACGCCGATCGAGGCGCTCGAGTATGCATACCCGTTGCGCGTGCGAAGGTATGGATACCGTGACGGCTCGGGCGGCGAAGGGGAGTTTCGCGGCGGAGATGGACTGATTCGCGAGGTGGAACTGCTTTGCGATGCAGACGTGACGCTGCTGGCGGAGCGGAGACGGTTCCGGCCTTACGGATTGGCAGGCGGTGGCCAGGGCGCAGCGGGGCGGGCGGTTCAGGTGAAAGCGGGAAGCGGCGAAGAGGTGGAGTTACCGGGAAAATGCAGCATTCGATTTTCCGAAGGCGATGTGCTGCGAATTGAGACGCCAGGTGGAGGCGGGTGGGGAAAAACAGGGGTCGGTGATCAGGGGTCAGGGGTCAGTTGATTCGTGCCGGGCTGACAGCGTCGGTATCCCGGGTCCCAAAATCGCGACCAGGGCACCAACTCTTGCTGCGGTTGTTGCTAGGCGCCCGGCACCTTGACCTCCACGTGTGATGCCGCCTCGACAAACGTGGCGATGGCGGAGTGATCGAACTCGCCTTTGCCGTCGGCGATGAGGGATGAGATCATCTGCTGGACCTGCGCGGTAAGGGGCAAGAAAACGCTGTTGACTTCGGCGGTGTCGAGGGCGTTGCGCAGGTCCTTCTGGTGGAGATGGATTTTGAAGCCGGGCTTGAAGTTGCGCGCGATGAGCATGGGGCCCTTGGCGTTGAGCACGGCGCTGCCTGCGAGTCCGCCTTTGACTGCGTTCACGACCACCTCGGGGTTGAGGCCGCAACGCGTGGCCAGCGTGAGCGCTTCGCCCATGGCGGCGATATTGCACGCGACCATGATTTGATTGGCGAGCTTGGTGGTGTTGCCCGCGCCCACCGGACCGGTAAGCGTGACGCTAGAGCCCATGCACTTGAGGACCGGCTCGGCTCTCTTGAATGCAGCTTCGCCAGCGCCGACCATGATGGCAAGGGTGCCGTCGATGGCTTTCGGCTCGCCACCGCTGACTGGCGCATCGATGAAATCGACGCCCTTTGACGCGCAGGCAGCGGCGATCTTCTGCGAGACCAGCGGGTTGATGGAGCTCATGTCGATTATGAGCGAGCCAGGTTTCGAGCCGGCGAGAATTCCGTTGGCGCCGAGGACGACTTCTTCCACTTCGGGACCGTCGGGAAGCATGGTAACTACGATGGACGCGCGGGCGCCAACGTCGGCATTAGAGGCGCCGCGCTCGGCGCCGTCGGCCACGCAGGCATCGACCTTCGCCGGAGTTCGTCCGTACGCGATGACCGTGTGGCCCGCTTTCAAAAGATTCCGGAGCATGGGGCGACCCATGATGCCGAGCCCGACGAAGCCTATGGTTGCCATCGATGTCCTCCTGAGTGGAATTTAAAATGAAGGAGTGCGGAACTATTTCAACTATTTTACCGAGATTGAGCAGCGCTTCCAGCAGCGGCGCGGATCGATCTTGCTGCTTTCGACTCTGGATTGGGCTCTGATTGAGACCTGGCGCGAGGCGGGCATTCCCCTGGAGGCGGCACTGCGCGGCATCGATGCGGCATTTGATAAGTACGAGACACGGCAGAAACGGGCACGCATGCAGCGCATCAACGGACTGGCGTGGTGCGCACAGGCGGTGATGCAAGCCTCTGTCGAATTGCACGAAGCGGCGACGGGGTCGGCGGATAGTTCGAGCGCCGAGGCGCCGCGCGAGTCGGGATTTGAGCAAGAGCGTGTGGCGGCACATCTGACGGCGGCGGCTGAGGCCCTGGATGCGGCAACAGTTGCGCCAGAAGCGTGCAAGGCAACGGCGGCGCGGCTGCGGGAACTGGCCGCAGAGATGGCAGCGCGCGTAGACGATCAAAAAGCCACCGCTGATCTGGAGGGACTGGAGCGTTCGCTGACAGTGCTGGAAGAGAAATTGTTTTCCGCGCTGAAAGCTGCCGCACCCGAGGAGTTGCTTGTGCGATTGGACGAGCACGCCACGCGAGAGCTCGCCCCGTATCGCAGCCGCATGGGCGCGGTGCAACTGCGTCAGGTGAAGCAGCAGTTTGAACGTAAGCAACTTCTGGTGCACTACAATCTTCCGCGGTTGAGCCTGTTCTACATGAGCCAGCAATGAAGAGACGGCAGAGTTCCTCGTCGAAGCGCATACACGGGCGAGGCAGGGGAAGCTCGTCGCTTTCCGACACTTTCTGCGAGGAACGCGGAAAGGATGGGGCGCGGAGGATTCAGCCTTTGCCGCCTACTTCGCATTTGGTGCAGATCGAGAAGCCGATCTACGGCGGGGCGTTCCTGACGCGCGTCGAGGGAAAGGCCGTGTTCGTGCCCTTAGTGCTGCCGGGCGAGCAGGTGCGCGTGCGGGTCGTCGAAGAAAAGCGGGGTTACGCAACGGCTGAGGTGGAGGAGATTGTCACTGCGGGGCCGGAGCGGGTTGCGCCGGCGTGCCGGCACTTCGGCGCGTGCGGCGGGTGCCAGTATCAGCACTCGACATATGCGGCGCAGCTCGATTTCAAGAAGGCCATTCTGCGGGAAACTCTCGAGCGCGGAGGCGTGCAAGCGCCGGAAGAAATTGTGGTGCTGGCCGGTGAGCCGTGGGCGTATCGCAATCGGATTCGGGTCGCGCTTGATGCGCAGGGCAAGCCCGGATATCGCGGAAGGCGATCGCATGCGGTGGTCCCGATTGTCGAGTGCCCCATTGCCGCGCCGCTGCTGGTAGGGGCAGCGCTGGCCGCGGGGGAGATTGCGCGCGGGCCTGGCTCGAGAATGCGGTTGAGCGAGATTTCGCTCTTCTGCAACACAGATGAGACCGAGCTCCTGGCGAGCGTTGTGACCGCAGGCGCAACGAAACCAGCATGCGAAGATTTCGCCCGAGCGCTGGCGGAGCGAGTGCCGGAGTTGAAGGGCGCAGAGCTGCGGATGGAGCGGCGAGGCAGCGAACAACCGCTGAGGCTCGCGGAGTGGGGAGCCAGTTCCCTGCTCTATACGGCCGCGGGATTTGATTATCGCGTCGATCACGGTACGTTTTTCCAGGTGAATCGATGGCTAGTGGATGGCTTGGCGGATTATGTGACGAGGGAGCAGCGCGGTGAGCTGGCGTGGGATCTTTTTGCCGGCGTGGGATTGTTTGCGCGGCGATTGGCGGAAAGCTTCGCACGAGTGGTTGCGGTGGAATCGGCGCCGGCTGCGACGAGAGCGCTGGGCGAAAATCTGCGTGGAACAAGTGCGACGGCAGTCAGGGCGTCGACTCTGGATTTCCTGCGCAGAGCACGAAAGACCAAGCGACCTGATTTGATTGTTGTCGACCCGCCGCGGACGGGATTGGGTGCGGAAACGACGGCATCGCTGGCGGAGATTGCCGCACCGCACTTGACCTGCGTATCGTGCGATCCCGCCACATTGGCGCGTGACCTGCGCGTGCTGCTTGGCGCAGGCTACGCGATCGAAAGCGTCACCCTGGCCGACTTATTCCCGCAGACCTTTCACCTTGAGACCATCGTGCGGCTCCGGCAATAGGGTTCGATCGCCTGGCGGCACGACTCGATCAAGCACATAGGCGTCACGTGCCGGGAGTCACGGCGTTCCAATCCAATACCTGATAGGCTTGTGTCCACCTACCCGGTCTGCCTGTTTCACGCGCGATGGAAGCCGCTTCGGCTCATTCCGGGATTTCTGCGTCTCGTTCCAGCCTCAGGTTGACGAACGTTCCTCTGTTTCACGCGGCGTGGCTGTTCGCGGCGGGAATAGTCGGCGCGAGTTGGTTTTGGCTAAGGCCCGCGCTCGTGCTGCTTGCATTGGCGTTGATGGCCGCAGTGTCTGCGTTGGCAGCGATGCGGGCTCTGAGGATCGCCTGGCTTCCGCTGGCGGTTTTGTGGCTATTGATGGGCGCATGGTGTGCGGAGATGGAGCCACACCCTGCGCCCGCGCCCCAGATGGCTGCACTCTCTGACGGCCTGTTGCGCACGGTAGAAGGAACCGTAGTGGATGCGGGGCCGCTGCGGAACCAGGTGGAGCAGAACGTCGATGAAGCGCCGGTAGTGTCCCTGTCGCAGCGAGTGGACCTTAGTGCAGAGCGTGTGGAGCTGGTGACGGACGCGAGCGATGAGCTAGCTGCCGTGAGCGGGGGCATCCGGCTGACGGTGCGCTGGTCGGATAAGTCGCCAGGTCCGGCAAGCGTGCAGGGGTTGGGTTGTGGGGAACGCATCCGCGCCGTCGTGCGGATGTTGCCGCCCGAAACCTTTCGCGATCCCGGCGTGTGGAGCCGATCGGATTATCTCCTGGACAAGGGAATTACCGCGACGGGTACGGCGACGATTGATGGCGTGGAGCGGTTGGGGCCGGCGCGCGGAACATTTCTTGCCTGCCGGATCAGCGAATGGCAGCAGGCCTCGACAGCGCGATTGCTGTCGCTGCCGGCGGCGATGAGCGGGCTGCCGGCTGCGCTGCAGCTGAGTGAAGACGACGCCATCATGCTGGCTGCGATGGTGGCGGGCGACCGGACGTACCTGACGCATGCTTTGCGTGCGGGATTCGAACGAACGGGATCGTTCCACATGCTGGTGGTTTCGGGTTTCCACCTGGCCATTGTCGTGGCGTGCATCTTCTGGCTTGCCCGGCGGCTGCGCATGCCGCGGGTGGCCACGACCCTAGTGACGATAGCGGCGTCGTTCGGCTACGCATTATTTACGGGATTTGCCGCGCCGGTGCAGCGCTCTTTGTGGATGGTGACGCTGTATCTTCTGGGCCGGCTCGTATATCGCGACCGCAGCCCGCTCAACGCCATTGGTTTTACGGCGCTGTGCCTGCTGGTTGTGAGCCCGCGCAGCCTCTTCGATTCGAGCCTGCAGATGACGTTGCTGGCCGTGATCGCGATCGCCGGCGTGGCTGCGCCGCTGCTTGCCGGAACGATCCATCCTTATCTGAGCGCGACGCGGGACCTGCGGTTGATCGCCATCGATGTGAAGCTCGCGTCGAGGATCGCGCAGTTTCGCGTAACCATGCGGATGATTGCGGCGCGGCTGGAGCGGACGGCGAGCAATTTGATCGCCTGGAAAGTATTTCCCTGGACGGTGCGGTTTTCGATTCGGGTGGTGGAGCTGGTCGTGGTTTCGTGCGTGGTGGAGCTGGCGATGACGCTGCCGATGGCAGTATATTTCCATCGCATCACGATCTTTGCGCTGCCGGTAAACGTGCTGATTTTGCCGCTGCTGGCGGTGCTGATGCCTGCCGCGTTGCTGACGCTATTGATGCTCGCGCTGTGGCCCGCCGCGGCGTTCATACCTGGCGCGGTGGTTGCACTGGCGCTGCACTTCGGCGTCGGACTCGTCAAGCTCTTCGGATCCATGACGCTCGGCGATTTCCGTATTCCAAATCCATTGCTCTGGCAGTCGGCGGCGTTCATCCTGTTGTTGGCAGCGTCGATTGTGCTGGCGCACAGCAGCGTCGGATGTGCGCGTTGGAACGACCCGAAGAAGGCGACGCGACCAGCCCGTCAGAGACTACGGCCAACCTTATTGGGGCGACTTTTCGGCACGCATTCGACTGCGCTCAGGGGAGGCTCCAAAGCCCTGCCCTTCCAAGAAAAAGATGGCAGATGGTTGCGGCATGCGGCGTGTGCCGCGCTTGCGTTGGCAGCACTGGTGGCCGTACTACCGCGAGCGGTCGATAGGCCACATGCGGCGACGCTGGTCGAGGCGATTGACGTGGGCCAGGGTGACTCGCTGCTGGTGATCACGCCGGACGGCAAAACCCTTCTTGTCGATGGCGGCGGATTTGGCGGAGGGCCGCGACAGACTGCGCCAGATTTTGACATCGGCGAGGAGGTGGTGTCTCCGGCACTGTGGGCGCGCGGCATTCATCATCTCGACGCGGTAGCGTTGAGTCACGCGCACAGCGATCACATGGGTGGATTGCCGGCGGTGCTGCGAAATTTTCATCCTGACGAACTGTGGGTGGGCAACAATCCGCGCTTTGGAGCCTACAACGCGCTGCTGGACGAGGCGGCGGCACTTCACGTTAGGGTGCGAAGCTTTCGCGCCGGCGATGCTTTTGCCTTCGGCGACGCGCAGGTTCAGGTCCTGGCCCCCTTTCGCGATTACCAACCCGGCGTGGAGCCGGCTAACAACGATTCGCTGGTGCTGCACATGAAGAACGGCTCAACGTCGGTGCTGCTGGAGGGCGACGCGGAAGCGCCAATCGAGCAGGCAATGCTTTCCGAGCCCGATTTGCAGAGCACGTTGCTGAAAGTGGGACATCACGGCAGCATCACGTCGACGCGTCCGGAGTTTTTTGCCCGTGTGGCGCCGCAGTGGGCAGTCATCAGTTGCGGCCTGCACAACCGGTACGGGCATCCTCGCGAGGAGGTGCTGGAGGAGCTGCAGACCGCGAGGGTGCGGACGTTCCGCACCGACATTCACGGGGCTTCGTGCTTTGTGCTCGATGGAAAGCGCGCCTTCGCGGGTACCTGCGGTCAAGGTGAGAGCCCACCCTAGGCGCGAAGACAAAGGCGCGCCGAGTGGGGCACGCACCGACACCCTGCGAAGAGAAATGATCCGGCTTCGGCCGTTTGCGTCCGGCCCAGCCCGGCTCTTTTGAATATAGTGGGACTATGCAAATCCAGAAGTTGCCCGGTGTCTTCGACCCCCGTGAGTCGGCGCGCGCCAAATCGCTGGCTGGATTGCCGCTCGCTTCGTTCGGACGCCGACTGGCTGCATACCTGATCGACATGGCGCTGGTGTTTGGGACGTACGGACCGGCTATGGCCGGCCTTCGTTACCTGCTGTTCGATGTGCTGGGGATGTGCGAAGAACTGTATCGCTCCGCACACGTGCAAGTGCGATTCGAGTTTCACATGGTGACCGAAGTGGCGTGGGTTGCGTGGATGATTCTCTACTTCGGGCTCACGGTTTCAAGAACAAACGGGCTGACGCTCGGCAAACGGCTTGTGCGTATTCGCGTGGTTTCGCTCACTCATGAGCGAATCACGCTGTGGCAGTCGGTGGAACGGGCTCTGGGTTATGGAGCGAGCGCATTGGAGGCCGGCTTCGGATTCCTGCAGTACTTTCTCTATCCGAACCATCGCTGTGTGCACGATCGGATTGCAGACACGATTGTGGTGCGAGATGGAACCGAGGTCGGTACTGAACCGTAGTTGCTCATCAGGGGAAATCATGTTTCGACCAGATCTTTCAGCGGTGCTGTGCACTTTGCTTGGGCTTCTTCCGGCGAACGGGCAGCAAAGGTCCGTTCCCCGCCTCGATGGCGGCGCGATTGCGGCTTCAGAGATGGATGCCAAGGTCGCGCAACTGATGCGGGATGCGCATGTGACCGGCGTTGGGATCGCGATCTTTCACAAGAGGAAGGCCGTGTATCTGAAAGCCTACGGGATGCGGGACACCGAAAAGAATCTGCCGCTGACGGCAGATTCGGTGATGACCGCAGCGTCGCTGAGCAAGGCCGCATTCGCGACCGTGGTCATGGGCCTGGTGCATGAAGGCGTTCTCGATCTCGACAGGCCTATCGTTCAGTATTTGCCCAAGCCGCTTCCCGAATATCCGCGCTATACCGACCTGAAAGACGACGATCGCTATAAGAAAATCACGCTGCGCATGCTCCTGAGCCACACCAGCGGCTTTCCCAACTGGCGGGCATTTGAAGACGATCACAAGCTCAAGATCCACTTCGATCCAGGGACGCGTTACGCCTACTCGGGCGAGGGTATCGACCTGGCGCAGCTGGTTGTAGAAACGGTCATCGGCAAATCGCTCCAGATGCTGATGGGCGAGAAGCTTTTTGAACCGCTCGGTATGACGCGGACCAGCATGGCCTGGGAGCCGAGGTTTGAGAGCGACTTCGCCAACGGATACGACGAGTACGGCCGCTTGCTCGGGCCTGAGAAGCGAACGACGGCAGATGCTGCGGGCTCAATGCAGACGACGCTGCGCGACTATGCGACCTTCGTCAGTGCCGTGCTTCAGAGCAAACCCTTCGGAATCCCAGCCACCGGCGTGCTTTTCGACCGCCAAATCGCCATCCACTCGGCTCACCAGTTTCCCTCGCTCAACGAAGACACGTCTACAGCGGACGATTCAATCGGCCTGAGCTACGGCCTGGGCTGGGGCCTTTACTTCTCGCCCTACGGTAAGGCTTTCTTCAAAGAAGGTCACGACGAGGGCTGGAGACATCTCGCGCTGGTCTTCAGAGAGCCCGGCGACGGCATTCTAATCATGACCAACAGCTCGAACGGCGAGGGAATCTTCAAGCCGCTGATTGATTCAGTCCTTGGACCGACGAAGTTTCCCTTCGATTGGGAGCAGTACACGCCGTACAACCTGTTGCCGCCGCTGCCCAAGCTTAAAGAGCACAAAACGGTCTCGCTCTCGCCGGATCAGCTGAACCGGTTCGCGGGACGTTACGGTCTTTCTCCGGATCTCGTTCTCACCGTCAGCGTGGAGGGTGGGCGCCTCCTGATCCAGGAGGGCGACGAACCGAAGCAGGAGTATCTGCCGGAGAGCCCGCAGGATTTCTATTCAGCGACTTCGACGGACAAGTGTACCTTCAGGCCGGACGCGGGGCCGGCGCAGGTGATGGTGCTCCATCTCGATGATGGCAGGAACATTGAGCTGAAGCGGCTGCCGTGATCAATGTCGCCGGCTGCGGGTCATGCATTTCCCGCGGCAGCATGAATTGCCAGCAGGTTCCCCAGGAGCGGTTTGAGAAATTTGAGATCGAGGGCGTTGGCGCCGTCGGACTTGGCGTTGGCTGGATCGTCGTGGACTTCGAGGAAGAGGCCATCGATACCGGCGGCGACTGCGGCGCGGGCCAGGAGCGGAATGAATTCAGGCTGGCCGCCGCTGACGCCGTTCGACGCCGAGGGCTGCTGCACGGAGTGCGTGGCGTCAAAGACCACCGGCGCGAGCTCACGCATGATGGCTAGCGAGCGGAAATCGACGACGAGGTTGTTATAGCCGAAGGTTGAGCCGCGCTCGCTGAGGAAGACACGCTCGTTGCCGGTGGAACGGACTTTTTCGACGCCGTGACTCATGTCCCAGGGCGCGACGAACTGGCCTTTCTTGATGTTGACGGCGCGGCCTGTCTTGCCTGCGGCAACCAGAAGGTCGGTTTGGCGGCAGAGGAAAGCGGGAATCTGGAGTACGTCTGCGGCTTCGGCCACGACTTCGCAGTCACCGGGCTCGTGGACATCGGTGAGCACGGGCAGGCCGGTGTCTTTGGCGATGCGCGCCAGGATGCGCGTGCCTTCGACCAGGCCGGGACCGCGAAAGCTCCTCACGCTGGTCCGGTTAGCTTTGTCGTAGCTGGCTTTGAAGATGAAAGGGACCTGGAGATCGGATGTCATGCGCTGAATGGCTTCTGCCATGGAGCGCGCATGGGGCTCGGACTCGATAACGCATGGACCGGCAATGAGGAAAAGCCGGCCCGCACCCACATGGACAGGACCAATCTCGAAGGAGGATCTCACGACACGAATTCTATCGTGTTGCTGGGGACGGACGCGCTCGTCAGCAGGCTTAGTTGGTCTCCCACCCTAGCGACAAAAACAACTGCGTCGCGAGGGTGGGGCACCCGCCTCCGACCCCAAATGCGAATAGCCGCATTTAGGATGGGGCACCCATCTTGCAGTTACCCGCCGTGACTCTGCGACCACTCCCACAGTGCGCGGTCGAGCGTGCGCAGCGGTGTGGGACCGGGCAGCTCGCTTTGCGGCTTCACGATGTTGCTCTCGGCGAGCCTCTTGCAAAAGGCCAGATACTCCTCGTAAAAATGCACGTCGTGACGCGCGTGACCCAGCGCTTCAAGGGAGCGATAATCGAGAACCGTGTAGCGGTCGGGAAAGATCGCGGCCATAATCGCGGAGGCCAGGGTGATATCGACGCCATGAAGCTCGAGCAGGGCCTTCACAGCAGCTTCGGTGGTGGACTCGGGCGAGGCGGCAACTGACAGGGAGCGACGGATCTTCTCGTTGCTGTTCCCGATCAAATAGTGCACGGCGCGCTCAGACTTCCAGCGCACAATCGCTTCAAGGTTGGCCAGAGAATAGTCTCCGTTGCGAATCGCTTCCCCGGCTTCGAATGCTGCGGTTTCAAGCTCGTGTTCCTTTTCCCCGGCCTTCTGCCAGTATTGCTCTGCCAACTCCTGCAGCTCCATTTCAGATGGCTGCAGTTGGAAGTAGGCGACCATGGAATTTCCTTCCTTTCGTTAAGCGTGTCTCAAAGGCCGCACTCGCCGGCCGCA
>JBEKPO010000019.1:0-58596 GCA_049520675.1 Occallatibacter sp. | reverse complement strand
TAAAGCAGGACCAGGCCCAGGAGAAACGCCGCGACGCCGCCGAAGATCAGCACGCTGTCCCTGATGCACTTCCGGTAGAGCGTCATGGCGGGACCGGGAAGGATAAGAAGGAACGCTCCTTTTACGATTGAGAGCCATCCGAGAAGCGTAATCAGCAGGAGAAGGCCGGAGGTCCAGACGTTGTTGGTCGCGACAATCACGGCTCCCATCGTCAAGATCAGGAAACTCCACAGCCACAGGAATCCCCGGTCTTCAGTTGCTTTTTCGAGGGCGGCCGACACCGTCTTTCTGTCGATCATCACCGAAAGGCCCATCACCGCGAAGACAATCCCCAGCGCCCGAGCGATAGCCATTGGGATATTCACTGGAATCTCCTTTCTGAACTCGGAAACGCCGCAATTGTACGCCTGTTCCGACCGGCGAGATTGTAACCGCGCGGCACGGGACCGTATCTAATGAGGGGTGGTGGAGGTTGGTGTATGGTGTGGCGAGTGGTGTGCGGGTTGGTGGTGGTAGCGGCGGTGGGAGTATTGATGTTGCGGGTGACGAAAGCTTCGGGAGGGATGGCTATGGCAAACGGGCCGATTCCGGCGGCGGCGACGGACGATGCTTTGGCGAAGGCGCCAGGGAAGGCGAAGGCGGTGTTTGCGGGCGGGTGCTTTTGGGGAACGCAAGGAGTGTTTGAGCGGCTGAAGGGCGTGGTGGATACGACGGTGGGTTACTCGGGCGGCTCGGCGGCAACTGCGACCTACGACCAGGTGACGACTGAGACCACGGGGCACGCCGAGTCGGTGGAGGTGGTGTACGACCCCTCGCGGATCACGTATGGGACGCTGCTGAGGGTCTTCTTTTCGGTGGCGCACGATCCGACGCAACTGAACCGGCAGGGGCCAGACGTGGGCACGTCGTACCGCTCGGCGATTTTCTACGCGACCGACGATCAGAAGCGGATCGCCCAGGCCTATATTGCGCAACTCGACGCGGCGCACGTGTTCGGCAAGCCGATTGTGACCCAGGTGACGCCGCTCGAGGGGTTTTATCGCGCGGAGGAGTATCACCAGGACTACGCGTTGCACAACCCGGGGAATCCATATATTCAAGTGTGCGATCGCCCGAAAATCGAAGCTCTGAAGAAGGAGTTTCCCGAGCTTTTCATGGAATACACGGGCAAGTGAAGCGAACCGGCGGGTTCTTCGGCACAAAAGAGGAAGGCCGTTGGGCCTTCCTTCTGGCAACTAGTATTTGATTCTAAGTGCCCTATAACATTTCCCTCTTGACATCTCCCAACGGCGTCTCAAACGTGGCCCGCTAGTTTTGGTCCCACGCAGTGACCTGCCCATTTTCCAGCGTAATCCGCAGACCATGGCCGCTGAGCCCTCGCGGACGGTACTTCCAGGTCTCGCGCTTTCTGGTCTCGAGCTGCTCGCGATCCACGCCGGCTGGCCGCCCAATGGAGTCGAGGAGTTGCTTCTCGGTCTGTCCCTGCCAAACCTGCCGCTGAAAAACCCGGTTGGCGACGCCGTAGTCGCCGTATTTGCAAATCAGGCGCCCAAGCCTCGCCTGCCGGGATGCACGGGCTCTTTCAAAGACAGCTGCGACCCCCACGAGAATGATGCCGATGCCAACGAACCAGGCAATGGCGTTCACGTTCACCTCTTTCCAAGTTTTCGGCCCGTGGCGTCAGGCACGCACCAAGAACGCAGCGATTCCGTCGCTTCCTTTTCCAATTCGGGCCGGGGCATCTCCCGTACTATAACGGTCGCTCTGTATTAGGAAAATGTGACCGCGATCACTTTTCGCGGTGCGATTGTGCAAAACTGGTGCAACTTCGGGAAGCCCGCGGCGCAGCCAAGCCAAGCCTTCAGCTCCGGTTCCCAACTCCCAGCCGGCCAAAGGGCGTCAGTTTGCGTCCAACTTTCAAGCGTTCCGGTGGCGTTCATACCCTTGCGCACCGCGCGAGCTCGCCTGCATCCATGCATTTCGGCTTTGCAAATCTCTTCGCGCAATTCGTAGTTCTCGAAACCGGCAAAGCAGCCGGTTTTATCCCCTTACGGCAGCGCTCCGATTTTTGGTGTGTCCAACTTTGCCATCTTGCGAAACACCCCGAACAAGCGGACGGGAGACCAAGCTCACTCGCCGACTTGCTGACTCGCCGCCCTTCGTTCTTCTAAACTCAAAGACACCATCTCGCGCTGAAGGACTCGCCCCTCTTGAGAACAATTCCTCGTTTCGCCCTCATTGCCACAGCAGCCGTCTTGCTCGGGCCCGCGGTGGGCTCGCCCGCACAAAAGTTGAATGCCGCGCCCCAGGCACCGGGCTTGCCGCCGGTTCCCACCTCGCTCGAAGACCGTCGCAAGGCCCTCAACGATGTCTTCCGCGAGTACTGGGAAGACCGTCTCAAGCACGATCCGGAGTTCGCGTCGAGCATCGGCGATCTGCGCTACAACGACCAGCTCTCCGATTACTCCGTACGCGCCATCAACGAAAGCCTGGCGCGCGAGCGCAAGCTCCTGCTGCGCCTTGCGGTTATCGATTCCACCGGCTTCACCGATGAGGAGAAGATCAGCCAGGAACTCCTGACTCGCCAGTTTGAGCAGGACGAGGAGGCTGCCGCCTTCAAAGAGTGGGAGATGCCCGTCAGTCAGATCAATGGCATCTATACCGACTTGCCGCAACTGGCGGAGCAGCTTGCCTTCAACACCGTCAAGGACTACGACGACTGGATCGCGCGCCTGCACGCCATTCCAACCGCCTTTGATCAGGTGACTGCAAACATGACGCTTGGCCTCCAGGACGGCCGCGTGCCGCCCAGGTATCTGTTGCAGAAGGCCTTGGATCAGATCAAGGAGATCGGGAACCAGAAGCTTGAAGATTCTCCGTTTGCTTTGCCGCTCAAGAAGTTTCCCGCCTCGGTGAGCGCCGAGGAGCAGCAACGGATCAGGACCGATGTGCTGGACGCTGTCTCGAAAGAGGTGCTGCCGGCGTATCTGCGATTTGCCCGCTTCATGGAGGTGAGCTACGTGCCGGCGGGGCGCGAGCAGCCGGGAATCAGTGCGCTGCCCGATGGGAAAAAGTACTACCAGTTCCTCATCCAGCGCGAGACCACAACCCATCTCACTCCCGACCGGATTCACCAGATCGGCCTCGACGAAGTGGCTCGGGACGAGGCGCAGTTGCTGGCTATCGCGCAGAAACTTGGCTTCGCCGATCTGACGAGTTTCCGCGCCAGCCTCAAGACCAACCCCAAGCTTCATCCTGCCTCGGGAGACGCGGTGATCGCCGCCTATCGCGGCTACATCGAGTCCATGCAGGCCAAGCTGCCCGGGTTATTTGGCCGCCTGCCCAAGGCGCCTCTTGAAGCCGTCGAAATGCCCAGGTTTATGCAGAAAGATGCCCCCCCGGCGCTTTATCAGGAGGGCACGCCCGACGGCAGCCGTCCCGGCCACGTGCAGGTGAACACATACAACGCAACCAACCGCAACCTGTACAACGCCGAGGCGATCGCCTACCACGAAGGCGTTCCCGGCCATCACCTGCAGATTTCCATCGCCCAGGAGCTTCAGGGCGTCCCCGAGTTCCGCAAATTCGGCGGCTACACGGCTTTTGTGGAGGGATGGGCGCTCTATGCCGAGGAGTTGGGCAAGGATGCCGGCTTCTATCAGGATCCCTACTCCGACTTTGGCAGATTGGACAACGATGTATGGCGAGCGATCCGCCTGGTAATCGACACCGGCGTGCACTCGGAGGGCTGGACCCGCGATCAAATGGTTCAGTATTTCCACGACCACTCGAACCTGGATGAGCCAACCATCCAGACGGAAGTGGACCGTTATATCGCGTGGCCGGGTCAGGCTCTGGCCTACAAGATTGGGCAGATGAAAATTCTGGAGCTGCGCGATAAGGCAAAGGCGGGAGTTCCCTAGTCAAAGGCGAGCGATTCGCCGAAAATCTGCAGCCGCTGCCAGGCAACGGCTGGAAGGGGTTTTATGAAACATTGGGCTATTGCGGTTTTGGCGATTCTCGGTTGCGGCTTGCGCGCACAAGCGCCTGCACAGGTTGTGGACACGACGGTCTGCGATGTCGTGAAAAAGCCGGCGCCGTTCGACGGCAAGATGGTGCGCATCAAGGGCACGGTGGTGGCGGGACTGGACGAGTTTGTGATCAAGGATGCAGCGGACCCAAACTGCGGGTTCCAGGTGAACGCGATCTGGCTCGCCTATCCCCAGGGCGCCAAAGGCAAGGCAGGACCGGCGACAATGGTACAGGTGCAGCCGGCCAGGAACTTTTCGGGCCAATATGCTCCGCCGGCGCGCACGCCGGTGGCGCTCGATAAGAGCAAAGACTTCAAACAATTCGATTCACTGCTGGCGCAGACGCACCAGAAGGGCTCGGACGTTTGTCTGGGCTGCGTGCGGTATGAAGTGACGGCGACACTGGTGGGCCGGCTCGACGCCGTGGCCGATGCCACGCTGAAGCGCGATGCCAGCGGCAAGATCCTTGGGTTTGGGGGATTCGGCAATATGAACGCGTATCCGGCGCGGCTGGTGCTGCAGTCGGTGTCGGATGTAACGCCGAAAGAAATTGACTACTCGAAGATTGATGACGCTACCAAGGGCAATCCCGTGCAGGAGCTTTCGCTGCCGGGATCTACCCCATTGCCTCTGGCGCCCGGACCTCCCGTGAATGACCCATACGGAACGCTGGAAACGGTGCAGAAGATCATTCAAACGATGCCCGATAGTCCAGCCAAGGACCAGGCATTGAAAGCAGCTGCGGCCTACGCCAAGGAGCGCGACCATAACGGTGTAACCATCGGTTTCGGGACAACGAATGAGGCCGCCGCGAGGGATGCGGCGGGAACGAAGGACTCGCCGGACGGAATTCTCTTTAACTGTACATTCAACTCGGACAAACTGCCTGGGCCTGCATTGGGATTGGCGCTGGCGCACATCGGCGAACATGTGGTGGACTTGCGCAACCCGACGCCGCAGAACCTCGGCGCGCCGCCTATCCTGCTCGAATCGGACGGTTGGGTCGTCGCCGTGGTCACAGCGATCGGCGGTGGAGTGCGATTTGTGACGATGCCTGGCGGGTACGAGCTTTGGGATGGCAATTGGCCAATGGCGAGCCGCAACGATCAAATGGCGGCGGGGCTGAAGGACTTCCTCAACAACGAAGCCATGTTGAGCCAGTAAACGGACGGGCTGGGGGAACAGGCGCTGTTCCAGTCGCTGTTTCCGTTCGACCGTGATCGCTTGAGCGATCCGCGCGCCGGCAGACTTCGGCTCGGCAGGCGCAGGGTCGGCACGCGCATGTCTGACGATGACGGGTTCTCTCTCTACCAGGAATTTCCAGCTCGCCTTATGAACATGGTCCAGTGCGAATCCGCGTATTCTGAATACTGATCGATCCTAAATCTATGAGGTGAGGATGAATGGCAGAGATCGCCGTTGAGGCAACACAGGTTCCCGCCAAGTTGCCCGAGGTCCGGGTGGCCGTTTTGGGCGCCGGCAAGATGGGCGGCATTCTGCTGCAGGCCTTTCTCAAAGAAAACCTGTTTGCCGCCGATAAGATTCACGCGACCGTAGGCCATGCCGAGCGGGCGCTGGCGCTGAGCACGCAATGGGGTGTGGATGTAAGCACCAACAACCTAGAAGCGGCGCGGGCTTCGGATCTTATCCTGATCGGCGTGAAGCCGTTTCAGGTGCCGGAGTTGATCACCGAGATCAAATCGGCTCTTACGGCGGACAAGACTCTGGTGTCGTTCGCGGCCTCGGTCAAGACGCGTGCGATTGAGGAAGCCGCGGGGATGGAGATCGCCGTGGTCCGCGCCATGCCCAACACCCCCTCCGCGCTGGGCGCCGGAGTGGCCGCACTGTGCCGCGGCCGCTTCGTCAAAGATGCACAGATGGAGCTGGCACAGCGCCTGTTTGAAACCGTTGGCCGCACAGTCCTGGTCGACGAGAAGCACATGGACGCCGTGACGGGTCTCTCGGGCTCGGGCCCGGCGTATCTCTACATCATTATTGAGGCGCTGGCCGAGGCGGGCGTGAAAGTCGGCCTGCCGCGCGAGATCGCCACGCAGTTGGCCGCGCAGACGGCCTACGGCGCAGCGAAGATGGTGCTGGAAACGGGATATCACCCGGCACTGCTTAAAGACGCGGTGACTACTCCGGCTGGATGCACGATCGACGGCATTCTGGAGCTCGAGGAGGGCGGGCTGCGCGTGACGCTGATCAAGGCGGTAATGCGGGCAACCGAGCGCGCGCGGCAACTGGCGGCGGGGTGATAAAGGCAGGGACCAAGGGAACGAGGGAACAAGGGAACAAGAAGGCAGCGACGCAAATCGGCAAAGTTGGACACACGAAAATTTGGAGTGTCGCCCTAAGGGGAGAAAATCGGCTATTTTGCCGCTCTCAAAGCCTACAAATTGCGGTGAGAGAATTTCGAAGGCGAAATCCCTGCTTGCAAGGGTAGGATTCGCGCGAGTTTGTGCGTCTAGAAGGGGATGAACGCTATCAAAACGCGTGAAAGTTGGACGCAAATTGGCGCCGTTTGGCAGGTTTTGCGGGCAACCTTCAAGGTTGCCGAAGCTCTGCGCTAAGCTTGTTTCTTGCCGATCCAGCGACCAACCTGGCTGCCCAACTACCTGCCCGAGCTCGATGGCCTGCGGGGTCTGGCGATTCTGTGGGTGGTGCTCTACCACTCGAAGCCCAGGCTTGCGGGAACATGGATGTATGGCGCGAGCCTATGGGGCTGGGCGGGCGTCATTCTCTTCTTTATCCTCTCGGGATTTCTCATCACATCGATTCTGCTGGTCACGCGCGACAAGCCGCACTTCTTTCATCACTTTCATGCGCGCCGGGCGCTGCGCATCTGGCCGGTCTACATCCTGCTGCTCATGGTCGTGTACCTGAACGCGCCGTGGTTTATCGGGCCGAGCGTAATGGACGCGATCAAAACCGCGCCGTGGCTGGCTTACATCTTTTTTGTGCAGAATCTCTTTCACCTGACGATGCCGCCCGCGCTGCAGCCCACCTGGGCACTGGCGATTGAAGAGCAGTACTACTTTGTCTGGGCCCCGGTGGTAAAGTTCATCCGCAGGCCGTGGATGCTGGCAACAGTGCTTCTTGGCGCGCTGGTAATTTCGCCCGCATTGCGACTCGAGCATCGCGCCTGGCTCACTCCGACGCACACATTGATCCATCTGGATGGAATTGCTTTGGGAAGCCTGATGGCTCTCGGCGTGCACACACTGAACCTCAGTCGGCGTACGTGGTTGTGGACGGGACTGACAGCATCTGTCGTCGGCATATGGTCGGCGGCGACCATTGCCGGGGGCACGGCATTTCTGGATTCGGCCCTGGCTGTGGGATTTTCCGGAGTGGTTCTGGCGCTCATTGCGTCGACAGGCGCACGCAATCCCGTGAGCGTGTTTCTGCGCAGCGGGCCTCTCAAGTTCTACGGGCGCATCAGCTATGGGCTGTACATGAGCCACATCGCGGTCTTCATTTACTTCGGCTGGTTCGACGCCAGGATGGACCGTTACGGAATCGAGGGAAACCTGGCAGTGGTGGCGTTCCGGCTCGTGGCGTGCACGTTGGTGGCGGCTGCACTGTGGTACGGCATGGAGTCGCAGGTGCTGAGGTTAAAGGAACGATTCTAGAGCAGGGTTAGATTCTCTGGAGGAGCCCAGATCCCCAAAAGCCGGGTCCCTCGACTTCATTTTGCCTCAGCCCCCCACGGCCACGGACGAAGACCCGTCCGCGGGGACCCCGGGATCTGCGAAACTCCGCTCGGATGGCCGATCTTTATGCGTGGCCATTTGAGAGAGACACCGCGCCAGGTGCGTCAGCAACCGGCTCAGGAGCGGCCGATGATCACGAAGAGGGCCAGCAGGAAAAGCGAAACGGCGAGCGCGGGCGGTTCGCTGCGGCGAGCGTGATAGATTCCTGCGATTAGCATCAGCAATGCCAAGCCCGCGGCGGAGAGCCGGATGATGAGGTACTCAGGAACCAGCCCATCAGGCGTGAAGATGTCGGGCATAATGACGCCGAACGCCAAGGCAACTTCAACAATTCCAATGATCTTGGCTCGGGTGGGAAAGAAGGGGACCAGTCCATTTGCCGGGCCCTCAGACGCCTGAACCGTGGGCGCGAAGGCGAAGAGGCGCATGGTGCCCGCAGTTAGAAAGACTCCTGCCAGAACAAGCTGCACAGTCCAGACCATGGCGTTCATTTCCGCCGCCTCCCGATTCGAAACATTCGCCCGTTTTGTTCGGTGCTATCACTGCTGTTAGGTTGCCTGGTCAGCGGGCGCGGCACACGCTCACGTCAGCGAGCCCGACTCCAAACAACAGAGCAACGGTAGCCTAACAATGATGAAGATTCTATAAAGACAGGAGTGAATTGTCCATCAAACTTCGACCTAAGGGTCGAAATCTAATAGAGAATGTCCGGACCTGATCGAATCATCCAAGTCGTGAAAAAAGAATGATGACCGTGGAGAGCTTTAGGGCAGCCGCCATTCGTTGTGCAAAACACTGAGGCGCCGATCGAAACTGACCGGCGCCCCAATGATCAGAAAAACTGAAAGGCGTTCAGACGCAGGGGACGCAGTTGTCGTGCTGCCACTGCTCCATCTGCTGGCGGAACTGGTCCGTCTGGTGCTGGAGTTGCTTCATCTGATCCGAGTTGAAGTTCTTCTGGAACTCCTGCATCTGCCGGCGAAGCTGCTCCATCTGCTTGGGATCGACCTGGAAATCCTTCATGCTCTGGCGCAGCTTTTCGGCGTTCTGCTGGAGGGCCTTTATCTGGTCGGGGTCGACCTGGAAGTCTTTCATGCTTTGGCCGAGCTTCTCGGCCTGATGGCGCATCTTTTCAGCCTCTTCAGCACTGAACATCCGGCTATCGATCTGAGACTGAAACTGGTCGGCGAATTCCTGCGCCTCGCGCTGTTCTGCGTCGGCTGCGGCTGCTGCCTGCGCGGAGATCTCGTTGGCAATGTCGTCATCGAAGAGCGGAGAAAGCCCGGCAACATCCACGTCGCTGTCGGAAGCGAACAGGTCGTCGTAGTCCAGGGCGCTGCGATGCTTGGAGTCCACCTGAAGGGTGAGGGTTTGCTGCTTCCTATCGCGCAGGATGGTTACCTGGACAGGTTTGCCCTGATTGGAGCGCAGGGCGCGGTCCCAATCGGCAGCCGTGGCAATGGAGTCGGAGCCGACCTTGAGGATGACGTCAAAGGCCTTGAGTCCGGAAGCGGCGGCTTCGCCCTTGCGCGCCACTTGCTTGACCATCAGCCCGGCCGGTACGCCGAGGTAGTCGGCCATCTGCGAGGTGAGCGGTTCAACCAACGCACCGACATTGAGCGTGCTGGTGAAGAGCGACATGTGGAAGCCAGTGGCCGGAGTTGCATCTCCGCCGGCAAAGATACCCATTCCCGCGGGTGGCGCGGGAGTGATGGGCCCGGCTTCAACGCCGATTTTGCCCCAAATGTCGTGGTCGAGAGTTTTGCGGTCGGCGAGTTGCACGGCGAGGGTCTGAATGTTACCGTCGCGACTGACCTCGAGGCTGATTTTGCGGCCGGGCGGGATCTCGCGCAGCATGCGGCGCAGAGCCTCAGCGCCCTCAACACTCTGGCCGTTGACGGCGAGGACGACGTCGTTGACCTTGAGGCCGATCTGGCCCGCCGGTGCATCGTGATCGATCAACGTGATGACAGCGCCGTGAACGTCTTTGAGCTTGAGTGCCTGGGCTTTGTCGTTGTCAATGTCGTCGACCTGAACGCCGAGATAACCGGCTGCGCTGGGATGAATGGCGAGGGGGCTGGGCTCCTCGAAGATGGGCGCCAATTCCTGCGCCTGCGCGCTGGCGGCACGTGGCGCCGCGGCCAGGGTTACAGCGCAGAGCGCAGCCA
The DNA here is from genome assembly GCA_049520675.1 of Occallatibacter sp. Classification (GTDB taxonomy): domain Bacteria; phylum Acidobacteriota; class Terriglobia; order Terriglobales; family Acidobacteriaceae; genus Telmatobacter. The sequence goes on along the minus strand of JBEKPO010000019.1, from coordinate 48,681 downwards.
TGCCCAGGTTGACGAAGGAAAGATTGTGATACGGCCTCAGAAGGTGTTTCATGGTTGTTTCTCCCCGGTACTTGTTCGTCCGGTCTGCGCTCATTGAGACGGCGCAGTAGCCGGAAAGTCATGTGCGCTTACAAAGCCTACTGAATCTCCTGTACCCGGCTCAAGACTTGCCGGGAAACGTTGCGAATCTGGGAATCACGATCGGAATTCGAGACGGAATAAAGAACTTGCTGGACGCTGGTGTCGGCTTCGACGGGCGTCAACAAACCGATAGCTTCAGCGCGAACGCCGGCATCGTTGTCGTTCAGCAACGACTCAAGCACGGCATCACGAACGCGAATATCCTCCGCGACATAGGGCTCCAGGCCCTCCAGTGCTTTTTGGCGAACCTTGGCGCTCTTGTCATAGCGCAGCGCGACCATCAATGCGTCGCGAATGCCGGAGGGCTGGCAACTGTGGCCAGCGCGGCATTCGGCGGCGAGCAAGGCCACGGAATCGTCGCGGACGGCTGGCGAGGCGGCATTCTCGCTGGCCAGCATCAGCAGCTGGCGGATGGATGGGTCGTCGAGCGATCCCTCGACCTGGCGCGGAACGACCTGATTGTAGCTGACAGAGACCATCTCGCTGTTGGGCTGGCGCACGATGCTCGAGATTCCTGCAACGTTGGCCAATTCTGGCGTCGATGCGGCAGGCTGCACCTGGGCGCCTATGGGCAAAGCGGCTCGCGCAGCTGTGGCAGCGGCGGCGGTGCGTCCCTGGGCGAACTCGTACCCGCCAAGAACTCCGGCGCCGGCGCCGGCGATCAGCAGCAACAACGCGGCTGCCGGGGCAGCCTGCAGGCTGGCGAAGTTGGCGAGGATGCGCTCGCCGAGCCGCTCATACCAGCGCTTCGGAGGCAGCGCGTCGAGGGCTTCGTCGAGCCGAAGGCGCGAGCGGGCAATGAGGTTCGGCCCCGGCTCAAGCACCGGATGCAGGCCGGCAAGCACCTTCAGCGCGAAGACTTGTTCGCGCTCCTTCTGGCATGCCGCGCAGCCCGCCACATGCTGTTCCAGCTCGTGCGCCTGCTCATCGGCGAGCTCCCCGTAAGCGGCAGTAACCATTCGTTCCTGTGCAAGTTCGCAATTCATGTTTACGTCCTTCCCCCGAAGAGCAGCTAACAGCTATCAGCTTCATCGTGCGGGAACCGACGAGTGAGTCAAAGACTCTTTCGTTTCTGTCGTTCTGATCCCTGACACCTGAAACCTGCTTTCTCGTTCCTTTGGTTCCTTGTTCCCTCTCTTTACCGCATGTCCGCCAGTTGCAGACGGAGTTTCTTGGTGGCGCGGAAGAGAGTGTTCTTCGCAGTCTCTTCCGTGGTGTTCAACATTTCGCCGATGGTGCGCAGCCGCAGACCCTGGTAGTGCTTGAGCTCGAAGACCATGCGCTCGCGCGGGGTTAGCTTGCCGAGCGCAGACTGGATTTTCTCTCCCAGAACTTTGCGATCGAGTTCGCGCGCCGGGTTCGAAAACGACCGGTTATCGGAAACCGAGGCAAGAACATCGATCTCTTCTCCGGTGCGGTCGACGACCACCGCGTGATCTTCGCGGCGGGTTTTGCGCCGGCGCAACTGATCGAGACAGAGGTTGGTGACGATGCGGTAAATCCACGTATAAAACGAGCACTCGAAGCGGAAGTTCCCGATATACCGGAAAGCTTTCAGGAAAGCGTCCTGGTAGATGTCTTCGGCGTCGTGCTCCGACCCGGTCAGATGCAGGGCCAGGCGCAAGACCTGGTGCTCGTACTGCCGGACGAGCGCGTCGAAAGCGGCGCGTGAGCCGGCCTGCGCCTCGCGAATGAGCTCGGTTTCGAGGGCGCGGCTTTGCACGCGGTCCTGAGCCCGGCCCGCATCATCCCGGCTGACTTGCTGCCGCTTCGCCTCGTCAATTGCCCTTGTCGGAGCCATGCCTGGAGAGGATTCTACCCTCCCCTTAGCCGGCCAAGCCAAAGAATCGACAGCCTGGGCGAGGCTCATAGATGAAAGCGCCATGGAAACACTGGTTGCATCCGCAGCCATCGACCTTTCAACTCCCCGAGGAAAAAGCCTGTGCGCATCAAAATAGACGCCGCACCTGGGAATTGGTCAACGGGATAAGCCTTGTGGATCGGGGAGAAAAGACGGCAGTTCCCTTTACTGGAATGGGGCGGTACGGGCCCTAGGGCGTCAGGGTGGAGCACCCGACGGGGCTGCCAGGCGACGGCAGGAACGGGAAATGCGCTTCCCTTTGTTGCCAAAAGAGCAGATACTTGCGTCTAACAGATCGAGCGAAGCGGGGCATCGGAGGCGGTGCCGGAGGTGGGTCGATGAAGGCAGCGAATCGCGCGGGATGGACGGCAGTTGTGGCTGGAATGGCGTTAACGCTGGCTGTTGCCGCGGCAGCGCAAAGCGGCGGGTCGAACAGCGGAACCCCGCCCCAAAGCTCTCCAGCTGCGCAGTCTTCGCCGAGCCAGAACGGGGACACCAACGCTTCGGCGCAGCCCGGGTTGACTCCGACGGCTTCAGCGCCTTCGGCGCAACCTGCGCCGGGAACCACGCCGGTGGGCGGCGATCAGCCTGCGCCGGCCAAGCAGCCAGATTCGAGTTCTGCGACGGCGAAAAGCGGCCAACTACCTCCATGCCCGGTGAAAACCGACGATAAGAAGGACAAGAAGAAAGACAACGACAACGCCAAGGCCGGCGACAACGGCAGTTTGGAAGACGCCGAGCCGGGAACCACTCCTGTGGGCGGCGATTGCGACTCGACAGTCTCGGTAAATCCGGAGAAGGTGGTCGATCCCGGCAGCGAGATGATCAAAGTGAAACCCGGCAGCATTGAAGACGTGAGCGCCGTTGGAAACCGCAAAATCGGCGACCGCGGGCTGGGCAACTGGTACTCCACCGACGGCGAAATCAAGATGGGCAAGCAGTATGCCGACGAGATCGAGAAGAGCACGCGCTTCATTACCGATCCCGTGGTGGACGAATATGTGAACCGCATCGGACAGAACATCGTGAAGAACTCCGACTGCAAAGTGCCGTTCACCATCAAGGTCATCGATTCCGACGAGATCAACGCCATGGCGCTGCCGGGCGGATTCTTCTACGTGAATTCCGGGCTGATCCTCAATGCAGACGAGGAAGCGGAACTGGCCGGCGTGATGGCCCACGAGACGGCTCACGTTTGCGCGCACCACGCGGCCCGTGAGATGACGCGGCTGAACTACGTGCAGATTGGCATGGTGCCGCTGATCATGTTGACCGGCTACACCTGGACCGGATACGGGATCTACGAAGCCGCGCAACTGGCGATTCCGATTACCTTCCTCGAGTTCTCGCGCGAGTTCGAAGCGCAGGCCGACTATCTGGGCGTGCAATATATGTACCGCGCCGGGTACGACCCGCAGTCGTTCATCAGCTTCTTTGAGAAGGTGCAGGCGCTGGAGAAGCGCAAGCCGGGACTGGTCGCCAAGGCCTTCAGCGACCATCCGCAGACACCTGACCGCATTCTGCATACGCAGGAAGAAATTGCGCGCATTCTCCCCCCCAAGGATGAGTACACGGTCACCACGTCGGAGTTCGACGACGTCAAGGCCCGGCTGGCGCGCATCGAGAACAAGCGTAGACTGAACGACACCAAGGGGCCGAACAAGCCCTCGTTGCGCAGGGCCAGCACCAACCCCAACGACGACGGAAGCTCGGGCAACTCAGGTAGCTCGACACAGGCCGGCAACTCCAACGGATCGGACTCGGGCGACGGGCCGCCGACGCTGCATCGCCGCGACGACCAGAACTGAAGGCAGAGATAAGAGAACAGAGATCAAGACTGGCCATCCCTATTCCAGGGATGGCCGGATCATTTATGGGCGATGTGCGGATCGCGGGAATAAGCGCTGAGTTCTCGCTTCGCTATACTGGCGACACGGAATTGCACTTGCGGTATGAGATTGTGAATGGCCGGCCGAGTTTGAGCGGCACGCCCGGCGCGTTCAGGAACACTCGCCTGTGGTGAAGAAGATCGCTATTGTCGCGGCTGTCTTTGTTCTGATCCTGTTGTTGACCAAAATCGCCAACGAGATTCCGCCCGAGCCCCCCTCCGGTTATAGCTTCTGGCTCTATGCGCAACAAGTGGTGGAGTGTTCCGCGACCGAAATTACTTTTGTCGATCACCATCAGAGCGAGACGCACTTCGAGAAGGATTCGAGCTGGCCCGACTGCTCGACGTTTCACAAAGACGATGTGCTCGACTTCCATCTATCGCGAGGCGAAAAGACGAGGTTTCTCGGAGTCGAAAAGACCGAGTGGTGGCGCAAGGCGATGTGAGCGCCAGGGGCCAGGGATCACGGTTTCCAGGGTCAGAAGGCGGGCCGGCGAGGAAACCGGAATTGGGGTTCAGTCTTCGCGCAAGGCCCTTGCCGGCTCGATTCGCGCGACGCGAAGAGCCGGTACGATAGCCGCCAGAATAGCCACTGCGCCGAGAATGCCGACCACCGACAAAAGGCTCGGCACATCGTAGACACCCACGCCATAGAGCACGCTCCGCATCAAACGCAGCGCCCCTGCACAGCCCAGCAAGCCCGCGACGAGGCCGGCGAGCGCCGGACGAAGGCCAACCTGGGCGACGTGGCGCATGGCGTGGCTCAAGCTTGACCCAAGCGCAATGCGGATGCCGATCTCGCGAGTGCGCAGGGCAACGGAGTTTGCCACCAGGACAAAGATTCCCACCGCGCTCAGCACAAGCGCCAGCCCCGCCATGGTTCCCAGCAGAGCCGTCTGCACGCGCTCGGAAGCAAGAGTCTGGGCCTGAAGGTCGCTCATCGAGTAGAAACCGGAAAAGGGTAAGTTGGGGTCCACGCTCGCCAGAGCTTGTTGCATTTGCATGGTGAGACCGGCAACGGGTCCGACCTCACGCACGATCCAACTGGGCTGAAACCAGGTATGCACCAGGGCCAGCATTTCCGGGTGCGTGATTTGCGCAGCCGGAATGTAGACCGTCTCTTCGGTCTGGATGGGCGCGACTGGATTGAGGCCAGAGGAAATCTGCGTGTCGGCTACCACACCCACAATCACGGCTTTTGACGGACCGCTTCCCAGCGTCCGTCCTACCGGGTTCGCGCCATGGTAGAACTTGCTCGCAAACTGGCGGTTGACGATCATCACCGGCTCTGCGCCGGGGTCATCTGCGTCGCTGAACGCGCGCCCCGCCAGCAAAGGAATTTGCAGGGTAGCAAAGTAGCCGGGAGTCACGTAGAGCTCGTCGGTCTGCACCTCCTGCCCCGTCTCCTTCCCGTCAGCTAAGGTGACCGAATCATTCAGCACGCGTTCGTATGGCAAAGACAGCCCGACGGCAGCGTCCTGTACTCCGGGGATATGCTGCATCGCGGCGATGCTTTCATCGAGCAATTTGCGAAAAACGGCAGGATCGCGATAGCGCAGGTCGTCCAGCGAAGCTTTTGCTGTCATCACCCCGTGGGGATTGAATCCTGCGGGCAGCGTCTCGAAATGAATCAATGTCCGGATGAGCAGTCCGCTGCCGGCCAGCAGCACGACAGTAAGCGCCACCTCGCCGGCAATCAGGATCTGCCTTAACCCGGTGCGCGCGCCATCCGAGTAGGAGTGCCCGACCATCGAGGCGCGCAGGTTCATCCTGCGAACCACCAGCGCGGGCAGCATGCCGAAGAACACGCTTGCCAGGACTGAAACCGCGAGCGTAAACGTGAGTACCATGCCGTCGAGGTGTACGCCGGCAACGGGAAGATAACCGATGGGGAGCAGTTGCAACAGCTCACGCAGCGCCAAAATCGCTAGGCCCACACCGGCGCCGCCGCCGAGCAGCGCCAGGAGCAGATTTTCAATCCATAACTGGCGTTGGATTTGCCAGTGCGACCCGCCAAGGGCCAGGCGGGTCGACATCTCCGGAATGCGTCGCGCAATGCGCACCAGCGTAAGGCCGGCGAGATTGGCGCAGGCGATCAGCAGGATAAAAGCAGCGGCGCACATCAGTGCGATCACCTGGGGCCTGAGGGTTGCGGTTTCGCCGCGTTGTAGCGGAACAGTGTGGAAGGAGACGAACGTGCCGGGGCCGTAGTGACTAGCAAGGCCAATGGCCCAACTACTCCAGGCTCGTTTGATTTCGCTATCGGCCTGCTGCCAGGTTGCCCCATCCTGCAGCCTGACAATGACCTCGTAGTTTGTCCCGCCGCCCTCTCCATTGCGGCTGGGCTGGAGGGCGGTATAAAGATCCGCGTTCAGTGGAGTGGCAGCTCCCCTGGGCAGTACGCCAACAACGGTGTACGTGTCGCCCTTCAAATGGATCGGTTGCCCAATGAGACTTCGGTCTTCGCTGAAGGTTTTGTGCCAAAAATCGTAACTCAGGATGACCGACTTGGGCCCCTGCGGGCGATCTTCCGCGTCAGTAAAGTTGCGCCCCAGTACCGTATGGATACCAAGCACATCGAGATAGCGTGCGGAGATTCGTCCCGCGTGTACGTAATCGACGTGCTCTCCCGCCTGGAGATTCGCACCGGAAAAACCAGGGCTGGAAACGGCGGAGATAAGCGATGGAACATTGTCGCGCAGCAGTTCCCATTGCTCGCCGCTTATCCAGTGCGCGCCGTTGTATGGCTCAGGCCCCCGGACATCCCTGAAGATTGTTCCCAGGCGCTCCGGGTGCGGATAAGGCAGGCGCTCGAGCATCAGCGCGTTCACAATCGAGAAGACCGCGGTGTTGGCGCCGACCGCAAGTGCAAGCGTAACGATGACGGTAAGCGCGAAGCCGGGGTAGCGCAGCAGTTGGCGCGTGCCGAAGCGCGCATCCCGCCAGAGCGCTTCCAGGCGTGCGCCGGCGCGGCGATCGCGAACGGCTTGCTTCACCTGCTCCATCCCTCCAAAGTCGGCCAACGCCGTGCGCCGCGCCTCGGCTCGAGACATACCCCCGGCGATTCTCTCGTCGGTCATCATGCCGACGTAGGTCTCGAGCTCGTCGTCGAGTTGCCGGTCAATCTCTTCCTTGCGGAAAAGATTGATCACAGCCTTGCGAATTTGCGACAGGAGTTGCATGGGTCGCCTTCTACGTCGCATTCAGCGCCTTCGTCATGGCAAGGACAATGGTTTTCCACTGTTCCGTTTCCACTGCAAGCTGGCCCCTGCCGGCTTTGGTGAGGCGATAGAACCGGGCCCGTCGATTGTTCTCTGAGTCGCCCCAGAACGAGCTCAGCCAGCCTGCTTCCTCCATGCGATGAAGGGCGGGAAATAGCGAACCCGGCTTGACCAGGAACGTCCCCTGGGTGATTTGCTCGATGCGCCGTGAAATGCCCAGGCCATGCAGCTCGCCCGTGCCGAGCGCCCTCAAAACGAGGAGATCGAGAGTGCCTTGCAGAAGATTTGTCTGCCTGGGGCTCATTCGTTGGTCCTATCGGATCTCTATATGAGAGTGAACCCGTTCCTATAGATTGTCAATAGAAGACTCGCGGGCATGAATGGGAGGGGCCTCCGGTTTGCCGGATCCCGGAATTTCCAGAATTGAGCCACCATCCCGGCTGGGCCGTATCATTCTTGGGAACGGCATGACGCGATCAAAATCACGCGACGATTTGCAACCGAGTGCCTGGAAGACGGTCCCTCGCTGGGCCATTATCGTCTTCCTGCTCGCCGTCTTTTGCATCTTTGCCAGCTTCGGATTCGTTTTCGACGGCATGGACATGGGACGTCAGTCAGCCCTGGATCTTGCTTTGTCGGCAGTGATTATCGCGTTGTTCGCGACGTCGTACGCCGTCTCAGGCATCATCCTCCGGCAAAGGTTCTGGATTGCCTTTATACCGCTCTTCATTAGCGAGAACATTTGCATGACGCTGCTGTACACGTGGCTGCCCAAGGGTCCCCTGCCTACCCATCTCGATTCGATCCAGCTCAGCGGCTTTCACAACCGGCTTGTCTTCGACGGTCTAGCTGTGGTCATTTCCGTCGTCCTGGGTTACACCGGTCTTGTCGTGGTCTCCATTGCCGAGTCGCGTCGCCGTCTCAGGATTGAGCTCGATAAAGCTGCGCTGGAGACCGAAATGGCTGCCGCCCACGAAATCCAGCGGCTGATGGTTCCCGAACAGCTGCCGTCCGCTCCCGGATACTCCATTGATAGCATCTACCGCCCCGCCGCGCAGGTAGGTGGAGATTTCTTCCAGGTCATCCCGCTCGGCGCCGGCCAAACCCTGGTCGTCATCGGCGACGTCAGCGGCAAAGGGCTCAGCGCCGCGATGATCGTCTCCATGCTCATTGGCATGCTGCACACCATCAGCAGAATCAGCCAGGACCCGGCGCAGATCCTGACCGAACTGAACAGCAGGCTCTTCGAGCGCAAGCATGGAGGTTTCGTCACCTGCCTGGCCGTCCGCCTCGATCCTTCGGGTCATGTCGCGATCGCCAACGCGGGCCACCTGGCCCCCTGGCTGAACGGCGCCGAAGTTATCTTCGCAGGGTCTCTGCCGCTTAGCCTGGTTGCTTCCGCCGATCCGGAGCAGGTCACGCTGGAAATGCGCCCTGGCGATCGCCTCATGCTGATCACGGATGGTGTAGTCGAGGCGCGCGATTCGCAGGGAACCGTCTTCGGATTCGACCGTGTCCAGGCACTCATGCGCCAGCAAGCATCGCCGCTCGCGCTTGCCGAAGCCGCAGTTGATCACGGGCAGGACGATGACCTGACCGTGATTTCCATCGTTCGCTCGGCTTGAGCGGGAAAGTAATTGAGCCGGAACTTCTCAACGCATTGTGCGATGCCATCCGCTTCGCCGGAATTGACTCACTTCAGCCGGTCATGCTTGTGTACCAGATAGCGTCCAATCATCCATCCCACAGCGCTGCCGACGAGAACGTCGGAGGGGAAGTGCTGGCGCGCCAGCACGCGTGCTGCGCTGACGCCCGTCGCAAGGCCATAAGCGGCAATCTGCGTCAGCCTGCCGTCATATTCAGACGCAATGACTGCCGCTGATGACCAGGCGATGATCGCGTGGTTTGAGGGAAAGGATGAATCGAAGCCAACACTCGATTGAAAGAATCTTCCCTTGGCGTTATCGACGGTGGGGCGCTGGCGCCTGGAGATGATCTTGAGGACTTCGGAAACGGCGAGACTATCGAGCATGGCTTCTCCGCCGAGAATACCGGTTTCGGTTGCGTGATCGTCGTGATGCAACTCTCCCATCGCAAAGATCGCCGCCGGAGCGACGACGAAGCCGCCTGCGAGACCATCCGAGGCCGTCGAGGCCTCACTGTTAAGTGAGGAGTTCTGCAACCGTGAAGAAGACATCACCTGGTGGTCGGTGGTGATGGCCAAGGTGGTGGCGAGGACGAGCGCGACCGGGCCAAGGGCATTGGACTCGCGAATGCGCACCGGACTGGTCCAGATGGCTTCCTGGTCCTCGACGATGCGGCGTGGCGTTCCGAGGATTGTGACGGGATTTGCCTGAACCTGTGGCGCTGGCGCGTCGGGCAGGTCGGTGCTGTTCTGTGCGTGCGCGTGAGAGGCCAGGGGCGCGACCGAGAGCGCAGCGAGAAGAACGAAAACCGAACCACGAGGCTGGGGCCGCAGCGGAAAAGTCACAATGAAATAGATGCTAAATTACGTCCCAATCGAGACCGATGGGAGTACTTTGGGAAAGTGGTAAAATGCGAATGATGATGCGGTTCCTTGCTTTCCCGCACGTGAAGCGCAATACGCTGGCCTTGGGGCTCTGCCTGCTGGCGGCGCTCTTTGCTGTCGAGGCCAAGACTGCGTGGTACAGACCTGCAAACGGGCCGGGCAGCGATATCCAGAGTCAGAAGGCGCGTCCTGTGGACTTGCCTGCGTTGCTATCGCATGGCACTACGCTGCCCCCTGCGGCGCTCCAGCCGGTTTTAATTTTCCTGGCATCCGTGGCGGCCATCGCCTGGACTGGGACCGCCTTTGTTTCCGAAGTCGACCCTGGTTTTCATATCGCGGTTTGTGCCTCACCCTATTTCTCTCCCGGCCTGTTCTTCCGCCCTCCGCCGTCGCTTTAGGCTCCCAAGCGCGGTTTCCAAATAGTCAGCAAGCCTCTCTGTTCTGATCCGCGGAATCCAAGTGTTGGTAGCGCTGCTGCGCACCCTCGAATCGCGCGCAGCGTCATTCCCTGGGCCAGGCAGCGAAGGTCGACCGTCAGGTTTCTCTTTGAACCTGCTGTCCCATCGCCTGGTCGGTAGAGCACGAATCGCCGACAGAAACCTCCCGTAACCAGGAGTCGGACCTTCATGAACAGAACCTTTTTCAAGATTCCGGCGGTTTTCGCGGTGTTGTGTGCGGCGCTTGGCTTCTGGGGTTGCCATGACGGCAAGGGAACCAGGGACGCCGCTGCGGCCAGCGCTCCATCGGCGCGTGTCGCTGCCGCGCAGCGCGGCAATATTTCCCGCGTCCTCACGTTAGCTGGGCAGTTCCAGCCGTATCAGGTGGTCGACGTCCACCCCAAAGTGAGCGGTTACATGGCGCGCATCAATGTCGATATCGGAGATGTTGTCCATCAGGGGCAGACACTGGCTGTGTTGCAGGTGCCCGAGCTGAGGGCCCAGCTACAGGCTGCCACTTTCGCAATGGGGCAAAGCAAAGAAGAGATTACGCGGGCGCAGCATGAAATCGACCGCGCCGAAGCCTACTATGCCGCCCTGCATTCGGAATCGGAGCGCTTGAAGCAGGCTGCCGCCACACGTCCCGGGCTGATCGCCCAACAGGAGCTGGACAACGCGCAGGCCCAGGATCTCTCGGCGCAGGCACAGGTAGATTCCACCAAGGCCGCAATGGCCGCGGCCAAGCAGCACATGGGGGCGGCAAACGCAGAAGAGCAGCGCGTGCAGGCGCTCGAAGATTACACCACCGTCACCGCGCCCATCGCCGGCGTCGTGGTCTGGCGCTATGCAGATACGGGCGCGCTCATTCAGGGCGGCACCAACTCCAACGACCAGACACTCCCCATTGTGCGCATTGCACAGAGTCAGTTGCTGCGGTTGCGCGTTCCTGTTCCCGAGGATGACGTGCAATACGTTCACACCGGCGACCAGCTTCAGGTGCGCGTCGATGCCATCAATCGCTCCTTCACCGGAAAGATCGTGCGCTTTACGCGCAGCGTGAACTTTGAAACCCGCAGCATGGAAACTGAAGTCGACGTGGCGAACAACGATCTCTCCATCGCTCCGGGCATGTATGCCAACACCGCGCTCGAACTGGGGCGCGCTCAAAACGTCGTTACCATTCCCGTCGAAGCCCTGGTGCTTGGTGCGCACAATCAGCAAACCGTCTATGCTCTCGACGGCAGCAATCGCATCCAGGTCCGTGCGGTCCAGATGGGCCTGCAGGGCTCCAAACTCGCGCAAATCACGAGCGGCCTCAACCCCGGCGACCGCGTCCTCGTTGGTGGCCAGGAAAAATACCAGGAAGGCGAACGGGTCAATCCGCTGCTCACAGCCGAGCCGCCTTCTGAAACCGTGCAGGAATCCGGCGGCATGATCGACATGAAGTCCCCGTCGAGCAACGGAGGCACCGACTAATGCCTACATTCGCCCTCAAATTTCCCTACTTCATTATCATGCTCTGCCTCATGGTCGTGCTGATCGGGGCGGTGAGCGTCGTGCAGATGCCGGTGGACCTGTTCCCCGACATCGATATGCCCGTGGTCGTCGTGGCCACGTTCTACAGCGGCATGCCGCCGCAGCAGGTCGAAGCCGACATCACCAATACCTTCGAGCGCTTCTTCACCCTCGCTGCCAACGTGGATCACAGTGAGTCGCGCTCGCTGACCGGCGTCAGCCTGATCAAGATCTATTTCAAACCCGGCACCGATGCCAACGCCGCGCTCAGCAACGTTGCCAATCTTGCCATGGCCGACCTGCGTCGCCTTCCGCCTGGCACCTTGCCTCCGGTTGTGCTGGGTCTTACAGCCTCAACGCAACCTGTCTGCCTGATCACACTTAAAGGCGAGGAACTGAATGAAACTCAATTAAAGGACCTTGCGCAGTTCCAGGTGCGCAACCAGATCTCGAACGTGCAGGGCGCTTCGGTTCCGCAACCCTACGGCGGTACCTACCGCCAGATTCAGATCTACGTCGACCCGCTCAAGCTCGAGGCCCGCAACTTGAGCCTGAATGACGTGGTCACGGCAGTAAACAACTCCAACCTGACTCTGCCCGCCGGCGACGTGCGCATCGGCTCCAAAGACTACAACATCTACGCCAATAGCCAGTTCCCGGGGGCAGAAGCCATGAACGAAATGCCTCTGAAATCCGTCGGAACCGGATCGGTTCTTGTCGCCGACATAGGCCACGCGGTGGATGGGGGCGCACTGCAGTACAACATTGTCCGCATTGACGGCCAGCGCTCTGTCTATGTGCCGGTCTTCAAACAGGCAGGCAACAGCAATACCATCACCATCGTCGACGGGATGAAGCAGGCCATCAAGCATCTCGTTGACATTCCCCAATCGCTCGAAACTGCCGTGGTATTCGACCAATCGATCTTCGTCAAGCTCGCCATCAGCAATGTTTCGCGCGAGGCTCTCATCGGCCTGGTGCTCACCGGGATCATGATTCTCATCTTTCTGGGCAGCCCGCGCGCCACTGTTGCCGTACTACTGGCGGTGCCGCTCTCGATGCTGGTTTGCCTGCTCATCTCCCACTTGATGGGCGGTTCCATCAACACCATGATTCTCGGCGGATTGGCCCTGGTCTTCTCGCGCCTCATCGATAACGGCGTCATCGTGCTCGAGAACATTTTTCGCTTCATGGAAACGGGCATGCCTCCACAGGAGGCCGCGGAGAAAGGCGGAACGGAGGTCGCCATGGCGGTTCTGGCCGCCACCTTCACCACTGCAATCGTGTTCTTTCCCATAGCCTTCTTTTCTGGAATCAGCAAGTACATCTTTACCCCCCTCGCACTCGGCGTGGCACTCTCCATCTTCGCCTCGTACTTTTTTGCCATGACCGTGGTTCCGCTCTTCTGCGCCAAATTCATTCATCTCGACCCGCTCGGCGAAGAACACGAGTGTGACATCGACGCCGTGGAAGGGCGCAAGCCATCGTTTTTCAAACGCTTCCTGGTCGCCTTTAACGGTCGCTTCCACCGGCTTCTCGACCGCTACGAACATCTTGCCTTCCGCGTACTCGAACGCCCGGCGATGACCGCTGCGGTCATTCTCGGCGGGCTGGCAGTGATCCTGCTTGGCCTGTTTCCCTTCCTCGGCCGCGCCTACTTTCCGCGCACCGATCCCGGCCAGTTCGTCATCAACGTGCGCATGCCCAGCGGCACGCGCCTCGAAGTCAGCGACCAGTACGTGGCGCGCGTGGAAGACGTCATACGCAAGGTGGTCAAGCCCAAAGATCTCGACATGATCGTGTCCAACATCGGCGTCTTTCCCGATCTCTCCGCCATCTTCACCTCCAACGCGTCCATGGACACGGCCTTCGTACAGACCAGCCTCAAGGAAGGTCACAGCATCGGCAGCTACGAATACATGAACCGTGTGCAGCGAAAGCTTTCCGAAGAGATGCCTGAGCTTTCCACTTACTTACAGGCCGGCGGCCTGGTCGACGGAGTCATCAACCAGGGATTGCCTGCGCCCATCGATATCCAGGTGGGATCGAATGATATGGACGGCGCTTTCACCATAGCGCAGAACCTCGCCGCCCAGATCCGCACCATGCCCAATGTGAGCAGCGTCTACATCCCACAGAGTCTCGACTACCCCGGAATTCAGTTGAATATCGATCGCGAGAGGGCCAGCCTCATCGGGCTCACTACCAAGGACGTCGTTGACAACGTCATCACGGCGATGACTTCCGATGGCCAGGTTGCGCCGAGCTACTGGATCGATCCCAAGAGCGGCAATAACTACATGGTCACCGTGCAGTATTCGAACCGCTTCCTGAACAACATGTCCATGGAAGACTTTCGGAGCATTCCCTTGCGCGGCGAACGGCCCGCTGGCTATGGCCCCGACGAGGAAGGCCGCGCGGCCTCGGCCATGCCGCAGAATTTCGAAAGCGGCGGCCACACCAGTGGCTACACCCCGCTCAGTTCCGTGGCCGATATTCAAATGATCAATACGCCCACCGAGGTGGATCACTACCAGATTCGCCGCGTGATCGACATTTATGTCGCCACGAAAACCGAGGCGCTGCAGGGTGTGGGCGCGCGCATCAACAAATTACTGGCCTCTACCAAGACCGATCGCAACACGACGATCAAAGTGCGCGGCGCAGTCGTGAGCATGAACCAGGCCTTCAAGGAATTCGGAGGTGGTCTCGTGATCGCCATCCTGATGGTCTACCTCGTCCTGATGGCTCAGTTCCGCTCGTTCATCGATCCGTTCATCATTTTGATGGCGATACCTCCCGGTCTGGCCGGCGTGCTGCTCATCCTGCTGCTCACCGGTAGCACCCTCAACATCATGTCGCTGATGGGGGTAATCATGATGACCGGCATCGTGGTCTCGAACAGCATCCTCATCGTGGAGTTCGCCGGCATTCTGCACAAGCAAGGCCAGCCGCTGCGCGAGGCCGTCGTGCATGCCTGCAAGATTCGCCTGCGGCCGATCCTGATGACCTCTCTGGCCACGCTGCTGGGGATGATTCCCATGGCGCTCGGATTTGAAGCCGGCAGCGAGCAGTATGCGCCGTTGGCCCGCGCCATCATCGGCGGATTGGGGCTTTCGGTCATTGTCACGATGTTTCTGGTCCCGGCTGTGTACCTGGTGATTCATGGCAGGCCGGCGGAGAAATCGGAAGCAGCTGAGGAGGTGGAGGCATGAGGCAACATCGCATATCGACATCTTTCGAACTCGCTAGTGTTCTCTTGATTCTGCCGTGCTCCATTCCGTCCCCTGGCTGGGCTCAGCAATCGCAACTGCCCGATGCGCCGGTGGCGCGCCTCGTCGCGAAGGCCACCAAGGCGCCATCTTTGCCGCCTTCGGCCGCGCAGCAATCCTTAGCTGACCAGTCTTCGTCGGAGACACCTGCCGGTCCCAGGCTCACTGTCGCCGAGGCGGAACAGATAGCCATCGAGCACAATCCCAACATCAGCGTCGCGCGCCTGCTCGCGCTGGCTGCAGCGCAGGTGACGCGCGAGGCGCGGTCGGCAGAGATGCCTATGGCCAGCGGAGCCTTGACCGCCGTAGGATCACACCAGGGCAGCCGCATCACCGCCGGTGACCTCAGCAACCCAGCCATCTATGACCGGGCGGCCGGCGGACTGACTGTCGATCAGCTGATCACTGACTTCGGACGCACGCACAATCTGGTTCTCAGTGCACAATCGAATGCGCGAGCTCAGCTTGAAAGCGAGCGCGCCACCGAGCTCGACGTCACCCTTATCGTCGATCAGGCGTTTTATCAGGCGTTGACCTCGCAGTCTGTTCTCAAGGTGGCGCAGCAGACCGTGGCCCAGCGGCAGGCCACCGACGACCAGGTCACCGCGCTCACCAAATCCAAAATCCGCTCCGATCTCGACCGTAGTTTTGCCGACGTCCAACTCTCGCAGTCGAATCTGCTACTGCTCGACGCCAAGAACAGCCTGCAGGCAGCGATGGCAGAACTCAACAACGTTCTCGGCTCCGATCAGGACCGGCAATACACGCTGGTTGACGAAAGCGGCGGAAATCCTGGGCCTGCGCCCGACGATCCCGAGGGCATGGTGCAGGCCGCATTCGCCGCGCGTCCCGACCTGGCGGCGCTCAATGACAAGTTCATTGCGGCGCGCCAGTACAGTACAGCGGAGCGCGATCTATGGATGCCGGCGGTTTCGGCGTTGGCTGCCGTGGGCGGCACGCCGGTGCGCGCCGACCAGATTGAGTCGTCGTGGTATGGCACCGCCGGAGCCAATATCAATATTCCCGTATTCAACGGGTTTCTTTATAGCGCGGAAGCCAGAGAGGCTAAATTGCGCGCGCAGGCCACGCGGGAGGACGTGCGTAACCTCCGCGATACCATTGCGCGCGATGTGAGAACAGCGGTTCTCAACGCGCAGACGGCCTACCAACGCATTGCCGTCACTAAGCAATTGCTCGATCAGGCGAACTTCTCGCTTGATCTGGCAACGGCTCGCTACAAGATCGGCCTCAGCGGCATCGTCGATCTGACCCAGGCGCAACTCGTCCAGACCCAGGCCGAGATTGATGTCGCTAACGCCCGATACGCATATCAAACAGCCCTGGCTGAAGTGAAGTACCAGATCGGCCAATGAGCAGCTGTCAACTCATCGTTTATCGCCACCGGGAGCAATTGCCCGCGCATTACTTTGGCGAGAATCAAGATCGTCGATAGCGCAAGGGATTGGGTAACCATCTTAAGAATCCACAATTTAGCTGCCTGCGCGTAGCC
This sequence comes from Occallatibacter sp., assembly GCA_049520675.1. Lineage (GTDB taxonomy): Bacteria > Acidobacteriota > Terriglobia > Terriglobales > Acidobacteriaceae > Telmatobacter. The sequence goes on along the minus strand of JBEKPO010000019.1, from coordinate 32,306 downwards.
GCAAAGGATCCTGGAGCTGGGATTACGACCTGCATGGGATGGGAAAAGCCTTGAATTTCCTGTAACTTCAGGAAAATCCTTGAATTACCCGACCAAATCGCGTTAAATACGGGATACCGGTTTTTCCACCGGGTTCGGTCTAATTTCCTTGGGTCTCTCGGAAGGCGATTATGCGCAATGCCGCGGTACGTTCGAATTTGCTGGTTCCCGAGGTACGCGAGGTGATGGACATCCGCCAAGCCTCGAACTATCTGGGGATCTCTCCCGACACTCTGTATAAGTATGCTTCGGAGGGCTTTGTGCCCGCGTTTAAGCTGGGCAACCGCTGGCGCTTCAAGCGGTCCCGGCTGGACGAGTGGATGGACCGGCAGAGCGACCTGCACACCCCTTGTGGCGAACTCGACCCTGCGAAGAAGAAGCCGGTGCAGCGAGAAGCGGCTTCCTAGCCACCAGCTGCTAGCTCCTAGCCATTGGGTTTCAGCCGTCAGCCGTCAGCTTTCAGCTCTTCGCTACAACGTCGCCGAAGAGAGCCGCTTGAAGAGCGAATACCGGAAGGCGCGGGCGCGGCAGCGGCAGCTGAGAGCTGAAAGCTGATAGCTGTCCATTGTGTTACAACTGACCCGATGGACCACTTACATCGCATAGCCGCGCTGCGGCACAAGCTGGCGCGCGCCGGATTTCCCGGGCTTCTGGTCACGCATCCTCCCGACATTCGTTATCTCTCCGGATTCACCGGCTCCAGCGCGGCCCTTGGAGTGACGCGCCGGCGGGCGCGGCTGTTCACCGACGGACGCTACACGGCGCAGGCTGCGGAAGAAGTGCAGGCAGCGCAAGTGCAGATTGTGACTGGCCCCCCGGCGGTAGCTGCCGTGCAGTGGCTGGCGGCGCAGCCGGGAGCGGCGATGGCCGGGTTTGATGCGGCCCGGACGACCGTCGCCGAGCTGATTCGCTGGAAAAGGGAGTTGCCGAGTTCGCTGAGGCGCAGCTTCTTGTCGCCTACGCCCGCGGCCTTGGTCGAAAGCCTGCGAATGGTGAAAGACGAAGACGAACTGCGGGTGATGAAAGAGGCCGCCCTCGTGGGCTGCCGGCTCTTCGAGCGGATCCTGCCGGTTCTGCGGCCAGGCGTTCGAGAGATGGAAGTGGCGGCAGAGCTGGAACATCAGGCCAGGCTACTAGGCGCGGAAGGCATGTCGTTTGACACGATTGTGGCTTCTGGGATCCGGTCGACATTGCCCCATGGCCGAGCCAGCGCGGCGCCCCTGCCGCGGCGGGGCTTCGTCACACTCGACTTCGGTATAATCCTCAAGGGTTACTGCTCCGACATGACGCGTACCGTCTTTCTGGGCGCGCCGAGGCACGGGGAGCGGGACGCCTACCACGCAGTGCTGGAAGCACAGCAGGCTGCAGTGAGCAGCGTGGCTGCAGGCGTGAGCTGTGCCGCGGTGGATGAAGCGGCGCGCAGCGTCCTGCGAGGAAAGGGATTCGGCGAGGCGTTTTCGCACTCGACGGGACACGGCGTGGGGTTGGAGATTCACGAGCCGCCACGGGTTGGCGCGGGACAGAAGACGCGGCTGGAGGCGGGAATGGTGGTGACGATCGAACCGGGGATCTATCTCCCTCGGGAATTTGGGATTCGCATCGAGGATATGGTGGCGGTAACGACCGCTGGATGCGAGGTGCTGACGCCGGCGCCGAAGGCGTTGATCGAACTGTAGAGGCTGACCGGTGATTTCCGGCTTCGAAGATCCCACCCTAGCCGCAAAAACAAAGGCGCGGCGAGGGTGGGGCACCCCGGAGCGCTAAAGGAACGGATGAAACAGCAAGATATTGACGATCTGCGACAACTGATCGAGTTCTTGAAGCAGCACGGGGTCGCCGAGTTCGATGTCGATCGCGGCGATCTGAAGATCCGCCTCAAATTCAATCCCCCCGAGGGCGGTGCGGCCGGTCTGCACGAGTTGGCAGGACTGCTGCGCTCGGCTACTCCAGCGAGCTCGGGGCATTCTGTAGCAGCCCACTATGCGGCGTCCGCAGTTTCTAGCGCGGAGGAACCGCCAGGCACAGAGCAAGAGCTGCACATCCTGAAATCGCCCATCGTCGGCACGTTCTACGGTTCGCCGTCGCCGGGGGCAGGGCCGTTTGCTTCGCCGGGCGATCACGTAGAGAAGGGCCAGGTGATCTGCATCGTCGAGGCGATGAAGCTGATGAATGAGATCGAATCGGATGCCAGCGGGGAAGTCGTGCGCTGCCTGGTGACGAATGGCCAGCCTATCGAGTTCGGCCAGCCGTTGTTTGAGATTCGGATGGCGTAGACGCGGAGGGCCGAAGAGCGAGTCAGCGAGCCAGCAGGTCGGCGTGTGAGCCTAAGAACTGCACCTCCGAAGCTTCAGATTCCGCTCATGAGTTCTCGAAGTCGCTTCAGCTGACAGGTCGAAGCCAGGACGAAGCGCTGACTCACTGACCTGCTAACTCGCTGACTTGCTGATAGGGGATATGTTTCGTAAGGTCTTAGTTGCCAATCGAGGCGAAATCGCGCTGCGGGTGATGAATGCCTGCCGGGAGCTGGGCATTCCTACGGTCGCGATCTATAGCGAAGCCGACCGCAACTCGCTGCATGTGAAGTTCGCCGACGAAGCCATCTGCATCGGGCCGCCCCGCGCCGCGGATAGCTATCTGAACGTGCCGGCGGTGATTTCAGCCGCCGAGATTGCCGACGTAGAGGCGATTCATCCCGGATACGGGCTACTGAGCGAGAACGCGAACTTCGCCGAAGTGTGCCGCGCGTCGAACATCAAGTTCATTGGACCTTCGCCGGAAGTAACGCGGCTGATGGGCGAGAAAGAAAAGGCGCGCCAGGCGATGAAGCGCGCGAAGGTGCCGATTCTGCCGGGATCGGATGGGGTGCTGGCCACGGACGAAGAAGCGCTGGAATGCGCAGAAAAGATCGGCTACCCGGTGATTTTGAAGGCCAAGGCGGGCGGCGGCGGGCGCGGTATGCGCATCGTGCGCAAGGCCGAGGATCTGCCAAATCAATTCCATGCTGCGTTCACTGAGGCGGCCAATGCCTTCGGAAACGGCGAACTGTACATGGAGAAGTTCATCGAGGACCCGCGGCACATCGAGTTCCAAGTGCTGGCCGACGAGCATGGCAACGTGGTTTCGCTGTTTGAGCGCGAGTGTTCGATCCAGAGGCGCCACCAGAAGCTGATTGAAGAAGCGCCGAGCCTGCAGGTAACGCCGAAGATGCGCGAAGAGATTGGGCGGACGCTGTGCCGGTGCATGAGCGAAATCGGCTACCAGAACGCGGGGACGGTGGAGTTCCTGATGGACGCGAGCCGACAGCTCTACTTCATCGAGATGAACACGCGCATCCAGGTAGAACACCCGGTGACCGAGGCGATTACCGGAGTGGATTTGGTGAAAGCGCAATTGAGGATTGCGGCCGGCGAAAGGTTGGACGCGATTCTGCCGGCGAAACTGGAGATTCGCGGACACGCCATCGAGTGCCGCATCAACGCCGAGCATCCGCGGAAGTTCACCCCGTCAGCGGGGCAAATTACGGCGTTCAATGTGCCGGGCGGCAATGGGATTCGCGTGGACACGGCGCAGTATGCCGAGGGCCTGGTGCCGCCCTATTACGATTCGCTGATTGCCAAGCTGATTGCTTATGGCGGGGATCGCGCCGAGGCGATGGTGCGGATGGAACGGGCGCTGAGCCAATTCATCGTGCGAGGAATCGAAACATCGATTCCGCTGCATCAGGAGATCTTTCAGGATGCGGGCTTCCGCGCGGGCGAGTTCGACACAGGATTCATGGAGAGATTTCTGGCGGCGCGACAGGAAGAAGAGAAGCAGCCGGCGTAGCTAGGCGTACATTGCCAGGGCTGGCGCCGATTCGTGCTATTCACCCAAAATTGAGACATATGCTGGAACTGGGGTCAAGCTGAACATCGGTGATGGTGGACCGAGGCCAGGAACCGGCAAGGATAGCGGATGCGTTCACGCGGAACAAGCCGAATTCGTGAACAGCTTGGGCGCGTTCCCGGCCATGCGTCAACAGGGTTTATCGTGACCGGGCTGCTGGTGACGGTCGCCTGTGTCTCGGGCAATGCGGGAGCCGGACGGTTGGGCTTCAGCCTGGGGCTGATTGCGGCAGCGGCCGCGCTGGGATGGGCGAAGTTGACGGCCGCAGGCGATGGGCCCGCAGCGGGCGTCGCCGGCGGCGGGTCGGTGCGCGCGTGGATGATTTGGGCGATGGCTGCCCTGGTTCTGCTGCATTGCGGACTCGCATGGCGATTTGTGCACAATGCTCCGCCCTTGACCGACTGTTACGTCTTCCAGCGTGACGCGGTGAACGATTTGCTGCACGGTGTTGACCCGTACGGAGGGACGCGTCCAGATATCTACGATGCGCACCAGACGGCGGAGTTCTACACAGCCGAGACGGAGATCAACGGACGGGTGCAGGTGGGATTGCAGTACCCACCGGTGACGCTTCTCAGCGCGTTGCCTGGTGTTTTGATGGGCGATCTTCGCTACGGCTATATTGCTGCGATGGCGCTCGCCGCGGTTTTTCTCTTCGCGGCCATGCCGGATGCACGCGGGCTGAGCCTGGCCACGGTGGTGCTCCTGAGTCCAGTGACGTTCGTGGTGGAAGGGATGAGCTGGACGGAACCGCTGGTGTGGATGCTACTGTGCGCGACGTTTTATGCGGCGTTGAAGAGACCGCGATGGCTGCCGCTGGCGCTCGGGCTTTTTCTGGCGTCGAAGCAGTACAACGTGCTGGCGCTGCCGTTTCTTGGCTACTGGTTACGCGGATTTGACTGGCGCGGGTACTGGAGGCTGCTGGGTGGGGCGATAGCGGTAGCTTTGGTGACCATGCTGCCATTTGCCGTGTGGAACTTTCACGCGCTGTGGCACGATCTCGTGTGGTTTCATCTTGCGCAGCCCATGCGACCCGATGCGGTGAGCTTTGCGGTGCTGTATCCGCCCGCGCTCGAGATCGGGCCGCTGCTCGTGCTGGCATTCATCGCCTGGGCGCTCCTGCGCACGGCGCGAAGGGCCGAACTGTTCCCGGCTGCTTATGCAATGGCGATGCTGCTGCTGGTGGCGACCAGCAAACAGGCATTCATGAACTACTATTTTCTGATTGCGCTGTGCTTTTTGCTGGCCGGCGCGGCGCTGTGGCCGGAGCGGCAAAGTGCGACGGAGAGTCAGACTCAGAGGGCTTGATGGCGATGATGGAAGCAGATTCTTTTGATTTGGACACGGAGGCCGATGGCGAGAGATCTTTTTAGTCATTTGACTGAGGGCGCGGAGGATGGCTGGTTTACGGCGCACTGTGATGGTGGGGCGCGTGGCAATCCGGGGCCGGCGGGATTTGGCGCGGTGATTGAGGATCCCGATGGCAAGGTGGTGGCGCGGCTGAGCGAGTACCTGGGCAAGCAGACGAACAACTATGCCGAGTATTCCGGGCTGCTGGCGGTGCTCGATTGGGCGCTGAAGAACGGCGCGAAGCGGCTGTGCGTGGTCTCGGACTCGCAACTGATGGTGCGGCAGATGAAAGGCCACTACAAGGTAAAGGCGCCCGGGTTGCGACCGTTGTGGGAAGAGGCGCAAAACCGTGCGGCACGATTCGAGGATTTCGAGATGCGGCACACGCTGCGCGGCGGGAATAAAGAGGCCGACAAGCTGGCGAATGAGGCGATGGACAAAGGACAGGGAACAGGGAACAGGGATCAGGGATCAGGGACCAGAAAGCCATAGAGAGCTGCAGATATCTCGGGGCCGATGCGTGGCATTGGAGAAACCCGGATCAACGAGCGAGCTGGCAAGTCAATTGCTAATGAGCCGGTCTTAGCGCCGGTCCTCGAACCTGGCGAAGATGATATTCAACTCGCGGCCGCTGGCGGCGTCTTTTGCAAAGGTAAATGTGCCGTTGTCGCGCATCTCGTGAGCTGCGCGGAGGAATGCGCCGAGCGCAGCGCGCGATAAAGCACCTCCAACGCTGATGCGCTTGACGCCGAGAGCGGAGAGCGTGGCGAGGTCGAGCGGGGCGTCGCCAAGACCAGCGAGGACATTCACTGGGCGATCGACGGACCGGACGACGGTTTCGATATCTTCTTTGCGGGTGAGGCCCGGCGCGTAGAGAACGTTTGCGCCGGCGTCTTGGTATGCCTGCAGCCGCTTGATGGTGTCGGCGAGATCGTTCCGGCCGTGCAAATAGTTTTCGGCCCGGGCAGTCAGGATGAAGGGAAACGGAAGGGAATGCGCGGCTTCTGCCGCAGCGCGGATGCGATCGGCGGCGAGACCGATTTCGTAGATGGGATCGCCGGAGCGGTTCGTAGAGTCTTCGATCGATGCGCCGACGAGGCCCGACGAGGCAGCCATCAAGATGGTTTGCGCGGCGTCCTGCGGCGAATCACCAAAGCCGTTTTCGAGATCGCCGCTGACAGGCAGGTCGACGCCGGCGGCGATGGAAGCGACGTGCTCGAGCATGTTGTTGCGCGTGACACCGTGGTCGGGTTTGCCCGCTGTGAATGCGTAGCCGGCGCTGGTGGTGGCGAGTGCTTCAAAGCCCAGGTGAGCAAGCAGCCGCGCAGTGCCCACGTCGGACGGGTTGGGGATGATGAAGGCGCCCTTGCGCTCGTGAAGGGCGCGAAAGGTGCGGGCTTTATCGGATTGGGTGAGCATAGTGTTCGATGAGATCGAAGGGACCCCACCCTTAGCCGCAAGAGCAAGAGCGCGGCGAAGGTGCGGCACCCCTCTTCCCTGCTGTAGAAAGCAACCGCAGATTCTTCGACTCCCTTCGTCCGCTACGCACACTCCGGTCGCTCAGAATGACAATCTGCTTTCTGTTCACTGTTCTTTACATTACGGTTGCCGACCGAGGTCGTTGCGCCAGGCGTGGCCGTCTTTTTCGAGCAGGTGGTCGGCGCACTCCGGGCCCCAGGAGCCGGCGAAATAGTTGGGAAACACCGCCGGTGTCTTAGCCTTCCAGGCATCCAGGATTGGGGTATAGAGGGCCCAGTTGGTCTCCACGCCCTCGCGCTCAGAGAAGAGCGTTTGATCGCCGAGCATGGCATCGAGCAGAAGGCGCTCGTAGCCGTTGGCCGTGGACTTGCCGAAAGCCGCTTCGTAGTCGAAATCCATGTTCACAGGGCAGACCGACATTTGCGAGCTGGTGGGCACTTTGGCGCCGAAACGCAGGGCGATTCCCTCGTCGGGCTGGATGCGAATGGTGAGCAGGTTGGGCTGGATCTCGGAGCAGGGACCGGTGGTCTGCAAGCGGTTGAAGATGAGCAGCGGCGGCTGTTTGAACTGGATGCTGATTTCGGTGGCACGTTTCTTCATGCGCTTGCCGGCACGGAGATAGAAGGGCACGCCGGCCCAGCGCCAGTTTTCGATTTCGAGCCGGAGAGCGGCGTAGGTCTCGGTTCCCGATTCGGGGTTGACGCGATCCTCGTCGCGATAGCCGATCACGTGCTCGCCGCCAACAATGCCGGGGCCGTACTGGCCGCGGACGGTGTTGAGGATGGGGATGGACGGGATGGCTTGCCAGACCTTGAGCTTTTCGCGGCGCACGCTTTCGGCTCCAAAGTTCGAAGGCGGCTCGAGAGCCACAAGCGCCAGCAGCTCCATCATGTGGTTTTGCACCACGTCGCGCAGCGCGCCCGCCTTCTCGTAAAAGGGGCCGCGGCCTTCGACGCCGAGCGTCTCCGCCACGGTGATCTGCACGTGGTCGATGTAGTTGCGCTTCCAGATGGGCTCGAAGATGCCGTTGGCGAAGCGGAAGACGAGGAGATTCTGGACCGTTTCTTTGCCCAGGTAGTGATCGATGCGGAATACCTGGCTCTCGCTGAAGACCGCATTCACTTGGTGGTTGAGCTCGCGCGCGGAGTCGAGATCGTGGCCGAAGGGTTTTTCGATGACCACAGCGGTGCAGCCTTTCTCGGGATTCGCCAGACCCTGAGCGCCAAGATTCTCAACGATGCCGGCAAAGAACTCCGGCGCGGTGGCGAGATAGAAGAGACGGTTGGGGCCGATGTTCTTTTCCTCGGCGAGGCCGTCGAGGTCTGCCTTAAGAGCAGCGTAATGGCCGGGGTCGTCGAAGTTGAGGGCAAAATAGCTGATGCGGCTGACAAAGTCGTCAATCTTGGGATCGCTGGTCTCAACCTCGCCAAACTCGACGATGCCCTCGCGCATGTCTTTGGCAAACTCCTCTCCCAGCGGACGGCGCGCGACCCCGACAATGGCGAACTGGCTGGGCAACAAATTGGCCTGAAAGAGGTGATAGAGCGCGGGGATCAGCTTGCGCTTGGTGAGATCGCCCGAAGCGCCGAAGATGCAAAGAATTACCGGATCGGGGATGCGCTCAGGGCCCTTGGGGATCTGGGAAAGGTCCTCGGCGCGGACTTTCATCTGGACGGTGGCCATAGCTGTCTCCAGGGAGAATCGGGAGTCGGAGTTCCATATCTCGTGGACGGTGGACGGTGAACAGCTCGCCCTCACTCGTCGCATCAGCCAAAGAATCGCCGATTACGGTTCACCGCTCACGGTTCCCGGTCCACGGTTCACGCACTTTTAACCTTTTGCTTTGGCGAAGCGCTTGTTCACTTCGGCCCAGTTGACCACGTTCCACCAGGCGGCAAGATAGTCGGGGCGCTTGTTCTGGTACTTGAGGTAGTACGCATGCTCCCAGACGTCGTTGCCAAGAATGGGATAGAGGCCCTGCGAGAGCGGCGAATCCTGGTTGGCACTGGTGATGACCTTGAGCTTGCCTCCGGTGAAGACCAGCCAACCCCAGCCCGAGCCGAACTGCTTGGCCGTGGTCTCGTTGAAGGTTTTCTTGAAGGCCTCAAAGTCGCCGAAGTCGGCCGAGATCTGCCTGGCGATGTCGCCGCTGGGCTGGCCGCCGATACCCGATGAATTGGCCTTGCCCATGATGGTCCAGAACATGGAGTGGTTGGAATGGCCGCCGCCGTTGTTGCGAACTACGGAGCGAATGTCCTCGGGAACGGCGTTCAGGTCGCTGATCAGGTCGTCAACGGATTTGGCAGCGAGGTTGGGGTGATTGGCCAGCGCGGCGTTGACGTTGGTGATGTAGGTCTGGTGATGTTTGTCGTGATGCAGGTGCATGGTTTCAACGTCGATGAAAGGTTCGAGCGCGTTGTAGTCGTAGGGAAGTGGTGGTAGTTCGTATGCCATAGGGGAAATCTCCTTCGTTCGGATTGTACTGGTTGAGTGAGGGCCGAATGTCCTGTGGGTAATTCCCGAGCGGGACGAAGGGGACGGGTCGCGCGGAGCAAGCGGCTAATGAAACCTTATTGTCACATACGCAGCCGTACCTTCTGAATGCATGGATGCAAGAAGGCGCGACCGGGGTGCGAGAAAGTTCAAAGCGTGAGATGTTTGAGGCGGCAGCGGACGTAGTTTGAACCCATCCGGCGGTGTAAGGGCCGGGATCGGCGTAGGCGGAAGCCCCCGCGATTCCCTGCTGGCATTGACCGCTGCGTAAATCGCGGGATTCTCGAGTTTCTCTCCTTATTCCGGCGGCGAATAGAAGGGCAGCTTGTCGTTTTTCTGGTTGGCCCGCTGCACGGTGGCATCGTCGAAGAGCAGCGCAGGACCCATCACTGTGGTTGGTGTGTCACCGAAATAATTGGCGACAAAGAGATCTTTGCCGGCCGCTTCCACACTGGAGCGGAAGGCTCGCTCATCGATGTCGGCCAAGACAGCTCCGCGGACGAGTTCGCGTTTGCCGTCGGGCTTGACGCGATACAGCAGCCGGGGGTTGCGCTCGCCGCCAAGGGTCTGAACAAAGTAAACGCTATTCAGTCCGCGGTCCTTGGCCATGTCGAGGAGCTTCTTGTTCAGGTCAGCGTCGGAAAAACCGTTTTCGGCGGTGATTTTGAGCACGCCGATCATGGGCCGAGGCGGGCCAGTGACGCCAGCGCGTCCGTGGCCGTTCGATTCCGGAAAGTCGCGTACAGGCTGGCGCCCAATGAGGTAATTGGCCAGACGGCCGTCATCGATCAGCTTCACAGCCTGTGCGGGCACGCCCTCGTCGTCGATCTCGTACGCGCCTAAGAGCCCTTTGCCCTGGTAGGTCTTGAGCAGCGGATCGTCGACGACGCTCATGAAATCGGGCACCACGCGGGCGTGATAACTGGAAGCGAACAGGCCATTGGTGCGCGCCTCAGTGCCGAGGCCAGGGCGCGTGGCTGTGACCGCGGAGGCTAGGAGCGCACGCAGCGTGCTGGTGGCGGCATCGGCGCTCATCAGCAGAGGCCCGTGATACTCCTCTTCAACCAGCGGTGCGTTGCGCAGTTCGTTCAGGGAAGCAATTTCATCGACGGCGCGCTTGTTGAAGTCGGGCTCGGAGTCGAGATCGGGAAGCGAGGTGGCCGCGGTTGAGTAGGAGCGTTCGAGGCGCATGCCATCGGCAGCCTGTGTGCTCGCGCCGAAGACCTCCTCATATTCGGACGCAGATTTGCGGACGATTGTCCCCTCGCTATTCACGAGCCAGGTGGTTGTGGCGCGGGCGTGAAAGCTCGCCGATGAAGACTGGATCTCCCGCTCATTCGCCTCGGCGGTTGCGCCGGTTCGGTAGAGTCCGCTGGCGCGGGCGACGCGTTGGTCCCAGGCGCTTTCGTCGAGGCGGAGTGGAGGCGCGGAGGGCGCGAGCGAAATGACGGGCTTTTCATGGCTGAAGTCGTCGGCTTGCGGCGGGGTCTGCACCTGCTTCAGTTCGGCCTGCTTTTGCGCGTAAGCTGCCAAAGCGCTCTTGTAAGCCTGGTCAGTTGCCTCCCACAGCGAGGAGCGAAGCGCGATGGGGTCGTTGTCGATAACAGCCAGCTCAATGGAGCCGTCGCCGCGGCCACCGGAGCTGTCAGTTGTGTAGTCACCCACGCGCACTGTGACACGCGCAATGCGCTGATGGGCGCGGCTCGGACCTTCGCTCGCGCCGAAGTCGGCCCTGGTGGTGAAGTCATCGACCTCTTCGATGCGGTATTGGATGAAGAACGGCTTGGCGAAGCCGGGCAGTTGCATTTGGCTCATGCTGCGATCGAGCTCAGTAAGCATGGCGGCGAACACGGGGTCTTTTTCCGCGTCGCCGCGGGTGGACTGAGCGGCGGCGGTGCCAGCAAACCACAATGACGCTACGAGCACCCCGGCCGAGGCGAGAGTCCGCGCTGGATGAAATGCGCTCATTGGCCCTCCTTGGCGGCGGGCGCACTTGGTATCGGCAGAATCGGCGGTCTTGCCGTGCCTTGTGGCTGCCGCTGGGTTTCCATTTCGCTCACCAGCATGGCGGGAGCCACGGCGCTCACAGGGATGGTTCCCGACTCGGCGCCGCACTCGCCGTTAAAGACTTCGCTTTTGTCGCCGGTAGAGACGATGCGCTTCATGGCGGCGAGCGGTGTGCCGACGATGCTCACGCCGCGAACCAGCTCGTCGGGACGGCCATCGACGTAAACGCGCCAGACAACAAGCGGAATGACCTGGAAGGCCTGTGGCGAATTTCGCTGGGTGACGGCAAAGCCGGAAGAGATGTCTTCGAAGTAAAGTCCGTAGGGCTTGCCCTGCTTTTTCGCCTCGTCAATCAGCTGCTCGCGAAGTCTTGCTTCCGGGACCGATTTGGTGGAAGTCACAATGAGGTTGCCTTGGCGGCCAGTGGGGATGTGGCCGGTTTCGGCGCGGCCGTGGCCGTTGGATGCGCCGAAGCTGGCGATGGGCAGGCGCGACATGAGAAAGGTCTTCAGAACGCCGTCGTCGATGAGATCGACGCGCTGCGCCTTCTGGCCTTCGTCGTCGTACTCGTAGTTGCCGCTCAGCCAGGTGTTTTGGAACCGGGTGATTGTGGGGTCGTCGACCACGGAGAGGAATTCGGGCAGGACCTCTTTGCCGACATCCTTGGTGAAGGTCTGGCCTTCTTCATCGCCGCGCTGGCGCTGGCCCTCGAGGCGATGGCCGAGCACTTCGTGAAAGAAGACGGCGGCTGCGCGGCCGGAGAGAATGGCCGGGCCGTCGAATGGTTCGGTGATGGGCGCCTTGCGCAATGCTTCGAGACTGCGGCCGAGATCGCGCGCCGCTGCTTCGAGGTCCGCCTGTTTGGGCAGAGCGTCTGCAGTTTCGGCTTCAAAAGTCTGGTCGCGAAAGAGGTCCATTCCGTCGTCGGCCCGGGTGGCGGCGACGATGACCACGCGCGCCAGCAAATGCGGCGTGACGATGCGCGACCCTTCGGAAGACGCGAAATAGTCCGTCTCGTTCTGAACGGTGAGTTGCACCATATTCTGATACACGTCGGGGAATTCACGAAAGACCCGGGACAGTTCCCTGGCCCGCTGCTCCCACGCCGCGCGGTCGACGACGATGGGCGGAGCCACTTCGCCGATGTGGGTTTGCGGCGCCTCCTGGCTGAAGTCGGGTGAGGTGTCCTCTTCTTTGGCGCGCACCTCGGCCTCGGTTTTCACGCGCAGGTAGCTGTCGAGAGCATTGCCATAGCCGGTGTTTGTGGCTAGCCACAGCGAACGCGCCAGAGCCGCGCGGTCATCGCCGAGGGGCAATTGCATGCTGTTGACGGCAGAGGCGCGATGAGTGCCGTGAGTGTTGTCGAGCGCGGGCGCGCCCACGCGCACCTGCACGTCGGCCACGCGGATGCGGTTCGCGGAACTCTCGGCTAATGCGCCGTACTCGGCGCGAACGCTGACATAACTGGCGTCACTGACCGTGTAGCTGAGAAAGTAGGGAGCGATCTGCTGGCTGGCGGCTGTGGCCGCGGGAGATCCCTTCTCATCCTTGGCGTCCGCTGTCGCCGACGCTAAGGATGGGGCAACGTCGGGCTTGCCGAGCGAAGTGAAGGCACGGTGCAGCTCGGTGGTCATGGCGTCGAGAATCGCGGGGCCCGGTTGCTGCGCGACAGCGGGCAGCGAAGCACCGAGCGAGGCTGTGAGAGCGAATACGAGGGAGAGGTTGAAGAGGCTCAACGAACTGCGTCGTGATGGGGCCGGATGGATGATTGATGTGGGTGGCAAGAAATCGGATTGAAGCATCTGTATGATTGATTGTCTCAGAGTTCAGTGAGGGGAGCGAGTTGCGATGATGCGGCAAGGGATATGGGTGCTGGCAATGGCGTTGGGCGTGTCGATAGCGGGTCTGGCTGCTCCGCTGCAGGCACAAACCGACGCTACGGCGACAGCAAATACCGCGACTGCGGCAAGCAATCAGCAGACGAATGCGCCACAGGCTTACACGCTGCCGCCAGACCAGCTGGCGAAGGCGATTCAGTTAAGCCGGATCCGCAACATCCTCAACATTGGCGGATCGATCTGGGGAATCTTGTTTGTATGGCTGCTGCTGGCGACGCGCGCATGGGCCGGTGTGGAGGGGTGGGCGAAGCGCCTAACGAGCCGCCGATGGGTGCAGGGACTTGCGTTCCTGGCTGCGTATTTCATCATTGGGGCCGTTGCCGGATTGCCTCTGGACTGGATCGGAGAACACTACGAGCGCGTGTATGGTATCAGCGTGCAGGGCTGGGGAAGCTGGCTGGGAGACGAGGGCAAGGCATTGGGGCTGACGCTCTTGTTCGGTACACCCGTATTGCTGCTCTTTCACTGGATCGTGCGGCGCTGGCCACGCCGCTACTGGCTCGGACTCTGGGTGGCGACATTGCCGATTATAGTGTTCGGAGTATTTGTTTCGCCGCTGCTCGTGCCTTTGTTCTACCATCAGGAACCCCTGGCCAAGAACCATGCGGCCCTGGTGACAAAGCTGGAGGCCGTGGTGGCACGGACGGGGATCAACATCCCGCCGGAGCGTATGTACCTGATCAAGGCAAGTGCGAAGTCGACCGGTATGAACGCGTTTGTGGCGGGAATCGGCGCGACAAAACGCTTTGTGATGTGGGATACCGCGACCGACCAGTTGCCGGACGACCAGTTGCAACTCGTCTTCGGGCACGAGAGCGGCCATTACGTGTTGCACCACATTCCAAAGGAACTCGCTGGCGACTCTCTCGGACTGCTAGTGGTTTATTGGACGTGCGCGGGGTTTGCCGCATGGATGGTCGGACGGTTCGGAGCGAGCTGGGGTGCGCCCGATATGGACTCGCGGACCGGGTTCGTGGTGCTTCTGTTCGCCATATCCATCGTGAGCTTTCTGCTGGAACCGGCCGGCAATGCCTTGAGCCGGCACTTTGAGCATGAGGCAGATGTCTATGGGCAGGAGGCGATCCACGGAATCGTGGCGGATCCGCAAAAGACGGCGGTGGCTGGTTTCAATACGCTGGGTCGAGTGTGGCTCGAGGATCCGAACCCGAGCCCACTGATCGAGTTCTGGCTCTATAACCACCCCAGCGTGGAGCATCGCGCCGAATTTGCGGCCCACTATGACCCGTGGGCGAATGGAGGGCATGGGAAGTTCTTCAAGAACTAGGTATCAAGGAATTGCGAGTACCGGGTTGAGTTACGGGACGGGGTCGAAGGTGCCCATGGCTACTGGGGAGCGGCATGACAGGATTCGGCGCGCGCTCATCCAACCACCTTTGAGGATTCCGTATTTTCTCACCGCTACGACAGCGAAGCGGGAACAGGTGGGGTTGTATCGGCAATGGATGAATCTGCCGGTGACCGGGTGCAGGTAGCGATGGTAGGCTGCGACGGAAGCCGTGAACAGGCGCACGCTCACCTGGCGTTGAGGCGGACGGAGGGCGTCCGCCCCGACCAGCAGAATGACCAGAACGACAGCGCCGAGCCAGAACTCGGGCCTCAGGATCCGATTCCGCAGTGAGGACATTTGACGCTGGCCTGGAGCCGCTTGTTACCGCAATTGGGGCACGGGACCATATTCCCTTGGGGCCGCGCAAAAAGATAGATCACAAGTCCGATAGGCCCGACGAACAGGACCAGAAGCATCCAAAGGATGGCGCTGTCCATCCCGCGAGCTTTGGCGTCGCGCGCCACCCAAACCAGTAGCGCAATGATGAGGGCGATCCAGGCGACCGCGATAAAGATGACTCCGCCGCCGCATGTGCCGCAGGCCGCACACCCTGCGGCGGGGTTGCCGTTGTTGTTGTACTGGGCCCAGCACGCCGGTGAGCAGCCGGCCGCCCATACGGCTGCCATCCATGCATAAACCGATCGAAGTCGCATAGCTGTTCCTTAGAACATAGTAGGGAGGTGACTCACGTTAACTCAGGCTGCTGGACCGAGTCAATCGGCTGCACGACGACCGAAAGAATGAAGCGACCGAGGTGTTAATTTAGCCGCTCGAAGATGCCGGCCGCGCCCATGCCACCGCCGACGCACATGGTCACCATTCCGTATCTGGCCTTCCGGCCTTTCAGCTCTTGGAGCAAAGTTGCGGTCAATTTCGCGCCGGTGCAGCCGAGTGGGTGACCGAGAGCGATGGCTCCGCCATTGACGTTGATTTTTTCCTGGTCCAGGTTAAGAGCCCGAATAATTGCGAGAGTCTGCGCGGCGAAGGCCTCGTTGAGCTCGATGAGGTCGATGTCGTCGAGCACTAGGCCGGCAAGCTTGAGCGCCTCGGGAATGGCGGTGATGGGGCCGATACCCATCTCTTCAGGCAGGCAGCCGGTGACGGCATAGGAGACGAGGCGGGCAACGGGCTGTAGGCCAAGTTCGCGAGCGAAGGAAGCATCCATAAGGATGGCGGCAGCGGCTCCGTCGGAGGTTTGCGAAGAGTTGCCCGCGGTGACGGTTCCCTGTGCGTGGAAGACGGGTTTCAACTGTGCCAGCGCTTCGGCAGAGGTGTCGGGGCGAGGACCTTCGTCGGCGGAGAACTCTTTCTCAGTAGCGACGGGTCTGCCGGTTTTCGGGTCGGGCGTGACGGTCGTGACGAGGACTCGAACGAGTTCTTGGGAGAAACGCCCGGCGGCCTGCGCGACTAGAGCCTTCCGGTGGCTGGCTAGAGCGAATGCGTCCTGATCAATACGCGAGATGCCATAGTGGCGGGCGACGCGCTCGGCGGTGAGGCCCATGGTCAGGAGCGAGGCCGGGTAGTTCTCTGCGAGCCAGGGATTGGGGCTAGGCTTATTGCCGCCCATCGGGATGAGGCTCATGGACTCGGCTCCGCCGGCGATGATGACGCGCGCGAAGCCGGAGCGGATGCGGTGGTCGGCAAGGGCGATGGCCTCGAGGCCGGAGGCGCAGAGGCGGTTCACGGTGGCGCCGGGGATCTCGACGGGAAGACCGGCGCGCAGAGCGGCCATGCGAGCAATGTTGAATCCCTGCTCGCCCTCGGGTTGGGCGCATCCAAGGATGACGTCGTCGATGGCGGCTCTGTCCAAGGCCGGTACCTTGTCCAAAAGCCCGCTCAACGCAGTTGCAGCCAGATCGTCAGGCCGAGTGGTTGAGAGCGCACCTTTGGGGGCGCGGCCAACGGGCGTGCGGACGGCGGCGACGAGAACGGCTTCCGGCATGGGTGGCTCCTGAGGAGCAGCGATCGGTGGTCAGTAGTTGGTGATCGGTGATCAGGGTTCAGGGATCGGGGAAACAGTGGAACGAGAGTCTGTTTTCTAACGCGATGCTAATCCTGCGTGTCGATGGTCGTCCATGTTCCGTGGGTATAAACGCGATAGATCGTCTTCTGGTCGATGATGGAATCGGCAAGGGCGTCGTGGTCGAGGCGCGGCGGGGGATGACGCATGCCCAGTTGCGCTACGTGCACCTGTTCAGGCGATACGGGGTCGATGCCCCAGTTGAAGCCAAGGACGGCACTCGAACCGTGCGCCTGGAGCCGCGAGATTTCGGAGGCAGCGGCGACAACGGTTGGCTCGCCGTTGCTGCTTGCGAGAAAGACAAGCAGCGAGACGGTTCCGTTGACGGAGCATAGGACCGCCCAGTCGGAGGAGCCTTTGTGCTCGAGACTGGCGTGGGCGACGTTCTCCGGGCGATGCGCTTCGTAGGTCTGCGGAATGAGGCAGCCGCGGCGAGTGAGCTCAGTCGCGATGGCGGGCGGCAGTTCGGGGAAGGCGTTCACGGGAAGATGGCGGATGAGGTAAGGCTGCGAACGGCCGTCGATCATGGTTTCGCCGGTGGCGTCGAGTGGCGAAGCGGGGTCCTGAGGGTGAATGCCAAGGATGGAGCAGCAGAGAAGCACGGGGACCGCAATCAATTGGCGACCGGCTTGAACCATCGTGCTCTCTCACGAGAAATGTATGCCGGAAGGGACAGGAGCGCAACCGCTGGGCACGAAATTCAATTGCGCAGCGGCCTGCCGGTTTTGAGAGTGTAGGCGATGCGCTCCTGGGTGAGGCGCTCGCCGCAGAGCGAAAGAAAGGCTTCGCGCTCCAGGTCGAGTACGTACTGCTCAGTGATTATTGTGCCGGGAGTGATGCGGCCGCCGGCGAGGATATAGGCGGCCCATCGGGCAACCTTTTGGTCATGCGCGGAGGCATAGCCGGCTTCGCCCATAAGAAAGACGCCGGTTTCCAAGGTGGCGAGGGCAGCGATGCCCGGAGCCGGGATGGCGCGCGGCTGCGGCGCGGTGTAGCCGGCTTCTGCGAGGGCGATGACCTGCTCTTTGGCGTCGAGCAGCAGACGTTCGCGGTTCATGGTGACGCGATCGGAAGACGCGAGAAGGCCCAGGGAACGGGCTTCGGCGGCGGCGGTCGAGGCTTTGGCCAAGGCAATGGTTTCGAAATTGCGCTTGAGGGCGGTGACGACTTCGCCGAATTGGGCGAACCGTGAAGGCGGATCCTTGGGGTCGGGCGGCGAGAGGGCGATGGCTGCGTCAATGGCGCGGAGCAACATTTCCTTGGTGCCTCCGCCTGCGGGGATCAGTCCGACGCCCGCTTCGACCAGGCCCATATAAGTTTCGGCGTGGGGCTGGCGGCGCGCGGCGTGCAGGCAGATCTCGGCTCCGCCGCCGAGGGTGAGGCCGAAGGGAGCGGCGACGACGGGTCGCGGACAGAACTTGATTGCCGCAGTCATCTGCTGAAACTGATGAATGATCTGCGCCAGTTCGTCCCACTCGCCTTCCTGTGCGGCGAGCAGGAGTTGCATGAGATTGGCACCCACAGAGAAGTTTTCGCGATCGCCCGAGATGACAAAGCCGGCGAAGTCACGAACAAAATCGGACGCGGGATTGAGGACAGACGAGATGAACGAGAGGACGTCGCCGCCGATGGCGTTCTTGAGCGAGTGCAGCTCGATGCAGGCAATGCCGTCGCCGAGATCGACCAGCGATGCGCCAGAATTGGAGCGGATCACGCCGTTTGCGCGGCGGAAATCGGCGACGCGGGAGTGGCCGGGGATCGAATGGATCGGCTCCCATTGGCTTGTGACCGGATTGAAGCACTGTGGGCCGACATTCGAATACCAGGAAACGGTAGCTGACCGGTGTTCGACGAGCTTGCGGGCCGCGCCGCTCACGGGTAGCCGCAGGTCCTTCATGCGTGCGACGGATTCGACGACGCCTGCTGCGTCCCACATCTCAAAGGGGCCAAGCTCCCAATTGAAGCCCGCGCGCATGGCGGTGTCGATCGACGGCGCGTCGTCGGCAACCTCGCCGATGCGTTCAGCGGCGAAGTTCCAGAGCGACGCCAGAAACGGCCAGAGGAAGGCGGCGGCCTTGTCTTTCTTCGGGTCGTTCGCAAGCAACAGATGCAGGCGTTCGGGCAGGGTAGCCGCGTTTTTCGCCATATCGAGCGAAGGCAATGCGGGCTTCGCGGCGGGACGATAGTCGAAGGTGGCTAGATCGAGAACCAGACGTTCGTCTTTTCCGTCGGCGCCGCGAACCTTCTTGTAGAAGCCTTGTCCAGATTTATCGCCGAGCCATCCGCGCTTGAGGAGTTCGTCTAGAATTGCCGAGAACTTGCCGCCGGTGACGCCTTGCGGAAAGTTGGCGGCGACGTGCGCCAGGATGTCGATGCCGACGAGATCGGCGAGGCGAAATGTTCCGGTGCGCGGCCAGCCGATAGCAGGGCCCGTGAGCGCGTCGACCTCTTCGATCGTCAAACCCTGTTCGAGCATAAGATCGGCGGCCGTGAACATGACGGCGATGCCGATGCGGTTGGCGATGAAGTTTGGCGTGTCGTGAGCGAAGACGACCTGCTTGCCAAGGATGCGATCGGCGAAGGCGGCAAAGGAAGAGATTGCAGCAGGATCGGCGCCGGGAGCGGGAATGACTTCGAGGAGGCGCATGTAACGCGGTGGATTGAAAAAGTGCGTGCCGAAAATTCTTTTCTGGTTTTGGACTGGCAATCTCGAGGCGATTTGCGATATCGGCAGGCCCGAGGTGTTAGTGGTGAGGATGGCATGTGCGGCGAGATGCGGGAGTGCGCGCGAGAGAAGGGCGGACTTAATCTCGAGATTCTCGGCAACGGCCTCGATGACCCAGTCGCAGTCGGCGAGCTTCGGCAAGTCGTGGTCGAAGTCACCGGTGATGATGAGGCGGGCGAGCGAAGGCTCGAAGAAAGCTGCGGGTTTGGACTTGGCGAGCGCAGCGATGGCGGTTTCGGCTAGAGACCGGCGCTCGGCGCTCTCGGGTTTTGAAGGCAGATCGAGCAAGAGTACCGGGATGCCGGCATTGGCCAGGTGTGCAGCGATGCGCGAGCCCATGGTGCCGGCGCCGAGGACGGCGGCGCGGCGAATGAGCATGGGCTTCGCGCCCATCTTCGGTGCGACGGTTACGGCCGTGGCGGCGGTGCTCATGCGGGCTCTCCCTTAAGGGCATCAAGGCGGGAACAAACATTTAGCTGTGTCAAACGCTGGCAGCATACGCAACGCGGCCGTAAAGGGTCAAGAATCGGAGATGCGACATTGTGGGTGAGTTTGAAAAACCATCCCTCAGGGGCTAAAGCCCCCACTCCTGTTGCTACTTTTACGGCACGGCTGAAGCCGTGCCCTTTCAAAGCGGCCCGAAACTGACCCGCTACCAATTGCTCCGTTGCCGATCACGTCCTCGATGAATCATGAGCCGTTTTTCGTCTGTTCGCAGCCAGCCAGTAGGTCAAATCTTATCTCTTGACTGGGAGCCTGTCTTATGCCTACATTGTAGGCATGGCCGATTTGTTAGGCACGTTTGAGCAAGCTGTGCTGCTCTCGATCCTGCGCCTGGGTGAGGACGCATACGGTCGGGCGATCCTGCGCCAGGTTCAGGTTTCGCTGGCGAGAAGCGTGGTTGCGGGGGCCGTTTACACCACTTTGGATCGCCTGGAGCGGCGTGGGTTCGTCGATTCCAGGCTTGCGCCAGGCACAGCGATTCGCGGAGGCCGCGCCCGTCGCTATTACATGGTTGCAGCGGAGGGGAATCGCATGCTTGCCGACGCACAAAAGACCCTGGCAGAAATGTGGCAAGGTGTGAAGCTGCCCGTCGCGGTGAAGTCATGAGCCACCAAAGTCCCCCGCGATGGGCGGAGTTCCTGCTGAAGCGGCTACTGTCGGCGCGCGATCGAGAAACCGTGACCGGTGACCTGCATGAGGATTACGCGGAATTCCTGGTGCCGCGATTTGGCCGGCGGCGCGCCAACCTTTGGTATTTGCGTCAGATCTCCAGCATCGCCACGCGGTGCATTCGAGAAGGAGGAACGGTGACGAAGTTACTTTTCCTGACCTCGGCAGTCACGTTGTTGTGCGGCTGCTGGCTGGCATTCATGGAGTGCCTGCTGCGGCATCCTGGATTTCAAACGCGCGCCGCCGTGGCATTGCTCATTGCAGCAGCCGGTCTGGCCACGCTGCTGGTGCGCCTGCTTCATCTTGGCGTGCGCAGTGAACGCTGGCTTTGGGCGGCAGCAGCGGCCCTGATCGGCTTGGGAGTATTCAGCTTTCTTCGCAACGCACGAGCCGCGCATTTTGAAGGCTTTGTTTTTGTAATCGCGATTGTGATCGTGCTGCAGGGCTTGCTGATGCTGGTAAATCTCGGCCGACGAAGCCACCCAGGCCGAACCGTAGCCGGAACATAATCGAGAGCACTCAATATTCGATCTTGTTCGGCGAGGCGATCCAGGCGGCAAAGCTTTCCCATGCCTCATCGCCGAGCCATTGCATGGAGCGGAGTTTGCGATGATCCGCGGCTTTGCGGAACTCATCGTAAAGAAATGCATCATCAAACCCGGCGCGGGCAGCGTCTACGGCGCTTGCGCCGTGGTAAACCGCGTCGACGCGTGCCCAATAGGCGGCAGCGAGGCACATGGGGCACGGTTCGCAGCTCGTGTAGAGGTCGCAGCCAGCGAGGGTGAAGGTCCCGAGTGCCTTGGTAGCGGCGCGGATTGCATTGACCTCAGCGTGTGCCGTGGGGTCATTACTAGCCGTCACGGAGTTTGCGCCTTCGCCGACAATCTTGCCGTCGCGCACAATGACCGCGCCGAAGGGCCCACCAGCACCAGTGGCGACATTCTGCGAGGCTAGCGCGATGGCGCGGCGCAGAAACTCCGGATTGGGATGGGAAGCCATTGGGGGTTTCGGAAGTCGGAGCGAACGCGAAGACAGGATCAGTATGGCATATGATCTGCGACGAATCGTCGTTTCGACGCGCGGCAAATTGATTCGTGTTCCTGCCACCTAATCTCAGAATCGAGACCGCAGAGCGAGTCGGCAAATCGGCCAATCAGCGAAGTTGTTCCCCGGCGAGCTTTTCGTTGTCGAGTATGCGGTAGAGGGTCGAGCGGCTGATGCGGAGCTGGCGCGCGGTGCGAAGCTTGTTGCCGCGATTGAGGTCGAGCACGTACTGGATATGCTGTCGGATGACCCCATCTAACGAGAGATCGGCGGCGTAAGCGTCGGAGGTTGAGCTAGGACGCACTTGCAGGGAGGGCTGAGGGATGTCGGGAAGAGTGAGGTCGGAAGGTTTGATGACGCCGTTGCCGACTTCGAGCAGAGCGGTTTCGAGAACGCTGGCAAGCTCGCGAACATTGCCCGGCCAACTGTGTTGCAAGAGGCGGGCGAGGGAGCCCGGGCCGAGGACGACCGGACGCTGATGGTAGCGCGTGGAGAGGTGATCGAGAAGAAACTGAGCGAGTGGGGCGATGTCTTCGCGGCGCTGGCGCAGCGGAGGAATGAGGAAGCGGATGGCGGTGAGGCGGAATGCCAGATCGGGCAGCAGCAGGCCTTGGCTGGCCATCTGCCGGAGCGAGGTCTGAGAGGACGCAAGGACAACGGTACGGCCTGGCGGGCGATCCTGTAGTGCTTTGAGGACGCCCAGCAAGATCCCCTGGCCGGGAGGGGCGAGAAGATCGACGCGATCGAGATAGGTGAAGCCGGCGAGTGCGGCGGGGTCGGCGTCGGTGGCCAGCCACTCTCGCGCGTCGCGGCGCTGAAAGCGCGAGCCCGACAGCGGCGATCGGCTGAAGAGATAGTGAGCGAGCGTGTACTTTCCGCAGCCGGATTCGCCTTCGACGGCGGCGACCTGGAGATGGGGCGCAGCCATATCGGCTTGCATGAGCAGCTTGCGCCACGCCGCGCTGACACCGACGATTTGAATCGCCGAGGGGCGGGGGGCCCCGGACACGGCAGGCGATGCTGCCTCCAGTTCGACGAGAGTGAGGCCGGAGGCGTGAGACAGGGGGCGAAAAGGGACGTGATTTTGCATGGGATTCAACGTGCCTCGCCTCCGTGGCATAGGGCATAGTTTGAACCAACATTGGCTTCATCGGCCCGAGAGGAAAAAACATGAATGAGGCAGGGGCAGAGAACGGAGGACGCGTGACGCGGCCGGCGGCGATGCGCGAATGTATACTCAAGGGCGTTCCCGTCGCGGCTGTCTTTCTTGACCCTTGCCTTTTTTGACCCTCGACTGCCTTTGAGGCGAATGATGGCTTGGAGTGAGTTTGTTTATGCGCCGAGCGGCTTGGACGGACGGCGCCAGAGCGTTCGAGGGCGAGCAGGAGAAAGAACCTTTGACGGATCAGGTGAGGGGATTGCGGCGCTGGGGTTACACGGCGTGGGTGCTGCTGATTGCCGGATTTGCCCTGTTGCACGCTCTGCATCTGCGCGCGGATTTTCCCAACGGATCGCCGTGGGTCTTCGATTGGGCGAAGTACACCGATGAGGGCTGGTATGGGAATGCCGCCGTGCGCGCGCACCTGTTCGGGAACTGGTATATGGCCGGAGATTTCAATCCGGCGGTCGCGGTTCCCGTGTGGCCGTTCGCGGAATGGGTGCTGTTTTTCTTTACGGGAGTCAACGTGGAAGCTGCCCGCGGGCTAGCCATCGCATGTTTTCTGACGAGCCTGGCGCTGACCTATCTTCTGCTGCGGACGAACGCGCCGAACTCTCACGCTGTGGATGAGAAGCCCTCCTCGAGGGCTCCAGTGTGGATGGGGCTGCTGGCGGTAACGCTGGTCGTGAGCAGCCCGTTTCTCTATTGCTTCAGCCGATTGGCGATTCTTGAGCCGCTGCAGATAACGCTGACGCTCGCCGCCGTGAACCTTGCGGTGCGGCTGCCCGGAATGCGGCGGCAGAAGCTGGCTTCTGCAGGGATAGGGTTGCTGTTCGCCCTGATGGTGCTGACCAAGACTACGGGGCTGTTTCTGTTTCCAGCGGTGGCGTGGGCGATCGTGGTGCCCCTGTGGCAGAGGCGGAGGGTGGCGCTGGCTCTTGTGGGCTTAACGGCAGCCAGCGCCTTCATTGCGTATGCGACCTGGCTGGCGCTGATCGGCGCCATGGGATTGAAGGGCGACTACAGGTATTACTTCTTTGTTAATACCTATCCCAAGCCAAGCGAATGGAATTGGCTGCTGGTGAGCCTGTGGTGGTCCTTCCACGGGTTGCTGTGGGTGGATCACAGCCTGATTTTGCTGGCCGGAGCGGTCGCGTTGAGCGCTGCCGTTGCGTGGCGTAGCGCGTGGGCGCAGCGTTTGTGGCGCGAGCCTCTGTTCGGCTGTTCGCTATGGGCCGTCGCGGGGTATGTGCTGTTCATGACGCTGCAGGACCACCCGCAGCCCCGTTATTTCGCAGTGCCGGCGTTCTTCTGTTTTTTCGTGGTGTCGCTGGGCGCCGGGGCATTGCTGAAGGAGGTGGGCCGGGAGCGAGCGATGGGATGGGTGGTAGCCTTGCTGGCCGCGTGCGCGGCCTGCGTGCACGGAGTGCAGACGGCAAGCTATGCGATGCATCCCGAGTACACACTTGTGAATGCGGCGGCGGAGCTGACGCATTATATTGATGCGCATCCCAATGGAAGGCGATTGCTGGTATCGATCAGCGGAGACGAGATTACGTTGTTGACGCACCTGCCGTCGCTTTGCGACGACTTCGGCACCGAAGAACTGGCTGCAAAGACCGGCGCGTATCAGCCGGGGTGGTATGCGTCATGGAACGATCTGGACCCGGGAACGCTGGAGGACCTGCACGTGCATTTTTCCCTCGAACAGGTGGCGACGTTCCGCGCCTTGGACGATGACGACAGGGATTTGCTCGTGCTCTTTAAGCTGCATCCTCTGCCCAATCGGCAGATGCGCACGGAGGGCGATCCGGCTATGAGAGGCCCTCTACCCGACGATGAGATCGATGTGCCGATCGAATGAAGACAGGGGACAAGCGGGCAACGGACCGAGAGGTGGGAATAGGGGAGCGGTGCCGGGACGGGAGGAGCGCGCCGGGGGAGCGACGCTGTGCCGTGTCAGCCCTTGCAGGATCTTCGGGCGAGTCGACGCAGCCATTTTGCGCGCGCAACGACGGAGCCAGAACAACGATCAGGGAAAAGCCAATTGCAAGGAGTGTTTTCTTCAGGTTCATCGCGACCTCGGAATCAGTGTAGCAATAAGCAAGTCGGCAAGCCAGCACCGGCAGGTTAATTGTCAAGCACCCCGCGAGCAGACCCGGGTGGTGATCATGGCCGGTTCACGGCGTGCCCGCTCGCGAGGTTGGCGACAATCGGCGTGACGACCGGAGTGGCCGCGCCGACAAACTCGACGATGTTGTTAAGGGAGCTCGACACCCAGAGATTGCCGGAGCCATCGATTGCGATCGCGGTAGGTTTATCCAGTCCGCCGCCCTCGTACCCGGACGAGCCGGTGATCGGTGCGCCGGAGGGAGCTAACTCGGCAATATCGTTGCCCACGCCGACAGTGTCAGAGTTTGCAACCCAGACGTTACCTGAGCCGTCGATGGCGATGCCTATGGGCAAACTGAGTCCGCCGCCGGTGAAGCCACTGGAGGCGGAGATCGCAGTGCCGCTGGAGTTGAACTCGCTGACGCTGCTGCCTCCATAGTTTGTGGCCCAGACGTTGCCAGAGCCGTCAATGGCGATGTATTGGGTATCACTGAGCCCACCGCCTTTGAATCCGGACGAGCTCGATATGGGTGTACCGGTGGAACTGAACTCGTTGAGACTGTTGTCGTTGTTGCTCGCCACCCAGACATTGCCGGAGGCGTCGATGGCGATGGCGCGGGGCGCATCCAGTCCGCCGCCGGTGTAACCAGTGGTCCCGGATTTTGCCGCGCCGGAGGAACTGAACTCGCTGAGGCTGCTGCCGGTGGGGTTTGACACCCACACGTCGCCCAAACTGTCGATGGCGAGATCCTCTGGGTTACTGAGGCCGCCGCCGGTGAAGGGAGAGCCGGAGACCCCCATGCCGCTGCCATTTAGTTCGGAGAGGCCGTTATTGAACGGGTTCGTGTCCACTACCCAGGCATCGCCGGAGCTGTCGATAGCGATGCCCCCGGGGTCATTGAGTCCACCCCCGGTGTAGCCCGTGGAGCCGGAAAGTGCAATGCCGGTGGGACTAAATTCGCTAACGCCGTTGCTACTCGCATTCTCAACCCAGACATTGCCAGAACCGTCGACGGCAAGTCTGTTGGGACCATCGAGGCCACCGCCAGAGTAGCTGACGGCGATGGTGAAATCGTTGGGCGCGGAGCTGAGCATGGGCGCAAAAGGCGGGTTACCCGCTTGCAGGCCGAAGAGATTGCCTACGTTGACGCCGGGGTTGTGCGCGATGTTGAGTGCTGCCGTGGCCGTGTCGGGCGCCGGGTTACCGTTGTTCTCTGCGTTGGTGAAGAGCGTGTTGCATTGCATGGAAGTGGATCCGGCGGAGTTGACGCAAGCGGCGAGGATATTGGCGAGGGTGTTGACTTCAGCCTGCGGCACGGCACCATTGCTACCGGCGGTCGTCGCTTCGGCCACGCCGGTGCCGGGGGCTACCAGGTTGAGAAGTGTAGCCCCCGCATTGCTCAGGCCGGTGGCTGCCAGCGAGGTACTGGAACTCGACACATTGATGGGACTGCTGGCAAATCCAGCGAAGGAATACACTGCCGCGACAGTCGTGACCTCATTCACGACCACGTATTCAGAAGAGGTGGGGCAGCTTCCCACCGGACCCACCAGGGTGATGGCCGAATTATTCCCTGAGCCTGCGCTGCCGCCCGCCGCGTAGAGATATGGGATTGCATAGGACGAGGGGCAGGTGTAATCGCCGCTGATCGAGAAGGAGCCGTCGGAAGCGGTGGTGACGTAGTAGCCGAGGCTATCCTGCCCTGTGCCTGTGGTCAGAAGCGAGACGGAGGCATTGGTGCTCGATGCGGCGATGCCTGGGCCTCCGTAGCCGGAGTTACTGACCGCAAGGAGATAGACGTGCGCGGCGGAGACGGGATTCTGGCCGCCGTGGACCCTGCCGGTGATGGCCGCGCCGCGAACTGAGCCGGATGGAGTCCCGGGTGTAGTCGAGGTTCCGGTGAGGACCGGCGCGGACGAGCAGCCAGACAGCAGAAGAACGGAGGACAGGGACAGCAGAAGCGCAAAATGACGCACGATTTTGACCCCCCTTCGTGGAGATGGCTTGCGTCGACGGATTTTTAGGGCCGACGTAAGGATTACCTGAAGATAAAGACCACGAGCAGTGAGGGCTTTGGGGGGCGAAGCCGGGGAAGAAAATCTGGCAAATATATATCACAGCGAAACGCAAATGTTCAAGAGAAAGATGGATCGCCGAAAGCGGCTCGGGTTGAGTAAACGACCCCCCGGACGGGTGAGGGAATTTTCGGAGCGTATGAGCAAAAAGCGTCATTACCAAAGGATGTCTCTCGCGGCTTGTAAGCGTTGCATCTCCTTATGAAAGCGCGGAATATAAGCTGCGGACTCCCATCCCTCAAGCCTTTGATCAAGACCCTATTCCAGTTTGAAAAGTACGGCCTCTGGGTGGGATATGGGTAACCGAGAAGGAGCTTTCTCTGTGCGTATTTCCTTGGTTGTGGCCGCATCAAGCGCTCTTCTTATCGCCGGTTGTTCGGGCGTACCAGTCAGCAACACAACGCAGACAGAGGGCGGTCAAGGGGCGAAACTGCGCGGCAAGGTATATGGCGGGCAGCAGGCGATTGTTGGCGCCAGCGTGTACCTGTATGCGACCAACATCACAGGCTACGGCGCCGCCTCACTATCGTTGCTGAATGGCTCCGGCTTCGTGACCACGGGTGAAAATGGATCGTTCAGCATCTCGAGCGACTACACATGCCCGAGCCCGTCATCGCAGGTGTACCTGTACTCAGTAGGCGGGAATGCTGGCGGAGGCACGAACTCGGCAGCGGGACTGCTGGCGGGATTGGGCACGTGCAGCACCGTCGCGGCCAACAAACCCTATGTCGTCATGAACGAGGTATCGACTATCGCTACGGCATACGCCATCGCCGGCTTCGCGACCGATGCGACGCACGTGTCGAGCTCCAGCGCTGGGCTGGGCCAGAGCGGCATCGCCAACGCATTTGCCGCAATTCAAAATATGGAGGCGCTGGGCACTGGCGCAGCGCTGGCCGCAACGCCGGCGGGCAACGGAACCGTGCCGCAGAGCGAGATCAATACGCTGGCAAATATTCTGGCCGGCTGCATCAATTCGACCGGGCCGGGTTCCACGGCCTGCACCACACTTTTGAGCAATGCCACGGACACATATGGCACAGAGCCGACAGATACGGCGGGCGCGGCGATCAACATCGCGCATAATCCGGGCGCCAATGTAGGAACTCTGTATGGTCTGGCGACAGCCAGCGCGCCGTTTGAGCCGGCGCTGCAGCTCGCTCCCAACGACTTTACGATCGCCGTCAGCTACACGGGCGGCGGATTGAACGACCCGGCCGGCGTCGCCATCGACGCGTCCGGCAACGCGTGGACTGCCAATTACACCGGCAACTCTCTAAGCGAGTTCAATTTCATGGGTGTGGCGCAATCCGGCACAGGCTTCATCAATGGCGGCCTCTATGATCCTGTGCAGCTTGCCATCGACACCTCCGGCAACGTGTGGGCCACGAACGCCGGAGATCTTGTTTTGAGCAAATTCAATTCCGGCGGCACGCCGGTCAGCGCAAGTGGCTACACAGGCGCGTTAGATGGAGCCTATGGTGTCGCGATTGACGGCCGTGGATACGTGTGGGCGGCGAACGTCAACGATAGTTCTCTCAGTGAGTTCAATTCCAGCGGCATTTTCCAGACCGGATTGGGCGGCTATACCGGCGGCGGACTCAACGCTCCTTACGGCCTCGCAATTGATATCTCGAACCGAGTCTGGGTCAGCAATTATTACGACGTCTTGTCCGAATTCAACGACAGCGGCTCACCCATCAGCCCCAGCGGCTACACCGGCGGCGGGCTCGACGTGTCCTATGGAGTCGCCGTGGACGGCTCGGGCAACGTCTGGACCACCGACTTTAACGACAACTCGCTCAGCATGTTCAATTCAAATGGGACAGCGCAATCCGGCGGCGGCTTTTCGGGCGGCGGACTTGATTCGCCTGCGGGCCTTGCTGTCGACGGCGCTGGTAATCTCTGGGCGGCGAACCAGGGCGGCAACAGCATCAGCGAATTCAATTCTTCGGGAATAGCGATCTCCGGCCAGAGCGGTCACGGCTATGGGTACGGAGCGGGCATCCTCAGTGCTCCATCCAACCTCGCTGTCGATGGGTCCGGTAATGTATGGGTAACAAGCTCCGTCTCGGGTGGCGGCTCGCTCGCCGAATTTGTCGGCGTCGCCGCGCCCGTAGTGACGCCCATCGCAGCCAACCTCAGTTCCCCATATGGCGCCCACGCCGTGAACGCGCCGTTCTTCAACTCGCTGGCGCTGCCTGCGCCGAATCCCGCGACCCTATCTTCGGGCGCGGTCTCACAGGCCTATAACGGATTCATCAATGCCACAGGCGGCACGGGACCGTTTAACTGGACCGTGAATGGCACGGCGGTGCCGACCAACGGGACCCTGGTGAGCATCGGAAACGGACTGAATGTTTCGAACACCGGGAACAGATCTTTGATGGTGAGTGGAACTCCCACGACGGCAACGCCTGCCGGCAGCCCGCTTTCGTTCACTGCCCAGATGGAAGACACGGCAACGAGCAACATCGCCGGCCCGGATACTTATACGATCACGATCTACGCGAACGCCGGTCAAATCAGCGGCCAGATTAATCTGACCAATCAATGCAATGTCTCCACCCAGCCCAACTACACGGTGACGCTGACAAACGCTTCGACCGGCCACACGATCCAGACGATCACCAACACGAGCGGCCAATTCGCCTTTACGGGCCTGCCCACCGGGACGTACAACATCACGCCTTCGCTTCCAAGCGCGACAAGCTCCGTCTTTTATCCCGTCAGCTATCCCGGCGTCGCAGTGACGTCGAGCACCAACCTGAGCGGTGAGAATTTTGGCGCCGTGGTGGGTTACACGGTTTCAGGAACGGTGAGTTACAGCGAATCGCAAACTGGGCAGACGTATCTGTACCTCCAGAACAATAACTGCGGCGGCGGCGGGAATCCCGGCACCAGCATCCCGGAGGCCACACTGACCTCGACCGGCGCCTTCACCATTCGCGGCGTTGCTCCCGGCAACTACACGGCCAATGCCTGGATGGACTCAACCGGCATTACTTCGGGAACCGATTACCCGGGCCCGCAAGGCGCTCCGAACGCAAACGACCCGACGGGCAGCAGCTCGAGCTTTAACGTAACGAACGCGAACGTGAGCAATGCCAACGTCACCCTCACCAACCCCACCTACGCCACTCCACCAAGTAATCCTTCGATCCAGGTGCTTCCAGGAGAGGGGGGCGTGCTTGTCTTTTACAACCCGCCGAGTGTAAGCCCTTCGAACGGCGGCTCTGAAGAAGCAGCCAACGAGTACGTCGTTGAGTGGGCGATAGGCACTGGGACCGACAGCGATGGCCCGATATGCGCTCTGGGCGGCGGCACCGGCGGCCTGCAATTCGGAACCGTCGCGGGCAGCCACACCTTCTATGCCGTCGGCGGAGGTGCGACGGTATGGATTCTGAACAACACCTCGATGGGCGCGGGCAGCTTCACCGCTGGCACGGCCTACTGCTTCCAGGCCCGGTCATTCAACACTTTGGCCGGCATCACTCATCCTTCCGGATGGACGACCCCCACAGATAGCGACGGCAACCCACAGGGCCTGACCGTTTCTTCAGGCACCAGCTTCTGCCCCAGCAACTGCACCACGGTTTCCGGCGCAGTCACCATCCCTACAGGGGTCACCATCGCCCCGGGTGCGCCACTGTACGTTGGCCTCTACCAGCAGAGCAGTTCTGGGAAGGGTCCGTCGGCCATTTACGCCGTGGAGATTGCCAGCCCGGTGACCGGAGCCAATGACTACTCGATCACCATCCCAAGCGGCTCTGGTTACGTTCTGTTCGGAATCCTCGACCAGAACAACGACGGCACGATCGACGCAGGAGATGTAACCAACGTGAGAAACAACAATTCGAGCGGCATTACCGTCTCCGGCAGCACCATGACCGGCGTCGATGTGACGCTGCCCAGCGCTAACAGCACGGTTCAGGTGCAGACGCAATACAGCACCTGCGCGACCTGCACGCCGAATTATTCAATCAGCCTTCAGGTCAATGAAAGCAACAAAGTGCCGGTGGCCGTTACGTTGACAGGGACCTCAGTAAGCGCTCCTTATCTGATGATGCCCGTTGACATCGGCCTGTGCAACAATTGTGGCAACGAGCAATTTGATTACTATGCTTCGCTGCCCGGCGGCACACCCAACGTTGGCGACAGCTTCGACTTCACGGTAACGTACAGCGACGGAACGCAGGATACCGGCACAACCGTGAATGGTGCGGTGACCGCTTTTGGAAGCACCGGTTCGATCGTGGGAGCGGGCGACGTGGCCACGAACCTTGAGACGACCGCGGGCACGACGCCGAACTTCACCTGGACTTTCCCGGCGAATCCTTCTGATTACACATATAGCTTCTATCTCTCGCAGAATAACTGCTCGGGCAACTGCACGATCTGGCAGATACCAGGGCAGAACTCGAACTCGAGTGGCTTTACGTACGCTCAGACGGAGACTGGAGCAACAACGGGCGAGATCTTCTGGGGCACGGACCCCACGGGCGGAGGGAGCGCGCCGAGCGGCAGCCTGAACTCTGCAGACGACTACACTTGGCAGATCACGGTACAAGACAGCAACGGCAACCAGGCGGGATCTGCGGCGAGCGACGACACTCCGTAGCAAGCGCGCAGACTTTTGGGCCGTCTGAGTTTTGAAAAAACGGCCGAAGCGCGCCGGATCCCCCGGGGGCTAGCTCTTGCGATTGCGGGCGGCGCGAATGCCCGCAATAAGAGCGCCGGCCCCGCCAACCAGAGCCAGGAAGATGGTGGGATCCTCGGGCGAGTCGACGCAGCCGTTTTGCGCTCGCAGGGGAAGAGCGGCGGTAAGCAGGAGCGAGAAAGCTATTGCGAAGATTGTTTTCTTCATGCCAATTGTCCTCGGTTTCAAGTCCTCGTCCGCGACAGGTTGAGGAAACTACGGTTTGTTGACGGCGGAGGCGCCGTAACCATACGACGCCAGCAGGTTGCCCACGATTGGCGTAACCAGCGGAGACCCGGCGCCAAGAAACTCAGTGATCGTGTTATTGCCGGAGTTCGTTACCCAGACATCTCCGTCAAGGTCGACACCGATACCGACCGGGCTGTTCAGAATCGGAGTGGCCGAGCCGCCATAGAAGCCAGTCGAGGGCGAGAGGGCGGAGCCGTTCGGAGCAAGCTCGGTGATGGAATTGCCGGTGTGATTGACCACCCACTTATTGTCTCCGCTATCGACGGCGATAAAGGACTCTCCATTGATGCCGCCGCCGCTGTAGCCGGAAGCGCTGACCACCCCGCTATTGGCGAACTCGCTAACGACGTTGGCGCTCTTGTTTGCGATCCAGGCATTGTTATTGCTGTCGATGGCGACGCCGTGTGGAGCATCGAGGCCTCCACCGCTGAAGGGAGAGCCGGTGTAGGCTTTGCCGGTTCCGGGGTCCCACAGGCTGACGCTGCCGCTGCCGCCGGAGTTGGTGACCCAGACGAGTCCATTGTCATCGACGGCGACGCCCACGGGGCTG
>JBEKPO010000018.1:0-51525 GCA_049520675.1 Occallatibacter sp. | reverse complement strand
GCCCTCCGGATTCGATGACATCATACGCGTCTCGTCATTCACCAGCATGCCCAGCTGATCGCATGCATCCAGCAATTCCGGCGTGGGCGGATTGTGCGACGTACGCAGCGAGTTGCATCCCATCTCCTGCAGCTTGCGCACGCGATACCACTGCACCGCATCAGGCAGCGCCGCCCCGATTCCCGCGTGGTCCTGGTGATTGCACGTTCCCTTCACCGGCACGGCGGCGCCATTCAGCATCAGCCCCTTCGCCGCGTCGTAGACCACCGACCGGATCCCGAACGGCGTCTCATAGCGATCTATCGTCTCCCCGTCCACCTGCACCTCGGTCACCAGCTTGTAGAGGTTCCGTTCCTCCAGCGACCACAGTTCGGGCCGGCTGACGGAGATCTGTTGCCGAAAATCCCTTCGCTCGCGCTCTCCAATTCCGCCCGCTGCCGCAACATCTTTGGCCACAGCCGCGCCTGCCGGATCGACGATGGTCGAAACCACGCGCACCTTCTCTGCCCCCCCATCGCCGTCGTTCGCCACCTCTGTCAAAACCGACAACGTCGCTCCGCCCGGCCCGATCTCCGACTTCACCAGCGTGCCCCATTGCTTCACGTGTACCGGGTGCGTCTTCACCAGCCACACATGCCGGTAAATCCCGGCGCCCTCATAAAACCACCCATCGCTTTCGGTGGCATCCACGCGCACCAGCAGCACATTCCGCCCGCGGGGCCCCTCGCCGGAATTGACGAAATCCGTGAGATCGAAGGTGAACGGGTCGTAGCCTCCACTGTGCTGCCCGATATAGAAGCCGTTGAACACCACCATCGTTTCGCGGTAAGCGCCGTCGAATTCGATCGTGATCCGCTTGCCTGCGTCGGCGGCGGATAAGTCAAAAATCCGCCGGTACCAGCCCACGCTGGTCTCGGGATACTTGGGGCCCAGCGGGTAGAATCCTTTGTTCTGCAGATCGGGATCGTTCTTGAAGGGCAGCTCCACGGCCCAGTCATGAGGCAGATCAACGCTGCGCCAGTCCGAGTCGTCAAATGACGCCCCGGCCGCCGGCATAAAATTCCCGGTCTTCTGAAAATTTCCCGCCTCGGTGCTGGAATAGCCGAAATCCTTGGTCGCATCGCAGGCGTTGCCGAAGTGGAACGTCCATCCGAAATCGAGAAGCAGCCGCTCCCGTCCCGCTCCAGGTGTGGGCGAGGCCAACTGCGCCGGAGCGCTCAGCGGTCCGGTCACTTCGGTCACGGCGTGCATGGCCGACTCAACCGAACTGTGCCCTTGCGTCGTCACCATCGCTGCCGGAGCCAACAGGCTCGTCTTTAACATGTCGCGTCTTGAAAAGGTTTTCATCTTGCCTCCGATCACGTTCCAAATTCGCTGCGTTCGCAGTTCCCCTGCGGAATGCACTGGCGATTGTACACCCCGCGGCGGAGCCGTAAATCGGGTGGGTTTCGGACCGGAATCGACGTCGCGCCGGACGATTTGAGCGCAGTGTGCGGTCGTCGGCCCGCTGCCTCGCTGCCTTGCGCCGCGCCGGGTTCCCGGGGAGCGGGCCTTGCTCGCTGGGGTGGAGGCCGGTGCCTCCGGCGGCGATTTAGGCCTGCCGGGGGGGTGGCTCGCTCGCCGCCTGTTTGACTTCGTCCCCGCTCGCTCGAATAATCAGACCTGTGAACATCTACGAGGAGATCGTCAAGTTGCAGCGCGAGGGCCGTCGCGGCGCCGTGGCCACCATTGTCAACTCGCGCGGCTCCATCCCCTCATTCCAGAGCGCCAAAATGCTGGTCCGCGACGACGGCTCCATCGCCGGCACCATCGGCGGCGGTTGCGTCGAGGCTGAGGTCTGGCAGGCAGCCCGCGACGTCATTTCGCAGGAGAAGCCCCGTAGCCTCACCTTCGACCTCAACCAGGACCCGAAGTACGATACCGGCTTGGTCTGCGGCGGAACGCTCGAAATCTTCGTCGAGCCGGTGTTGCCCATGCCGCTGCTTTACATCTTCGGCGCCGGTCACGTCGCCCTCGAGCTCTTTAAGACTGCCCGCAACGCCGGCTTCGACTGCATCGTCGCCGACGACCGCGATGCCTATGCCAATGCCGAACGCTTCCCCAATGCCCTCCAGGTCATCGCGCGAGATTTCGATGAAGCTGTCACCGAACTCGCTCCCAGCGAGTCGTCTTATGTCGTTATCTGCACCCGCGGCCATCGCGACGATATGCGAGTCCTCCGCTGGGCCGTGCAAACACCGGCCCGCTATATCGGAATGGTGGGCTCCAAGCGCAAGGCCATTACGGTTTTCCGCGAGCTCACTGGCGAAGGCCTCGACCCCGCCCTCTTCGATCGCGTCCACTCGCCCGTCGGCCTCGACATCGGCGCTGTCACTCCCGAAGAAATTGCCGTCTCTGTTGTCGCCGAACTCATCGCCATCCGCCGCCACGCCGAGCGCGCCCTTCCGCACATGAGCTGGTTCCACTCCGGCCGTCACAGCGCGGCCGCCACAGATACCGCGGAACACGCACTGCCCATTTCCACCGAAGCGTCCCCCGCACGAAAAAGCTAGCGGCTAGAAGCTAGTTCCTAGAAGCTTGCTCTCAATTCGTCCCAGCGTTATCGTCACTGTATGCAAGACCCTTTCGGACACTGCGGCGTGATTCTTGCCGCCGGCGAGTCCTCGCGCATGGGAACAGACAAGGCGCTTCTTCCCTGGCCGCCAGCCGCGCCCGGAGCCGATACAAGCTCGCATCACACCTTGCTTTCAGCGGCCATCCTGGCGCTTGAGCCGCACGCGCGGGCTGTTGTTGTTGTCGCGGGGAAAAATGTTGAATCCATCGCCAGCATCGTCGGCGCTTGCGCCGCTTACATGGTGCAGAATCCTGATCCCAGCCGCGGACAATTCAGCTCGCTGCAAATCGGGCTGCAGGCCGTCCTCGACCATCATTGCGAGTCGGCCATGATCACGCCCGTCGACTGCCCGCCGTTGGCGCCGTCGTCGCTCGCCTTGCTCTGCGCTTCCTTCCAGGGCGCTCTCGTTCGCGACCTATGGGCCGTCGCGCCAGAAAACAAAGGCAGGCACGGCCACCCGCTTCTCGCGAGCCACGAGCTTATCCGCCTGTTCCTCGACGCACCGGTCACCGGCAACGCACGCGACATCCTCCGCGCGCACGCCGACCGCATCGAATATGTCGCCGTACCTGACGATCTCTCCCGCGCCGGCATGAACACGCCGGAAGAGTACGCTTCCTACGCCGAAGATTCTCAACCTGCGCAAGATTAGATTTCTCGTGCTTCGCGCCAGCACGATCTCGGGTGCCCTACGTCTCGATTTTGAGACGTGGGAAAGCACAAATCCTGGCTCGCAATTAGTCTCGCGCCAGTTGCCCCAGCGCTGCCCGCAGCGCATCCATTGCCAAATGGCTGGCATGTTCCGACGCCTGTGGCAATCCACCCACTGCACGCACCAGTTCTTCACGGCTCAATCTCCGCGCCTCATCTACCGTCTTGCTGCGCACCAATTCGGTCACCGCCGAACCGCACGCCGTTGCCGCCACGCAGCCCTTGGCGCGAAATCGAATCTCCGCAATCTTTCCGCCCGCCAGCTTCACCGTCAATTCCAGCACGTCGCCGCACGCCGGATTCTCCACGCGCACCGACGCGTCCGCATCGGCCACCGTGCCGGCGTTGCGAGGATGCTCAAAATGTTCGAGAACCTGCGCGGAATACATGAAATGAGCCTACGCTGACGATTGCCCTGCAGAGTAAAGTGGATGCCCCATCCAAGCTTTGCTTGGGTGGGGGCGGGATTCCGCTCCCGCACGGATTCCGAAATCTCATCTTCACAAGAAGTGGGTGCCCCATGTCCGGGGTCCCCACGGACAGGTCCTCGTCCGTGAGGCGGAGGTCCCTCGCATTTGGGGACCTGGGAATAGCACCCTCAATCCTCGCCGCCGCCTCGGCCGCCATCTTCGCCCGCCTCGCTTCCAACGCCTCGGTCACCAGGAACAGATCGGCCAGCAGCGCTCGCAGATGAATGGATGCATTCAGATTATCGATGAGCTGCGATCCAATTGCCGGTTGCGCAAGTACCAGCTCCATCGCTGCAATCGCGCCTTGCGCGTCGCGCTGCATCACCTCAAAAAACGCGCTGTACACTTCCTTCGGCTCGAACTGCTCGTGCGCTGCTGCTTCTCTGCAACTCGCGTCCAGTCCGCGCATCGCCTCTACGGCCCGCGTCAGGTGATCCCGTACCTGCCTGGTCTGCTCGTTGCCTGCCTCACCCGCCAATCCGCGCGCGGCGTACGAGAGCGTGAACTCGTAGCACTCTTCAATTCGTTCTGAAAGCTGCACTAACTCAATTGCCATCTCTTGCTCAATCGCCATCGTTTGCGGCCAATCCCCGATTTGTGTCCGGGGGCGTGCTCTTCACGGCCCACCGCGCAGTGTCATGTTCCTCGAGATAGAAATCGCGGCTCATCCATCCGAAGATCATCGACTTGGTAATCGGCAGCTTCTCCGGCCGCAGGCCCATATACACGTGCATGATCGTCAACGCGATGAAACCCACTCCGGCCAGCCCGTGCAGCACATACATCATGCCCCATGTCATATCGCTGAAGAGGTACGGATTACGCACCAGGATTCCCGTCTCGACGCGCTTCATCATGAACAGGCCCGTGACGATCACCGCGAGGCCGGCAATCATCACTGCGCCGTGATACAGCTTGTTCTCGAGGGGATACTTGGCAAATTTACTGGGCGGGGGCGCATCCTTGCCGAAGAACCGCAGCACGCGATTCTTGGCGTCGACCAAGTCCGTCCTGTCCGGCCAGATCGACCAGAAATCCAGAAAAAACGACGCGTGAATGATATGAAAAAGCACCGACGCGGTCAGCACCAGGCCTGCGATCCAGTGGTACACAACCCAGTTGAACTGGACACCGATCTTGGGCAAAAACGCCGTGATCAGCAGGGCCAACATCGACGAAGCCATCACCCAGTGAAACAGCCGCGCCACCAGCGTGTGACGCGGCACG
Organism: Occallatibacter sp.; assembly: GCA_049520675.1. Taxonomy (GTDB): domain Bacteria; phylum Acidobacteriota; class Terriglobia; order Terriglobales; family Acidobacteriaceae; genus Telmatobacter. The sequence continues at coordinate 46,503 of JBEKPO010000018.1, read as the reverse complement.
CGATCTGGAACTCCCGCGGCTGCCGCCTCAGACTTTTGCTCTGCAAACCGCTTCGGCGGTTTCACGATGATCAGGTAAAGCGCGTGCATCACCATGAAGCAGAATCCGGCGATGACCGCGATCCAGATCAGCGTCCAGGCAATATGGATCGGAACCGATTGTCCCCATGGACTTGTGGCCCACTGAAGGAAACTCATGCCGCCTCCTGCCCACCGGGGCCCCCTGCAAGCCCGTTCCTGGCTTGTTGGGGTGGCTGAACTCCCACGATCGACCGCTTCACCAGGTTGCGCATCAGCGGAATCTTGTACGCGTTAAACTGCAGGGGCACCGCGCCCGCGACGGCCATCTTTCCCGCCATCTCTCCCGTTTCCGCATTCGCCGGTTTGCCGCGCACCGCGTCTTCTACCGCCTTCAGCCGCATCGGGCGCGGCGAAGCCGCATTCACCGCCAACCGGATCGCATCGATGCTCCCGCCCCCGCTCAGCTTGATCGCCGACGCCACGTTCATCAGCGGGAAATCCCACACGTTGCGGTCGCGCACCTTCTCGAAATAAAACTTCGCGCCTGCCCACGTGTTCGGAATCCGGATCGCCGTCAGCAGATCGCCCGGCCGCAGCATATTGATCCTGGTAATGTCGATCTCCGGGCCGACGAAATAATCTTCGGCATCCACTACGCGCTCGCCCTTCGCCGTCTGCACCACCAACTTCGCATCCAGCACGATCAGCGCCGGCACGGAGTCTGACGGATGCACTGCCACGCACCGGTTCGCGCCAAAGATCGCGTGCTCCCGATTGCGTCCCACTGGAGTATCGGCATAGCAAAGGTTGCCTCCCGCGCGATAACACGGCCAACCGCCGCGGTAGTACCAGCACCGGACATCCTGTGAAATGTTGCCGCCTAACGTTCCCTGGTTGCGAATCTGCGGCGATGCGACCACCGATACCGCGTCGGCCAGTACGCCGTAGTTCTTCTTGATTTCCGGATGATTCGCGATCTCGGTCAGCGTCGTCATCGCGCCGATCTCAACGCCGGCCTCGTTCGCGCGAATGCCCCTGAGTTCATCCACGCCGCTCAGGTCCACCAGCACCTTTGGCTTCTTGATGCGGTCCTTCAGCCAGTCGAAGCTGTCGAGGCCGCCGGCCATCACCCACGCATCCGCTCCGTTTTGCTCCAGCAGTTGTTGTGCTTCTGCCGCCGAACTCGGTTGCAGCAGATCAAAAGCCGGCATCACATCTCGAATGACCGCCATCGCTCACTCCAATTCGCGAGCCAGTGTCCCACCCTTGTCGGGTGCCCCACCCTCGCCGGGGGGTTCTACGTCCCTAGTCCCTAGTCCCTAGTCTCTGCCTTCAAATGCTCGCCACCAGGGGATGCTGCATCGGCCTTCCCGCCTCCAGCGACGCTAGAATCGTGTCCGCATTCACCGGCGCACGCTGGAAGATTTCATCGCCCAGAGCATCGCTCAGCGCATTCAGAATCGACGCGCATCCTCCGCCCACCGGCGGCTCTCCCACGCCGCGCGCTCCCACCGGAGTCTCAGGATCGGGAATATTCAGCGCCGACCATTGCATGCCCACCGGTACATCCAGAATCGACGGCGGTTTGTTTTGATAAAACCGCTTGGCGACCGTAATGCCATACTCGGGATCGACCACCCACTTCTGACCGATTGCATGCCCCATACCCAAAACCGACCGCCCCAACATTTGTCCGCCCAGCGAACGCGGATGCAACACCGTTCCCACATCGCCATACGCCAGGTAGTCGGTGATGTAGTACTTGCCAGTCTCGACGTCGGCTTCGACTTCGGCAAAGCAGGCTACAAACGAATAGGAGTCGCCGTCGTGCGGGAAGTTGTCCTTCGCCGAAACGACCAGCCCCTGACCGGCCAGCGCGGCCACCGCCGCCTTGGTCTGCTTGTGAACTCCGTCCGGCGCCTGGTGACCGTCGTAGATGCCGCCCAGCTCGATCGCCTTCTGCGCGGCCTGTGCCAGCGTCATCACCGTGCCGCCGCCCTTGCGCACGACGCGCCCGTCAACCACGTCGTAGCTCTCCGGGCTTCCGCCCTGCGACTTTGCCGCCACTTCCTTCAGCTTCTGCTTACATTCGGCGGCCGCGGCAAACGCCGCGCGCGTCATGGCATGCGTCGTCTGACTGCCGCCGCTTACGCACGTGTACGGCATGATCCGCGACGTATCGCCCCACACCACGTCGCACATCTCCCACGGCACGCCCAGCATCTCGGCGCCCGCGCGATGCACGTCCATCACCGACTCGGTGCCCAGGTTGCCGATGCCGGAGTGGAAGCGCACGCGCCCCTCCGGCGTCACCACGATCAATCCATCGAACCCGATCGATCCGCCGACATAGCAGCTTAACGAGACTCCGAGCCCGCGCACTTTGGTGCCGTTCTTCTTCGGCTGGGCCACGCGTTCCACCCACCGGAACTGCTCCGCGCCGCGTTCGAGGGCCATCCGCATAAAACAGCTCGTCGTGTAGTTGCGCTTCCCTTGATCGTTGGGCGCGCCATACTCCGCCTTGCCCTCCGGGCAGTTCACGTCGCGCAGCGCCACCTGGTCTACGCCAAGTTTTCTCGCAGCCTTTGACAGTACAGGCTCGAGGATCGCAATCCCCTGCATGCCGCCCGGCGCACTTTGCGCGCTGCGTGGCGGCGTATTCGTCATCACACTGATGCCCCGCCAGCGCATCGCCTGAGGCTGATAGAGCAGGGAAACAATCCGCGCCGCCGATCCTCCGTCGCCGGAGGCATCGTACGATCCACTATCGGTGACCGTGAACATGTCGAGCGCAAGAATGCGTCCGTCCTTGGCGAATCCAACTTTCACGCGCCCCATCACGCTGGGCCGCGCCCGCCCGATGTAGTGCTCCTCTTCGCGGCTGATGCGCATCATCACCGGCGCATTCAGCTTGCGCGACAGCACCGCCGGAATGACCATCGTGATTCCGCCGGTGATTTTGCTGCCGAACCCTCCGCCCGTGTATTCGCTGATGAAGACGATGTCTTCGCGCTTCATATTCATCCAGCGCGCGATCGCCGGCACCGTCTGGAACGTGCTCTGCGTGCCGGTATGCATGTAGAGCTTGCCATTCTGCCAATACGCCATCGCCGTCCTCGGCTCCAGGCATTGATGGCTCACATCCGGCGTCACAAACGATTCATCCAGAATCAGCGCTGCGTTCCTGAACCCCGCATCGATGTCGCCGAATTTCCACGCATCCGGCGCTTCGCCCATCGGCAGCTTTCCCTGGTCGTAGTCGGCGAAGTCGTGGTCAGTCCACTTCAATGAAGTCAAGGCCTGCGACGGAGGCGCCGGCGGCTTGGGACGCACCCATACATTGCCGTCCTCGCGCGGATTCGGGCCGCCCGGCCGCAAGCTGTCCAGCGGATCGATCACGAAAGGTAGCGGCTCCATGTCCACCTTCACCTTCTCGATCGCCTCCGCGCACGTCAGCTCGTCGACTGCCGCAACGGCAAAGATGGGTTCGCCTTGGTACACCGGCTCATTGGTCAGCGCACGCTCGCCCCACTTGCTCGCCTTGATGGTTCTTCCGTTGTCGTCAAGGTAATCGGCCTGCACAGGAATATCGTCAGCCGTCAACACCGCCTTCACGCCAGGCATCGCCAGAGCCTCGCTGGCATCGATGCTCCTGATCCGTCCGTGCGGCATCTCGCTCAGCGCCAGCCTGCAAAATAGCATGCCCTCGGCGCGAAAATCCTCGGCATACTTCGCCTTTCCCGTGACCTTCGCAATCATGTCGGGCGTCGCGTAATTCTTGCCGATCAGCTTGTAGCCCGTTCCGAAGGGCTTTGGCTGCTCTTTTTCGGCCTTCGTCGATCCCACAGGGGTAATATCCGCCATCGTTATCCCCTCCTCGCAGCCGCTGTCCGTTGCCCTGTCCCTACGCTGCCGTTCGGCGAAAGGGTAGGAAGCAACGCCGCTTGCTTGTTGCCGGTTCCATTCCGCGTGTACTCAGCGCCCCGCATCAGCGCATCCAGAATCTTGCCGTAGTCCTGGCACCTGCACAGGTTGCCGCTCAGACCCTGCGCCAGCTCGGATCGCGTCGGATTCGGATTGGTCTTGAGGAACCCTACCGCCGACATGATGAATCCGGGCATGCAGAACGCGCACTGGAATCCCTGCTCGTCCACCACGGCCTTCTGCACCGGGTGCAGTGTCCCATCGGCCGCTGCCAGCCCTTCAATCGTCGTCACCTGCTTGCCGCGTACCGTGTTCGTGAGCACCGAGCAGCTATAGTACGGGACGTCGTCAATCAGCACCGTGCACGATCCGCATTCGGCGCGGTCGCATCCCAGCTTGGTACCTGTCAAACCGAGCTTGTAACGCAGCGTCCAGGCAAGCGTCTCCTGTTTCATCACTTCCACGCGCCGCGCCTGTCCATTCACATTCAGAGAGATCAGGCGTTCTCCGCCGGCGCTCCGGCCGCGCCCCGGCGCGAGGATCTTGTAGCTCGCGGCGCCCACTACGGCGCCCCCGGCAATGACGCCAAGAATGAATCTGCGTCGCGTGATCGATCTTTGCTTGTCTTCGCTTGTCGCGGATTTTTCCGTCTCCGGCATGGTCATTTCTCCGGTCTGAGGGGTCTTCTCGTTGGCGCTCTCGAGATTTTGGGGGAACCTGCGCCTGCGCTTTGGGGAGAGTCACGCGACGCTTGGCGCTATCTTAGCTCCCTACGCTCGATTTTGTGAAGGTCTGACCACTGAACGCCTGGGGTGCAAGACTCTCGCCGCGAGGCAAATTCAACAAAAGAAAGCTCTTCAGCGTTCAGGTTCCACGTTTATGCCCGCTCCGGCGCCATTTCGGCGCTAGATCGTTGGCAGCGTCAAGCGGATCGTGGCTCCTCCTCCCGCTCGCGGAAGCGCCTGCATCGTCCCGTTGTGCAGCCGCACAGCGCGATCGGCGATCGCCAAACCCACGCCGAATCCTCCCGTTTCGGGGCTTCGTGCGCGGTCGACGCGATGGAAAGGCCGAAACACCGCCTCCATTTGATCCGCCGGAATCCCCGGTCCGTGATCGCTCACTTCGATGCTGACCAGCCGGTCGTCTTGCCGGCCCGTCTCGGCCATGCTGATTTCAACCTCCGATCCGCTCTCGGTATAGCGGATCGCGTTGCGCACCACGTTTTCGATCGCGCGGTACAGCAACTCCTGGTTTCCCATGACCGTGTATTCGCCCTGGGCATGGAATTGAACCGAGCATTCGCGCTGCCGCGCTTCAAACTGCGCATCGGGAATCATGCTGCCAATCAACTGATTCAGCGAAACCGGCCGGAAATCCTTGATCCTCTCCAAAGCTTCCATCGATGACAGGGTGAGCAATTGGCCGATCAATTGATTCAACCGCTCGGTCTCTCGCTCGATGCGATCGAGATTCGCGGTCATGGCCGGCCCCGCATCCTCACGCGCCAGCTCCAACGCCACGCTCAAGCGCGCCAGCGGCGAGCGCAGCTCATGTGAAACATCGCGCAACAGCAGTTGCTGCGCACCTACCAGTGACTCCAGCCTCTCCGCCATATGATTGAAGTCATGAATGAGCGCGGAAACTTCGTCTCCCGAGGAGACGCGGGAGCGCGCTTGCGGCAACTCGACGCGCGATTTCAGATTTCCCTGGGCCAGTTCGCGCGCCGCTCTGCGCAGCCGGACAATGGGACGCGTGAAAAACAGCACCAGCACAAAGGTCGTCAGCCCGCCTATAACGATCCCGACGGGCAAAGTCGGCGAGGCAAAATGCATCAGGTCGTCGAGTAGACTGTGCTCTTTTTCTACACGCGGCCGGCTCAGCAGGAAGACATATTGTTTGCCGCTCGACGAAGTTACCGGAACCCGCCAGATAAACTGCGTGCCTGACTGGGAGCTGGTAATGCGGTCTGGAAATTCCTCGCTGGCCGAAGGAAGCGGAAGCCCGAAAGGGTTGCAGAGGTCATTCGCCGACGAGTCCTTCAGTCCGATATGCTGCTCGATCTCGGCGCCGAATGCGCTCACTGCGGGACAGCCGCCGGTTTCATAGGCCATGGCCGCGCGGCGCGCATCGTTCTGCAAGCTGCTGTGCAGACCGTCGAACAGCACATCTGGGCTTTCAAAGCGATGGCGTACGATCAGCGCCGTCGAGATCGCGAAGATCAGGCTTTGCGCAATCCAGAAGATCACAAAAATCTTGAAGAAGAGACTGCGCATTCGATCAGCCCTCGGTCGCCCGGCTCCCTGCTGCCGGTCTCCCCGCACCCACGGCCAGCTGATAGCCCGCGCCGCGAATCGTCTTCACCAGTTCGTCGCCGGCGCCATTCGCGCCCAGCTTGCGCCGCAGCCGGCTCACGTGCATATCCAAACTGCGGTCGAAGGGATCGAATTTCCGGCCGAGCGCGCTTTCTGACAGTTGCTCGCGCGACACTGCCTGACCCGGAAAGCGCATCAAGGCTTCCAGCAAGGCGAACTCCACGCTGGTCAGCTCGACCTTCTTCCCGCTTTGCGTCACTGTGCGTGCGGCCGCATTCAGCTCCAGGTCATCGACGCGCAGCAAAACCGGCTCGGCCTTCGGGCCTGCCCCCGAGCGCCTGCGCAAGATGGCTCGCATGCGCGCCAATAGTTCGCGCGGATTGAAAGGCTTCGGCAAATAATCGTCAGCGCCGATTTCGAGCCCGACAATGCGATCCACATCTTCTCCGCGCGCGGTCAACAGCAGCACGCTCACGTCCGAAGCTGCGCGCACCTGCTTCAACACTTCGAAACCATCCATCCCCGGCAGCATCACGTCCAGCAGAATCAGCGCCCATTCCCGGCTGCGTGCCGCCTTCAGTCCCTCGTCTCCGCGGTGCACGCCATAGGTGCGAAACCCATATCGTCCCAGGTAGTCCTTCAGCATCGAGCAAAGCTCAATGTCATCGTCGATCAGCAACACATCGTCCATTGGATTTTCCGCTGTCTTGAGACTACGCCGTTTGCACCGGAATGAACGGGCAGGAAAGTAACAAATGGTCAAGACCGCCGTGACACTTTGTTACACATCTTTACCCATTAAGACCGCACCACCTCGCTCGCCGGTTTCTTCTGGGAATGGCTCGGATGTTCAGCCTCAATCACATGAAAAACTCCCGTTCCTTTCTCCGCTCCGCCTTCGCATTTCTTCTCGCCGCCGGGTCTATCTGCGCGCCCTTCGCTGCGGCGCAAGCCCCGACCGGCAGCGTCTCCGGAACCGTCGCCGATCCCTCCGGCGCGCTGGTTCAGTCGGCATCCGTCGTGATCACGGGCAGCGCCGGATTCACAAAATCGGCCCTTAGCGGCGCTGACGGAGCCTTCACCTTCGGCCAACTGCAACCGGGACAATACTCCCTCACCGTAACTGCGTCCGGCTTCGCGACCTCTTCGCTTGCCGGCGTTCAGGTCTCGAGCGGTAAATCGACGCTGGCCAACGTCACCCTGCAAATCGCCGTGGAACAGCAACAGGTGCAGGTTCACGAAGACGGCATGAGCGTGAATACCAGCCCCGACAACAACGCAGGCGCCATCATCATCAAGGGCAGCGACCTCGACGCGCTCTCCGACGATCCCGATGAACTGCAAAATGAGCTCACCGCGCTGGCCGGTCCGGCCGCCGGCCCCAGTGGCGGCGAAATCTACATCGACGGCTTCTCCGGGGGTCAGTTGCCGCCCAAGTCCTCGATCCGCGAGATTCGCATTAACCAGAATCCTTACTCGGCGCAGTACGACAAGCTGGGCTATGGACGCATCGAGATTCTTACCAAGCCCGGAACCGACAAGTTCCACGGCATGGCGATGATGAACGGGAACGACTCGGCCTTCAATTCGCTCAACCCGTTCGTGACCAGCGAGCCGTCCTACTACAGCACATTTCTCACCGGAAATGCCGGCGGCGCACTCAACAGGAATGCTTCGTGGTTCGCCAGCGTCTTCCGCCGCGACAACGCCTCGAACTCCATCGTCAATGCCGAACTGCTCGATGCGAGCGGCAACGCCTACAACTACACCGCGGCCGTCGCCAATCCGCAGTCGCGCCTCGACGTGAGTCCTCGCTTCGACTTCCAGCTTGGCGCCAACAATACTCTCTCGGTGCGGTATATGTACGACCGCCAGGTTGAAACCAACGACGGCGTTTCGCAATTCGCGCTCGAAAGCCAGGGATACAACGTGTCGAACCAGGAGAACACGCTGCAGCTTTCCGACACGCAAGTGCTCGGCGCCAATGTTGTCAACGAGACGCGTTTCCAATTCATTCGCGACCGCGACAATCAGGCGGCGCAGAACAGCGATCCGACCGTCACCGTCCAAGGCGCCTTCACCGGCGGCGGCAATAACTCCGGCGTAGTCCGCGATAGCCAGGATCATTACGAGTTACAGAACTACACCCTGGCAAGCAAGGGAGCGCACGCGCTCAACTTCGGCGGAAGGCTGCGCTTCACCCGCGACAGCAGCTATTCAACCTCGGGCTTCAACGGCCAGTACACCTATTCGTCGCTCAGCGCCTACCAGGCGCAGACGCCTTCGCAGTACAGCGTCACCTCGGGCAACGCCGCGGCGAAGGTCGATTATCTCGACGCCGGCCTCTATTTCCAGGACGACCAGAAAATAAGCCCCAGTCTCACCATCAGTTACGGTCTTCGCTACGAGATTCAGAATTGGATCGGCGACTACAATGACTGGGGGCCGAGGCTTTCGTTTGCATGGGCTCCCGGCGCGCGCGGAAGCAATCAACCCAAGACCGTCATCCGTGGAGGCTACGGCTGGTTCTACGATCGCTTCCAGGAGAGCAACGTCCTCCAGACCATCCGTCAGAACGGCATCAATCAGACGCAATACGTCATTCAGAATCCCGGCTTCTACCAGGATGCGCCGTCGCCTGCGCAGCTTGCCTCGAGCAGCACCGCCGCTCCCACGCTCTATCAGATCGCGCCCAATTTCAAGGCCTCTGTGAATATGCAGGCGGCCGTCGGCGTCGAGCATCAATTCGGCAAGATCGCCAACTTCGCCGCCACCTACATCGATTCGCGCGGCATTCACCAGTACCTGAGCGACAACGTCAACGCCTATGAGCCGGAAACCTACAACCCTGTCACGGGAACCGGTACGCGCCCTAACGGCATCAACGAGAACATCTACCAATTCCAGTCAGGCGGCGTCTACAACCAGAATCAGCTGATGTTCAACTACCGGGTGCAGGCAAAACGCGTCTCGCTGTTCGGCTTCTATATGGTCAACTTCGCCAATGCCGATACCTCCGGCGCAACTTACTTTCCTTCCAACCAGACTGCCCCCCGAGCCGACTACGGCCGCGCCAGCTTCGACGTGCACAACCGATTCCTCGTCGCCGGCAATCTGCAGGGTCCGTTCGGAGTGTCGTTCAGCCCCATGCTGGTCGCCGACTCCGGCAGTCCCTTCAACATCACTGTCGGCCAGGATCTGAACGGGGATAACCAGTTCAACGATCGGCCCGCCTTCGCCACGGCGAGCAGCACCGACACCATGGCCACCAAATACGGAACATTGGATCTCGACCCGGCATGGAACCAGACGCGCATTCCCTACAACTACGGCACGGGACCCGCGCAGCTCAGTATGAATCTCCGCGTCGCCAAATCCTTCGGCATCGGACCCCGCGTCGGGAGCGCATCGAACTCGGGCGCTGCCGGCCCCGGCGGACCCGGCGGTGGTCCTCCTCCAGGCGGGGGCCCTGGCGGTGGCGGACCCCCCGGAGGTGGCCTCGGCCCAGGTGGTCTCAGCGGAAACAGCGGTCCCCCAAAACTCGATCAGGCTGTTGCCCGCCGCTACTCGCTCAACTTCTCTGCCATGGCGCGAAACGTCTTTAACAACGTCAACCTCGCTCAACCCGATGGAGTTCTCGAATCGCCGCTCTTCGGCAAATCGAATGCCCTTGCCGGCGGATTCTTCTCATCGCCGGCGTCAAACCGCAGCATCGACCTTCAGGTGAGCTTCAGTTTCTGAAGCTCACCAGGAACCCTGTGCTCACTTCCCAACCAACACAAACGCTCCCCAGTAAAACGGCAAATCCTTGCCATATCTCTTCTTCACTGTTTCGCGTTCTTCCAGTTGCGCCTGCCGCAGCGCCTCCGGCTTTTCCATGCCGCCCAGCCACTTCCGGTAGAAGAGCGACATCAGCTCTTGCGTCTCCTGGTCAGGCACTGACCACATGCTCATCATCACCGCACCTGCGCCAGCCTCCTGCAACCCGCGCCGCAACCCGAATACGCCATCGACATTCAGCTCTTTCCCCAATCCGGTTTCGCACGCGCTCAACACCACCAGCTCCGTGCCTTCGAGATTCAGTTGGCTTGCCTCGTAGGCGGTTAGCACTCCATCGTCTACACCGGCCTCCGGCGCCGCGCCCTGCCTGGCGCGGTCCGCTCCGGCAAAGAACAGCCCCGACCGCAGCATCGGATCTTCATCTACATTCGCCGGTTTCCCTGCTGTCGCCGCATTGGCCTTCAGTTCCTCGTCCGACAAGAAGAACCCATGGGTCGCGATATGAACCACGCGCGGCGAGTGCGCCTGCGTCACTGTATCCTTCAGCGCCAGCTCGCCGGTGTACTCCATCGTCTGCCAACCCGCAGCCTTCAGCAGTTTGTCCACGGTTTCCACTTCCACTTGTGTTCCCGGAAGCGGATTCAGGTCTGCGCCCTTCAAATCTCCGCCGCGTGAAGCGCCCGGCGCGGCGGCCGCGTTCGCAACCTGCACCGGCGCACCCACGGCATTCTGGCCGGCCGCACCCGCCCCCGTCGCACCGCCTCGCAGCTCGGCGATCGCCGTCTTCTGCTGCGCCGCTGTCAAATCAAACTTCGGATTTCCCACCAGCAGCGCGCCTTTGCTCTGCGCGACGCCCGCCTGTATCAGCAGATCTTTGGTGCTGTTCACGATGCGCAGCTGAACTTTCTCCATCAGCAGCTTTCCATCGCTATCGGCCATCAAACCCATCGGAATTGTCGTCAGCACGCCATCCGGCGAAACGTACACTCGCTTGGCCGCACCCAGCACTGGCTCCAGCGGCTTCCAGAACGCCGTGTATGCTGCACTCGTATTCGCTACCGTGCCTTGCTGGCCTGGTGCAGCCGGCGCTTCCACTACCTCCAGCCCTCGCGTCTGCGCCACATCGTCGCGATAGGCCAGCATCGGCCCGGCTTCAAGGTCCTTCGCCTTGCCAAGATCGACGAGGATCGGCTCCTTGCAGTCCGGAGTCACGACCAGCGCCACGTAGACCAGGTCCGCGGTCGGCCCAAAACCCTCGTCATAAGGGAACCGTGTCACTTCCACCGCCGACTCGCCCGGCTTCAACGCCTTCTGCACATCGCGCCAGGTCGCTGCATTCTGCGCCTTTTGCTGGGCCATTGTGGCTGAGCGCTTCATCAGCGTCTGCTCCAGCGTATTCTCTTCGTCCCCGAGCTGATTGATTTGAGCCTGATGGTTCGACGTATTTCCCGCGGTTGACTCCATCAGGGCCGCCATCTGCGCCCGGTCGCTGGTCAGTTTGTCGAGCATCTGCAGCGCTTGCGGATCGCCGCTCGCCTCAACCGCCGCCCGCATCGATGCCGAGCTCGAGGCGATCATCCCCTTCTCCTCGAGCAGCGCGTCATACATCTGCCCGGTCAGCTCCGGCATGGGGTCGTGGTATTTCACCACAAAGTTGAAGAACAGCGGAAGCTCCAGTTTCTGCGTCGCGAAGTAGATCAGCCGTTCCCGCTCGCTCATCGTCGCCGCGCTCACGCGGAATTGCTCGATCAGAACGCCAATATACTTTTGGAAATACGACGCTGCCTGTCCCGGCTTGTCCCAAACAAGGTAAAGCGCCGCAAGGTCTCTCTCGAAGGCGAGAAACGCTTGATCGTTGGGCTTCAAGTGGGCCTGTTCGATCTTCAGCGCCCGCAGGTACATGGGCTCGGCCTCGGCAAACCGCTTTTCGCCTTTGTAAGTCCTTCCCAATCCTCCAAGGGGATCAGTGAGATCGGGGCTGTCCGGTCCCTCCACCTTCTCAAAAACTGCCATGGCCTTTTTCTGCAGCGTCTCCGATTGGGAATGATCTCCTGAATCTTCTGCGATGGCTGCTATGAGGCTCATGCACCTCGCAGCGCCCAGGCTATACTCGCCTTCGGCGCGCTGGTAGATCCCTCCCGCGTCTTTGAGTAACTGGAGGGCCAGTTTCAGATTTCCATCCATCAAAAACTGTTCCGCCCCTTTGAACACCACACCGGCGGCTTTCGCGGGCGCCTGGTCCATCACCTTCAAATAACTCTGGATGGCGCCGTAATAAAGCTTCTCGGCCGTAGCCCCATCCCCGCGCGCGCCATAGAGGCCAGCCAGGTCCTCCATATCGCGCGCCGCGGCCAGGCTCCCGGGTCCCAGCGCCTTCGAGTCAATCTCCAATGCTTGCCGCATGGCACGCTCCGCGTCGCTGAAGCGCATCTCAAACTCGTACAATTGGCCAAGGCTCCCGAGCACGTAGGCCACATCGGGATGGTTCGGTCCCAACGCCTTCGCCCGGTTGGCCAGCGCCTGCAGAAGCAGTGCTTCCGCCTGAGGGTATTTGCCCTCGATGCGATACAGGTCAGCCACGTTGGTCTCGATGGTTGCGATCAGGCTCTGGTCAGGTGTGCTGGCCTTCTGCGCAATCACCATCGACTTGCCATAGGTCTGTTCCGCCTCCTGGAGCTTTCCGTCCAGCTCGTAGTCCGTTGCGAGATTGTTGAGGGAATCGGCGATGCGCGGATCCTGCGGTCCGTAGGCCTTCAGATCTGCCGCCAGCGCCTGCTCCGATATCTGCTCGGCTTGGGCATACTTGCCAGTGTTCGCATACAAATTGCCAAGCCCGTTCAGAGCGAGCGCCAGTTGCCGCTGATCTCCCACTCGTTCATCGGTGGCAATCGCCTTCTTGTAGAGTGGCTCGGCATCGCCATATTTGCTTTCCTTTTCGTAGATCAGCGCCAGGTTGCTCTCATTCGTTGCTACTTCGGGATCGTTCTCGCCCAGCAGCTTAATCTCGGTCGCCAGCGCTTGCTGTGTCACTTTTTCGGCTTCGGGAAGTCTCGCCAGTTCCTGGTAAAGAACGCCGAGATTGTTCAGCGTGGTCGCGACATCCTTACCTTGAGAGCCTTCGAGGCTCGTGAAGATGGCTAGGGCCCGCTTCAAATTTGTTTCCGCGTCGTTGTACTTTTCCAGATGCCGGTCGTCCATCCCCGCCGCATTCAGCGTCACGGCAAGACGCAAATCCTGCGCGCCCCAAGTCGCCTCGGCCACCTGAGCCGCCTGCTGTTCCAGAGGGAGCGCCGCCGCATCGTTGCCCTGGGCTTCGTATTGCTCCGCTTGCTGCCTTAACTGCGCCCATCGCGCCGCCTGCCCGTGCACCCGCGCCGTCCCCGCCAGAGCGACGCACAAGCCCACAAGCACCGCGATGTCGCGATGGGCTGACTTAACCCCGATGAATCTCAAAACTGGATGGAACACAGCGACCCCCTCCGGCCTCGCGGGCATCTCACTCGGGCATCCATTCTCGCCGCGACTTGAAGGGGGGACGAATCGCGGTTCGGGTGGCACAGGATGCCACTCCACTCCGATAATTTTTACCTTCGCCAACCTCAAACGCGGCTGTCAAGCGGTCAACGGGCTGAATTCGTTAATAGATCTTTCCTCCACAGCCTCGCCGTAATTGCCCCGAACAGAAACCCTCCCACATGCGCCAGATAGGCCACTCCGCCCGTCTTCACGTTGGCCACCAATCCAACATTGAGCAGTTGAATCAGAAACCAGAACCCGATCAGCAGCACCGCCGGAATATAAGTGACCTGGACGAAAATCACGATCCAGAGGATCGACCGGATCCGATCTCGCGGATACATCACGATGAACGCACCCATCACCGCGGCAATCGCCCCGCTTGCTCCCAGGCAAGGAATCGTCGAATCCCCGCTGCCCACCACCTGCGCAAGCATCGCCACAATGCCGCCCAGCAGATAGAACGCCAGGTAATGCCATCGCCCCATGGCGTCTTCGATCTCTGGCCCGAATGCCCACAGAAACACCATATTGCCGATGATGTGCAGCCACCCGGCGTGCATGAACATTGCAGTGATCAGCGTGATCCAATGATGCCCGTGCAAAATATCTGCCGGAATTACCGCCCAGCGTGCCACGAACGCGTCGCCCTCGAGCAGTTCACGCAGAAACACATACGCATTCGCCAAGATGATCAAGAGCGTCACAAGGGCGAACTTGCGTGTCCGTCGCGAAACATCGCCGAGCGGTATCACTGTTCCCACGGTCGTTTTCTCCTGGAAATCCTCGGAACCTCGATAAATGTTTTCTATCAGAGTCGGGCTACGGCTGTGTCATCGCCGGCGCGACGCCCCGGGGTCTCACAACGGAAACATTCTGGCTTGGAGGTTCCACACCGGCTCGGCATAGGCAACAGGGCAGTCTGCATCGGCCCGCGAGTATCGGCCTGTTGCTCCCTTCTTCTCTTGTTCCGCGTTCCCTGTGCTTCTATTTTTTCCGGCGGTATTGTCCGCGTTTTGAGGGCAGAATCTGCACCTCATCGTTGACACGCCGATCTCGGCGAGCAGGCTTCGATTGGATAGCTTGTGAGTCCGGTGCGGTCGATTCCGCGGTGCTCGCGCAGTCTACAGAGCTGTCTTGTCGGACGACCACCTGGTCCTCAGCCGACTTTGGCGTGATGACCTCAGAGCGCATCTCTTCCGGCTTTTGCGCAACCTCAACCTGCTCCGCTCCAATCGTCTCAAGCCAGGCGTGATTGAGCCCTCTGAGCTCCGCAGCAGAAACCATGCCCCTCAATCCGCTCAGACGCGACGGTTCTTTCCCTGGATTCGCGCCTGCGCCCGATGACGACGCGGATTCCTGGAGTTCGGCCAGCATCGCGTCAGCGTTTTGGGATAGCTTCAGGTCCATCCCGAACAGCATAGCCCCGGTGTCGTCTCGCAGGGCTGCATTTCCATTCGAGCGCCTCTCGAATGTAACGGCCGCGTGCTTGGGCTCGGCAGGAACCCCGGCTCCCGAATCCGCCCGCACCGGCAAGAGGTCCCGAGGGCCTTCCTGCCCCGCTTCGGCTCTCGCGGTCAGTTGTTCGGCTTCAGCGTCAAGCTTTCGAAGTGCATCGGTAAGCCAGGGTGGAATCCCCGGCGCCGCCCAATCCCCGATTTCCGGTGCGCGCTTCACAATCGTCAGCGCGGTGCTGGCTTTCGGCACTTGTGGCGTAGGCTCGACTGGCCCCGTGGCGCCAGGAGTTGAAGATGCGAGGCTGACGCTCGGTTTAGGCGGATCGGCTATCGCCCGGTGAACCGCCGCAGCAAAGTGCGCCGGGACGTCGAGCTCGGATTCAGGCCGGCGACGGCCCCGGCCCGGCGGGACTCGATTGACCCGGTTCACCACGAATCTGACCACCGCGACGTTGAGCCGGTTCAGGCACTCGGCTGTCTCTCTGAGTTGCACCCGAGTGGTCACCCCGGATTCAACCACGACCACCACGCAATCGGCGAAGCGCGCCAGATACTCGGCGTCAGGCGAAGAGGTCAGCGGCGAGGTGTCGGTCACGATTAACTTGCCCAACCCATCGCACCCGCTTCCGCTCTCGTCCGCTGCCTCGATCGGACCCACGCCGTGGACTGATCCGTTGCCGCCAATCTCCGCCGACGGAGCCTCTGTAGCGCCGACAATCATTGCCGGCCTGTCCAGCGATTCCAGAGTCTCCTTCAAACGCGCCGCAAGGGTGGTCACGCCGGCTCCATGCCCCGTTCCGGTCAAAACGCACCGCCGCAAGCTGCCAGGAGCGCATATTTGCGCAATCTCGCGAGCCAGCTTGGTCAGGCCCTCTTTGGATTGTTCCCGCGTGACCGTACCAAAGTCCGCCACATCCCCCAACACCGGCGCCCTCAAAACGTATTCCACGTCGGCGGCGTTATAAATTCTCGGGTCCAGGCTCTGCGCGACAACCGCAGCCAGCATGCCGCACGCAACTGAAACCAACAAGAGCGCAAATGCCTTCGGACCCAGCGGCCCGGAGTGAGCTGCCCCTCCGGTCCACGATGTGTAGAGATAGATGGAGCCAACGCCGGCCGTCGCAAGTGCGGCCCAGAGCGCTAGTTGGCGGTGCATTTTCAAGCTGCGGCGCAGGTCGACGCGGATCATCCCTGTCTTCGTGGGCTTCTCTGCGTGCGTCCTCGACCACCGAGGCAATTCGAACATGATTCCTGCCAATGCAGCGGTTCCAGAGTTGCTGTACCCGGAGACCCCGGCTAAATGGCATCTCGCTGAGAAAAAGGCGCCTCGCGCGAAACCCGAGGTGAGTACACGAACTCTCGAATCGTTCTGAAAGCCTGCCGATCCCAGCCGACACGAGTGCTCTCGGTAGCGGAGTGCGGCCTTGTCAGAATAGGAAGTTGTGCGCTCAGGCTGAATCCCACAAACAGGGCGTTGCGGGATTGACGCATCGGTAACCAGAGTTTCCGGAATCGATTTGTGCGCAGGCTGGAGGGGGCAATCTTCGAATACATCAGCCGCGAATCAGGCTCTCGAGCGCGGAGGCGCCTGCCCTCAGCAAGCCGATTACGACGCCGTCATCTCCTTGCCTTTTGCCTCACGGCCCAGTGACGCAAGTAACCCCAACGTCAGAGCAACCGCGCAGACTGTCACCGCCAGCACTGGCCGATAATCCCCAAATCGTTCGGCCGCCAGCGCCTGGCCTTTGCCGTTCCAGGAAGTGATGAGCGCGCCAAGTTGGTAGGCCAGGCCCGGTGCCGTAGCCCTCAATGGGGCCGGCGATAGCTCGGTCAGATACGCCGGGACCACACCCCACGCACCCTGAACCATAAACTGCATCAACATCGCGCCGGCTCCCAGAACCAGAACGGAACGGCCAAACGCATAAAGCGGGATAACGGGTATAGAAAGCAGGGCAGCAGTGACGATGGTCCGCCTGCGGCCCAGTTTTTCACTGAGCCCGCCGAAGAAAATGCCGCCGCCAATTGAACTCAGTCCGTAGAGAACTCCGATCAGTCCAACCGTTTCCGGCCGAAGCCTCATCTGTACGACAAGAAAGGTTGGGTACACGTCCTGTGTCCCATGCGAAAAGCTCATAAAGGCTGTCATCAGCGCCACGAGAAAAAGAAACATCGGCAGGTGGTGACGCAACTGTCCAGGCCACGACCAGTGCCGTTCGACCTTCTCCGTCTGGCGCTTTCCGGCGCCCGCCAGCCATACCGGTGACTCAGGCACACGCGCCTGCACATAGAACGCGAGAAGCGCGGGGGCAGCGCCAAGAATGAATAACCCGCGCCAGCCGATTCCCGGCACCACGATCCCGTGCCAGTGGATCCCCGCAAAGAACATGCCAAATGCCGCCGCCGCAAGAATGGAGCCCACGGCATAGCCCTCCTGCAAAACGCCCGAGAATGTGCCGCGGCCCTCCTTCGGCAGCGTCTCGAATACCAGCGCCGCGCCCACGCCCCATTCGCCGCCCATCGCGATGCCGAAAAGCGCCCGCAGCATGAGCAGTACGGCCAGCGAAGGCGCGAAGGCGCACGCCAGCTCGATGACTGAAAAACTGAGAATGTTCGCCATCAGCACCGGGCGCCGGCCAAAACGGTCCGCCAGGATCCCGAACACCAGCGCGCCCACCGGTCGGAAAGCCTGCGTGAAAAATACCGCGCCCAGTACCGCCGAGTTCTCCCGGTGAAACTCGCTGGCAATCGCGTTCACGCAAAAAATCAGCAGAAAGTAGTCGAGGCTGTCGAGCGTCCACCCCAGGAACGCGGCCAGAAAAACGCGCCGCTGTTCGCGAGTGAGCTGCTGGAACTGGCCAACGATCGACATTGCCGGAGCATAGCAGAACCTGCCCGCCGCTCCCCGACGGGCATAGCTGCACCGAGGTCCTCTCAAGAATATTTGTTGCAACGATTATCTTGTTTGAGGCATCTCAGTCTTTAGCGCATCGTCTGCCTGCGCGTCCTGGAGTTCTGGCTGACAGGCAAAACGGCCCCTCCGATCATCTCTCACTCAAAATCGATCCCCGCCCGCAAGACAAGGAGACACGCACCCATGAAAAGACTCGCACTTCTGACCGGCATTCTGGCCCTCGCTTCACCTTTCGCGCTCGCACAAACATCGACCTGGGTCTCGGACCCGATGCACAGTGAGGTCGATTTCAGCATTACCCACATGAGCGTCTCCAAGGTTCACGGCCGCTTCGGCGCGGTGAACGCGACCATCGTCTACAACGAAGCAGATGTGACCAAGTCCACCGTCACGGCCACCATCGGTGTCGATACCGTGGATACCGGCGTAGACCCGCGCAATAACGATCTGAAGAGCGCTCACTTTTTCGACGTTGCCAATATGCCGACCGCCACGTTCACCAGCACCGGCGTTACAAAAAATGGCAGCAAGCTTGCGGTTGCCGGGAATTTGACCCTTCATGGAGTCACCAAGCCCGTGGTGCTCGAGGTCGAGGGGCCGACCCAGGCAGTTCCCGACCAAAAAGGGAAACTGCACGCCGGCTTTTCGGCAACCACCACTCTCGACCGCACTGCTTTCAACGTCGGACCTCAAGTTCCGGGTGCCATGGTGGGCGATAATGTCTCGCTCGACATCGAGCTCGAAGTGGTCAAGCAATAAACCGCTCCCGCGCGGGCGCAGGGGAAGGCCGGTTTCTCCCGACCCGCGCCCGGTTGCTCGGTCCGCGGGCCGCGAATGCGGCAGTGACGTCGATTCCTGGATGGTCCGCAGATGGCAAAACTGAAGCACGAGATTCAGCAGAATTCCCCTTTCTCGGGCATCGAGGAAGAAGCCATTCTGAATCTGATCCGCACCTCGGATTTCCTGCAACGCGCCTTCCGGCACAAGATGCGCGATTGGGGTCTGACGTCAGCGCAGTACAACGTGTTGCGCATCCTGCGAGGGGCGCAACCCGGCGGTCTGCAATGCGCGGCGATCGGCGCCCGCATGCTCACGGCCGAGCCTGACGTCACACGCATATTGGCGAGGCTGAAGAATCTCAAGTTGATTCGTCAGCACCGGGATTCCGGGGATCGTCGAGTGGTCTGGACCCAGATTACCCAGGCCGGCTTGAAGCTGCTGGCCGACATGGATCCTCTCGTCCGGCACCTTCCTGCCAGCCTGCTCGGGCACATGAGCCATTCCGATTTATCCGAAATGATCCGGTTGCTCGAGCTCGCTCGCCAACCTTGCCTGGGCGTGGAGCCCCCAAAGTAGGATCGCGATTACCTTTTATGTTGGTGGAGTATTTCGGGACGCCGCCACCACTGATTGACGGCAGTTGACGGCAACGTTAGGTGGTCACAACTCTCTGCGCCACCGTCTGCTCATCCAGGTCGGAATGAATGATTTTATTGTGCAGGCAATAGAGTGCCAGTTCCAGACGGTCCGACACGCCAAGCTTGTCATAGATCTTGCGCAGATAATTCTTGATCACCTGCTCCGTAGTTCCCAGTTGGAAAGCGATCTCTTTGTTCCGTTTGCCCTGCGTGATGCAGGTGATGATCGACATTTCCTTGGGAGAGAGCCTCGGCTGGTTGCGCGGACTCACCAAAGCGGCTGCCTGCGCCCGATAGGCATCGATCACCCAGTTCACCGATTGATTATCGATCCAGGTTTCACCGGCGGCGATCCGTCGAATGCATCGCACCAGCAGATCGGGCGAGATCGACCGGGAGACAATGCCGCGCACACCGCGGCGGTACAGTTCCACAGTGTGGTTCTCGTCTGTGGCCACCGCTTGCACGATCAGCTTGACGTCCGGTGCCAAACGTAACAATTCGGGGATTACGTTGGCTGTCCCCGCCAGCATGTTACCTTCCAGCAAAACGATGTCGGTGGGATAGCGCTCAATCGCCGCGCGCAGGTTATCGAGCGAGTCGGCCTGCGCCACCACTCGGATGTCGTCTTCCAGCGCGAAAACCTTGCGAATACCTACTCTATAAATAGCCTGCGAATCCGCAAGAATGATGCGAATCGTCCCGGGCTTAACCGGCGCTTCTACGTTTTCGCTTTCGGAGTTTTCGTCCAGGATTTCCATAGTCGGCTGTCGCCACGCCAACCGAGGTCTCAATGCTCCGCAAACCGATATTCGTCAATGGTCGCTGCGGCGAGATGCTCATTGTGGCTTGAGGAGCAGCGTACCACACGTCCCTTGCAGTGGACTACCACATCTTGGGGAGAGCCCAATGTCTCACGGGGCATGCGCATCGAAAATCGGACGTCCGAACCAACCCTCAAATCCCTGTCCAAAGAGAACAGAACTCCACTCGCCGACACATTGCGTGTCCGCGCCTCAGTGTCGTCTTCTCCCGTCGACAGCACCACCGGCAACGTCAGAGGAAATCGCACTGCGCAGCGGACTTCCTGCCGGCCCGATTTAGTGACCGGTCCGCTTGGAGAATGGGACGATTCTGACTGGGAAAAACCCATGGGCGTGCCTGCCTGACGTGAATCATCTGTCAATGTAATTGGTTTTCTTCGTTTGGCCTAGGGCACCAAAGTTTTCGGAGTGGTAATCAAATTCTCCGGGGAACGGCTGCGCATTTGCGGCCCTTCCTATCGGCCTGCACTGGTGACGGTGCAGCCCTCCTTCGGCCGACTGCACCGCCTCAAGTGCATCCCTGCGCAACTTCGGTCACCCGAATTTCTCTTGCGCGATTACCCGTCAGGTTGCCCGGCCAGCATCCGTCTGCAAGCGGAATTTGTGGCTCGCGGTCCCCCGCCTCATTGGCATAATGAGGCTTTTCTTTGCGTGGAACCAGCTTGATTAAGGCGAACAGAATGAGAAACCAAAGTAAGTAACCACAGATTTGATTACCTGTAAAAATGACTTTTCGTTACTATCGGAAGAAAATTTTTGTAATAACACGTTTGTGCTAGCGACTATCACCCGTTTGGGGTACTCTACCTCTGCAGAGATTTGTAGTGCGGTCTCGCACAGAAAGTTGAGAAATTCCCATGAAGTCTACCATTAAGGTCCTGGTTGCTGCGTTGCTGGTTGTTTCGGCGGTTTCTGCGAGTGCCGTTCCTTGGACAGTGCCGACTGCTCCTAATACACCTCCGCACGTCGCCAAGTAGTTTCTCGCTCCACACTTAGTTTGTTTACTAAGCAGGACCCGTCTGTCTTCAGGCGGGCCTTTTGCTTTGTTTCCGAAAGAGGAATACCCTTAAACTAGCTTATCAGGGTTGTCGGGGAGCGGAGCAGCTCTGCCGATTTAGTCTTCTTGGGGTGACGCCCGTGTTTGACTCGCTGAACCGCGCGTTCTTTTTCGGCGGTCTCTTTCTCGAAACCGTAATTATCGGCCTGCTTTTCTACAGGCATGTTTGGCGAACTCTGCCGGTTTTCTGCTCCTACTGCGTTTGGGATGTGGCGAGCAACGCCGCCCTGATGGGGATTTCGCATTTCTCGTCGACGCTCACTTTCCAAGCCTATTTCGTCGACGAAATTCTGGATTCTGCTCTCATCTTTGCTGTCCTGGTTGAGTTGGCCTGGTCGGTGCTTAGGCCTATTCGCTCCTCCCTTTCGCGTAGCTCCCTGGTTATCGTCGCGCTTCTGATCCTGGTCGCCGGTGTCGCCATCTGGCCATTCGCCGCTCTGCAGGGCATCGCGCAGGCCAGAGAAGCACTCCTCTACTTCCAGCTCCAGCAGACGACCTCAATCCTGCGCATCCTCTTCTTCCTCGTCCTCGCAGGCGGCAGCCAGTTGCTGTCGATTGGCTGGCGCGACCGCGAGCTGCAAGTCGCCACCGGGCTCGGACTCTATTCCATTGTGGCTCTCACCGTGGCCGTGATCCAGACCCATCAGGCCACTCTTGCCCAGCACGAGCAGCTGGCTTTTGCCGCTTCCGCCGGGTATCTTGGCTGCCTGGCATACTGGGCCTTCAGCTTCGCCCAGCAGGAGGCCGCGCGCCGCGAATTCACTCCCCAGATGCAAACCTTCCTGCTGGCGATTGCCGGTGCGGCACGCTCTGCCCGCGTGGGGTTTGACGAGGACCAAGGCCGTAAGCCCCACGATCGTTCTGACCGGTAGTTCCAGTTCTTTTCGCTGATGTGCGGCCTCGACCATAAGGGGGTGCCCCTTTCGCCGGTCGGGCTTTGTCGCGCGAAATATTCCATCGCCGCGCGCATCGCGCCCTGAGCGATTTTTTCGGCCCGGAAAGGCGAGGCCGGTTGTGGCGTGATCGTGGATCGCAACAATTTGCGCGCTCTTGTGTCCAAGAAAACATGGGACTTCCCTGTCGTTTCCATCGTTGTCAACGTTTTCGCCCTGACGCGCAACCCTGACAAGTAAGTTGCCCGCATCGAGTTTCATTTCCCTCCGATGGAATTCGGGTGCCTGAAAGGCCTTTGCATATCGGGGGAATGTGACAGAGATTCTTCGTGCTGAGGGGAACCGATGATTTCGATTCGCCAATTCATGATCCATCTAGTCGCTCTTGCTGCCTTGGACTCTTGCTGCGCTTCGGCCCGCCCTCAGTCGGCTCTGCTCCTGGAAGAGCCCTATGGGTTCTTTGGCGCGATCAATCCGACCGGGCACAATGCCATCTACCTCGAGCGAATCTGCGCTGAAACTCCGGTCAGGCTGCGCCGCTGCCAGGCCGGCGAAATGGGTACTGTGATCGCTCGCTATGAGGGAATTGACGGCTACGATTGGGTCGCGATTCCGCTTCTTCCCTATCTCTATTCAGTCGAGAATGCCGCCGACGTTCCCACGCGCGTGGACCGGGAAACTGTTCTCAGGCTGCGCAGCCTTTATCGCGAACAGCATCTGCAGAAACTGGGGATCGATCTGCGGCCGGGTAATCTCTTTCACGGCGGTTGGACGCAGTTGGTTGGAGTCGCCTATGAGCGCCGCACCTATGCCTTCCGCTTCGAGACCACCCCAGAACAAGACGACGCCTTGATCGCCCGCCTCAACGCTGGACCGAACACTACTCACTTCGATCTGCTCTTCAACAATTGCGCTGACTTTGCCCGGCAGATCTTGAACAATTACTTCCCCCGCAACTTCAATCGGAGCATCTTCCCCGATGCGGGAATGACGACTCCCAAGCAAATCGCCTACAAGCTGACGCGCTATGCGCAAAAGCACCCCGAAACCCAGCTCGCGGTCTTCGAGATTCCGCAAATTCCCGGATACCGGCGCAGCAGCCACTCCAACAAGAGCATCGACGAGTCGATTGTGACCTCGGTCTACGCCGTTCCAGTAGCGCTCATGAACCCCTATCTTGCAGGCGGGCTGTTTGTCGACTATCTCATTCGTGGCCGCCATCGCTTGGTCCCCAAACATCCTCAAGTCCTGGGTCCGGAGAATCTGGCGGCGTTGACAGCCCCGGCCGCATTCCATGAAAATGCGGCAAGCGCCGAAACCCAGGATAGCGGCGCCGTTCCTTTCGTTGGACTTACCGTTTCGCTCCAGGGAACTCAAACCGGCCTGGGAGAAATCAAGGGTGCGCATGAGTAAGTCAGAAGGACAAAGTTTCAAGAGCCACGCGCGGTTCGATCCACTGTTTCATTTTTTCCTGGCGATCGTCTTCCTTGCCAACGTTGTGGTTGCCTCCATCCATGCGTTCCGCCACCCGCATTTCCTGTCATGGTGGCTGGTGTTCCTGTCCGTTGCCGCCCTACTCGCGCTCCTCAAACTGCGCGCGTATCCGATCAAGGTGCAGGATCGCGTGATCCGGCTGGAGGAGCGGCTGCGTCTGCAGGCTCTCGCTCCTGAACAGTGGCATGCGCAAATCTACCGGCTCAGCGAGGACCAGCTTATCGGGCTGCGCTTCGCCGCCGATGACGAAGTTGTTGAGCTGGCCAAGCAGGCCCTCGAGCACAACTGGAACCGCAAACAGATCAAGGAGCACATCAAGAGCTGGCGCCCGGATTACTGGCGGGTCTAGCTCAATTCGCGGCACTCTGCGATGAGATACCGGCTATTAGCTCGATCCCTCGCTTCCGTGCCTGCCCGCTCCCGGCCCTTCCACATCCAGCTCGTGCTCGTGCTTGTACTGTTCCGCGGGCATCTTGCCATCCCACCAAGCCATGTTCATCGGATAGACATCGGGATCGAAGATGACCTGATAGAAGTGCCAGACCAGGATGGCGAGCGTGGCGAGAATCGCCTCGTAGAAGTGCACCGCCGTTGCGACGTCAACCCACCAGCGCGCCAGCAGGTTGCCCACCCACACCTTGGCCCAGATCATGATGCCGGTCAGGCCCATCAGCGCCGTTCCCCACACCAGCGCCCAGTACTCTGCCTTTTCCGCGTAGTTGAAGCGGCCGAATTTGGGTTTCTCTTCACTCAGGCCCAGGTAGTAGCGCATCGCGCCCCATAGATCCACCGCATCTTTAGGCTGCGGCGCGATGTCGCGCAGCAAACGCCGGCCTTCGTGTGCTCGAGCGAGATAGAAAACGTGATAGATACCGGCAGCGATCAGCACCACACCGGCAATGCGATGGATGACGCCGCGCAGGTGCTCGCCCATGCCCAGCGTGTGGGCAAACCAGCTGTCGGGAAACTTGAGCGCGAAGCCGGTGATCACGAGGATGATGAAGCTCGTCATCAGCACTAGATGCTGCCAGCGCTGGTTCACCGTCATGCGCACCATGAAGGGATTTTGCATGCGGCGGATCGACACCACCTTGCTGCGCCAGATGATGGCGTTGTGCAGCAACATGGATCCGATGACGCCCAGGATCAGCACCAGATAGATCCATCGCACCCAGCGCACCGCGATGGTATCGATGTCGCCGCCAGAGCGCGCGCTGGCGAGCAGATGGACCGGAGTGCGCGTGAACTTCTGCGTCACTCCTTTGTGGCATTTGCCGCAAGTGGCATCGAGATTGGCAGAATTGATTGTGGAGCGAGGATCGCTCGACGGCAGTATGTCATGCACCCCGTGGCAACTCGAGCAATTGGCGGCAACAACCGAGCCGCCTTCGGCAGCTAGTCCATGGTAACTGTCGAAGTAAGTGGTAACTCGGTTGCCGGGCACGCCAAACTCCCGCGACAGCGTGACGCCTTCATGGCAGCGTGCACAGCTGTCGCGCGACAGGTTCTGCTCCGCAACTGGCGAGTCGGGGCTGGCGTGCGATTTGATGGAGTGGATGCCGTGGCAGTCGGTGCACACCGGCGCCAGTTCGTTGCCCCGCGCAATCGCTTGCCCATGAATGCTGGCATTGAACGTGTTGGCGATTTCGCTGTGGCACTTGCCGCAGGTCGCCGGCACATTGAATTTGTAAATAGGCGATTGTGCCTGGTTGGCGGGCAGAATCTCATGCGCGCCATGGCAGTCGGTGCATACCGCGGCCTGCTTTGAGCCGTTTTCAACCGCGCGTCCGTGCACGCTGTCCTGATAAGAGATGAACGCCTGCGCGCTCTCGCCATGTTGCTCCATGAGGAACTTCTGACCGTGGCACCGGCCGCAGGTTGCCGGAATGTTGGCGTGGTAGACCGGCGAGGCAGGGCCGCCCGGCCCTACAACCTCGTGCGCGCTGCCGTGGCAGTCGACACAGGTGGCCGCTGCCGATTGACCTGGCTTGCCATCGCGGGAGTGCACGCTGTGCGCGTAGGCTTGCTGCGCTGCGGCGTGACACTGGGCGCATGAGATCTCGGCGGGAGGCGTGTCGTGCGCCAGGCTCTTTACATCCGAGTGGCAGTCGACGCAGTGAAACAGCCTGCCATGAATCGAGTGTTTTAACTTATTCTGGTCGACGTAGAGGCTGACAGACTTGCCGTTTTGCTCAGTGGTCAGGCTGGAATCGCCGTGGCAGGTCAGACAATCAGCGTCTTTGAGCTTCTGCCCGGCGAGTGCGGTTGAGGCCCAGAAAAGAAGGAAAAAAGCCAGCGTGGGTACAAACAACTTTCGAGCAGAGTCCACGCTTCGAGCAAACGCCTAACTGAGATTTCCCGCCGTGATAGGAGTCACAAAAGCAGCTTTCAGCTTTCATCTATCAGCTCTCAGCTTGCCTTCCTCGCAAAGGTCTTCCGCTGATCTGTCATCCCGAGCGAAGGTCGTCGCGGCGGCCGAGTCGAAAGCCTGCCCTGAGCGGAGGTCATCTCAATGACCGGAGTCGAATGGGGACCTGCATTTCGGGACTTCAGTCAATTACATGAACTTGTTGCAAGTTGCACTCGCGATTGGCTAGCTGAAAGTTGGCTTTAGCTGAAATACGCCGTCAGCGTCAGCACCAGCAGCGTCAGCCCAATGAAGATCGCCGTGAACCCCACGATCTTAGAGAAGTTCACCAGCCACAACGGCGGCGCGATGCCCACCTTCTTCTCCAGCTCGCCGCGTTGCGAATTCCGCTCGTATTCGAGCGTCCGCTTGTGCTTGAACTCTTCCTCGCTCTCTACGCCCGTAAAGATCACCATGTCCATGGGAAAGCTATCGGGCCGCAGATGCGTATTGACGAAGTGGATGGAGAAGATGAAGAGAACGGCCAGCAGCGCTTCTTCGCTATGAATCACCAGCACCGCGTTCAGTGCCCAGCCGGGCAGGAAGTGCGCGAAGAAGGGCGCAAACCACATGGCATAGCCTGAGAAGCCGATGACGATCATGCCCCAGAAAACCGCCCAGTAATCGAACTTCTCCCAATAGGCGTAGCGATCGAATTGCGGTCTGGGACCAAGCCCCAGAAACCAGCGCATGTGTCCGAAGACGTCTTTCACGTCTTTCCAATTGGCGACCATCGAGGTCGGGCCCCAGAAAATGCCCTTCTCGCGGTTGATCAAGCCGCGCTGCACGATCTCCTTGACATGCAAAGCGAAAGCAATGGTCAGCACCACGGCAAAGAACTTATGCAGAAAGAGAATGGCGCCGAAGCCGCCCACGCCGGTTGCAAATCTGCGCGCCCAGAAGCTTTCGCTGAAGCGCATGGGCAGGCCCGTGGCCGCCAATCCTAAGAACGATGTGAACAGTGCGGCATGCATATACCGCTGCTCGCGCGTGAAGCGCAGAAAGTATCGTCCCCCTGCCGCGGCAGTTTCCGTTTCAGTTTGGTTTGCCCGCTCGAGCTCAGGCATGTTTGCCTCCGTTGCCATTCTTGGTTTTAATTTGCTGGTAGCGCGAGCGGATCAGCCACAGGATGGTGTGCAACATGAAGAACGTGAGCACGCTCGCCAGCAGCAGATTCATGAACAGCCGCACAAAATACAATCCTGGATTCAGCTTGCGATCGCGTGCATTGGCATGCGGCTGATACTGCACGAAGCTCTTGTTGGCCCCGGCGTGGCACCTTCCGCACGTGACAATCAGATTCGCCTTGTTGATCGGCGAACTCGGGTCGCTGGCAGGCCGAACGTCGTGCGCCTGGTGGCAGTCCCAGCAGCGCGCCGTTTCCACATAGCCCCCGAGCGAGCCGAGCTGCGAGTGAAATGTGTCGCGGTAGGTCGAGAACTTGTCCTTGTGGCAGTTGCCGCAGATCGGAGTCGATTGCATGCGGAACTCTGACTCCGTGGGCTGCAGAATCGCGTGCGCGGTGTGGCAGTCGCTGCAAACCGGCGCGGCCATCTTTCCCGCGGCGACCGCTTTGCCGTGGATACCCTGCTCGTAATCCGCGTCGATCTTGGCGTGGCAATTCCCGCAAGTCTGCGGAATGTTTGCCTTGTACGTCGGGCTCTGCGGGTCCGTGTGGCTGAGAATCTTGTGCGAGCCGTGGCAGCTCTGGCAGTTGGCCGCAACCAGCAATCCCTCTTTGCTCAGCGCGAAGCCGTGAATTGAGTCGATATAGTTCGGGTAGACGCTGGCCAACCCGTGCTTGCCCGCCATGCCGTCTTTACCGTGACACTGGCCACAGGTCTTGGGCACGTTCAGCGGATATACCTGAGAGCGCGCATCGGTCTTGGCGAAAATCTCATGCGCATTGCCGTGGCAGCTTGTGCACGGATGCTCTTTGCCGTCGGCATGCACACTGCTTTTGAGCTGATCCGCCTGGTCGGCGTGGCAGGTCTTGCAATCGACCGGCGCAATTTTGTCAGGATGCGGATAGCCCTTGATATCGGCGTGGCAGTTGTTGCATTGCAGGCTGCCGTGGATGCTGTCGCCGAACTTTTTCCCGTCGACCGCAATGCTGTGACCAGCGCTGTCGGTCATGCTCGCATCGCCATGGCAAGTCAGGCAGTCCTGCGCGCGCAATCCTCGCGGCGCAACCGCCAGAACCGCCAGGCCCAGAACTACCAACGCGATTCGCGCGCCGATCCATGCTCCCCGAGCCCTGCTCCCTGCCGGGGTCCGCGGCGAGTGATCTTTGCTCGCTGGGGCTGACCCCTGATCCCTGATCTCTGCTTTTCTGGCCACTGACCACTGATGACTGACCACTGTTCTTACCGCGGCTTCGTTCATTCCGCCGTCTTCCTTCCCGAACCAAACAAAGTTCCCCCTCATCCGCCGCAGCCTTCGCTGCGGATTCCGGTACTTCTTCTAGAACAGCCTTTGTCGCTGGGGATCGCATATCCACGGTGGTTCTTTTAGCTGCCATCTGGCAGTGATAGGTGTCACATCGCTCATGACACAGATCACAAAAACGGGTTCAGGGTTGATGGAAAAGATAACGCAACGGCCCGAGGATACTCTGCGCGCCAAAAGCTTCGTCCTTGCCTTTTGATTGTGGTCATATTATTATGACCATTTGGACTGTGGAGGCCCTATGCAGAAGATTCCCGCCGCGCAATTCAAGTCGCGGTGTCTCGCCCTAATGGACCAGGTCGCCCAAAGTGGCAGGCCCATGATCGTCACGAAGCACGGCAAACCGGTGGTGCAGATAAGCCGGGCCGAGTTCAATGAAGACGACATCTTCGGCTTTCTGGCTGGAAAGGGCCGCATTGTTGGAGACATCGAGAACACCATTCCCGTCTCAGATTGGAATCTGCCCGAATGATTCTTCTCGACACTCATGTCGTTGTCTGGCTTGCTTTTGAACCGAACAAACTGTCGAAACGCGCCGAGCAGGCCATCCGCGCCGCTCGTCTTGGAGACGGACTTGCGATTGCAACAATTACCCTTTTGGAATTGGCTTGGCTCGCCGAAAACGGGAGAATAGAATCCACCCTCAGCGTGGAATCGTTCGTCCGCCTGTGCGCTTCCAAATTGACCGTGCTCCCCATTACGCCCGAGATCGCTGCGCGCGCGGTCAGTCTCCCCGATACCTACCCGAAAGATCCTCAGGACCGCCTGATCGGAGCAACTGCGCTGGTTGAAGGCCTTGGACTGGTCACTCACGACAAGTCGATCAAGAAGTCCAGGCTCGTCCCCGTCATCTGGTAACAGCGCGCCGAATGCCGGTTGAACGGGGTCCCGCAGAGATGGTGCGGTCCCGCTTGACCGAATGCGCCCTACGCCTCAACCCGGTGTGGCGCGGAACAAGCTACCGGCTGCGAGCTACAAGCTGCTGGCTTCCCTCCTCGTGATACAGGTCACATGCTCCGGCATCTTCCTTTTAGGACAATAGGGGCGCTGCTTGAGGTGGCCCTCCAATGGGTACAGTTGCCATTCCTGAAACAATTTCCATGCTCACCCTCCCCGGAGACGCCGTCCGCCAGATCCTCTGGCGTTTTGCCGATCGTTTTGATCTCCAGATGCTGGTGCAATCGGCGCGCGGAGTCGCTCGCGGAACCGTAGCGCGGCTGGTGGCTGCCGGCGAGCGCAATACCCATGAGTGGACACCGGCAAAAGACCAGATGCTCGACGCCTTCGATCGCGCCGGAGTTACGGCAGCGTTTATGGAGCCCGAAGAAGGCGGCTTCATCGTCGGGCCAAAAAATCTCGCACTCGGCCTCGCGGCCTTCGAACTGGCATGGGTCGACGGCGGCGCGGCCACAGCAAGCCTCGCCGGATTTCTCGCGCTCTCCCCCATCCACGAGCGCGGCACGCCGGAACAAGTCTCCCGCTACAAAAAACTCGCCGCGCCCCCGCAACCGGGAGAAGATCGCCAGCCTTGGCGGGGCGCTTTCGCGCTCACCGAGCCCATCCCCTATGTGGGCGTCGATACCGGCATGCTGAGCGGCAAACTGCGCGTGGCGAGGTGGAACGAGGGCGAGGAGCCCATCCTCCAGGTCGATAAGCGCGGACGTTTCATCACTGGCATCGCTTTCGCCAACTTTGTCACCGCCGCCGTCAACTCAGACGATCCCCGCATCAAAGGCAGTTGCGTCGTGATCCTCGAAGAGACTGACCCGGGCACGTTCGATCGCGGCACCGCAACCAAAAAGCTCGTGCACCAGCTCTCCTCCACTGGCGATCCCGTATTCAATCTCCAGGTGCCGGCCAGCCGCATCGTGGGCGGATACACCGTCAAAGACGGCGTGATTGTGCCCAATTTCAACCACAGCGAAGTGATCGACGCGGTCTTCCGGCGCACCCGCGTACCCGTCGGCTTGATGACCGCGGCAAAACTTCTTTCCGCCGTGGAACCGGTGATCCGCTACCAGCGTCAGCGGTTCCGCGGAGCCGAGGGCGCCAAGCCAGGTTCCGTTCGCTATGAGCAGGGCATCCAGCAGCGCGAAGACGCCCTGCATCGATTAGTCGACGTCTGGGCCACAGGCGAGGCTGCAGTTTCGCTCGGATTTGCCGCCGCGCGGCTCTTCGATGAACTGGACCCGCTGGAAAAACAAAAGACAACCATCTTGAACGAGCGCGGAGTCCACGGCGGACGCGCCGAGATAAAGGCCCTGCGAGACAGCGAACTGCGCGCCATCGAACTGCTAAGCCTGAGAGCCGATAGCCCGCGCCGCGCCGAGCTCGAAGCCGATCCGCTGGTGCAATACGTGATCAAGGACGCCGAAGCGAATGTCCTTTGCCCGGCAACCAAGCTTTGGAACACCGGCCACGGCGCCAACATGATGCGCGAGGCCGTAAGCCTGATGGGCGGCTACGGAATTACCGAAGACTGCCCGGGCTTCCTCGCCAACAAGTGGATGGACGCGCAGCTCGAAGCCACCTATGAAGGCCCCGAGGCCGTGCAGCGTCGCCAGTTGACCGTGACCATGACGTCCGACGTTTTCCTCGCGCAATTCCGCGGCTGGACTCGCGAGATGCGCCGCATCGCCAGCGATCATCCCGGCACTGGGGCGTGCACGCTGGCTTCGGCCATGAACCTCTGGGCATGGACGATGAATTATTTGCAAAGCGCTATCGACCCCGCAGGCAACAAGCTTTACCACGGTCAAAGGCAGGGTGTCACCTTTGCGCTGGCCGATGCGCTGAGCTGGCTGGTGGCCTCGCGCTGCCAGATTCTCGATGTGCTCGAGCTCGAATCGCGCGGGCCGTCCGACTCTCCCGCCGCGGAAGGTCTGGTGGGCACAGCGCAGTTCCTCAACGATCTCTGTCACGTTCAGGCGGCGCAGGCGGCCGGAGAAGTTTCGCGGATTTGTGCAGAGCTGGTCTTCGGCTACAACCAGCATCCATCGTGGGATGAAGAAGAGCACCGCAGCTGTTTCTTGGCAAGCGAGCTTGAAGAGCTGGAAGAAACCATGCCGGGGATCACCGCCGTAGCGGTCGACGTGCTGGCGGCCGACGGCAGCCATCCGCTCAAGGCCGGGCCCTGCGCCGGCTGCGCGGGATCGAGCGAGTTTCTCCGCCTGCAGAACCGCTTGACCATGTGCCTGACCGGCGCGCGCCTTGCCAAGGACCGCGCTGCCGACATCGTAAGCAAGGTCATGATTCCGGAAGCATTGGACTATCCAACGGCTGGGCCCGCATGAGCGTCCCGCCAAACATGGGCGCCCCGGGTCCCGCTTTTGTGACCTGGGAGGCCTGGGTGCCCCACCCTCGCGACGTCTTAGTTCTTGTCGCTAGGGTGGGAACGGACGTCTCCGCGCCGGGAGCTTACGCATGAGCTCATTACCTCAACCCGTGGAGGCTGACCGCCCATCGATCGACGTCGATATTGCCTGCGCCGGATTCGGCCCCGCCATGGGCGGCTTTCTGACCACCCTCACTCACGGCTGGAGCCAAAATCCCGCCGATCCCGCCTTCGAAAGCCGCGTAACGCCGGGCATGCCCCTACAGGTGCTTTGCTATGAGCGTGCCGACGATCTTGCCGCGGGAGTGAGCGGCGTGGTCACCCGCGCCCAAAGCATCCGCGCCAGTTTTCCCGCACTCGATCCAGCGGCAATTCCCATGGCGGCCAAGGTGGCTGAAGAACGCGTTTTTTACCTACTCGATCCCGTTGGCGCCAGCCGGCGCTCCGCGCTCTTGCGTTTTGGAGATTATTTTCTTGGCCTGGGAAGAAAATGGTGGGCCAAAGATGACGCCATCGAGCTGCCTTGGACGCCAGCCTTTTTACACAAACCGGGCGGCCTCGTTCTCTCCATCGGTCAATTCAACCAGTGGGTTGGCTCGCAGCTCATGGCCAGTGGCCTCGTGCAGATCTGGCCAGGAACACCGGTGACCGAACCCATCTTTGCCGAGACTCCGGATCCGGAGCGCCGCAGCGTGCTCGGGTTGCGGCTGGCCGATCAGGGAGTCGATCGACACGGTGAGCCTGCCGACGGCTACATGCCGGGCATGGACGTCCGCGCGCACCTCACCGTCATTGGCGATGGTCCCGTCGGCGCTCTCGGACAGAAGCTGGACGAGCGTTTCGGTCTCCCGCCCGGCCATGCGCGCCGCGAATGGGCGCTGGGCATGAAGATGGTCATCGAGCTGCCCCCTGATCAGAGCCCTGACACCACTCTCCCTGCCGGCACCGTGTGGCATACCTTCGGCTTTCCCGAGCCCGAAATTTTCGGCTTCCTCTACGTGCATCCTGAGCGTCTGGTATCCGTCGGCATCTTCATCCCTTCGTGGCTCGGCAACCCGCAGCGCACAGCCTATCGCTATTTGCAGCACTACATTCAGCATCCTTTGTTGTGGGGGCGCCTCAGGGGCGGCACATTGCGCTCGTGGGGCGCCAAGTCGCTTGAGGAATCGGGCAAACTCGGCGAGCCATTTCTCACCGGTGACGGATACGCGCGCATCGGCGAAGGCTCCGGTTCGACCAACATGCTCACCGGCTCGGGTGTCGACGAGGCATGGACCACCGGTGTGCTGCTCGGCCAAGCCGTGCTCGAGCTGCTCCGCGCCGGCCTCCCGTTTACCCACGAGAACTTATCCAAGACCTATGAAAAAAACCGCCGCGCCAGCTCCGTCGAGAGCGGAGCGCAGCAAGCCGAGTTCGCGCGCAATGGCTTTCATCGCGGTTTCCTGCGCGGCCTCATCGGCATTGCGCTCGCGGGACTCACAGAGGGCCGGTTTGCGCTCCACGGCAAAATCCCGCCCGCTCCCAGCCAGATTCACCCCTTCGAGACCTACATTGCGGGCGGCCTCAAGCTTCGCCAGGCGATCGCCGCATCTCTCGACACCGGCCGGCCATTGCACGACGCGCTGATGTCCGCACGCGGCTGGCCCGAGGTTCCATTCGACGGACGCTTGCTGGTCACGCACCAGGACGCGCTGCTCCTCGGCGGCAAGGTGCAGGCCATTCCCGGGTCGGCTGACCACGTACTCTTCCAAAACCCGGCCGTCTGCGAGACTTGCTTGGAAAAAACCTGCATCGCGATGTGCTCAGGGCAGGCCATCACGCTCGGTGCTGACGGCGCGCCGGCCTTCGAGCGCGAGAAGTGCGTTCATTGCGGCGCCTGTCTGTGGAATTGCGGGCACTCGCCCGACGGCGAGCGCAGCAACATCCGGTTCAATGCCGGCGCCGGCGGTTTGCACTCGGCCGAGAATTGAAGTGCAGCTATTAGCCGGTAGCCGCTAGCAGAAAGGAAAACGACTGGCTCAGGATTATCGTGAACTGAAAGTGTGGCAGGAAGCCCTGAAAGAAGTGGAATTTCGCGGTAACGAAGTTTCGAAGATGCTTCTCTCGTTCATTCAAACTCTTTCAGGGACCAAACGGTCGCCGTCGCGCTCTTAGCTACTGGCTAGCGCCATTGGCTACCGGCTCGAAGTCGGCCGGCCGGTTCTTAGCTACCAGTTACAGGCTACCCGGCTACAAGCTCACAACGCTCGGAGATACCAACGTGCCTCAACAACTCCACATCGTCGTTTGCGCCGGCATCGTGCCCGATCCGTTGCAGACTCTCGAGCCAATCACAGGCCCCACCGGCCCCGGCCTCAAGAATGAGATGGCTCTCCCCGCTGTTCTCGATCCGTGGGCAGCGAGCGCGCTGTATGAGGCCGCGAACCTGGCCGCGAAGAATCCCGGCAGCAAGCTCTGCCTCGTCTCCCTCGGCCCCAAGACCAAGTTGCAGCAGGTGATGATGACCGTGGCGCAGAAGGCTGCTTTCGAGCTGGTTCCGGTCGACGGGCCCATCGGCGGCTTTCCCGATGCGCACGCCACCGCCAATGCGCTCGCCAACGCCATCGAGGCCATTCCCGGAATCGATCGCACTCGGCTCCTGATCTTCGGCGGGTGGGAATCGGCCTCGCGTGGCGCAGGCGTCACGCTGCAGCTCATCGGCGAGCGGCTGGGTATCATCGACCAGTTCCAGGGCGTCGACCAAATCGACATGCGCGACGACGGATCCTTTGAAGTGCTCGAACGCGTCGAAGGCGGCAAGCATCAGGTCTCAGTCTGCGCGGGCGCGCCCGCGGTTCTTGGCTGGGCAACGGGCAACTTGCCCGAGCCGCGCAACAATCCGCAGATCGGCATGAGCAATATGCGAACGATCATGCCTGCGCTGCAGAAGGCGCGCACCGCATCGCTCCAGGCCAACGGATTGCGCTATACAGCGGTCAACCTGCCCAGGCAGCAGCGCCAAACGCGCGTCGAGAAGAACCTGACCCCCGACCAGATCGCTCGCGAGCTCGTCACCTGGATCGGAGAAGACAGTTAACAGCCTTCAGCTTTCAGCTGTCAGCCACAAGCTGCGCGAAAAGGGCTAGCGACTGAGAGCTGACGGCTGACAGCTACAGGAGATTCATGGAATCGATTCTCGTTCTCACACACATCGACGAATCCGGCGCAACACTGACCAAGGGCTCGCTCGAAATCGTGACCGCGGGCCGGCATCTCGCCACGCGCCTCAACGCGACGCTTGCCGTCGGTATTGTGGCGCAGGATGCGGCGGCCGTCGCAAGCGCGCTCGCCGGCGCAGGCGCAAGACTCCTGGCGGTTTCCGGCGAGGCCTTCGCCCAACCCCGCTACGCCAGCGACGCGGCAGCCTGCGAAGCCCTCTGCCGTGCGGCAAATCCAACCATCATTCTTGCTCCGCAATGCTCGTGCTTCGCGCGTGTCATGGCCGGCGTTGCGGCGCGCATAGGCGGCGTCATCGACACCCACATCACAGCCATTGGCGGAGCGGAAACCGTTGAAATCACTCGCTGGTTCTATCGCCAGCGGATCGAGGCCGTGCTTACCCGCAACGCGCGGCCTTGGTTTCTGCTGCTCGAAGCAGGAACCCACGCTGCCTTTGCAAGCGCCGAGGGCAATGCGCAGGTTGAAGCCATCGCGGTCGATTTGCCGGAGTTGCGCACGCAGGTTATCGGGTACCGTGCGCCGCGGCAGGACGCACAAACAATTAGACCCGACGCGAAGCTTCTTTTCGTCGCCGGAGCGGGCTGGACCAAGAAACAGCCCGACGGGCAGATTCACGCGCTCGAGGCGGCCGATTTGATTTTGCAGTTCCTGCATCTCTCCGGCGCCTCGCTCGGCAGTTCCAAATCCCTCGTTGACCAGGGAGGCGAAGGACACTCCGTGCTTCCATTTCTGACGCATTTGAATCAGGTTGGACAGACCGGCTCAACGCCGCGCCACCCCAAGGGGCTCGCTACCTGCTGCCACGGCGAAGAGCCTCATGTGGTCGGCTGGCGTTTCATCGGCGAGCGACGCGCCATCTCCCTCGATCCCAACTGCGGATGGACGCGCGGCAAGGCGGATGTGGTTTATATCGCCGACGCCTTCCAGGTAATGGCGCGGGTCAACGAACAGCTCAAGACCAGCTCCTAGACGGTGGCGCTCGCCTTGCATCCCGTTGGCGAGCGTGGCCTCAGGTATGCGATGATTTACGCCATCTAATCGGATGGCGGCAAGCTCCCCTGCTTGCGCTGGTGCTTGCCCCAATGGGCTTGGGTTCTTGTTTTTCTTCGTCTTCATGTTTCTTCAGCGGCTGGCCAACTGAATCGAGCCGGCCGCGAATGGCACTGTAAGGAGCACGAGCCATGTTACGTCTGGAAACGGAAACTGGATGGCTGCTCATCACCCATCCTGACCACGCGCACCTGGCGGGAGATTTCGCCGCCGCTTGGGGCAACGATCAGTTCCGCTCTCCCGAGCCGCGCGCACGCGTCCTCAAGGGCATCGCCTGCCATGACGACGGCTGGGCCGCGCGCGATGCCCATCCCGCCATCACGCGCGAGGGCAAGCCTTCCGCGTTCTCCGTCCAGCTGGCCGGCAAATACTCTGCCTTTGAGGAAATCGACCTGGACCAGTTTCTCGCCCTGCGCCAGCGGTGCGTGCAGGCCCTTTCCGCCGACGACCCCTACGCCGCCCTGCTCGTCTCCATGCATAGCATCAATCTGCTCACCCAGCACACCGACCGTTCGACCATCGCGCCGGCCGATCTTCTTCTGTTTGATCGCTTCGTCCAGCACATGAAGACGGGGCAGGAGAAACTGCGCGCCACCGTAGCCGGCGATTCTAACTTGCGCGAGGAAGAAAAGACCGATCAGGCCCTCCTCGATAACCTGCATCTCCTTGAGGCGTGCGACAACCTCTCGCTGCTCAGTTGCTTCGCCTTCTCCCAGCCGTCGAATCTGCTGCACCCTCTGCCGCTCAACGAGGGCGGCGCCAAAGAAATACAGGTCCATCCCGTCGGGCCGCGGAGTTTTCGCCTTGCTCCATGGCCGTTTTTCTATCCCGAATTGACGTTCCAGCTCGTGGCACGCCATGTCGAAGGCAAGTCGTTCCCCTCACCCGAGGCGCTGAGTGCGGCGTTCGACGACGCCGATGAAAAACATCTTCCCGTGACCCTGGTGCAATAGCCATTTGCGCCATCGGCCTTGGTGAGTGTTGCGCCGGATTCGCCGGTGTGTGTGAGTACGAGAAGCGGTTCCATGAATCTCCTGTAGCTGTCGGCCGTCAGCTCTAAGCCGCCAGCCCTTTTCGTGGAGCGGCATCGTCCTCCTGCTTCTCATCCAGCCCGACACCGATACTCAAGCCTGAAGTTGGGTTTCGATAGCTCGCACCTTAACGCCCACGGTCGGGCCGCGTTTTCGGCCCACACCTTACTCAAGACAGGCAATTTAGCTCGCTCCTTGCCCGTGCCGAAGTGCTGCCTGGGGGCCCACTTCGACATTCTTCCTCGCGTAGAATAGACGTGTTGCCTTTATGTTCATTCGAGCCCTGTTCGGCGCTGTCTTCACCCCTCTGCTTTCTCACGCCAGGCCTTTTGCCGGGCTGCTCAGGGACGCAGCCTGCTACTTCGCCTTCGCGCCGCAGAGCGGCTTTCGTCATTACTTGAAGATGCAGTACGCCGACCAAACTTTCAGGGGCCTCTACCACTGGAATTTCTTCGACGCGTGCATGCTCATCCCCTACTTCGCGGTGATGATTCTCCTCTCGTTCTACGGGCTCCATCGCTACACGATGTGCTATCACTACTTCAAATTCCGCAAGAACTACAAACCCGATCCGCCGCGGCATTTCAGCGAACTGCCCCCGGTCACCGTGCAATTGCCCATCTTCAACGAGCAGTTTGTCATCGACCGCCTCATCGAGGCCGTTTGCGCTCTCGACTATCCGTCCGAGAAGCTGGAAATTCAGGTCCTTGACGATTCCACCGATGAAACTCGCGAAGTCGCCTCGGGCATCGTCGAGCGCTACGCCGCACTCGGCCACGACATCGTCTATCTCCATCGCACCAATCGCCACGGCTTCAAAGCCGGGGCCCTCGATGCCGGCCTCAAGGTGGCAAAGGGCGAGTACGTCGCTATCTTCGACGCCGACTTTGTTCCGCCTCAAGACTGGCTGATGCGCGTAATTCATCACTTCGCCGAGCCGGAGATCGGCATGGTTCAGACCCGCTGGACCCACCTCAACCGCAACTACAGCATGCTCACCCAGATCGAGGCCATCCTGCTCGACGGCCATTTCGTCCTGGAGCACGGCGCCCGCGCCCGCGCCGGCGAGTTCTTCAACTTCAATGGCACCGCCGGCATGTGGCGGCGTCAGGCCATCTACGACGGCGGCGGATGGCAGCACGACACGCTCACTGAAGACACCGACCTCAGTTACCGCTCCCAGATCGCCGGCTGGAAGTTCAAGTACCTGCCCGATGTCGAGTGCCCTTCCGAACTGCCCATCGAAATGACTGCCTTCAAGACCCAGCAGGCACGCTGGG
This sequence comes from Occallatibacter sp., assembly GCA_049520675.1. Classification (GTDB taxonomy): domain Bacteria; phylum Acidobacteriota; class Terriglobia; order Terriglobales; family Acidobacteriaceae; genus Telmatobacter. Next base: position 8,125 of record JBEKPO010000018.1, on the reverse strand, counting down.
CCAAGGGCCTCATTCAGACCAGCATCAAAATCCTGCCCAGGGTCTGGCGCTCGCGCTCGCCCATGCGCAACAAGATCGAAGCGGTCTATCATCTCACCGCCAATCTCAGCTACCCGCTGATGGTGATTATGTCGGCGCTGCTCATGCCGGCTATGATCTGCCGCTTCTATCAGGGTTGGTTCCAGATGCTGATCATCGATTTCCCCCTTTTCACCGCATCCAGCTTTTCCATCGCCGTCTTCTATGTGATGGCCCAGCGGGAGATCTATCCCAAGAACTGGAAGCGCACCTTCTACTACCTTCCCTTCCTGATGGCAGTCGGCATCGGCCTCACCGTCACCAACACCAAGGCGGTGATGGAAGCGCTTTTCGGCATCAAGAGCGCCTTCGTGCGCACGCCTAAGTACCGCGTCGCCAAGAAAGGCGAAAAATCGCACGCATCCAAATACCGCAAACGCCTCAAGCTCATTCCCTGGATCGAGCTGCTGCTCGGCTTCTACTTTCTCGGGGCAATTATCTACACCTTTACCAATCACAACTTCTTCACTGCGCCGTTCCTCGTCCTTTTCGTTTTCGGCTACTGGTATACCGGCCTCATGAGCCTGCTGCAGGGACGCTTCGAGCGCTGGCGCACCGGCGTCAATGCCGAAGAGTCCAGCCCCAAGCCGTTCCCCGTGGGCGTATAACTGCCGCCGCAACAGATTGTCTGGAATCCTGAGAAGGCGCGTCGCAATAAGGCGAAGCACGGCATCGATTTTGAGGAGGCAGCGACCGTTTTTCGTGATCCCTCCCTTCTGGCGATGCCCGACCTGAAGCACTCGCTGGAAGAGGAGCGATGAATCGCACTGGGAAAATCGATTCTGCAGATTTTGCTCGTAGTAGTGCATACTGAGGATGACTTGACGATCAGAATTATCAGTGCGCGGGTGGTCATGGTGACGCTTGCGCCCGATGTCGCCGCAGCCTTCCCCGATGCGGACGCAGTGAATGAAGCCCTGAGAGTCCTCCTCAAAGCGGCGAAGAAGGCTTCTAAGCCCAGGGGGAGAAGCGGAGAGAAAGCTGCGTAAGCGATGCAAGCCGGCGCGATCAATGCCTACATCACCAGCCCGTTGGGCGTCATCATCTTCGTCATCGCACTGTGGTGCGCGGTTTGCTTTTTCATCAGCTTTCTGACAGGCTGGTTCGCCCTCTCACGGCGATTCAGAAAGCAATCGGAACCCTACGGAGACGTTCGCAGCGCGGGGCCATTCCTCTATACGGTGTATATGCGCTTCTGGAGCCACTACTCGAGCGTGATTCGCCTGGTCGCCGCTGAAGACGCGTTGTACGCTTCCGTTCTGCCTCCATTCCGCATCGGCCACCCACCGCTGCGCATTCCTTGGGACGAGATTCAATTCAGCAGGACAAAATACCTGTGGCTGAACCTCATTCAGCTCACGTTGGGCAACGAAGAAAAAATCCCCATGCGCATCTCCCTGCGCATGGCCCGCAACCTCGGCGTCCTCGATCGCTTCCCCGTATGACCTCCATGATTTCGTGTTTTGCGCCGAGTTTCCGCCACTGCCCCAACACCGCCAGTGCCGCTAATTCCGCTCGCCCCGCTCGTCTTCCTGCAACTTCCGTGCCAGAAGTTTATCTTCCTTGCAACCCTTTCCAAATACAAGCCTTGCGTTGTGCTACATTGGCGCAATGAACGGCAGAATCCGGGTCATTTGGGCGTTGCTGCTCGCGGCTCCCCTTCTGCCCGCTGCTAGCGCGCAAACCACCCCACAGGCTTCTCCGGTGCGCCGCACCGCGCCATCGGGCGCCGTTCCTGCTGCGCCTCTTCCGGCCGCCTCCAGCCCTGCCACATCTTCTGCTTCCGCTCCCAACGCGGCGTCCGGCGCCGCGAATCCGGCTGCCGCGGGCTCTGCAAATCCGCTCGCCTCAAATGACTGCGATGGCGAACCCTGCCCGGGCCCCACGCCTCACATCACCATCGCGACTCCTGCGCCCGCGCCCGCCCCATGGCCTTGGCAAGAACGCATCGCCTGGGCCGCCAACATCATCCTGCTCATCATTGCCTATGTGGGCATCCTGGCTGCTGTTTCCACGCTGCGCAAGATCGAACGTCAAACCCGCTACGCTGAAGCAGCGGCGCAGGCCGCCACCGACAGCGCCAAAGCCGCGTTGCAGTTCGCTCAGGCTCATGTGCGCGCCGAGCGTCCCTGGATTCTGGTCAGCACCGAACCCGTGCCCGGCACGCCCGACACCTACTCCGTGGTGGCGACTAATCGCGGGCGCGGCCTCGCCCGGATTGCTTCCCTCTCCGATGGCATCGCGATCACCAAGGATGAGTCCACTCTGCCGCCTGATCCCGCCTACCATGACTCCGACCCGGCCGCACCGCCGGCTTCCATGGTTCTGCTGCCCGGCGAATCCATCACCATCCGGTCGTTCCGTCGCGAGGATGTCCGCGCCACTTGCGCCACGCCCGATCAACTGCGCCGCGTCGAGAACTGGGACGAGAAGATTTTTCTCTTTGGCAAGGTAGTCTACGTCGATCTGCAATCTCCCGACGAGAAGCAGCCCTTCGTAACCGCCTGGTGCTGCTGGTACATTCACGGCCGCCAGAAAAGCGGCATGGTCATGGCGAACAATCGGCTCTACAACCAGCACACCTAGAGCCCTCGCGCTTCACAACGTTGTCATCCTGAGCGACCGCAGTCCGCCGCGGCGGACGAAGGGACTCGAATGACCTGCATTTCTTTTCACGTCTGCAATAGCATGAACGCCGGGTGCCCCACCCTCGCGACGCCTCTGTTTTTGTCGCTAGGGTGGGAAAGCACGAACCTCAACTCAAAGCACTGTCATCCCGATCGACGATTGGCGCGACGCGTCAATCGGAGTCGAAGGATCTGCATTTCCGTTTCGAACAGCACGAACCTGGGTGCCCCACCCTCGCGACGCCTCTGTTTTTGTCGCTAGGGTAGGAAAGCACGAACCTCAACTCAAAGCACTGTCATCCTGAGCGCCCTCCGTCCGCCGAGGCGGACGGAGGGAGTCGAAGGACCTGCATTTCTTTTCGCGTCTGCAATAGCATGAACGCCGGGTGCCCCACCCTAGCGATGCCTCTGTTTTTGTCGCCAGGGTAGGAAAGCACGAACCTCAACTCAAAGCACTGTCATCCTGAGCGACGATTGGCGCGACGCGCCAATCGGAGTCGAGGGATCTGCGGTTGCCTTTCACGGCGTCGCTATTTGCGCAGCAGCTTTCTGTAGTACTTCCGGTCCCACTCGTCATCTGAGAAGCGCGCCGAACTGTGGTAGAGCTGCGCCCCGTCGCGGCCCCAGCAATAGTTATTGTTCCAGGTGCATTCGAGACGATGAGGAACCACGAGATCTTCGAAGTCAGCGCAGATTTTCAGGGCGAGATCTTGCTTGTGGCGGACACCACGATGGGCCATGCGCTTGTCGTCTTTCGCGCTGGCGGTGCCAGTAATCGCCGCATAGGGGCGGCGAGTTGAACGGCTCATGACAAACTCCAGGTCGCAGTTGCGTACCTAGGTCATGGCGTGCCCTCCTGTCTTGCTAGATCTTGACTCGATTTCTTGGGTCCACCGCTTCGGTTCGAAATCCATCTCGTGCTTATTGCTAGAAGTTGAGGTCAGCATCGCGTCAGCGCTCGGCGCAAGGTCAAGATTCGACTCGAGGCCGCGCAATGGCTTCGAGTAAAGCTCCGCCCCTTACCTTCCCGTTCCCCCCACCGTCATCTTGTCCAGTTTGATGGTCGGCATGCCCACGCCCACGGGCACGCTTTGCCCATCCTTGCCGCAGGTGCCGATTCCCTCATCGAGCTTCAGATCGTTGCCCACCATCGACACGTACTTCAGCGCCTCGGGCCCGTTGCCGATCAGCGTCGCATCGCGCACCGGCGCCGTCACTTTGCCGTCCTCGATCAGGTACGCCTCGCTCGCTGAAAACACAAACTTGCCGTTCGTAATGTCGACCTGCCCGCCGCCAAAGTTCACCGCGTAGAGCCCGCGCTTCACGCTGCGCAAAATATCCTCGGGCGCATCGTCGCCGGCCAGCATGTACGTATTCGTCATGCGAGGCATAGGAATCGACTGATAGCTCTCGCGCCGCCCCGATCCCGTATTCGCAATTCCCATCAGCCGCGACGAGAGCTTGTCGCTCAAATACCCCTTCAGCACGCCGCTCTCGATCAGCACCGTCTCCTGCGTCGCCGATCCCTCATCGTCCACGTTCAGCGAGCCGCGCCTTCCGGCCATCGTGCCATTGTCGACCACCGTCACCTTGGAGCTCGCCACCTGCCGCCCCACCAGACCGGTAAACGCGGACGTTCCCTTACGATTGAAGTCGGCCTCGAGCCCATGACCCACCGCTTCGTGCAACAGAATTCCCGGCCAGCCCGGTCCCAGAACCACTTCCATCTCGCCTGCCGGCGCAGCTACCGCACTCAGCTGCAAAATGGCCCCTCGCGCCGCTTCCTGCGCCAGATGTTCGGGGCTCTTCGAGCCGGCAAACTGATCGAGCCCAGCTCTTCCGCCGCCGCCTGCCGAGCCCTTGGTGCTCAGCGCCCCGTCTTTGGCAATCACGAATACATTCAGCCGGCACAGGGGTTGCGTATCGCTGGCGAACGCCCCGTCCGACGCCGCAATCAAGATCCGACGCAGCTCTTCGCTGTAGCCCGCGCGCACCTGCGCGACCCGCGGATCGTACGCACGCGCTGCGCGATCGGCGCGAAGAATCAGCTCCAGCCGCGCCGCCAGGTCCAGATCGAATCCGCCCAGCGGCACAGGATACAGATCCGCCGGCCGCGTCTCCGCGAATCCCTGCACTGGCTGCTTTGCCGGTCCCGACGCAATCAGCGCCGCTGTCTTTGCTGCGTGAAGCAGTCGCTCCGCGCTCAGATGATCGGTGTACGCATAGCCGGTCCGCTCGCCGCTCAGCACGCGAATGCCGCATCCGGCGCTTGTTCCCTGGCTCGCCGACTTCACAATCTGCTCGTCCACACCCAGCGCCGTTGCCGTAACCGATTCAAAATAAAGATCGGCGTAGTCGCCGCCCGCGCTCAAGGCTTCGCCCAGGCAGCGCTCCAGCAGCCGCTCGGTCAGCCCGAATTTCTCAAAGAAGTAACGCCGGTGACTTTGGTTAGGGGAAGGTTCAACACGCGCCATCGTAATCCTAGTGTACGCCGCTCGCGTCTGTCTCATTGAAGGGCAACGGCCTGCCTACGCTTCCCCGTCCCTCTTTCGTTGCATCTCTGATACCGGAGGGGTCAGCAAGCGCCGTTTTGCTTTCAATCCCATGCTAGGATTCATCCCATGAAGAAGATTCTCGGCGCTGCATTGTTGATGATCGTGTTTGCGACTCCCGTTTTCGCTTCGGGCCATCGCCATCATCATCATCACCACCACAGCCAACATCCGGCCTCGCACCAGGTCCAGCATCACTAAACTTCGCTGAGCTCGCTTTCCGCTCTTCCTCGCAAGTCGCAAGGGCCCTCGCTAAGCCGAAGGGTGATGTGTGTTCGCAATAGCCGTTAGTTCTCTCGGTACCAGGGTCACCGGACTCTTGCGCTCCGAAACCAATTTGATGGTACGATTCCTCCCATGAAGAAGTATCTTGCAGCGATTTTGGCGTTCACGATTTTCGCCGGCCCGTCATTCGCCGCCAGCAAGCCCCACAAGCAGTCTCACCAAAAATACGATTTCCGCTACCACGCCCCGAAATATAAATACAAAGCTCCTAAATCTCACAACCTCCACGCGCATACTACCCGCAAAGTACAATCTCACTAACATCCCTTTCAGTTTCCGTGGATTCAGGTGCGCAGAATTTGATTCGCTAAGAAGCGCTGCGCTCGCTTGTCTGCCCGGCGTCACAGTCGTGGCCTTACCGTGCGTGGTAAGGTTTTTCCATGGCTGATCTCGACGACCTCCGCTACCCTGTCGGGAAATTCTCCCCACCCGCTGAAAGCACGCCCGACGTCCGCGCCGGGCAGATTGAATCCTTGCGTCTGCTCCCCGAGCGCCTGCGCGCAGCGGTTCAAGGCCTCAACGATGCACAGCTCGACACCCCCTATCGCGACGGCGGCTGGACGGTGCGCCAGGTTGTGCATCACTTCGCCGACAGCCACGCCAACTCCTATGTCCGCTTCAAGCTCGCGCTCACTGAAGATTGGCCTACCATCAAGGCCTACGACGAAGCCGCCTGGGCATGCCTGCCCGATTCGCGCTTGCCCATCGATCCGTCGCTCGAACTCATTACTGGGCTTCACGCCCGCCTCGTGGCCCTTCTCGAATCCATGAACGAAGTGGATTTCGCGCGCGGCTTCAATCACCCTGAGCGCGGCCGCGTCACGCTCGCCAACAATCTCGCCCTGTATGCGTGGCACTCGCGCCACCACGTTGCCCACATCACAGGCCTGCGCGCCCGCAAGGGCTCGTAGCGGCTGGCATGGGCCCCCAAGCCTCACCTCAGCGGCCAGGACTTGCAGCTAAGGGTCCCGGGGCCGAGGCCGCAACGCCCGCGCAGATCGCGCAAACCATCGAAGCCTACCTCGCCGATCACCACGCCGCGGTCCTCCTCGAAGACGGCCGCGTGATCTTCGACATGCGCACCGCGCGTTATTCTGTTGCCGAGTCACACGGCCGCTGCCTCTTTCAGTTGTGGAGCGAAGAGCGAAACATCGTGCGAACCGTCACCGGCTTCGAGCACCGTGCGCAATGCCTTCGGCTCGTCACGCGGCGCATGGGCGCGGCCAAACCGCAATCGTTCGAGCTGGCCCCCACGAACGACCGCCGCACGCCCACTGCACGTGACACTTCACGCCGCAACTACCAGCGCCTTCTCGAACGCGTGCTCGCGCGGCACTTTATGGGCGCAAAGGTCGACGGCTTTCGCACCGCGATGGATCTGGAACATAGCTTCGGCCCCGCCTACGTGCGCGGCCACTTGCTCAAGGGCGCGGCGGCCGACGCCGTCATTGGCGTCAGCGCCGCCGAATCGCCCTCCATCGTCGACGGCGTTCTCACTCTGGGCATCCTCTGGCTTGATTACTGCCGCAAGCACGCCGACGCGCGCCGCCATTTCGGTGGGCTCAAAGTCATTGTTCCGGCCGGCGCGTCGAGGACCACCGCCGAGCGCATGGCCTGGCTCAACCACGCTGCCGCCAACTTTGAGTTGCTAACGCTCGACGAGCGCGGAGAAGCGCTCACTCCCGTCGATTTTCGCGACATCGGCAACCTGGAATCGCGCCTGGTCCACGCCTTCTCGCCTGCTGCCGCACGCCAGCGCTGCGAATCGGACGTCGCCCGCCTTCTTGCGCTCGTCCCCGATGCGGCCCGCGAGCGCGTTGAGATTCGGCCGTCCTCCGCCACCGAGATCGGCCTCCTGCTGCACGGGCTCGAATTCGCCCGCGTCCGTCATGGCGCGTCGGCGAATTCGTTTGCGCGCGAGAACCAGGTCACCTTTGGTGCAGGTCTGAACGAAACCCCGCTCTCGCCGGAGAACGAAGCCGTCTGCCGCGATCTTTTCAGCCGGCTTTTTCTGAGCCGCCACGCCGACGGCGCGCAAACCGACCCGTTGTTCCGCATGGCCCCGGAGCGCTGGCTCGAGTCGCGCCTGCGCCTCGGCCTCGCCGAATTGCTGCCCACGCTGCGCGGCGATCTCCTCTACTCGCAAGTGCCGGCGCTCACCCGCGGCGAGCGCAGCATGCTCGACCTTCTCACCCTCGACAGGAATGGCAGGCTCGTTGTCCTGGAGTTGAAAGCGGACGAAGATCTGCACTTGCCTTTGCAGGCGCTCGACTATTGGATTCGCGTCCGCGCCTTGAACGACGATCAACCGCCTGCACCCTCCGGCGGCGCGCCGCTTTCCGCCTTCCAACGCAACGGCTATTTTCCCGGCGCCGAAGTCTCGCCGCTTCCGCCGCGTCTCATCCTGGCCGCTCCCGCTCTGCGCATCCATCCCGCTAACGAGACGGTGCTGCGCTACCTCTCTCCGCAAATCGAGTGGGAACTCATCGCCCTCGCCGAACACTGGCGCCGCGATCTCAAAATCGTCTTCCGCAAGCGCAGCAGCGACCCCAGCTAACCCGCTGTTCTTTCTGTTCCCCGTTC
>JBEKPO010000017.1:0-48601 GCA_049520675.1 Occallatibacter sp. | reverse complement strand
AACAGAAGCAGAAAACAGATCTGCGATCTTCGGCGCCACTTGGCCCATCTCACACTGTTCACACTGCCCCTCCATCACCCGCCAGGGCGCGAACCATGTTCAAAATGATCGAGGGCGAGGGGATGGCGGGACAGTGACACAGATCACGATTTGCGGGAACGCGGCCAGGTGGGCAGGAAACAGCGTAAATCGCAAAAATCAAAGATGGTTGATGAGCGACGCGATGCATGCCGCGCCGAAACCATTATCAATATTCACCACGCAGACATTGGGCGCGCAGGTATTCAGCATGCCCAGCAGGGCCGCCACGCCGCCCAGCGAGGCGCCATAACCGACGCTGGTGGGGACGGCGATCACCGGCGCGTTCACGAGGCCGCCAACTACGGTCGGCAGCGCTCCCTCCATGCCCGCGCAGACGACCAGCACGCGCGCCGATTGCAAGGTGTCCTTTTGCGCCAGCAGGCGATGGATTCCGGCAACGCCCACATCGGCCACCAACTCCACGGTATTGCCCAGCAGCCGTGCCGTCACCGCTGCCTCCTCGGCTACGGGCAGGTCGCTCGTTCCTGCACAAACCACGCCCACAGTTCCCTTGCCCGCGGCAGCCGGGGTCTGCGTCAGCGTGATGGCGCGCGCCATTTCGTGAACCTCCGCGCGCGGCTCCGCTTTCAGCACGGCTTCGTTCACCTCTCGCGAAGCGCGCGTGACCAGGACGTTGCCGCCCGCACTCGCCATGCGCGTGAAGATCGCGGCCACCTGCGCCGGGGTCTTGCTCTCGGCAAAGATCACTTCGGGCATGCCGGTGCGCAGGGCGCGGTGATGATCGATTTTGGCGAAGCCCAGGTCCTCGAAGGGAAGAACACGCAACCGCTCCAGCGCCTCGTCGACGCCGGTCGACCCCGAGCGCACTTCGTTTAGCAGGGCTTCAATTTGCGAGCGGTCCATCAGCGTTTCCTCTTTGCCGGGGCCGAATCCAGCCGCGCCCAAGCTTGCATCGCGCCTTGCATTACCTGCTTGAGCGGCACATGATGCTCCTGCGCGAGAGCCCGGCAAACCTCATATTCGGGCGAGGCATTTGCGACTGCGCCCGATGCCCATCGCGCGACCTTCATGGTCACGCTGCCCCATTCCGTCTCGACTTCAGCGAACTCGCGCGCCAAGGACATCTTGTTCTCGAGCCGCCAGCGCAGGCCGATGGAGGTGGTTTCGCGCAGCAGGATCTCGCGCAGCGCCGGCGCACGCTCCGGGCTCGACAGGACGGTCACCTGCACTCCCGCGCGACCTTTTTTCATTTGCACCGGCGAGCGGTAAACGTCCCACGCGCCGGCCTCGAGCAGCAACTCGCTGACGTAGGCCAGCAACTGCGGCGTGGAGTCGTCGATCACCGTCTCGATGACGGCGATCGGTTCCGCCTCAGGCGCTCCATTCGGTTCGCGGGCCGTGGTCTCATTCGTCGCCTCGCCCACCAGCAGGCGCAGCAGGTTGGGCTCGCCCGGAGTGTCGCGCCCGCCGGCACCGTATCCGCGTGTTTCCACGCGCATCGCAGGCAACGGCCCGTAGGTTACGTCGAGCATGCGCAGCAACGCTGCGCCGGTCGGGGTTACGCGCTCCATCGGCGGCCCGGCTGCATACACGGGAGCGTCGCCAATCAGTGCCAGAGTAGCCGGCGCGGGCACGGGCAGCGTTCCATGGGCGCACTTCACCGTTCCGCTGCCCACGTTGAGCGGCGACGAGAACCAGCGGTCCACCCTCAGCGCCTCGCATCCGGCCGCCGCGCACACAATGTCGATGATGGTGTCGACCGCGCCCACTTCGTGAAAGTGCACTTTGTCGATGGGGATCGAATGAATTGCCGCCTCCGCCTCGCCCAGCAACTGGAACGCCCGCGCCGAACGCCCTTTCACCGCGTCCGAGAGCGGCGCAGCCTGAATGATCTGAAGAATCGCCGATAGCGATCGTTGCGGCGCATGGTCGTGGTGAGGGTGCGCGTGTTCGTCTTCGTGGGAGTGATGCTCGTGGTCATGATGGCCATGCTCGTGATGTCCGTGGTCATGCGAATGCTCGTGCGCGTTATGTTCGTGAGCATGGTCCTCCTGACCATGCCGGTTTTCTGCTCCCTCGTCCCTGGTCCCTAGTCCCTGTCCTTCTGACTCCTGACCTTTGACACCCGATCCCGCATCCGTCTGCACGTCCACCTTGGTGGCCGCGAGGCCGCCTCGGGTCACTTTGCGGATCTCGAGCCGTGCGCCCACGTTCAGGGCCGACGCCGTTTCGGCGAGCACCTGGAAAGGAACGCCCGCATCCACCAGAGCGCCCAACAGCATGTCGCCGCTGATTCCGGAAAAACACTCCAGATATCCGATTCGCATCGCCTTGTGATTCTAAATTGTCAGAGGTATCGGCAGGAAAATGACGATTTGGGTGCCCCATCCTAAACGCGTTCGTTGCGTTTAGGGTGGGTGGGAGCCATCCTTACGCACCGCGGCGTTGAAGGATTTCGATAGGCAGCACCGCATTCATCGAGCCGGTACGAAATCCCTGGCAATCGAGTGTGACGTACTTGAATCCGGCCTGTTTCAGCGCCGCGGTGATCGCGTCGAGCATTTCCGTTGTCAGCGCTCTGGGCAATTCTTCCCTGGCAATTTCGACGCGCGCCAGTTCGCCATGGTGCCGCACGCGCAGCTCGCGGAAACCCAGTTGCCGCAAGCTCTCTTCGCCGCGTTCCACCTGCTCCAGAACCTCGCGCGTCACCGTTCGTCCATATTCCACGCGCGACGACAGACATGGCGCCGAGGGACGGTCCCAAACCGGGTAGCCGGCGGCCTTGGCCACCGCCCGCACGTCGGCTTTGGTCAAACCTGCTTCGGCGAGCGGCGCCAGCACTGCGTGCTGCTCAGCAGCGCGCTGCCCGGGACGGTAATCCCTGGTGTCGTCGGCGTTCATGCCGTAGGCTATGTGTGTAAACCCGAGCTTGTTGCCTAGCTTCTCCATGACCAGGAAAAGCTCATCTTTGCAATGGAAACAGCGATTGGCGTCATTGCGCGTATATTCGGGCCGGTCGAGCTCTTCGGTCGCAATCACTTCGAGAGGCATGCCCAGCGATTTAGCAAAGGCACGGGCCTGTTCCATGTCGCGCCGGGCCAGCGAGGGTGAATCGGCGAGCACCGCAAGCATGCGCGAGCCCAGCACACGATGCGCCGTGGCTGCCAGAAACGCCGAATCCACGCCGCCCGAGTACGCCACCATCAGACGATCGAGTTCGCCGAGCCGTGTTTCGAGCGCGCGCAGCTTGGGCGCAGCGTCAGCTGTTCCGGCTTCCCCGTTGCCCCCTTGCTCCCTGATTTGTGCGCCCGCCGCCATGGCTCCGATTATATCTTTCCCCTTCCTTGATGCGGCTCCCCGTATGCGGGTGCGAAAATGGAGTTCAGTGCGATCGCCGGATTTTGGTTTGATCTCTTCGGCTGCGGGAATGAGCTCTATTCAAGCCGGCGCAGGCCGATTCGGATCCCAGGAGGTTGGATGCTTAACCGTTTTCTTTCGTGGTTCTTAAGTGCCTTCATCGCCGCGGCAATGGGCCTGGCGGCATCGAGCGGCGCGCAGGCCCAGGATCTGAAAAGTTTCGAGCAGCGGATCACAACCAAAGTGCTGCCCAACGGGCTCACCCTCATCCTTTGCGAGCGGCATGACGCTCCCGTCTTCGCTTATCACACGCTGATCGACGCCGGCGCCGCCAACGATCCATCCGGCGAGAGCGGTTTGGCGCACATGTTCGAGCACTTAGCCTTCAAGGGCACCTCGGAGATCGGAACCAAGGACTATGCTACCGAAAAAGTTGCCCTTGAAAAGGTTGAGGAGGCCAATAACGCCTACGAAGCCGAATACCTCAAGCCCGTGGGCCGGGACGAAGCGAAACTGAAGGCGCTGCACCAGGCCTTCGTCGATGCGCAGGCCGAGGCGGAAAAATACGTCATCCCGAACCAGTTCACCATCGTTGCCGACGAAAATGGCGCAGAGGGTTTGAACGCCGAAACAGGATTGGACGACACCCAGTACTTCTGGTCGATGCCGGAAAACCGGCTGGAGCTATGGGCGTGGATGGAATCGAGCCGCCTGGCCGACACCATTCCCCGCGAGTTCTACAAAGAGCGCGATGTGGTGATGGAAGAGCGGCGCATGCGTGTGGACTCGAACCCGGAGGGTCGCCTCCTCGAACAATGGCTGGCCACCGCCTACGTGGCGCACAACTACGGCCGCCCCGACATCGGATGGCCCAGCGAAGTTAGCCAGATCACCGCCACCGAGGCCATGGCGTTCCACCGCAAGTACTACATCGGCGGCAACATCGTCATCGCCATCGTCGGCGATGTCGATCCCAAGACCGATCTGCCGATGCTGGAAAGATACTTTGGCCGCGTTCCCGGCGGCCCCAAGCCTGAAGACATGACCACCGTCGAGCCCAAACAGTATGCCGAAAAGTCAGTGGTCATTCGCGAGCAAACACAGCCCTTCTATATCGAGGGCTATCACCGGCCCAGCTACCGCGATCCCGACGATCCGGTCTATGACGCCATCGGCGACATCTTGTCGAACGGCCGCGTCTCGCGCCTCTATCGCAGCCTCGTCGAGCAGCAGCAGATCGCAGCCGTGGCCGAAGGAGAGAGCCCCTATCCCGGCGAGAAATATCCGAGCTTGTTTCTGTTTGCCGCAGTCCCGCTGCCCGGCCACACCACGGCAGAGATGCGCGACGCCATTCACAAGGAGATTGACAAGCTGAAGACCACGGACGTAACCGACGCGGAGCTGCAAATGTATAAGACCCGCACCCGCGCCGATCTGCTGCGCGGACTGGCGGATAACCAGGGCCTTGCCGACCAGCTTGCCGCTTACCAGACGAGATACGGTGACTGGCGCGAACTCTTTCTGCAGCTCGACCGCGTCGACAAGGTGACCAAGGCTGACATTCGCCGTGTAGCCAACCAGGTGTTCGTGCCCTCGAACCGCACCACTGCGGAGATCGACACCGAATCCGCGGCCTCGAATGCAGGCAAGAACGGAGGCACGCAATGAGGAAGAGGTTTCGGGTTTCAGGGGTCAGGGGTCAGAAACCGGTCGAGCGCTGCATTTTCCTTCTGCTGATTGCATCTGCATTTGGCTTGTCGCTTCAGCCACGCCTGACCGCCCAGCAGTCCAAGCCGTGGGAGCAGATTCCCATCCCCAAGCTGCATGAGTTCCATCCTCAGCAGCCAAAGCGCATTCAGCTCAAGAACGGCATTGTTGTTTTCCTTCAGGAGGATCACGAGCTGCCCTTCATCTCCGGCTCCGTGCTCATTCCGGGCGGTTCGCGCGATGTAGATGCCGCGAAGGCCGGATTCATCGGTCTCTATGGCCAGGCTTGGCGCACCAGCGGCACCGCCAAAATGGACGGCGACGCGATGGACGATTTCCTCGAGACCCGCGCCGCGCATATTGAAACTGCCGGCGATGACGATTCAACCGCGCTGTCATGGGAATCGCTCAAAGGCGATTCCGATCAGGTCTTTTCGCTCGCCATGGATCTGCTCTTTCACCCCAAATTCAACGCCGAAAAGCTGCAACTGGCGCAGCAGCAGGAAGCCACTGGAATCGTGCGCCGCAACGACAATGAGGACGGGATCGCCGATCGCGAGGCGGCGAAGCTGGTCTACGGCGTCAACAGCCCCTACACGCGGCAGCCCGAGATCGCCACCATCGGCGCCGTTACGGTCGACGACCTTCAGGCGTGGCACGACCGCACTCTCAAAGGATCGATCATCGTGGGCATCTCCGGCGATTTCGATTCCGCGGCGATGGAAGCCAAGATACGCGCGGCTTTTGAAGGCTTGGCGCCGGTCACTCCCGCCCCGCCGCGCCACGACAGTTTTTCCGGCCCGACACCCGGCCTCTACTTCATCGACAAAGAAGATGTGAATCAATCGAACGTCGAGATCGTGGGCCTGGGCATCGATCGCCACAATCCCGATGTACCCGCCGTCGCGGTAATGAACGTGATTCTCGGCGGCGGATTCGGCAGCCGCCTTTTTCAAAGAATTCGGACCGAAATGGGCGACGCCTATGCCGTCGACGGTGGATTCAACTTTGAATACGACCACCCAGGCGATTTTCAGGTTCAGATACTCACCAAGAGCGACACCACCGTCGAAGCCACCAAAGCCGCCGAAGAAGAGATCTCCGGCTTGGACAGCAAGCCCTTCACCGAGGATGAGCTCAAGCGCGCCAAGGATGAGATCCTCAACACATTCATCTTCCGTTACGACACCAGCGAAAAGGTCCTGGACGAGCGCGAGCGGCTGGAGTTCTACGGATATCCAGTGGATTATCTCGAGACTTATCAGGCGGCCCTCGAAAAAGTGACTCTTTCCGACGTGACCGCGGCGGCAAAGAAATACATCCATCCCGGCAAGCTGGCGGTTCTCGTCGTCGGAAACGGACCCGAGATCAAACCCGGCCTCGACACGCTGGACATGGGCGCGCCCAAGCCCATCGACATCACCATCCCGATGCCGCCGCGCCCGCAGGGGGCGGAAGGCGGAGCACAGCAATGAGTCGCCAAGCCATCGCACGCGAGTCGAAAACGCGCAATTTGATCGATGCAGGCGTAGCCATCGACCGCCCGGAGACCTGCGTCATCGATCCCGAAGTCGAAGTCGCGCCCGGCGCCGTGATCGAGCCCTACGTGCAGCTGCTCGGCAAAACGCGCATCGGCGCCGGATGCCGCATTCGTTCTTTCTCCGTGATCGAGAACTGCACTCTTGGCAGTGGCGTGCTGGTTCGCAATCATTGCGTTTTAGAAGATTCCACCGTCGCCGATCACGCGCAGATCGGCCCCTTCGCGCACCTCAGACCCGGCAGCGAAATCGGCGAAGGCGCGCACGTGGGCAACTTTGTCGAAACCAAGAAGGCCCGGCTCGGCAAGGGCGTCAAAGCCAACCATCTCAGCTATCTCGGCGATGCGGAGATCGGCGAAGGAACCAACATCGGCGCAGGCACCATCACCTGCAACTACGACGGTGTTAACAAACATGCCACCCGCATCGGCAAGGGCGCGTTTGTGGGCAGCGACTCGACGCTGGTGGCGCCCATCTCGCTGGGCGACGGAGCCTACATCGGCGCGGGCTCGTGCATCACCAAAGATGTGCCCGCGGACGCTCTGGCCGTTGCCCGTGGCCGCCAGGTGACCAAAGAGGGCTGGGCTGCCGCCAGACGTGCCCGCCGCGAAGCAAAGAAACCATAGAGATCGGACCCCTAGCTCTCTTTTTCCTCTCCCGCAATGCACCCGACCAGTACGTCTGCGGCGCCATAAACCTCGGGCAGAACCCTGTAATCGGCCCTCCGGAACCTACCCCAGAAATGGAGGTAACCTGAGGAAAAAGGGCAGTTTGCGCTGCAACATTCGGGTGATTGAGAGGCCAGTGCCCTAATGGTAACCTCGGGAAAGATATTCGGGTAGCCGGTTTCTTGCTCAATTCATGGCCGCCTCACCATAGTGGTTTGATTTAACTTTTGGCCGACTCTTTAACGGCTGATTCATCCGACGAATGTGCCCGTTTGAAGCCATGACAAACCTGGGCGCTTTGCGGCGAACCGCAACAAGTGCCGGAACTCGAAGCGGGAACGGCGCGTAGCCGGAAAGGACCAAAGCGAGACAGCCACCCCGGGCAAAATCGCTGCTGCAACTGAGCGTCTCTCCGATTCGATAGATCGCGCGGAAGTTGTCTTGGTTCTTGGGCAGGACGCGGGAGCATGATAAGGATGGAGGCTGTCTTTTGGCGCTGAGTTTGGCACATCCGAAGAAAACCAGCCCTGCGGCAGATTCACGCGGCGAAAATCCGTTGCGCGCGCGCAAGCCCGCCCGGGTTCTCGTGGTCGACGACGAGACGCCGGTGCGCTCCATGATTGCCGCCGCGCTCGAACGCGAGGGCTACACGGTCGAGCTGGCCGGCGGCGGCCGCGAAGCTCTCGAAGTGCTCGAGATGAACGCCTTCAATCTGGTGCTCACCGACATCGTGATGCAAGATGTGAACGGCCTCGCTCTTCTTGAGCGCATTCACGCGCTGCAACCCAATCTGCCCGTGGTCATGGTCACCGCGGTTCACGACATCAGCGTGGCTATCGATTCCATGCGCCGCGGCGCCTACGACTACCTGCTCAAACCTTTCGAGCGCGAGCAGCTTGTTTCCACTGTTGAGCGCGCCCTGAGCCATCGCCAGGCGCTCGAGGAGACGCGGAATTATCACCAGAGCCTTGAAGAAATGGTGCGCGCCCGGACCGAAATGCTTCGCCATGCCATGGAAGATCTCGAGCACTCCTACGACGTCACGCTTGAAGCGCTGGGCGACGCGCTCGACTTGAAGGATTCAGAAACCGAGGGCCACTCCAAGCGCGTGACCGCTTATGCCATCGCTCTGGCGCGTGCCATGGGGATTCCGCCCGACGAGATTAAGACCATCGCGCGCGGCGCCTTCCTCCACGACATCGGCAAGATGGCCATTCCCGACGACATTCTCCGCAAGCCGGGCAAGCTCACTCCAGAGGAGCAGCTCGTGATGCGCGAACACTGCGCGCGAGGCTATCACATGCTGCGCAAGATCCCTTTTCTCGCCGGAGCCGCCGAGATTGTCTATTGCCACCAGGAACACTACGACGGAGGCGGCTATCCCAACGGCCTGCGCGGGCGCGAAATCCCGGTCGGAGCGCGAATCTTCGCCGTTGCCGACACGCTCGACGCCATCACCAGCGACCGCCCCTACCGCAAAGCTCGTGGATTCGACACGGCGCGCGAAGAGGTTCTGCGCTGCTCGGGAACGCAATTCGATCCTGCCGTTGTCGAGGTCTTTCTCAAGATCCCCAACGAGCTTTGGCAGGAGTTGCGCTCTGAGATCAGCGGCCAGAACAAGCGCTACTCGACCATCGAACTGGCGGGCCCATCGGGCTCGTAACCGCTGGTCCCGCTCTTGTGACGCGAGGCATCGAGCCCGCTCCCCCAAAGCACGCCCCCTCTCTCGACTGCTATCCTCGCATCCAACTCCACAAGGAGAAAAACCGATGGCCGTGCTTCCCGCTCAAGGTGCAAACGAAGGCTTTAGCGCTAGTCTCGAGAATCTTCCCGGTTGGCAAATCGAATCCGGCGAGCTCGTGAAAACCTTCCAGTTCAAGGATTTCGTTGCCGCGCTGCGCTTCGTCAATCGGGTCGGCGAGGCCGCCGAAGCCGCCGGCCACCATCCCGACATCGACATCCGCTACAACAAGGTGCGCCTCAGCCTGGTCACCCACGACGCGGGCGGGCTCACAGCCAAGGATTTCGATCTCGCGGGCCGTGCAGAGGAGCTGACGGCCTGACCGCGAAACATATTTTTGCCTCACGGGCCGGTGCAGACGAGCCGGCTGGCTAGTGGCTCGTGCACGGCTAGCCCACTCAGACTTTCGGTTGATCCGCAAATCTGGATTTCGGTGGATTTCTCCATTTTGCAGGAGTATTTCTCGTACATTTTCCGAGATTGTCCCTTCCTGACCTGTTCACTCAATCTCTCGGATCCCGCTGAGCCGCCAGCGCTCCAGGCCGAGCAATGCATCGACTCAGCCAAGCTAGGTAGAAGATAAGATTATTATATTGTTAAGTTTGGATATTCTAAGATCGCCCCGGAGCGCCATCGGCTCCAGCAGCAACCGCGAGGTTCCTCTCCCAAATCGTGCCCAGGTTGGACGCCTGCCTCCCGGAAAAAGATGACCGGCGAGCCGAAAAAATAATTTTGAATTTTGTATTGCATTTCTCCCAATCTATGCTATCGTGTATTTATTCCGGTTGTGGAGAACATCCCAGACCGGGAGAAAGTTGCGTCACTGGCCTCCCGGCACGAACAGCTATAACGTTCGTGCCGTTTTTTTGTCTGCTCGACCGGGCCTCATTCTTCGATTTGCCTGCGGGACCACGTGGAAAAGAGCTTTCAATACCTGGAAGAGTCTCGATAACGTTAAACCATTTGGAATCAAAAGATCATACTGAAAATCGCGATCAGGAACAGTCAGAAAAGCAGGCCTCAGCCGCCTTCCCCGGCCGCGAATCACGCCCCGCCCTTCACTGCTTCACCCCTTCACTCCTTCACTCCTTTCACTTCTTCACTCCCGCGGCACTGCCATACTATAGATAGCGAGGCACACATGAAGTTCCCTCTCCATCGCCGCTGGATCCTGGGCCTGGCCGTTTTCGCGCTCACAGCAGCCAGCTATGCGCAGTGGTCCAACCCGGCCGACGATGTTCCCGCCTACCATCCCACGGTGCCGCTCAACATCGGCGCCCTGCCGCCGCTCCTCCGCGGCGCGCAGCTCACCGGCGAGCACTTCCAGTATCCCTGGCAGGTGCACGTTTACCAGCAGGTGGCCAAGGTCTCGAGCGTCGTTTATCAGCTGCCGTGCAATTGCCGCTGTGACCGCGCGCTCGGCCACACCAGCCTGCGCAGTTGCTTTGAGAACGCGCATGGAACCGAGTGCTCCACCTGCGCCCAGGAGGGCTTCTACGCCTTCCAGCAAACAAAGCTCGGCAAGACGCCCGCCGAGATTCGCGCCGGAATCGCCCGCCACGAGTACGAAAAGATCGACCTGGAAAAGCAATAAGTGAATCGCTGGGGTTGACGTCCCCGATTGGCCGAGGGCCTAGCGGTCGATTCCAAGCCAATACTGAAAGACTACCGCCCCAAAACCGCCCGCCATTTCTGCCACTTTCGGCCCCGGATCGCCATAGATCTCGAATCCATTCACTTTGCAGACAGCCACGAGCTTCGGCACCCATTGCTGCACCGCCGGGCCCATAAAGTGTGCCTCCAGGGCGGCCGAGTCCACATAGGTCTCGACGAGCCGGAACCGCTTGCCGTCTGCACTGGCGAACCACTCATATCCCAGCGTGCCGGGCTCGGCCTTGCTCACTTCCGTCATCGATTGCGCAATGCTCTTGAACTCTTCCAGTTGCTCTTCACTCACGATGAAATTCACCGTCAACCGAACCACTTGCTTGACCATCTACACGCCCTCTTTCGATGCCGCTTCCCGCTGGCATTCTGCGACGCTATCACACACCACACGTGGTTGTTATCGAAATCAGCGTAGAATGAAGAGATGCAGCACGAGCCATTCGGCCCGAGCTCGCACCCGCCGGCTATCCTTGTTCATCAAAGGATCAGCTGCTCGATGGGGGCGTCACGGTTTCGACGGGATCGATTGCAGCATGGGAGACATGTCGGGGTGTGGGCACCCGTAATCGCCTGCAAAAACAAAGTTGCCAACCAAGAACTGGCACTTGCTGCTTAATTAATTAAGTAGCCGCGCGCCACGGCTTTGCCTATGGGCTGTGAGCGAGCGTCATACAGTAGGCTGGCGGTTGCGGCTCGGTCCGTGTCGTAACCGCGAGATCATCGGACTAGCTTCCGGCGCATCTTGTCCGTTCTTAAGCGCCGGCGGCGAACTCAATCGAATCGGACACAGCATGGACTCTCCCGGCTGACAGCGATTTCGGACGCGGGTTCGACTCCCGCCGCCTCCACCAGCCATCGCCCTCTGCGAGGGCTACGGCTCGGCAAGCCAACCAGAACGCCAAACCGCAAAAAGGCCATCCGAATATCGATCAGCGTCGACATGCCCAATTACGGCGGTAGCGGATATCATCTCAACCGCAATCCGCGAAATGGCAGACCCCATTTCAATACGGCGGCATTCACTACGAAGACCCTTGGCAGGGCAACTCCTACACCGGTCAATAACGAGAGAGTCAGAGCCGCCGCACCTAGATGCGGCGAAGAATCCGTGGTGTAAAGTTATGAGGCGAGTAAGACGCAACAGGAAGTAAGTGCTGCACTCGCATCCGGAGCCTGATTCAAAGAGGTGCCTTATGAACCGCAGAGATTTCATCGTATCGGCCGCTGCTCTGGCTGCGGCAAACGCCTACCGCAACGACGCGCAGGAGCAGATCCACGGTTTTCCGCCCTCGATGCTGAGAGACGAATCTTACATCGAAACTACTCCGGTTGCCGAATATCATTGGGCTTCGTCGAGCGCTTACGAGGCCTTTCAGGATATGAAGTTTGGCGTTCGCATTCACTGGGGCATTTACTCCATCTGGCATCGCGGGGCGGAATCATGGCCCTACCTCCCTATGTCGTTTGAAGACAGGCAAACCTACATGAATCTTTACAAGACGTGGAACCCGGCGGGCTTCAACGCGGACGCCTGGATGGACGCATTTGCGGAGAGCGGCATGAGAATGTTTGCCTTCACTTCGAAGCACCACGAGGGCTTTTCGATGTTCGACACGAAGACCAGGGTAAGAAGCCGCGCCAACTGGACCGCACCGGGCGGGCCGCGGATGGAGTCGTGCGACTTGGCCTATTCGATCATGGAGACCCCGTTTGGCCGCGATGTTGTGAAGGAACTTTGCGACGCGGCGCATAAGCGCGATATCAAGATCGATCTTTACTTTTCCCATCCCGATTGGTACGACGCCGACTTTCGCCCCTATGTCGCGCACCCGCTGCAAATTCCGTCGGGAGCCCAATGGACGACGCCGCATGACTTTGAATTCTCACGCCAGCGGCTCGGAGATCACGCCGTCATCGTTTCCGATCCCACCTCGACCGAGGAGAGGCGCATGATGGAGCGGCATCGCGCGCAGCTGCGCGAATTGCTGACCAATTACGGAAAAATCGACATGATTTGCCTGGACATGTGGCTGGGGCCGCGCGTCTGGCCGGAGCTCCGAAAGACCCTGCTGATGATGCGCGAACTGCAGCCGGATGTGATGCTGCGCAATCGCGGCATCGGCAACTACGGCGACTACTATACGCCGGAGCGAGTGGTTCCGGGATCGAAGGAGGCATCAGACAAGCCGTGGTTCACAATTTATCCGCTGGGCACGGATTTTTCGTATGATCCGGATGCCTCGAAATACAAGGGCACGAAATGGATCGTGAACAACCTGGCCGATGCCGTTGCCAAGGGCGGCGGATTCATGATTGGCGTAGGACCCAGCGCCCATGGCGAGTTTCATCCCGAGGCCCTTCGGCAAATGAAAGGCACGGGCGCATGGTTGAAAGTGAACGGCGAAGCCATCTATTCGGCGCGTCCTCGCGCGGGCGCGCTCTGGTCAGAGGGCGACGGGGTACGCTATACGCGATCAAAGGATCGCCGGTTCGTCTACGCAATCATGACGCAATGGCCGGGAACTGAGATCGTCCTTAAGGGAGTACAGCCGAGGACTGGCAGCACTGTGACCATGCTAGGCTCGAGCGCAAACCTTTCCTGGAGCTTCGATTCGGCTCGTGGAACTACGATCACGCTCCCTGAGAACATGCAGCAGGAATCGAACAGGCCTTGCGATTATGCGTGGACCGTGCGATTCGAGGCGACAGGAGACTAGCCGATGTAGGGATCAGCGGAGCCCCGCGGCTTTTCCAGGTGCAGAAATCGTAGGGATATTTCATTCATCCGGTTCCATTCCGGGCTCAACATGAGCCGTCCGTAGTTCTGCGACGAGTGCAAGACTTTCTGCAGGGTTTCCTCTAACCCATACCGCACATGGGCGCGCGACTAACATATCTGTATGCGTCTTACGCTCTCTCTCGTGCTTCTGGCACCATTGCTCGCTTCCGCAGTCCCGGCAGGCTCGGTGTCAGGAAGCAGAAGCGCCGATATGAACCTCGAACTTCGCACACGGGTCCACCCTTATGGAAGCATCGATTCCTGGACAGAGGGCAAGTTTGAGCAGGAATTTCCCCTCGCCAAGACAGCTATCGTGATCACCGACATGTGGGACAAGCACTGGTGCAGGGGCGCCACCATCCGCGTCGACGAGATTGCCCGCAGGATGGAGCCTTTACTCGAAAAGGCGCGGGCCTCGGGCATTCTCATTATCCATGCGCCCTCCGATACGATGAGCTTTTACGCTGACGCGCCCGGAAGAAAGCTCGCCCAGTCTGCGCCCCATGTGGAACCGCCCCAGGCTCCGGCGCCGCACGATCCGCCGCTGCCGATCGACGACAGCAACGGTGGCTGCGACACGCCCGGAGATCAAGAGCACAAAGCCTGGAGTCGCGAGACTCCCTTGTTGACGATCGCCCCCGGCGACGTCATCTCCGATAGCGGGGAAGAGATCTACAACGTGCTCAAAGAGCACGGCATTGACACCGTCTTCTTCATGGGCGTGCACGCCAATATGTGCATTTTGAACCGGACTTTCGGCATCCGGCAGTTGTCCCAGTGGGGTATACGCTGCGTACTGGTCCGCGATCTTACGGACGCCATGTACGAGCCAACGTCCCGTCCCTTTGTCTCGCATGCCGCCGGCACGGAGCTGGTGATCGAATACATCGAACAACATTGGGCACCGACCGTAACCAGTGCCCAGATATTGCAAGCATTGCGTGGAAAGGCATCGGAGGTACACGCGGCCGAGACGGGACACTAATCCACCGGACCTCAGGGGAATACCCATCCGATCACCGCGGCGCCAAGTGCCCTCGAGCAGCAGTTGCGGGCGCGCGATGAACACGCCGCTCCATGACGGTTTCGACCAGATCGCCGAGCTGTTCCGCTGTGAACTGGTTTCCTTCCAGGTTTGCCGCCAGGTTTCCATCCCGGTCGATGACCGCAGTGTGAAAGGTATGCGTGAGATATCCTTCGTCATCCCAGAAACCCGCTCCAAACAGTTCCGCCACGGCGCGAACATCGGCGAGCGATCCAGTCAGGAAGCGCCATAGCGCAGGATCCGCCTTCCAGGTGCCTGCATACCGTTGCAATGCTTTGCCGTGGTCCTGATCGGGAGCGATCACGATCGTCATGAGGATCAGATCTCTCCCCGCAGAGGAGCGGAATCGCCGCTCCAGCTGCGACAGGTTGTTCGATAGACGAAAACAGTAGTTCGGATTGGGGCAGCGCGAGTAGGTGAAGGTGAGCGCCACCACCTTCCCTCTGAACTGCGAGAGGTGTGTCACCTGTTGCGCTTGATCGGTGAGCGTGAAGTCGGGGACAGGCTGGCCCGCGCGTACAATCCTGGCTGCTGCAGCAGGGTCCAGCGTTCGATGCAAGAAGGTTAGCCGGTCGGCCTCGGTCGGCTCGGATTCGTAGTTTGAAACCTGGACCACCTGCAGATTCTCTGCATAATTTTCTTGCCCTGCTTCCACCATGTTGAAACTCACTGTCGTTCCCGGCACAAGCGCCGTCAAACTCTCCGATCCTCGAACCCTGAAAGGCATCACCATGGCTTCCATGTAGCCGGGGATCGCCGCGCAAGAAACCACGATCAATTTTTTTCCCGAATCTACTTTCAACACGATGCCCTGAACAGAGTGCGGTTCAGCGGCCCACGTGTGAGCGGCGGCAAGAAGAAGTGCGCACGCCAGAAGCCGCTCCATCACCTTCAACAGCGCCCGCGTGGTGCGCCCCGTGAAAGACGAAGAAGTTTCACGACGAGCGCGGCCCGGGTTGCTCGTTTCACTATCAGGACGTTTTCGCTCAACAGGTATCAACGCTGCGCCCGCCTAATTGACTTTTGGAGCTGTAGATGCCGTCACCGGCGAACCGCTCTTCCCCAAACGGAACGCGCGGCGCTCCAGGTGGGTGTAGCTCAATGCAAATTCTCTGATCTCGATGTACTGGTCCTTCGCAACGCCCGTGAAATGCTGTCGTGTTCCACTCGTAGGCCACGTAACGTCGACCGTCACGTCATGCGCATCCGGTCCGAGGCCGATGTTTTGCTCTACCGGATTTCCGCCGAACGAACTAGTTTGGCCCACGGTTCTGTAAATCGACCTTGGAGGCGAGTTCCCGTCTTGCACGGTAACGTGGATTTGCGCGCCCAGAGCTTCACGATTGCTTTTCACGCCTATGAGGCGCACGTTTAGCCAGTCGTTGCGGTTGCCGGGATTCTCAAAGACCCGCATTACATGTCCATCCGAGGGCACCGCTCCCCCAATCACCGCCACAATGTCTTCGCTGCCTCGTCTGGTCAGGTCCGCGAAGGCGATGCCGTGACCCTTGTGCAGCTCCCCGGTGCTTGAAGATTCCGTGATGTCTACGAACGATTTGCCGCCATCGTTGCGCAGCAAGACGTGCGGCAGCAATGAGGTAAATGATGGCGATCCCGGCCCAAGATAGATGTCGAGATATCCGTCGTTATCGACATCGCCGAAGTTGGCTCCCATCGGCATGAAGACCTTGTCGAGGCCGACTTGCGCGGACACATCTTCAAATGTTCCATCATGCTTGTTGCGGTAGAGTTTCATTGTTTCGGCATTGTGCGGAGCGCCGATGTAGGTCTTTACCGATTCGTCAACCGAAGTCATGTAGCTGTCGACAAAGATATCGGGCCAGCCATCGTTGTCGTAATCAAAGAACCATGTCGCGAAGCTATAGGACGGCGCCTGAACGCCCGCTTGTCTGCCCACCTCGGTAAAGGTCAGATTTCCGTTATTGTGGTAAAGGAAATTCACCTCGTTCTGGTTGGTTACATAGAAATCCATGAACCCGTCGCCGTCGTAATCCGCCGCGGCAACACCTTTGCTGTAAGCTACCTGGTCGATTCCTGCCGCGTGTCCGATCTCTTCAAACGTTCCATCTCCTTTGTTGTGGAAGAGCAATGCCGGTCCCTTTTCGTTGGCCACAAACAGGTCGAGATATCCATCGTTGTCGATGTCGGCCCAGGCTGCGGCCTGCGTCTCCGGCACCGCCACGCCGAGGCCGCTTGAATCCGTCACATCCGTAAACGTCCCGTTGCAGTTATTGCGCAACAACGACAGTCTCTGGGGAAACTCCCACCCCCCGCGCAGCACGAGAATGTCCATGCACCCGTCGTTGTTGTAGTCGGCTTGTACGATGTTCAGTCCGCCGAGTTCGCCGCTCAGGCCGGCCTGCTCCGTGCGGTCGCTGAAGGTTCCGTCGCCATTGTTGTGAAAAAAGCGGATGGGATCGCACACATCCTTGCTCGACGCCACAACATCGAGCAGCCCGTCGTTGTCGAAGTCGTCTACGATCACTCCTCCTGCGCCACGGTAAACGTTCAGGCCAGCGGCAGGCGCCATGTCAACGAATCTACCAACGTTCTGCTTCGACTGAAAGTCCTTCTCGGGAATCAGATAGGGAGCTGGAACACCCTCGGGATACTCGCCCAGCGTCATGTAGGCGATGTTCAGCAGCCAGCGGACCTCCAGGTCGTCGGGGCGTCCCTTCAGATACATCTCGAAATACTCGATCGCCTTCTTCGAGGCGTCTGGTCGCTCAAAGCTTGCTTGCGGATGCAAGGGAGGAATGATGTCCAGGTCGCGTGAGCCTGTATAAATGTTGTTTTCCATCTCCGACATGTGCAGATAGGCGGTTCCAAGACTCTCCTCAAGATTGGGCAGGTAATTCGGATCTGCCGTCTGCGCGAGATCGTATGCGGCCTTCCACTCTGCGATGGACTTTTCCATCTCACCGCTGTAACCGTACAACTGCGCCAGCACCGTGTGCCCTTGAAGTCTTTGCAAGGGGGAGTATTGCTCGCTTGCGGTAGCGTGGGAACCGAGAGCTCCGGTCAGGATCGTCTTGGCCCCTGCGAGAGTCGTCCTGCGAAGCTCGCATGTCTTTGCAAGATCACGGTTCCAGTCGCTCGGCTGGTCCTTCACATAGTCTCGGAGAACTGCATTGGCCTCGACGAGACCGTCGACTTGAGGGCCAATGTGAATGGCCCCTGTCGCCAGCAGAGATGAGATCCGTTTGGGATTCAGGTCGCTCGTCGCCGGCGCCGCGGCAAGCGCCTTGAGAACGGCGAAACCGGAAGGGATCTGCAGAATATTTGATATCTCGCCGGTTTTAAGTTCCAGTGCCGCTTCGCGAAGTTCCAAGCGAAGCGTATTCGGGACGATGTTGCCGACGTAGCCTCCGTCAACCGCTGTAGCATCGATCGACTTTTCTTTTGCAAGCACCGAGAAATCGGCGCCGTGCTTAAGTTGCTCAACAACCGATTTGGCGTCATCCAAGGTCGGCATCACGATGATGCCCAGGTCAATTTTTCGCGGTACCGCGTCTGTCTGAGCGAGAGAAACGAACGAACAAGACAGAGCGAACAGGACCGCAAAGGCGTCTCTTAATGTTCGCATTTAATTTACCCACTTCACGCCGGGGAAATTAGGCCCCGGTTGCTCCATCCAAATGGTCGGGGCGGAGGGATTCGAACCCCCGACCTTCTGCTCTCAAGCAGATCATACGACTTATTGAAGCTTGTTGCGGACTCTAGAGCGGGTGGTGCTTGAGGTCAAGGGCGAGCTCTCGTCCGATGCCGGAGAAGTCCTGCTGGATTAAAACGACGAACAGGACCGCAGCCAAAGTGGCGAGGAGAATGAACCGCGCCAGAGGCGCGGCAAAGGAAGCAGCCGATGGTGGCGCAGCCTGCTCTCCGATTGTTTTGGGGCGGCTTGCCCAGGCCCAGGTCGCGATGCCTGGAAGCTCGACTTTCCAGCCCACTCGCGAATCCCCTACCAAGTACCGGATTCTCGAACGGTTCCGCGACGCCAAGATTGGTATTTGGTCCCACTGGGGCACCCACGTCAGCCACAGAAGCCGGCGATTGATCTGTCCGCAACATATACATCCAAGGATCAGCTCAGTACGATTACAACGTGCAACCCTACGGGCATTCTTCTAAAATTCCGAGGAGATCAAGGCACAATGGCTCGCATTCTACAAAGCATGTCGATTCCGATGGCGAGGCCCGATTACAGCCTTACCGGCGTGAATGCCGCATTGGCCGTGGAGAAGGGTCTTGCCGAAGCGGACTGGTATCAATGCCCAGTTCCACGGGCGACTATGCGCCAGCTTCTCGAGCGCCGGGACGGGCCCGCGATTCGTGACACGGTGCTGTGGTTCGGGCTCATTTTCAGCTTCGCATATCTCACTTGGCGGCTCCGGGGAACGTGGTGGGCGGTCCTGCCATACGTGACCTACGCAGTCCTATACGCTTCGACCTCGGATTCACGCTGGCACGAGTCAGGGCACGGCACCGCATTCAAGACCGACTGGATGAATAATTGGCTCTACGAGATCGCATCGTTCATGGTGATGCGCGAAGCAACAGTTTGGCGTTGGAGCCACAACCGGCACCATAGCGATACCATTATCGTGGGCCGTGACCCTGAGATTGCAGTACCCCGGCCGCCAACTTGGGGAGGGCTGCTTAAACCGTTTTTCGCTTTACAAGCCTACCCTTCCTATTTCAAGGCCGTCGTCATGCACTGCCTTGGGCGCATGTCCGCAGCTGAGAAGACCTTTATCCCCAACGCTGAGTTCTCCCGTATCTATTTGACAGCGCGCATCTATATGCTTGTCTATGCCTCAGTGATCGGCCTGTCGATCTACGAGCGCAGCATCCTGCCTCTGTTGCTTGTCGGGCTGCCGAACCTGTTCGGAAGCTGGCTGATGCCCATCTACGGATACACACAGCATGCGGGCCTGGCTGAAAACGTTCTCGATCACCGGTTGAATTGCCGCACGGTTTACATGAACCCGATTCACCGCTACCTTTACTGGAACATGAACTATCATGTGGAACACCACATGTTCCCGTTGGTTCCCTATCATGCCCTGCCCAGATTGCACGAAGTCGTGAAAGACGATTGCCCCGCGCCCTTTACGAGCACCCTCGATGCCTGGCGTGAAATTCTCCCCGCCGTTCGCAGGCAGATGAAAGACCCTGCCTACTATGTAAGGCGCCGGCTTCCGGGGGGGAAAGGGCGCGCTAAGGAAGCATGTTTCATTTCTGAAACTCCACCCAACGTCCAGGGATGGATTCCGGTTTGCTCAATCGGCGACCTCAAATGCGCCGATGCGATTCGATTCGATCATGCGCGCAAAACCTATGCCATCTATCGCGATGAGGATGGCAAGCTCTTCGCCAGCGATGGGCTGTGCACACACGGAAATACGCATCTGGCCGACGGGTTTGTGAAGGATGGAATCATCGAATGCCCGAAACACAACGGGAGATTTCATCTTTTCGATGGTTCGCCGGCACGGGCGCCGATCTGCCGTGGCTTGGTCACCTATCCCGTCGAAGAATGTGAAGGAAACATTCGTATCAACATCGTCCATGCTGCCGGAGCAGGCATCCGTGCGCCCGAAACCTACTCCTTCCGCGTGGTATCCAACCGCAGCGTCGCCACGTTCATTCGCGAGCTCACTCTCGAGTCGGCAAACGGTCGCCAACTCGCGTCTTTCACGCCCGGCGATTACATCCAGCTCGATATTCCCGCCTACGAATCCATTCGCTTTCGCGATTTCGATATTCCTGAACCCTTCCGCACTGTGTGGGAACATCAGCACATCTTCGATTTTGTTGCTCGTAATCCCGGGAGTGGACGCCGCAGTAATTATTCGCTTGCCTGTGACCCTGTCAGAGAGGGTCTTCTCAAATTCAATGTGCGCATTGCTACTCCGCCGCCCGGGCAGGATTGTCCCCCCGGCGTGGGTTCGAGCTACGTTTTCAGTCTCAAGCCAGGCGACAGTGTTACTGCGATCGGCCCTTTCGGAGACTTTCACATCAAGCCCACTCAGCGCGAAATGGTCTACATTGGCGGGGGCGCCGGGATGGCTCCCTTGCGTGCCCAAATTTCTTACTTGCTTGAAACCGTGTCAAGCGCGCGCAAAATCAGCTACTGGTATGGTGCTCGCTCGCGCCAAGAACTTTTCTATGAGGATTACTTCCAGGGACTCGTATCCGCGCATCCTAACTTCAGTTTTCATCTCGCGCTCTCATCGCCGCAGCAGAATGACAATTGGCAGGGACACACTGGCTTCATTCATGAGGTCGTGCGGGAGAACTACCTTAAGCAGCATCCGAATCCTTGCGCCATTGAATACTATCTCTGCGGGCCGCCAATGATGATTAAGGCATGCACCCGCATGCTCGAGAACATTGGAGTCCCCCAGAGTCAGGTCGCCTACGATGAGTTTTAGCGAGGAAGCAAATGAAAAGTTCAACGGGCTTCCTCAAGGACGCCCTGGCCAACCGCCGCGGCTCAGCACAGGCCGAATTCGGCTTCAGTCTGTGAACGCTGTGTACTCAATCAAGAGCGTCATTACACATGATTGCCAATTGCAGCTTACGCTTACCAAACGCCGAAAAAGACAAAAAGGAATCGAATAGATACTAAGTTCCCGTCCCTATCTGATAGCTTCAACATCAATCCCGCTTTCGAATCGAACATGAGAATGATGAGTACCTGTGAGCCGCTCTTGACCATTTGCGCAAGCCTAGTTTGCGTGGCTTGTCGGGATTGCCACAAATGATTACCCCGAGTCTCCCCCTCGGCATCGAATATCACGGTGCCGGTGCGATGCTGTCGGCCAACTGCTACGCGCCGCAAAAGTACGTTAGAAAGTGGTCGTGGGAAATCTTCTGGCTCGCGCAGGCTTCCTGGTGCTGGCTGATTCTCCCCTTCGCCGGCGCTTTCATTACCATCCCTCATCTGCGGATGGTCGTGGCTTCTGCGCCCTCCAACCTGATGCTCTACACGTTCCTGATGGGAATCGTTTACGGCATCGGCGGCACCGCATTCAATATTTCCATCCGCTATATCGGGTTTTCTCTAACTTACTCGATTGCGGTTGGCCTTTCCAGCATCCTGGGCACTGTAGTGCCGCCGCTGGTCCGCGGGCAAGCCGCAATGATCCTGGCCCGTCCTGGTTCGCAATGGGTGATGTCTGGGCTCATGGCTGGCGCGCTGGGAATCGCCATATGCGGTGCGGCAGGCCGGATGAAGGAGCGAAAGCTCGAAACAGTATCGGGGAAACGTGGCGAATTTTCATTGGTCAAAGGGCTTGCGCTGTCGCTCGTGGCCGGTGTCTTCTCGGCCGTCTACGGCCTTGCCCTCGAGGTAGCCGCTCCCATTGCCGATTTAGCGGAGAGCTACGGGGCCGGGGTCTGGAAGGGCAACGTCTCCTATATCTTCGTCAATTCCGGCGCCTTCGTCACCGCGACAGCCTACTGTCTCTATCTTGCCTGGCGAAATCGTTCGCTTGGCGAATTGGCAAGTCTGCCTTCAGGTGGCGGGGCAAAAAGTGTCGTACGGAATCACCTGCTGGCCTTGCTGACCGGCACACTGTGGTATGGCCAGTTCTTCTTCTATAATCTTGGGCACGTTTACCTGGGGACACAATATGCTTTTTGCAGTTGGGCCATACACATGATCATGCTGGTCCTTTTCAGCAACCTGCTGGCCATCATTTTCAAAGAATGGAAAGGAAGCGGTGGCTACACTCGACTCACAATCGCCCTTGGGATCGCGGTCCTTACCGGTGCAATCATCATGCTTACGTGGGGCAATCACCTTGGTGGAGTTATGTAAGTGTTTGGAGCAGCAATATGGAACGAACAGCGAATTGCATATCGAAATTGACCCGAATGAAAGCGGCCTTAACTCATCGCGAGGCGGACAGGGTGCCCGTCAGCGATTTCTTCTGGGGCAGCTTTCTCAAGCGCTGGCGCGAGGAGTTTGGGCTTGCGCAGGACGCGGACATCTACCGTTACTATGACCTCGATTGGATGCAGTGCAATCCCAATGTGGATCCACATATCAAGCCATTCGAAATTCTCAAGGAAACCGCGGAAGAGGTGGTTGTTCGCACTGGCTTCGAGGCGGTGTTATTCAAGAAATTCGACCATGCTATGCCGGCATTCCTGACCTTCGACACGGACACGATCGATAAGATGAATGGCTTCAAATTCGATGATCCGTGGGATCCTCGCCGTTATTTTTCCCAAGGGGATGACCAGATTAATGGAGTTGGGGACTCATTTACTCGCAACCTGCCATCTTTCGTCGATCGAGTGAATTCGGTTTGGGAAGACTTCCCCGTATTCGGCGGCGTTTGCGAAGCCCACGAAATGATGTGGCGCATTGTAGGGTCGGAGAGTACCTTGTGCTGGATGGGCATGTACCCGGACGAGATCGCCCGCTTTGCGCACCGGCTTAACGAGTACGCTCTTGAAATTGTCAAGGCACAGATCAAAGCTGCCGATGGCCACCTCGACGGCGTTGTGATCTGGGGCGATGTCGCCTACAAGAAAGGAATGACGTTCTCCCCCGCGTTCTGGAGATCCCACTTCAAGCCCGGAGTAAAGGCATTGATAGATGAGTGTCACGCACATGGCATTCCGGTGATTTACCACGGCTGCGGAAATGTGAACAAAATCTTTGAGGATTACATCGAAATCGGCGTGGACGCCTACAACCCTCTGGAATTCAAGGCCGGAATGGACGCCGTGAATTTGCGGCGTAAGTTTGGGCATCGCATCGGCTTCTGCGGAAACATGGATGTGCAGTTGTGGGCCGCTGGAACCCGCGAACAACTCAAGGCGGCGACGCTGACCAAACTGAACGCAGCCAAGGGAGGCGGATTCATCTTCCAGTCAGATCACTCAGTGCCGGGCGATGTGCCGCCGGCCAATTACGACTACGTCGTCGGGTTAGTGAGAGAGTTCGGCCGGTATCCTCTACGTCTTGGGGAATTCGATCTTCCCGAATTCACCGATCCGACGAACTGCTGACCCGGAATCCGCTGTGCGACTTGAAACCGTTCACAAAGAAAATTCCCAGTCTCACATTCGGCCCATGCGAAAGATATGGAAGGCGCAACCAACGGGCCGCAGAGCCGACTCACTGCGCGTAACCGGCCAGCTTCAGCACATAAGCATAGTTCCCGGGCAGATGAGCCGGCAGGGTTACCTGCAAGTCACCGCCCGCGGCCTTCGTGGCAAGCAGATTGGCATCGCCAAGCATTGTCACCTGCATGCCAGGCCGTGCGGCCACGCCCTCAATCGTCACCGTCGTCGCTTTCGGAGCCCCTAAAATCGTCACGAAGAGATCGCTGCCTTTGCGCGTGAAGCGCAGATCGTCGCCTTCTGTTGTCTTGCCTACAGCGCGCTCCCACGGAACGGTGTCGTAGATGGCATCTCCGTTCTGACTGAGCCAGGCACCCAACGCCTTCAGGCGCTCCATCTGCACCGGAGGAATCGTTCCATCGGCCTCGGGCCCAACGTCGAGCAGCAGGTTGCCATTCTTGCTGACGATGTCGACCAACAGCGCAATCAGGTCGGCGGGAGCGATGGTCTCTGCTTCGCCCTCGGCGCGGTTATAGCCAAACGACCGGCCCAAGCCGCGGCACTCCTCCCACTTTTTCGCAGCGATCTTGTCTACATTCTGATATTCGGGCGAAGTGTAATCCGCATGCTCGATTCCGAGTCGATCATCTATGACTCCATCGGGCACAGCGTTGTAGTAGTCCGCCTCAACTTGCAGAGGCCGGCCTGTCTTCGGCCAATCAATGTCGTTCCAGAGAACCGCCGGGTGATAGCGGTCGATGAGCTCATGAATCTGCGCGAAAGCGTAGTCGCCGTAGGCCTGTGATTCGGGCTTCACGCTTTCGTAGTCCTGTGCCGTCTCGATCGGGCCTGTATTGAAGGTCCAGTCGTAGCCGCCGGAGTAATAGAGCCCCATCTTCAGCCCTTCTTTGCGAACCGCCGTGGTCAGTTCGCCCACGATGTCGCGCTCGGCATGTCGCTCGTTTTGCGGAATCGAAGGGTTCGGATTCTCCGTTTTGCTCGGCCATAAGGTGAACCCTTCGTGGTGCTTCGTAGTCAGGACGACATAGCGAGCTCCGGCGTCGTGGAAGATCTTCGCCCACTGGTCCGGATTCCACTTTTTCGACTCGCGATTGAAGATCGGCGCAAAATCGTAGTAGCTGAAATTGGCACCGAAATGCTCTTTGTGATAAGCCTGCGTCGGAGAGCCCGGAATTCGCATGACGTTCAGGTACCACTCAGCGTAGGGGTTGAACTTGATGTAGTCCGCGTTCGTGAAGTCGTGCTCGGGATGCGACAAGGGCGCCCATCCCGGCACTGAGTAGAGTCCATAGTGAATGAAAATTCCCAACTTCGCCCCTGCGTACCACTGCGGAAGCGGGTGACCGTCCAGTGAGGCAAGCGTTGGCTCATACTTCGTCTGCTGCTCTTGTGCTGTGCACAGTTTCTGGGCCGGAATCAGCAGCCCTGCCAAAATCAAAAAAAATCCAACTCGACGGATCATTGCAAATTCTCCTTCGGCGCACCCCAGCACGGCAGCGCGTGCGCCATTGCATCATAACCCTCTGCCACGTTCCAGCCAAACATATATGCGCGCCGAAACCTAGGTCTAAGCCCCCATCGATCCCAGCGACGCTCAATCGAACGTATTGCTCGCATTTCCAAATGGAGGATGCCCGACGAGAGCCGGATCGTACTTGTGCAGCGTGGCAAGCTTCTGCTCAGGAACAAAGCGGTCCCATTCGGTGACCGCCTCAGCTTCCTGCAGAATTGTTTCGGTTTTAAAATGGATGGTCACGATCTGTTGTGGCTTGAGGTCAATTGTGTAGATCTCGGATTTGGGAAGGACCGATTGCTCGCGTCCAGTCAAATCGGTGAGAACAGCTCGTTGATGAGGCAGCATGAGCTTGACGGTTGCCTTGCCGGATTTGCCCAGACATTCGACCATGCGCAGTTCGATATGGCCGGTTTCGCATCGAAGAGCTTCGACAATGACGTTGTCAGAGGTTTCAAGGATGGAACGCGGTTCTTGGACCGCGCAGCTTTGGACCGCGATGGGCGCACAATTGTATTCCCAGGCCGCGTTCGGAACGCGAGCTTTCTCCCACGATTCTTCATGAGGATAGAGCGCGTAGGAAACGAGATGTTTGCCTGCGCCGCTCAACCACGAGTTGGGATAGCCGTGATATTCGTTTTCGGCGTTCAGCAGATGGATGACGGGTGTGCTTCCGTCGATCTCACGCCCGGTTGCACCGCGGTCGAAAATGGATACGCCACCGCCGGCGGAGAGGCCGAAATCAATCCAACGAACCGCAGGAACGATGCCCTTTGTCCAGCCATGGAGATCTGGATCGGGTTTGCTCCAAGCACCGTGTGAGAAGCCGTAGGGAATGCCGCGTCGAACCTCCGGGACATCCCCTGCGAGAGGGAATTCGGCGACAACCAAAGCGTAGTCGGGGACATCATTGAGTTCCGTCTCGAAGTCGATGCGAGGGCTCTCGTGATAAAGGCGGATGACGCGCCGAATTGCTCCCCCCCCATAGAAAGTGCCATGGACCTCTACGGTGAAGGCCACCGGTCCTTTCGACAACTGAACGTTTGAGAGCTGATCGCTGGAGGACGCCAGACGCTCTCTCTCGGATCGAGGAGCCATGAAGTCGGCTGGAGATGGTTCTTTCTTTCTTGGGCGTTCTGCGACAACCACATTTGCGGGGCCGGAGAGCAATTCGCGCCCGGACTGCCTGGATTTGATGCTGGTGATGGCGCCGGTATGGGGATCGACCCGGAGGGAATAGTATTTGGTCTCGATGCTTTCAGGCAGACTGATTCGGGATGGCGATGTGGCTGCCCGGCGCTCGATCTGCCAGCCACCGACGCTCATGGACGGCATTTCTATTCGGCAGAGAATCGTGTTGTCGGGCAGCAATTCGCTGGCCGCGCCAGCGATGGTTGTGCCTGCCGGCAAATCAAGCGCGACGGGGTCGTTGCGCTTCCAGTTGAGTTGATTGAACAGGCCGATGCCATCGCCGGTGGGAAGAATCGCCTTCGCTGCGCCGTTAAGAGCTTCGCCGGTAGTACGGTCGACCCAGTTGAGCCGGTCCTGAACATCCCAGGATTCTTTATCTTCAAACACCATGCCGCCGGCCGAGCCCCACAGGGTATTGCGATCCATGTTTAGGCACATGAGAATCCAGCAGTCATTCAGATCCTGGACCTGGTACTGATAGTGGGCGCCAAGGTATGCGAGTGAAGAGAGCATTTCCGCAGCCTGGAGTCTTTGCTCGCTGAAGCGGTATCGGGTTTTGACTTCGTAGTTCTCGATCCAGAAAGCGTCGAATGAATAGCCTGTTCCACCTTTGAAGATGGGGATTGAGATCGAGCCGGACTGAACCCCGGACCGAATGCGATCGCGATAGTCACTCAAAGTCGCGAAGACGATTGAGTTCTGCATGCGCGCGTCGCGCCATTGCTTGAGAAGCAGGGTTGGGTAAGAGTGCAGGCCGGGCGCCAGAGCATAGTCGCCGGATCCGGCGAGAACGAGAATCGGCGCACCGTCGGGCGTAACCGCGGCCTTCTTCTCGAAATTGGCTTCGAGGTCGTTCAACTGCTGCTGGTTAAGCGGAGTTTCAGTGGAAAAGATCGTGCTGACGTCGGAATAGTCCCCGGGGCAAAGGGTCAGGATTCGTGAGCCATCGGGAGATGTTGACCAGAAGATGGTTTTGCCGGTGGGGTTTCTGCGCGTGTAAACCAGTGCCTCAAGACCGAGGCCCGCTGTGATTTGCGGCATCTGCTCGTGAACGCCGCATGTATCGATGTTCCAGCCGAAGCGCGGTTTGACGCCGATGACCTTCTCGTACCAGCGAAGGCCTTCGACTCCTAGGCGGACCAGGGCTTCGCCGCCCGCAAGGTTGATGGTGGACTCGAGGAAATATGCATTGACAAGCTCGACGCGCTTTTCCTTCACGCGACTCTTGAATTCCGGCACGCGGTCAGGCTGAAAATTCATGATGGCGACGAGGTTGTTGATTTCAGAGAAGACGAACTTGTAATTCGGGTCGTCGCGCACGCGATCCAGATGATTGAGATAGCTGTTGGCGCAGTAGACTCGTTCACGCGAAAAAGTGGTAAGCCACCCGCAACTCGCGAGGTGGAAGTTCGGCACGATAAATACTTCTCTTTGCTGATCGGATTGGGCGTGCGTCGGAATTCTGACGCTGGCGGCGATGGCGGAGGCACTTACCGCGGCGACGAACTCACGGCGGCTAAGAGACCCGTTGCGGGCAGGATGATCTGGCTCCTTCATGGCATGGTTCCTTTTCTGTCACAGAAACATCTTTGGAATGCGGAGACCACAAACAGCACGCGAGTATATTCGCTAAAGTAAGCGGCTGCAATGACCTTGTGCCCGGCATCAGTGAGTCAATTGCAATCGGACCGGTGGTTGGAAAGCGAAGACATTCCTCGGCGCAGCGCGGCGCGGAGAAAGCGCAGCTCCGGGGGGCCTTGAACACATGCTGATCCAGAAATCCGCGCAGATGAAGTCTGCGTTGGGCCGGCCGCTTTCCAATCCGGTGGCTTTGCTGGGTCAGTGAAGTAAATGTTACTAACCCGGTCTTCTGTCCGAACGGTAAAACTGCTAAACCGAACTGGATCAACTGGATGCACCCGACGACTTGGCGAAACAGCCGGTGCCGGAGAAAATCCTTGACAGGCGCACAACCAATCGCTAATACTTCGCCCGGTAAGCGTTAAAGCAACCGTTTCATCGAGATTGCGGTCAACCGAAAGCTTGAGTCGCAGCTTGGGCGTCGTTACCTCAGCGCAGAGACCACGATCTTTGTGACCCAGCAATTGGGTAGCATGGAAGCGCTTTCTCAATCGTGATGGCCGATATCGTGGTCGATCTCAAAGTTTGAATCGCAGTTTGGCGTCGGTATTTCAAGGAACTATGAGAGCGCCACGATCTTGTTGACTGAAAGACCTACCGAAGGAGGCGGAATGAGAACTCTGACTGGAAGAGGCCGCAATAGACGCTGGTATCACGCGCTGCTTGTGATGCTTTTGAGTGTTGCAGGTTTGATGCCCTTGGCCGCAACGGCCCAGGAGGCAACCGCGAACGTTAACGGTACGGTCAAAGATCAAACCGGCGCCGCAGTTCCCAATGCGCAGGTTGCGCTGAAGAATGTCGACACCGGAGTGGTGAGGACAACGAGCACGAACGGCGACGGCATTTACGCCTTTCCGAGCATCACCCCTGGCAACTACAGCATGCAGGCGTCTGCGCCCGGCTTTACCACGGTTTCGCAGCCGCCGGTAGCCCTCCAGGTGAACCAGGTGGCGACCTTCGACTTTTCGCTGAAGATCGGCACGGCGCAGAGCACCGTCACGGTGACAGCAACCGCGGCGGCATTGCAGACTTCGAGCGCGGAGTTAGGCACGGTGGTTGCGCCGAACCAGATGAACGACCTGCCTTTGAACGGCCGCAACTTCACCCAGTTGCTGACCATCACGCCCGGTGTGGCGAACATCAATACCGACCAGAACTCCGGCGGCGGCGGCGGGTGGAACGGCGAGTCAATCGGGCAATTCAGCTTCCCGGCGGTGAACGGCGCCCGCAACCGCAGCAACCTGTTCCTGCTCGACGGCGCCAACGACCTGAATTCGCTGGCTGGAACGTACAACTACGGGCCCATCATCGACGACATCCAGGAATTCAAGACCGATGCTCACAACGACCTCGCGGAGTTTGGCGCGGCCGCCGGAGCCGTGGTGACCGTGGTTTCAAAATCGGGAACCAACCAGTTCCATGGCACCGCTTGGGAGTTTCTGCGCAACCAAATATTCGATGCTACGGGTTACTTTAATAAAACGACCCCGCCGCTCCGCCAGAACCAATTCGGCGTGGCGGGCGGCGGTCCCATCGTGAAGAACAAAACCTTCTTCTACGCGTCCTGGGAAGATTACAAGTACCGCTCTGCGCAGGAAAGTGGAGTGCTCGGGCCCACGGCCGCCGAGGCCGCCGGCGACTTCAGCGCGCTCGACGTACCGATCTACGATCCAACGACGACGACTTTGACCGACGGCGTGTACTCTCGCGAGACCTTCACCCAGGAGTACGACGAGCCGAACGCATCCTTGACCAATTGCCCGACCACAACCAATTGCATCCCGCAAAGCGCGTTCAACAAGATCTCAAGCTTGTACACGGCCCTCCTGCCTGCGACTGGGTCGCTGATCAACGGTGAGAACTACTACGCCAGTGCCAGGACCGCGAACAACCAGCAGTCGGGTACCATACGGGTCGACCAGAACTTTGGCAACAACAACCAGGTCATGTTCCGCTACAGCCAGTTCGACCTGACCGAGGCAGGTTCGGCCAGTTTAGTTGGCCTTAGCACCGTCCATGTCCCTGGCCACAACTACATCGGGCACTGGTATCACACCTTCAGCCCGACCTCGTTCTCCGACGCCTACTTTGGCAGAAACTGGGGATATACCTTCACCGGCACCGTCTGGCCCGCAGAGACCTCCTCGTTCCTGTCGAGTTTGAAGTCGGCCGGGATGTCTCCAGCGTGGATGACTTTGGACAACAAGGATTTTGCCCCGCAGTTCACCGCGCAAGGCTACAGCGAAACGTTTTCGGGCTCGCAACTGCAGCTTTCCACGTTGGCGGATGACTGGCAATTCGGCGGCTCTTTCACGAAGATTGTGGGCCGGCACACGCTTAAAGCCGGCGGCGATTTCCAGACCAACAACCTGAATTCGCCGATCTCATACGCCGGTGTGGATTTTGCGGCAAGCCAAACCGCGGGCCTCGGAGCGGAGCAGGGCGTCGGCGGAAACAGCTGGGCATCATTGTTGATCGGCGTGCCGAATGACGCGAGCTACCGGAACATCTACGAGGATGTGCACGGCGGCTGGATCGATGGAGTCTACATCCAGGATCAATGGAAAGTCACTCCCAAGCTGACCCTCAATCTCGGCTTCCGCAACGATTTTGTACTGGTACCGATTTACGGGACCATGAAAGGCGGGGCCGGCAACTACTACACCGGCAATGCCAATCCGCTCACCGGCGAGTACGAGCTCAACGCGCAGCCGCCCGCCTGCTCGGCCACCCAGGGCGCGCCCTGCATTCCGGACGGGATCTACACCGCATCGAGCACGCCGGCTCCTGGCGGGCTGCCTCCGCACGCCTACATCAATCCGAATTCCAACCACCAGGTTGTCGGCAACTCGATGTTCAACTGGGGCGTACGCGCCGGGTTCGCTTACCGCCTCAACGACCAGACCCTCATCCGTGGCGGCTATACCCGTGTCTACGACGCCTGGGCGACCATCCTTCAGCTCTCGCAGAACTTCGGCGGAAACTGGCCGGCAGTCAATACCCTCGACAACAACAACCTCAACATCAACGTTCCAACGGCGTCCGTGGCCGATCCGCTGGGACTGGGCGGCGGTGGGGCTCTCACCTATCCGATCAACGATTTCAGCCAGGTGAGCCAGTGGATGGTCGATCCAGCCTTTAAGACCCCGTACTACGATCAATGGAACGTGGGCGTGGAACGGGCATTACCGGGCAATATTGCTCTCGATGCGAACTATGTCGGCTCGAGGGGCAGCCGTGGCGACTGGGGTCCGGAGTTGAACACTCCTCCACCGGAGGCCGGCAATCCTCAGGCAAACCGGCCATATCCCTATATGCTCGGGCAGTGGTTCGATCAGAGCGTCGGCAAGAGCGCCTACAATGCCTTGCAGGTTTCGGCCACCGAACGTCCCACCCATGGAATTACCTTCCTTGTGTCGTATACGTTGGCGCATTCGAACGCAGACGGCTGCAACCTGGGCGCGAGCTGCGACTCGACGAATCCTTACGACAAGTCGGGCGATTACGGTACATCTGACCTGAACCAGAGGAACGTGTTTTCCGCGGCCTTCACTGCGAAGTCGCCGTATGACAAGTCTCCCAACAGGCTGCTTGCCAATGTGGTCGGCGGATGGTCGCTGAACGGCATTGTGCAAGTGACTTCGGGTAAGCCGTACACGGTGACCACCGGCGAAGACACTGAAAATATCGCCTCTGGAGGACTCCAGGAACGGATGAACTATTCCGGTGGCGCGAACAGCGGGTCCGGTATCCATACACGGGCTGAATGGTTCAATACGAGCGCTTTCACTCTGCCGGCGCCATACACCTACGGCACCGAAAAGACGAACCCGCTGGTTTCGCAACATTTCAACGACTTGGACCTTTCGGTCTTCCGGGACTTCCACATCGGGCTAGGAGAGGAACGATACTTCGAGTTCCGAGCCGAGTCGTTCAACCTCTTCAACAACGTTGTCTTCAATACTCCGGACGCGACATTTACCGACACGACTTACGGGCAGGAAACGAGCCAGTGGAACAGCCCCCGAGTCCTGCAGTTCAGTCTGAAGTTCTACTTCTAGTTCCGGGTTCAGCCCGGGTTTAACCGAATGGCATCACTGCCCAGCAGTGATGCCATTTGCATCAGAGCTCTCAATCGATCTCAGCCAGGGAAAGTTTGTTCGTCCTGACCGAAGCTGTGTTCTGCTCGAGTGCTCTGTCTGTTCGGGACGGGCGCTGGCCGCAAATTATCGGCGCAGATGCGGCTTAATCGACAACTCGCTCTGGAAGCTGTGACGTACATTTAGAATGAATCGCTGGATCGTCTAGCGACGGCCCGGCAAGGGAATCCCTTTGACTGCGATGAATCGCCGCCGCTTTCTTGCTGCCAGCGCACTGACTGTGGCTGCGACCCGCCTGCGCGCGCATGGCCCGGGCGCTGCGATTCCGCCAATCCGGTTCGAGAATATTGCCGAACGAGCCGGCGTTCATTTCATATTCGAAAACTGCCCCACTCCTGAGAAACATCAGCCCGAAACCATGCCGGCGGGCGTTGCGCTGTTCGACTATGACGGGGATGGTCTGCTCGATATTTACCTGGTTAATGGCGCCGAGATGCCGTCGCTGGTAAAAACCGGCCCGAAATACTGGAACCGTTTATACCGCAACAACGGCGACGGAACCTTTACGGATGTCACGGAGCGTGCCGGGGTGGCCGGAGCCGGTTATGGGATGGGCGTTGCCGTCGGCGACTACGACAACGACGGCTGGCCCGACCTGTTTCTGGCCAACGTCAACGGAAACCAACTCCTTCACAATAACGGCGACGGCACGTTTACCGACATCACTGTGAAGGCAGGCTTGAGCGGCGCCAAGTACAACGGCAGCAAGGTGTGGTCTGTCGCGGCCGGCTGGTTCGATTACAACAACGACGGCCTGCTCGATCTTTTCGTTGTGAATTACGTGCAGTGGGATCCCCGCTACGAACCTGCGTGCATCGGCCTGAATGGCCGCGGATATTGCCATCCCGGCAGCTTCGCTCCGGTTCCGAGTACTCTTTACCGCAACAACGGCGACGGCTCGTTTTCCGATGTCTCGGCCGAAACTGGAGTTTCTGCTGTCCTTGGCAAGGGAATGGGCGTGGTCTTCGCCGACTACGACGGCGACGGGTTTACTGATGTCTTTGTGGCCAACGACAATAGCCCGAATCTCCTTTTCCATAACCTGGGCGGAAAGCGATTTGAGGAGGTGGGGCTTCAGGCAGGCGTCGCCTATAACGAAGAAGGAGTTGCTCTGGCGGGGATGGGCGTCGATTTCCGGGATATCAATAATGATGGGCTGCCGGATCTGTGGCATACGGCGATCGAGAATGAGACCTTTCCCTTGTTCATCAACCAAGGGAACGGGCAGTTTTTGAACGCTAGCGAGCAAAGCCGGATAGCGGCTCAGACCAGGCTGATGTCCGGCTGGTCGAACGGCGTCGTCGATCTGGACAACGACGGCTGGAAAGACCTGGTGGTAGCCCGCAGCAATGTGATGGACAACATCGAGCAAATCTCTCGGCATTTTAAGTATGCCGAGCCGAACTCTGTCTTTCGCAATCTCGGGAACGGGCAATTTGAGGACGTCAGCGCTACAGCGGGAGCGGATTTTACGCGCCCGGCCCCACACCGGGGGCTCGCATATGGGGACCTGGACAACGATGGCCGGATGGATCTTGTAGTCACCGGCCTGGGCGCCCCAGTCAGCGTGTTTCGTAACGTGACCCAATCAGGCAATCACTGGATCCTGCTAAAGCTGGTTGGGACCAAGAGCAACCGCATGGGGATTGGCGCACAGATTCGGGTGACTACGGAAGATGGCCGGAAGCTCTATAACGAAGCAACGACCAGCACTGGCTATGCTGCATCAAGCGACCCGCGGGTGCATTTCGGGTTGGGCGCCTCGCGTGTGATTCGAGAAATCGAGATCCGATGGCCATCGGGAACGCGCCAGTTGTTGCACGAAGTGAACGCGGATCGCGTGCTGGAAGTGACGGAATCCAGCAACGGCAGTCAACGATAGATCGGCCAAAGTAAAATGATTCCTAGGGCGAATCCAGCATGAAACGAGCGCTTATTTACTGTGGCGCGGTTCTACTCTTGACCGGCGCACGGGCCGCGGCGCAACTGCCGGACGCCTGCAAGCCGCCCGCATCGGCGGCGCACGCTCCGGCCGGTACGCCGCCTGCAAGAGTGGATGACGCCGTGGGCGCTTGGTTCGCCGAAAAGGGCGATCTGAAATGTGCTGCCGCGGCGTTCAAACTGGCATTGCAGCTGGATCCGCGCCTGGCCGAGGCCCATTTCGACCTTGGGCTGGTGCGGCAACGTGAGCATCAGCCTGCGGCCGCCGCCAGCGAGTTTCGCCTGGCCCTTCAGTACGATCCCGCATTAGTGCAAGCGCATTGTGTGCTGGGCTCGGTGCTATCGGAACCAGCCGAGGCGGAAGCCGAATACCGAAAAGTACTCGAGAGCGATCCGAATTTGGTCTGCGCTTTGGATGGCCTGGCCCAGGTCCTGTTGAACGGGGGGCGATACGATGCCGCAACTGCGTATTGGCGGCGGGCTGTCCAAATTCAACCGGATGCCCCGGACCTCGAAATCAGCCTGGCAACGGCCACATATAAGGCTGCGAAAGCCAGACACGACGCCGGACTGCCGGATGTGGATGGCATGCGAGTGGCCGATGCTGTTGAGCTTTTGACAGAATCGCTCAAGAACCACCCGGACTTGACAGCGGCCCATTTCACTCTCGGCAATATCCTGGCGAACGAGCACCGCTTTCGAGAAGCTGCCGATGAGTACCGGGAGGTGAATCGCCAGGACCCAGCCAACACGGTTGCGCTGGGCGCGGAAGTGGAAGCCCTTTTGGACGTGGACGCATACACGGATGCTCTGGCGCCGGCCAGGAATTACGTATCCCGGAAACCGAACGATCCCTCCGCGCACGTCATGCTTGGCATGGTGTACCGGGGGCTGGGCGATTACGCAAAGGCAGAACCGGAGCTTGAGCTGGGGGCGGCCAAGAAGCCGGACGATTTCGAGGCGCAATATCAACTCGGGTCCGTGCTGGCACACC
This sequence comes from Occallatibacter sp., assembly GCA_049520675.1. Classification (GTDB taxonomy): domain Bacteria; phylum Acidobacteriota; class Terriglobia; order Terriglobales; family Acidobacteriaceae; genus Telmatobacter. Next base: position 13,490 of record JBEKPO010000017.1, on the reverse strand, counting down.
TGGGAAAGCCGCAGGAGGCGCTGCCAAGATTGAGGAAAGCGGTTGCACTGAATCCAGGAGAGAAGTCGGCGCAATTCCAATTGGCCGCGGTACTGCGTCAGCTTGGCGAAAAAGACGAGGCGGCCAAGGTTCTGGCGCAGTTTCAGAAAGCAACAGACAAAGAGTTCCAGATTAGTCAGCTCACACCCGAGGGCATCAAGGCAAATGACCTGCTGCAAGCAGGCAAGCCTGCGGAAGCGGCCGAGATCTATCGCCACATGCTGGAAGAGGACGCTGACAGCGCCTGGACCGAATACAACCTCGCGCTGGCACTGGAAGCCACGCGTGACACGAAGGGAGCCGAGGAAGCGCTTCGCAAAGGGATCGACGTGGACCCAATGCTGGCCAAACTTCGCGCCGAACTGGGCCAGCTTGAGCTGGTGGATGGTGACATGGAGTCCGCGCAAAAGTGGCTTCAGTCCGCGCTTGACCTGGACCCGCAGCTCGTGGAAGCGCGCGGCAATCTGGCCATGGTTCACGCACAAAAAGGCGACCTGGCTTCGGCCGCGAAGCTTCTTCGTCAGGCGATTGAGGACGATCCCAACTACAAGGAAGGCCATCTCAACCTTGGGCTGATTCTCGCTCAGCAAGGCGACAAAACGGATGCCGAGCAGGAACTGAACAAAGCCGTTGCGTTGGCGCCGCAGGATGCCGCCACGCTGTCGACCATTGGAAAAGCGAAAGTGCAAATGGGCCAGTCGAGCGAAGGGATCGCGCTGCTTCAGAAGGTGGTGCAACTCGCGCCGGATTTGGCCGCAGCCCATCTGGACCTGGCGATTGCGCTTGCCGACAGCTATGACCTGCCTGGGGCCCTGGCGGAAACGAGCGAGGCGGTCCGACTCGCCCCTCAGTCGGGTGTCGTTCATTTCAATCGCGGTCGAGTGCTCTACGACATGGGGCGCAGCAGCGAAGCACAGCCCGAGTTCGAAACAGCTTGCCGGTTAGTTCCACGGATGGCGGAGCCGCGATACTACCTTGCGCTGATCAACAAACAAGCGGGCAATTTACCGGCTGCGACCAGTTTGCTCGAAGAGACCGTGGAACTCGATTCTCATAACTTGATGGCCTTGTATTTGCTGGGACAATGCCTTGAGCAAGAGCATGAAACTGCGAAAGCGGTCGCCGTCTGGCGGCAAGCGATCGCACTCGATCCGAAATTCAGCCAGGCGCTGTTCGGCTTGGCGCGCGCACTGCGGTCTACCGACCCAGCCGAGTCGGCACAGCTCATGGCGCGCTACACCGCGATCCAGAAGGAGCAGCAGACCCTGGACCAGGTAAACACACTCGCCAACAATGGTGTCGTTGCGGCGTCGGCGCACGATTGGCCCGAAGCCATCCGGCAATTGGAGGCGGCAATTGCGGAATGCAGTAACTGCGCGACGAAAGCCGACCTTCACAAGAGACTAGGGCTGATCGATTGCCAGGCCGGCGACATCGACAGCGGCGAAAAAGAACTGCTCGCCGCAAATGCGCTCAAGCCCGCAGATCCCGAGATTCAGCATGCCCTCGAGTTGATCGCCCGGAGTCGAAACCAGCAATCCAAATCCGCCGCCGGGAAGGTGAATTAGTGCCGGTAATCCGGAGGTTGTTCGCCCTTGTCGTCTGGGTTGCAGTGTCTAGCACGCCGCTCATCGTCGGACCGAAGCTGCTCTCGCAGATGGCTTCGGGCAACGTGAAGGATCAACCGATGCACCCTCTTCCGCCTGGGATGAAGGCGCCCGTCGTGGATTTCCGCGATGTCGCGGCGCAGGCTGGCCTCACAGACGAGGTGATCTCCGGCGATATAGACCAGACTTACATCGTCGAAAATACCGGCACAGGCGTGGCCATTTTCGACTACGACAATGACGGCCTTCCGGATATCTTTCTTTTGCAAGGTGACCGGCTGCACCCGACAGGTCCTCCTCTCACGCCGCACCTCTATCACAATCTCGGTGGACTGCGCTTCGAAGATGTGACTGCCAAAGCCGGGATCGGCCACCTGGGCTGGTCGCAGGGGGTTTGCGCAGGCGATCCCGACAACGAAGGCCGCGTGTCCCTCTTCGTCACGCAGTGGGGGCATAACGTGTTCCTGCACAACATGGGAGATGGCACGTTCCGCGACGAGACCAAGCAGCGCGGGCTCGACCGGCCGGAATCGCGATGGAGCACAGGGTGCGCGTTTATCGATTACGACCGCGATGGCCATCTCGACCTTTTAGTCGCCAACTATGTCGACTTCAGAGCTCAGGATTCGCCGCTGCCGCGAACCCAAAGCGGCTGCAATTGGAAAGGCATGCCTGTCCCCTGTGGTCCACGCGGCCTCAAAGGGGAGACCATGACGCTCTATCATAACGACGGGCACGGGCATTTCACCGACGTCACCAAACAGTCCGGCGTCGAGACGCCGCGTGAGTATTACGGATTTACCGTCTTAACCGGCGACTTCGATAATGACGGTTGGCCCGATTTTTATGTCACCTGCGATTCCACCCCGAGTCTGTATTTTCACAACAAACACAATGGAACATTTGAGGAGATGGGGCTCGCCAGCGGACTTGCCGTGAACGAGGACGGCCGCGAGCAAGCAGGTATGGGGGCCACCGCTGCTGATTACGATGGCGACGGACGTCTCGATATCTTCAAAACCAACTTCGCCAGCGATACCAATACGCTCTATCGAAATCTCGGGAATAACAACTTCGACGACGTCACGAGCGCTGCCGGTCTTGCGGTGCATACACAGTATGTGAAATGGGGCACCGCATTCCTGGATTTCGACAACGACGGTTGGCCGGATCTCTTCGTCGCCGATGGACATGTGTACCCGTTCGTCGAGAAGTACAACCTCGGAGAGGAATTTAAACAACCACGCCAGCTGTTCTGGAATCGCGGCGACGGGCAGTTCTTCGATATGTCATCGACGGGCGGGCCAGGCATTACCGCAAAACATTCGTCGCGCGGAATAGCGGTCGGCGACCTCGACAATGACGGTTCTGAGGAGATTGTCGTCGTCAATCTTTTCGAGCCACCGTCTTTGCTGAAGAACTTCGCACCCACGGGCAATGCGCTGCTGGTCCGCGCTGTTACGACCTCGGGCCGCGATGCCATTGGTGCGCGACTCACGCTGACGGTCAACGGACGGAAGGAAATCGACGAAGTTCGCAGTGGGGGATACCACATCTCGCAGGGAGACCTCCGTGTGCACTTCGGCATGGGGCACGCCACAAAAGCTGACCTGACTATCCGCTGGCCTGACGGCCCTGTCGGGAATGTGGAAACCATCGCGAATGTGGACGCCAATCAGTGGATCGTGGTCCGCGAAGGCAAAGGCATCGTTGAGCGCCACCCGTTCCAAAAGTGACAGCACGATTCGGATGTTTGCAATAGCGCGAGCCGCGCGGGCTGCGATGACGCCCCATTTTGAGTTGGAGGAACATGAGCAAGCGCATCAGCCGTCGAGAGCTTCTGAGAGATATAGGAGCAGCGGTCGCAACAACTCTTCTACCCATAGGTTCAGCCCGCCACCAGGGGACCGCTGAGGGCCTAGCTGTAGAAGGCCAAACTGGCCGGCCTTCATAAGGAGCCTGTGCTTTACCATCGAGGCTCGTGCGGCTAACTAAGCCGGATCACAATTGCATCTTGCGAAGGCTTGCTTTCCGGCAATCGGATCACCAAACCGTCCTCCGACCAATCCCATTTAAGTACTCCAGGGGAGCCAAGCATCGCCGCTTCCTTTAGCGAGCCGAATGGCAGGGACGTATCTCGCCTGATCGACTTGACCGGTACCTCATTTCCCGGGTCACCCATCACATGAACGTAAAGGGAGTCGTTTTTCGTCGTGAAACGCAGGTCCTGTGCAGTGAAATCCGTATTGTGGTCGGCCACATACATGCCTTCTTTCACGCGCGTCGGACCCTCGCCGAAGCGCTCCCATGGCCTCGTCCCGTAAATTGCTTCTCCGTTCACGCCGAGCCACGCGCCAATTGTCCGAAGCCGGCTGACTACCTCCTCGGGAATCGTCCCGTCAGGCCGTGGTCCTATATCAAGCAGCATGTTCCCGTTCTTTGAGACCACGTCGATCAGCTGATGCAGAACCCGGCCGGCCGACTTGTAATTCGGCTTTTTCAGATAGGCCCAGGAATCCCAATCCATCACATCGTCGGTTTGCCAAATAAAGCTTGCTTTTTCGGCCAACTGGCCGGCCTCAAAATCGGGCAGTCCCGATCCCTTTGCAAAATCACTCTCCTTGTAAGTGATGGTCACTTCGCGCCCGGCACGAGTGCTGCTGTTGTAATAGTGCGCCAGCATCTCAATTCTGTAGCTCTCAGGAATGATGAACGCGCGCGAGTCGAAGTAAATGATGTCTGGGCGGTAGCGATCGATCACTTCAATGACCTTGTCGCGCCAGATCTCGCAGAACTTCGTCGATGGCTGAGGATCGGGATGTGCATAGTTGAAAGCGCCCGGTATGTCGGATGAATAGTCCTTGGGGGTGCCCAATGCGTACTTCTGCGGCCAGTAGAGATCGGCAAACTCGTGATTGTAAATATCCGCCGATGCTATCGGGCTCGAATACCAGCCCCACAACCAGTGGTGATGGAAGCTGGTGTAAAACTTCAGCCCCTGCCTTCGCACCGCCCGCTCCATCTCACCCACAATGTCACGGCGCGGCCCCATTTGTACTGCGTTCCAGCGATTCAGGTGGCTTGCCCACATTGAAAAGCCGTCGGCATGCTCTGCGACTGGACCCACGTAGCGCGCGCCCGATTGCCTGAATAGCGTCACCCATGCGTCGGCATCGAAATGCTCTGCGGTGAACTGCGCGGCAAAGTCCTTGTATCCGAACTTGTCCAAGGGACCATAGGTTGCAATATGATGGTCGTATTCCGGCCGCCCCGGCAAATACATCCAGTGGGGATACCACTCGTTTCCAAATGCCGGAACCGAATAGAGTCCCCAATGGAAGTAGATGCCGAACTTGGCATCCCGGTACCAGTCAGGGCAGGTGTGCTTTTGCAGCGAGTCCCACCGCGGCTCATAAGGCCCAGTTGCGTGTGTGGCAGGCGACTGGCAGATGGCAGAAGCTTGCGTTAAAGCCGATGCCGATCCTGCTCCAATCCAACCTAAGGCGGTCCGTCGGGAAACGTTCATGTGGAATATCCTTTTGACTCCAACTGACTGGTATCGTCTCGCAATTCTCTCTGGCACCACCGACACAATCTGGCCCCGTATCTCATGCCCGGGAGCGGGGGTGACCCCTGTCTGACGTCAGTTTCGCATCTGCTGAAGATCGCCACTGAGCATAACTGTTCTGCCAGGGAGTAGTTCGACTTCGGCTGAGTGATCGCCGTATACGATGCGGTATTTTGTCGCCCGATCGGCTCTTAGACTGATGGCGGTGAGACGGCTTTCGTTCCAATCGATGTCAACTTTGGCGCCTCCGCGCACCCGTACTCCAGTGAGACTTCCATTCGGCCATTGCTTTGGCAGGGCGGGCAACACGCTGATTTCATTCAGGGTGCTTTGTACCAGCATTTCGGTAATCGCCGCCGGACCTGCAAGGTTGCCATCAATTTGAAACGGCGGACACAAATCGAACATGTTGGGAAGCGTGTTCTTCGCGATCAGCAGCTTCAAGTTGTCAAACGCGTTTTCCCCGTTCCGCAGCCGGGCCCAGAGCGCGGTTCTCCAGGCGTGGGACCACCCGGTTTGGCCGTCGCCCCGCAGATCGAGCGTCTTCTTTGCGGCAGCGGCGGGTTCGGGGGTCGCACCTATGCTGATGTCGTGGCCCGGATAGAGCGAGTACAGATGCGAGGAATGCCTGTGCGTGGGCTCGGCTTCGGTATAGTCTTGGATCCACTCCTGCAGTTGCCCATTCTTGCCAATCTGGAGGGGCGGCAGGCGTTTCTCAGCCCGACTCAGAGTAGAACGAAATTCTGCGTCTGTGCCAAGGATTTCTCCGGCGCGTTGGCAGCTTTCGAAGAGCTCCCGAATCAGCTCGATATCCATGGTCGCCGCGTACGTCAAGTTCACTCGCCGACCGTCCAGAATGTATTGATTCTCCGGCGAAGTCGATGGGTTGGTGACCAGATGGCCAGCGAACGGTGTTCCCGCCGGTGCCTCCGCGAGGAAGCCAAGCATGAACTCCGCGGCGCCCTTCATTGCCGGGTACGCCTGCCTATTTAGAAACTCGAGATCCCCAGTGAATGTGTAATGATCCCACATCTGGTTCGCTAGCCAAACTTCGCCCATTGGCCAGACTCCCCAGGGTCCGTCGACGGGCGCTGTGGCGCGCCAAAGATCGGTGTTGTGATGCAAGACCCACCCTTTATCGTGGTATTGCGCTTCAGCGGTCCGGGCGCCGGTGACCTGCAGATCGCGAATCAGATTCCACAATGGTTCTTCGGTCTCCCATAGGTCGCCTGCATCGGCCTGCCAGTAGTTCATTTCCAGATTGATGTTGGTGGTCCACTTGCTGCCCCATGCCGGATTCATGTCCTGATTCCAGACGCCCTGCAGATTCGCAGGCTGGCCGCCGGGCCGTGATGAGCTGATAAGCAGATAACGACCGAACTCGAAATAGAGGGCCACCAAGTTCGGATCCTCGGTAGAAGCAAAGTTACTGATACGCTTGTCGGTCGTCTCAGTGGAACGGCCCTCCCCGAGACTTAGTTCCACACGCGAGAAGAGGCGCTGGTAATCCTCCACATGTCGCTGCCGCAACTTCTCAAACGATAGAGCCGATGCGCGGGTGAGATAGCCGTTGGCAGTTTCGAGAGCATTGCCACTAATGTCGTGGTAGTTCTTGAAGCTCGTCGCGTTGCTGAAGAGGATCGTGACGGCATTGGCGCCGGAGATCTCAAGCTGCTTGCTGTTACTGCGAACGGAGCCGCCCTCTGGGACGACCTTGAGAGCTGCTGCAAACTTCATGCCGGGCGTGTCCCATGAGCCGGTCCAGGTTCGGGGTGGGTTCTGCCTGGGTTGGATTTGCCCGGTAAGTTGCAGCGCATTGGCGGCCACACCCTGTACGTCAACGTTTGGCTGCGGAGAATCCAGCGCGAGAGTGAAAGTGATCTGGCCGGGCTGGCTTGCCGTGAGACGCACAACGAGAATCTGGTCCGCATAGGAAACGAATACCTCCCGCTTGTAGCTGATCGAACCGACCGTATAGGTCGTCTCAGACGTCGCGTCATTAAGGTGCAGCTCGCGCCGATACTCGGTTACGTTTTGTGTGGGCTGGAAATGCAAGCGTAAATCACAGAACGGTTGATACGGCATGAGCAGCTTGGGCAGACCCATGAAGGAACTACCTGCGAGCTTTTCTGCTTCGTCAACCTTGCCGGCAAAGATCAGCCTCTGGATTTCGGCCAGGTTCTGATACGCGTTCGGATTTTCGTAGTCGTGAGGATTCCCACCCCAAAGAGTGCTTTCGTTGATCTGCAGATGCTCGTCATCGACGCCGCCAAACACCATGGCGCCGATGCGCCCGTTGCCGATTGGCATAGCTTCCGTCCACTTTGCAGCAGGCTTGTCATAGGTGAGCCTGAAATCGGAGTGGACTGCTCGAGCGAAGAGGGGCAGCATTGCGGCGATCAACAGGAAGCACGACAATCTGGATGCAACCTGAACCCGTACTGTCATCGTTGGGCAACTCCTCGAGAGAATCCCTGCACGACAGCGCAATCCGTTGTGGTTACAAAACGCTGTTGATGTCTCGGGTTCGTTGCTCGAAAACTCGCCCGGGAAGGCACTGATTTCGGTCTCGCCGTGTTCGATCAGTTGACGCCAGCCGTCCCTTCGGTTTCTCCCAGTTTGGTCCGCTTCCGGCTAGGAGCGAGTCCTTGGGCCGTATCTAAAGCGCGCCCAGCATAACAGATTCGCCCCCTCTGCTTGCAGATGATGAGCTACAGCCTCCCATTTAGTCCAAATGAAGTGACAGTTCTCCCATAAATTGGGGCCACAGGAGCCAGTGGAGGAGGAATTCAGATGCGGAAGAGCCGGTACACGGAAGAGAGATCTTGAGGATATCGAAGGAGTCGGAAGCAGGTCTTGCGACGGCGGAACTGGTCGCCCTGCTCCGGCACGCATTGAGGGCTCCAGTGCGCCCATATACTGAGTTTTGCGTCACGATACCAATCTGGGCACTGGTATGACTTGAGCGATTCCCAGTCGGGCTGAAACGGTCCATCAGCGACGAGCCCACGAGATACCTGCGAATATCCGAGCTTCGCCACAGCAGCCCATGTGAAGATTGACGCATCACCTGACAGGAATGATCCGCGGTTCATGATTTCGTGCCTCCTCCAACGGAATGCCGGGTTGCTCGAACTCACTCATGAAGTACGCACCATTCTCGCGAAAGACCCGGAAGCAATAGGTTGAATTCTGCTTGCAAATTGTGATTCCCGCCGCCGGCAAATCACGAAGCTCGGGACGCTGGCTCCGAAGGGTAGCCGCCTGCCCGTGTGGCGTTCGCATATAGTCCTTGTAGATCTTCAAATGGCATGGGGCACAGGCGCCGGAGCCCACAAATCGAACCCCGCCCGAAAGATTGCGATAAACAACATTCTTCGCTTCTTCGGCGGCCGGCGCCGGAGCCGCCGGCGGTGCGGCTGAAGGAACTTCATTCCCTTTTCCTTGTGTCGATCCATTGCGGGCTTCTTGCCTTTGATTGGCGATGGGCTTTGACTTGCAACTAATGAAACTTATGGTCAGCGCGCAACGCGTTCGATTTATACTGAACAGTAAACACCATCTCTGCTCCGGTTTGTTCCGCGGCGAAACCTGACTCATGCCGGTTTGCGGAGGGTGGGAGCATTTTCACGTATCAGGGCCTCGCCAAAATCGGATTCGCGATGGCCGCCTGCCTGAGCTGGGGTGGTTTGATCGCGCGCTCGGGCGCACGGGCGGAGTGTAGTGGGCCGGCTTCGCTGGAGGCGCGGATTCATGCCCATCATGATGTCGGCGATTATAGCGACTTGGGCTCCTGGTTCAACCAGAACCATCAAACGGAATGCGCGGTTGAGGCTTACCGGTCAGGGTTGAAGCTGGCGCCGGACTCGGCGCGGCTCAACTACCTGTTGGGTAGCAGCCTTTATTCCGCCAGCCATTTCGAAGAGGCTGTCGCGCCGCTCAAGAAGGCCGCCGGCCTCAATCCCCAAGATTTGCAAGCGCATCTCGTGCTGGGCGCGGTGCTGGCCCACCTGAGCCGCAACCAGGAAGCGGCATCCGAGTGGAGCGCGGCTCTGAAGATCGATCCCAGCTCGAAGGCCGCACTTGACGGTCAGGCTAATAGCCTCATCGCTGCCGGCGACTACGCATCCGTGATCCGCAACCTGCACGGCGTGGCGCGGGATGACAACCTGACGCTCGATCTGGCCCTCGCGTACAGGAACTCGGGCAGTCTGGACGAGGTCGAGCAGACGCTGAAGCAAGGCCTGGATGCTAATCCCGACTCCGACGCTTTGACCGCGGCTCTGGTCGCTCTCTACTACAAAACGAACTATGCAGCGGCGACCGGGCTGGCAGAAAAGATCGCGCGCGAGAAACCCGGCGATCTGGAAGCGCAACGAATTTATCTCCGGACCCTGGTGATGAATGGCGACAGCGATCGCGCCATGCCTCTCGGGGTTAAATTGCTGGCCCTGGCCCCGCGCGATGCCGATCTGCTGAACCTGAACAGCGTGCTGGAGAAGAAGGCGGGGGACTATCAAGGCGCCCGCAAACATCTTGAAGAAGCGGTGGCGCTTGACCCCAACAATTCTGACCTGCGCGTGAACCTGGGCCTGGTTCAGGTTGAGCTGAATGATCCTGCCGGAGCGAAGGTCCAGTTGGAAAAAGCACTGGCGCTGGGCAGGGACGAACCGCAGGTCCACTTCGAGCTGGCCAAGGTTCTGCGCACTCTGGGTGAAACCGACGCGGCGCAACAGCAGTTTGCGCTCTTCCAACAAAAGCGGAAGCAGGAATCGGACCGGGCCATTGCCGTCTCCACGGCAGCCGAAGCCGCAGAGGCGGTGAAGGCGGGAGATAACCAGAAGGCGGCGGGGCTGTATCGAGAGGCATGCGCCTCCCAACCGCAGAACGCCAGGCTGGCCTACGAGCTGGCACTCGTTCTGGACAATCTGGGCGACCGGGCCGGTGAGAGAGCCGCGCTGGAGCATGCGATCCAGGCCAATCCCCATTTTGTTCCTGCGCAATACCAGCTCGGCTACATGGATTTGCAGGCCGGCGACAACACCGGGGCGGATCGGCAGTTCAAGCTGACCACCGATGAGGCTCCGGACAATGCACAGGCCTGGATCGGGCTGGCAGCCGCATTAGGCGCCGAATCCCGCTTTGAGGAAGCGCGCAAGGCTGCGGATACCGCGCTCCGGCTCGACCCGGACAATGCGGCCGCTCTTAACTATCTGTTGGGCAGCAGCCTTTATTCGGCCGGCCATTTCGAAGAAGCCGTTGCGCCGCTCAAGAAGGCTGCCGATCTCGACCCACGGGATTTGCAAGCCCATCTCGTGCTGGGCGCGGCGCTGGCCCGCCTGGGCCGCAACCAGGAAGGAGCTTCGGAGTGGAGCGCCGCTCTGAAGATCGATCCCGGCTCGAAGGCCGCACTCGACGGGCAGGCCAAAGGCCTCATCGCCGCCGGGGACTATGCATCCGCGATCCACAATTTGCGAAGCGTGGCGCGCGACGACAATCTGACGCTCGACTTGGCCATCGCGTACCGAAATTCGGGCATGCTGAACGAAACGGAGCAGACGCTGAAGCAAGGCCTGGATGCGAATCCCAATTCCGATGCTCTGACCGCAGCTCTGGTCTCTCTCTATGACGAAACGAACTATGCAGCGGCGACGGAGCTGGCTGAGAAGATCGCCCGCGAGAAACCCGGCGATCTGGAAGCGCAACGGATCTATCTCCGGACTCTCGTGACGCTCGGCGACAGCGATCGCGCCGTGCCTCTCGCTCGGAAACTGTTGGCGCAGGCCCCGCATGATGCTGATTTGCTGAACCTGGATGGCGTGTTGGAGAGAAAGGCAGGCGACTATCAGGACGCTCGCAAGCATCTTGAAGAAGCGGTAGCGCTTGACCCCGGCAACTCTGACCCGCGCATGAACCTGGGCCTGGTTCTGGTGGAGCTGAACGATCCCGCGGGAGCAAGGATTCAGTTCGAAAAAGCCCTCGCGCTGGGCAAGGACGAACCGCAGGTCCACTTCGAGCTGGCTAAGGTTCTGCGTGTGCTGGGTGAGACCGACGCGGCGCACCAGCAACTCGCGCTCTTCCAGCGAGAGCAGAAGCAGGAGTCGGACCGGGCTTTGGCGATATCCAAAGCGGCACAGGCCACGGAGGCCTTGAAGGCAGGAGATAACCAGAAGGCGGCCGGGTTGTATCGAGAGGCGTGCGCCGCCGATCAGCAGAACGCCGGACTGGCCTATGAGCTGGCACTGGTTCTGGATCATCTGGGGGATCGGACGGGTGAGCGAGCCGCGCTGGAACGAGCGATCCAGGCCAATCCCCACTTCGTTCCAGCGCAATATCAGCTCGGCTACATCGATTTGCAGGCCGGTGACAACGTCGCCGCCGAGCGGCAGTTCCGGCGGACCGCCGATGAGGCGCCAGACAATGCCCAGGCTTGGATCGGGCTCGCAGTTGCATTGGGCGCCGAATCTCGCTTTGAGGAGGCGCGCCAGGCCGCAGCCACCGCGCTCCGGCTTGATCCGGACAACGCAACCGCTCTCAACCTTAGCCGGGAGTTAACTGCCGGCCAAAGTCAGCACTAGTGGCTCAGGAATCCGCGAGAGAATGCTGCTCATGAGGAACAACGGAAAAGCCAGTCTTTGGACGCGACGCCGGCTCTTGAGGACTGCCCCCGCGGTTCTGACTCCAGCGCTGCTTCCCGTCGGACTGAGGGCAGTGGTTGCGGCGCAAAAAAACGCGCCAGCCTTCTCTCGCTTTGTGGATGTGGCCCAGGCTGCGGGGCTTACTTCGCCGATCATCTACGGCGAGCCTGACAGTTGCACGTACATCGTCGAGTCGATGGCCACGGGCTGCGCTTTTCTCGATTACGACAACGACAGCTGGATGGACATCTTTATTCTGGGCGGGCGCACGCTCATGGGAACACCTCCCGGTTCGGGCAACCGGCTCTACCACAACAATCGCGACGGCACGTTTACCGATGTGACGGCCAAATCCGGACTGGCCGATCGAGACGGGGAACAGGGCTGGGCGCAGGGCGTCTGTGTTGGGGACTATAACAACGACGGTTGGGAAGATCTCTTTGTCACCTACTACGGCCAGAATCGCCTCTATCGCAACAACGGCGACGGCACATTCACCAATGTGACCGCAGAGGCCAGGCTGCTCCATCCCAAAACCCGCTACAGCACCGGCTGTACTTTTGTGGATTACAACCGCGACGGCCATCTCGATCTCTTCGTCTCGAACTATCTCGAGATCGATCTGGCTACGGCGCCCAAGCCCTCCCTCGATGTGCCCAACTGCAATTACGCCGGAGTGGCCGTCTTTTGCGGCCCACGGGGCCTGCCCGAAGGGCATCAATACCTCTACCGCAACAACGGCGACGGCGCCTTTACCGACGTTTCCGAGGAGTCGGGCGTCGCGGCCCTGCAAGGATCGTATTGCCTGACGGCGGTGAGCTTCGACGCCGACGAGGACGGTTGGCCAGACATCTTCGTGGCCTCAGACATGACACCTTCGTACCTGCTGATGAACAACCGCAACGGCACCTTCCGCGAGGAGGCCCTGCTTCGCGGCGTCGCCGTCAGCAGCGAAGGCCAAGAGATGGGCGGCATGGGTGCGGGAGTGGGTGACTTCAATCTCGACGGTCACACCGATATTGTGAAGACGCACTACTATAACCAGGCCACCGGCCTCTACCGCAACAACGGCAAAGCCGACTTCGACGATGTAACTGTCGAAACCGGACTGAACAAGGAAACGCGCTTTGTCTGCTACGGTGCCGGAATCGTGGACCTGGACAACGACGGTTGGCCCGACATCCTGCTCACCTCGGGCGCCCTGTATCCGGAGGCGGCCCGCGCCTCAACACTTTTTCCAGTGCGCACTCCGCGGATTCTGTTTCGCAACCAGGGCGACGGGACGTTTGTTGAGATGGGCGCTGAAGCCGGCCCTGGCATCGGAGCGGCGCATTGCAGCCGCGGTGCAGCCTTCGGCGACTTCGACAACGACGGCGACGTGGACGTGCTGATCATGAACGTAAATGAGCCACCCACTCTGCTGCGCAACGACGCTCCCTCCGGTAACCACTGGATCAAGGTCCGCCTGGAGGGCACCAAGAGCAACCGCAGCGCCATTGGTGCGCGCGTCATGGTTCGCTACGGCGGCAAGGTGCAGGTGCAGGAAGCCGTGAGCGGGTGCAGCTTTCTCTCTTCGAGCGATCCACGCCTTCACTTCGGACTGGGCGCGGCCACCACTGCGGATATTGAGATTCGCTG
>JBEKPO010000016.1:0-52246 GCA_049520675.1 Occallatibacter sp. | reverse complement strand
GTCGGTGCGGTCGATGTCGCGGGGGTCGCCCGAGAGCGCTACCCAGCGAAACGGTCCCTGGCCGGTGCAGAAAAGGGGGCGAATGTACTCCGGCACAAATCCGGGGATGAGGAACGCGTCCGCGCAGCCGGCGTCGAACGCGAAACGACGGATATTGTTTCCATAATCGAAGGTCACGGCCCCGGCACGTTGCAGCGCGAGCATTGCGTCCACGTGCACGACCATGGTTGCGGTCGAGCGGCGCACGTACTCTGCCGGGTCGCGGTGCCGCAGCTCGGCTGCTTGATCCAAGGAGAGTCCCAGAGGAACGTAACCGTTCAGCGGATCGTGCGCGCTGGTCTGGTCGGTGACCACGTCCACCTGGACTCCGCAGCGCACAATCTCCGGCAGCACGTCGCCGCAGTTGCCAACCAGGCCCACGGAAAGAGCGCGTCCCTCGCGCCGTGCTTCCTCGCACAGTTGCAGAGCCCCGTCGAGGTCTTCCGCGATGCAATCGCAGTAGCGGGTCGCGACGCGGCGTTCGATGCGGCTGCGGTCTACCTCGACAACCAGCGCTACGCCGCCGTTGAGTGTGACCGACAGCGGCTGCGCGCCGCCCATTCCGCCCATTCCACCCGTGACCACCAGCTTTCCCTTGAGCGAGCGAGACCCGCCGGCTTGGGCAAAGTGGCGCTCCGCGAGCGCGGCTAAGGTCTGGAACGTGCCCTGCAGAATCCCCTGTGTGCCGATGTAGATCCAGCTTCCTGCGGTCATCTGGCCGTACATCATCAGGCCCTTGCGATCGAGCTCGTTGAAGTGTTCCCACGTGGCCCATTTGCCCACCAGGTTGGAGTTAGCGATGAGAACGCGCGGGGCCATCTCGTGGGTGGGAAACACCGCGACCGGCTTTCCCGACTGAACCAGAAGCGTCTCATCGCCGCCTAATCGCTCCAGCTCGCGAACGATGGCGTGGTAGCACTCCCAGTTACGCGCCGCTTTGCCGATGCCGCCGTAGACCACGAGGTCGGCGGGCCGCTCGGCATTCTCAGGATCGAGGTTGTTCATCAGGCAACGCAGAGCCGCTTCCTGCTGCCAGCCCTTGCAGCGCAACTCGGTGCCACGCGGCGCGCGAACAATGGGAACCGTCGTTGTTGCCATAGCCTCCTCCTCGAGAGGTTCCGCGGAAACGGCAAAAGAGTCTCGATTCGCCGCGGGTTTGAGGACCGATTCTCAGGATACTCCTGGCAGAATGGAACGCGCCGGAGAACCCCGGGAGGAGCTGCTTTCAAAATCCCGGCGCTGGACCGTATTCAGGAAGAGTCCTCGCTGCAGCACCGGTTGCCTCATTCATTCGCGAATCGTATCCTTCTTGCCGTGCCCAACACTCTAGTCGAATGCGTTCCGAACTTCTCCGAAGGCCGCGACTCTGCCAAGGTCGATGCCATTGTCGAGGCTATGACAATGCCGGGCGTTCATCTTCTCGACCGCGAGATGGACGCCGATCACAACCGCTGCGTGATCACGCTGGTCGGCGAACGCGCGGCGATTCAGGAAGCCGCAATCCGCGGCGCCGGCAAGGCCGCCGAGCTGATCGACCTCACCCAGCACAAGGGTGCGCACCCGCGCCTGGGAGCAGCCGACGTCGTTCCGTTCATCCCCCTTGATGGCGTTACACTCGAAGATTGCGTTGCGATGGCGCGTCATGTCGGAGCAGAAATCTGGAAGCGCTACCAGATTCCGGTTTACCTCTACGAAGCGGCGGCCGCCATCCCCGAGCGTCAGAATCTTGAAAACATCCGCCGCGGCCAATTTGAAGGCATACGCGAGGAAATCGCCACCAATCCCGCGCGCAAGCCGGACTTCGGCGAGGCGCGCCTGCATCCAACGGCCGGCGCCACCGTGGTGGGTGCGCGGAAATTCCTCATCGCCTACAACATTTTCCTGAACACGCCCGATGCCGAGATCGCTAAGAAGATTGCCAAGGCTGTGCGTTTTTCCACGGGCGGGATGCGGTTTGTGAAGGCATCGGGCTTCCTGGTGCGCGGTTTGGCGCAGGTCTCCATGAATCTGACCGATTTTGAGCAGACACCTCTGTATCGCGTCTTTGAGGTCGTCAAGCGCGAGGCTGCGCGATACGGCGTCTTGCCTGTCTCGAGCGAGATTGTCGGGCTGATTCCCAAGCGAGCCGTGGAGCAGGCCGCCGAGTGGTTCCTGCAACTCGAAAACTTCGACTCCTCGCTGATCCTGGAGAACCGGCTGGCTGCGGTGATGAGCGGCAAGTTGGCTGTCGGAGGTTTGCGCGCGGGCATCGAGCCCTTCATCGAGCAACTGGTCGCGCCGACGGCCGTTCCGGGCGGCGGCAGCGCCGCAGCGGCGTGCGGCGCGATGGCTGCTGCTCTCGCCGGAATGGTCGCGTCGATGTCGCGCGGCAAGAAGGCCTATGCACAATTCGAGAACCTGCTCAGCGAGGCACTGGCGCGGCTCGGCGTGCTGCGCGAGGAGCTGAAGTCGGCCATCGACGCAGATGCCGAGGCCTACAACACGGTCATGAAGGCATACAAATCCGCCAGAGAGTCCGCCGATGGCGCCGGCTTGATTGCCGCCGCCTTGCAACAGGCAGCCGCCATTCCATTGAGCGTGGCAGAAAACTCTGCAGAAGTGGCCAGGACCGCCGAAGAATTGAAACCGATCACCAATCCCAACATGGCGTCCGACCTCAGCACCGCCATCGCTATGGCAAAGGCCGCCATCGCGGGAGCGATCGCCAATGTCGAGATCAATCTTGACTCACTGAAGAACGATTCGGCGGAGAGCGAGGCATTCGTCGCGGAAGCGCGAAGCCGTCTGGCAGCGCTCAAGACCGATGCGTGAACTCTGGCGAACTCTGGCAGCGGCCGATACCCATTAGTTTGACCGCGAAATTCCGCCCGATCGGCATATCTATTTCACGAGTGGTTCATTCCAAGCCGCCTTAAAGCCGACTATTGGCTCCGCGTGTGGTAATCAGAGTCGACTCGGACCCCATCGCTCCTGCTTGCGCAGCCATTGCCAACTAAGCTTTTTCCCAACGCAGCCGATGCAATCTTGAGAGCTGCAGGGATAGGCATGGCCAATACGATTCTGGTCGTCGACGATTCCGTCACCATGGTGCTGAGTCTCAAGACCACACTGACCATGAACGGATTTCAAGTGGAAACGGCGAGCAACGGGCAGGAGGCGTTCGACAAACTCAAGGCGGGGCTTAAACCAGCGGTAATTCTGACCGACATCAACATGCCGGTGATGGGCGGACTGGACCTGATTCGCAACGTGCGCGCCATGCCTGGATTGAAGTTCGTTCCGATCCTGACCCTTACCACCGAGAGCGAGTTGGCTAAGAAAAACCAGGGCAAGCTGGCAGGGGCAACCGGCTGGCTGGTCAAGCCGGTCTCTGGCAACGACCTGGTGGCAGTCATCCGCAAAGTGCTGCCGGGGGCCTAGCACGATGGAACCAGCAAAGACGGAACCAAGCGAAACGTTGGCCAGAACAGCAGTCGGAGAAGCCGAGGTACGCCTGCGCCAGAATCGGCTCCCCTCCAGCCCTCATGAGCACGTCACCCGCATCGGCAAGCGAATGCTTTTCGAGTCCCTCACCAGGGTTCTTTTGCTGGTCGCCTACTTTTTCCTGTTGTCTCAGCTGGATGGCCCCGGCCTCTCGGCCAACGATATTCGGGGAGGCTTATTGCTGATCTTTCTCGTCGTGGTGCCCGGATTCATCTACCGCCTGAAGAATTACAGCGAGGCGCGCAAAGTAGTGATCGACATGTGGGCTCGGACCCATATGAATTTCGGTGATATGGCTCGCGTGCTCGACATGCGCAAAGTGCTGCAGAGCGAAGCGCGCGACTGCGGCCTTTTCACTGACGTGCTCCGGGAACAAATCGGAGACTCGCTCAGAGAGTCCGAACGGGAGGTCGTGGCCGCGATCGAACAGATGAGCCGGCTGATCGAGCGGTCGAACCAGCAGAAGGAGCATATTGCCCAATCGGTGGCGAGCGGCAAGCACCTGACGGAAGCGACGCGACAGCGAGTTGAATCCAACAAGGACCTCATTGTCGCCATCGAGACGCAACTCGACGCCGAGTTGACCGAAACCAGATCCAACTTCGAGCGCATCAGAGAGTTATCGGGCGGAGTCTGCGCATTGACCCCGCTGATCAGGGTCATCACGTCGATTGCACAGCAGACAAGCCTTCTTGCGCTAAACGCTGAGATTGAGGCCTCACGCGCGGGGACAGCGGGCCGCGGCTTCTCGGTGGTCGCTATGGAGGTGCGCAAACTCGCCGTGCTTTCCACCAAAGCGGCTGCCGAAATCTCTGAGAAGATCAACTCGACTTGCAGAAAAGTGCAAACCGAGCTGAACAATGCGCAGGCAGCACTCAACCAGAAAGAGGCTCACGCCGCTATGAGCAACTTTGCCGCCGACCTGGACGCGATGCAGGAGGATTTTGAAAACAACAGCCATTTGCTTCTCCAGGTGATTGGCGAAGTCGATACAAACTACTCCGAAATGGTGGAGCGGCTCTCCGACGCGCTCGGGCACATCCAATTCCAGGATGTGATGCGGCAACGGATGGGCCATGTGCAGGAAGCGCTGATCGATCTGCGCGATCTCGTGCAGGTGCTGGCGGCAAAATCGGCAGATGGGAAATGGGAAGGACACCTCGACCGCACCTTCAAAAGCATGCTGGATGCCCACCTCGGCCAATACCGGATGGCAAGCCAGACCAAGACTCATCTTGCCGTCGCGGGCCAAGCAGCGACACCCAATCGAAACGGGCCGGCCATCGAGCTGTTCTGATTTTGCGCCGCCCGTCGGCTGGCTTCGAATCGAGATGCCTGTGCCGGCCCAAAGCGGGCCTCCTCATCTTCTGTGAGAAAACTAATCAACGCCTTCCATCCTCTGCTCTTGAATTGCTCCGAGAATGCCGATGGAAAGTTGTGCTAACCGAAACCTACCGGCCGCGCGTACCTCCAGCAGATCGGCTTCGGCAGATGTCGGAACCGGGCGGAAAAACTGGCGGTTGGCGCTGCATCGAAGCAATTCGCAAGGAGCGGAGATCGAATTGCCATTCCTGCCGATTTTGCATCATGCCGAGGAGCCCCGCATGGGCGTCGCACTGACTGAAGCCGAGGGCGCGAGCTTGATTAGCCTGGAGGGCGCGATCGACATCGCGCGCGCAGTTGAATTAAGAACGGTCCTCGTCGCAGCGCTGAAAGAAGGCCGACAGCTTCGCGTCTGCCTGGACGAAGCCGCCGAACTCGACGTTACGGCTTTCCAGCTTCTGTGGGCGGCTGGGCGCGAGGCTGCACAAAAGAGCATCGACTTCGCGCTTGCCGGGCCGCTTCCCGAGCCAGTGCGAAACGCTCTGGCAGACATGGGGTTCGATGAGTCTGCGTTTCCCGAGTCATTCCTGCAATTGGCGGGCCGAGAAGAGCAGGCCGAAAGTTGAGTGATTTACTGACCATGTCTCAGTCAGTTGTAAGCCATGCCGAGCAATTCAAGAAGAGCTTTCGCGAAGAGGCGCGCGAGATCCTGGCCGAGCTGGAATCCGCGCTTCTGGCGCTGAACGATGATCGTGGCAACGCCGAGGTTGTGGGCGGCATCTTTCGCGGCCTCCACACCATCAAGGGTTCAGGCGCGATGTTCGGCTTTGAACGCATAGCCGCCTTCACCCATGACCTGGAAACCGCCTTTGACACAGTTCGCAGCGGACGGACCGAGGTCACGCCGGAGTTGATCGATTTATCGCTGGCAGCGCTGGACCAGATCAAGACGCTGCTCCACGAGGACGCGAGCGACGCCGATCCTGCCGACACAGCCGCCGGCGCCTCCATCCTCGAGAGAGTGAGGCGGCTGGCGGGCATCGAGAAAGAACCGGAAGCCGCGCCGAAAACTGCCCCGGTTGACGGCGGTGCCGCCCTTCACCGGGGGCCGGTGAGGAACTGGCGCATTCGCTTTGCGCCAGGACCGGACCTGATGCGCTGTGGGGCCAACCCGTCGTTGCTCCTGCGCGAGTTGCGCGGCCTGGGCAGCCTGTCCGTCAAGGCCAGCCTGGATGCGGTGCCGTCGCTCGGCGAGCTGGACCCTGAACGATGCTATGTCGCATGGGAGATGCTTCTGGCCGCGGACACGGATCGCGACACGATCCGCGATGTCTTTATCTTTGTCGAAGACGCGTGCCAGCTAAGCATCGAACCGGCGGGCGATCCCGCACTGGCCGCCGCGGAGACTGCGCCCCTTTGCCAGGCCGACGTCGCCGCGCGAGCTCTTCAGGAAAAACGCGTTGCTTCTCCCGGCCGGCGCAGCTACGACAAGCCCGACAATGCTTCGAGTCTTCGCGTGCCCGCTGCAAAGCTCGATCAGTTTGTCGACCTGGTCGGCGAACTGGTAACGGTGCAGGCGCGCCTAAGCGAGCTTGCGGCCCGCCGCGACGACTCTGAGGTGGTGGCGGTTTCCGAAGAGGTCGAGCGCCTGACAGCGGCCTTACGCGAGAGCTCCATGAACATCCACATGATGCCCGTCCGCGGCACCTTTGAGAAATTCCGCCGGCTGGTTCACGACCTGGCGCGCGATCTCAACAAGAACGTGGAGCTGACCATCGAGGGCGCGGACACCGAACTCGACAAGACGGTCATCGAACAACTGGGCGATCCACTGATGCACCTTATCCGCAACAGCATGGATCACGGCATCGAGCCGGCCGATCTGCGGCTTGCTAGTGGGAAACCGCCGGCTGCAACTATCCATCTCTCGGCCCGGCACTCTGGAGCCAGCGTGCTGGTGGCCGTCGAAGACGACGGCCGGGGCATCGATTCGGAAGCCGTGCGCCGCCGCGCGGTCGAAAGAGGGCTCATCGCAACCGACGCCAGACTGACCGAGAGGGAGATCTACGCGCTGCTGTTTCAACCCGGATTCTCCACGGCTCAACAGGTGACCGACGTTTCTGGCCGCGGAGTCGGCATGGACGTGGTCCGCCAGCGGGTCGAGAGCCTGCGTGGCGCCGTGGAGGTCGCGAGCCGACCTGGGCAAGGCACCTCGGTCACGCTGCGCCTCCCGCTCACCATGGCCATCATCGACGGGCTGCTGGTGGCCGTGGGCGATGCCTGCTTTGTGCTCCCCATGGCCTCGACACTGGAATGCATCGAGCTGACGCGGGAAGACATTGCGCGCGCCAACGGCAAGCACATCGCGAACCTGCGCGGCGAGCTCGTTCCATACATCCGGCTGCGCGAGCACTTCCGCATGCCGTCGAGCCCGCCGGAGATCGAGCAGATCATGCTCGTCGAAACCAGCGAGGGCCGGTTTGGATTTGTGGTCGATCAGGTGCTGGGCAATTGCCAAACGGTGATCAAGAGCCTGGGGCGTTTTTACCGCCAGGTGCAGATCGCTTCTGGCGCCACCATCCTCGGCAATGGCGCCGTGGCTTTGATTCTCGACCCCGATCGAGTGGTCCAGGAGGCGGTAAGGACCGGCCGCCAGGGAGACTTGAGACCGCTCGGCGCCCACAGCGAGCGACCGGAAAACAACAATGCTTTTCAAAGCCCGTCGGGGCAACGGCAGCGTCGGCCCGAGCGCCGGCGCGAATTCGCAAACCAATGAACCGCACCTGTCTCATGCTCTTCCCGTCGCCAAACGGCCGCGCCATGATCGGCTGGCCCCCGGATTGCGGATCGAGCAGAGCAAGATCCCGAAGGAGGGGAGGGTTTCATGGCAATAGCAGTGGTGAATGAGGGCCGGCGGCTGCATGGCGCCGGCGATGGACTGGAAGGAAACGGTCATGGCGGAGATGGGCAGCACAGCCGCGAGCGAACGCACAAAAGGGTGCACGAGGATGGGGACCTGTCTGCCGTGCTGCAAGAGATCATGCGCCTGGTGGATGCATCCAAGGACGGCCGCTTGAGCGAGCGCGGCAAGGCGACGCTCTTCGGCGGCATGCACCGCGAACTGGTTGAAGGCGTGAACGAGATGCTGGATGCGATTCTACTGCCCATCGGGGAAGGCAACCGCATTCTCGCGCAGATTTCAGCCGGCAAGATCGATGAGCTGATCGCGCAAACCTACAAAGGCGACCACGAAAAGATGAAGGTGGCCGTCAACAACGTGGGCATGGTGATGCAGGGCCTGCAAAAGGAACTTGCGCGGCTGATCGAGGCCTCGAAGGAGGGCCAGCTTTCGGAGCGTGGCAAACCCGATCAATTTCAGGGCGCCTTTGCCGATATTGTGCGCGGTGTGAATGCCATGCTCGATGCAATTCTCTTGCCCATCGGGGAAGGCAACCGCATTCTCGCGCAGATCTCCGATGGCAAGATCGATGAGCTGATCGCGCAAACCTACAAGGGTGACCACGAGAAGATGAAAGTGGCCGTCAACAACGTGGGCACGGTGCTGCAGGCATTGCAGAAGGAGCTTGGCCGCCTTATTAGCGCATCTCACGCCGGGCAGTTGTCTGAGCGGGGCAAGGCCGACGAATTTCGCGGCGCCTTTGCCGACATCGTGCGCGGCGTGAATGCCATGCTCGATGCAATTCTGGTGCCCATCGGGGAGGGCAACCGCATTCTGGCGCAGATTTCGGCTGGCAAGATCGATGAGCTGATCGCGCAAACCTACAAGGGCGATCACGAGAAGATGAAGGTGGCCGTCAATAGTGTAGCTACGGTGATGCAAAGCCTGCAGAAGGAACTGGCGCGGCTGATCGAGGCATCCAAGGAAGGCCAGCTTTCCGACCGCGGCAAGCCCGAGCAGTTCCAGGGCGCCTACGCGGAGATCGTGCGCGGCGTCAACGCTATGCTGGACGCGATCCTTCTGCCCATTGGCGAAGGTAATCGCATTCTGGCGCAGATTTCAGCCGGCAAGATCGATGAGCTGATCGCGCAAACCTACAAGGGCGACCACGAGAAGATGAAAGTGGCCGTCAACAACGTGGCGGAAGTCTTACAGACTCTGCAAGGAATGCTGGTTCGTCTGACGGACGCGGCCAAGGAGGGCAAACTCGCCGAGCGTGGACATCCAGAAGTCCTGAAAGGCGCTTACGCCGATATCGTGCGCGGGGTCAACGGCATCCTTGATGCGGTGATTACGCCGTTGAACTTCTCAGCGGGCTATGTGGAACGGATCAGTAAGGGCGACATGCCCCCGCTGATCACTGACAACTACAATGGCGATTTCAACCTGATCAAGAACAACTTGAACTCGCTGATTGTGGCCATGAACGACATCACGGCGGCGGCCGAGGAAGTCTCTAGCGGCAACCTCACCGTCGCTCTTCACGAGCGATCTGCCCACGACAAGCTGATGCAGGCTCTGTCGGCCATGGTCAGCGGTCTGACGCAAACCGTCTCCGATATCCGTTCCATTGCCGGCGAGGTGGCGGCGGCTAGCCAGTCCATTTCCACGGCGTCGGTGCAGGTGTCAAAGGGCGCCAGCGCCCAGGCCGCGGCGGCCGAAGAAGCCTCGTCCTCGATGGAGGAGATGGTCTCGAACATCAAGCAAAACGCCGACAACGCGCAACAGACCGACAAGATCGCCAACAAGAGCGCCAAGGACGCGCAGGAGAGCGGCAAGAGCGTGCTCGAGGCGGTCGCGGCGATGAAGGAGATTGCCAACAAGATCTCGATCATCGAGGAGATCGCGCGTCAGACCAACCTGCTGGCGCTCAACGCGGCCATTGAAGCGGCGCGCGCCGGCGAACACGGCAAGGGCTTTGCCGTCGTCGCAGCCGAGGTGCGCAAGCTGGCCGAGCGCAGCCAGAAGGCGGCAGGCGAGATCAACCAGCTTTCGGCCACCACGCTCAAGGTGTCGGAGAAATCGGGAGAAATGCTCGACAAGCTGGTGCCCGACATCCAGCGAACCGCTGAGCTGGTGCAAGAGATCTCGGCCGCCAGCAAAGAGCAGGATACCGGCGCCGAGCAGATCAACAAGGCCCTGCAGCAACTGGAGCAGGTGATCCAGCAGAACGCCTCCGCCGCGGAGGAGATGGCCTCAACCACCGAGGAGCTGACGGGCCAGTCGGAGCAGTTGGTGAGCGCTCTCTCGTTCTTCCAAACCGGAGAGGAGAACAGCGTTCGCGGCCGCAGAGCCGCCGGGTCGAAGGCCGCAAAGCTGGAGCAGGCAGCGCCGTCCAAGGCGGTCAAGCCAAACGGGCGCGGCCCGGCGCCCGCCGCGAAGGCGGGCCCCAAGTCTGGAGTCAATCTGCGCCTCAACGACAAGCACGACGAACTGGATACTGAATTCGAGCGTTACTGACCGCGAGGGCGGATCGCCCACGAGGAGATCCGCCCAGTCTTCAAAGATCTGAAAGGAGTAGAAATATGAGCGTTAGTGACATCACGGAGACGCGCCAGTATCTCACCTTCAAACTAGGCAACGAGGTCTTCGCCACCGACGTGGCCAAGGTGAGAGAAGTGCTCGATCTCACGCCCATCACTGCCATTCCCCGGACGCCGGACTTCATGGCCGGGGTCATCAACCTGCGCGGAAGCGTGGTTCCGGTCGTTGACCTCAGGCTTTGTTTCGAGATGCCGAAAACCGAGAGCACTCGGAACACTTGCATTGTTGTCGTCGAAGTCAACTTGGATAACGAATCGATCGTCATCGGCGCCCTAGCCGATTCGGTTGAAGAGGTGATAGACCTGGAGCCGGAGCAGATTGAGCCGGCGCCGCGTATCGGCACGCACATCCGCACCGATTTCATCCGCGGAATGGGCAAGCGCGACAACCAGTTCATCATGATCCTCGACATCGACTGCGTTTTCTCTGCCGAAGAGCTGGCCGTCGTGCGGGCACAGGAGCCCGGCAAGGCCCTTGTAGAAGCGGCCGCCTAAGGAAAGGAAGGGGCGGCTGACTCCGCCCCGTTTCACGCCATGCAAGACCGCGACGAATTGATTTCGCCTCCAGACTACACACGCCTCCGCAAACTGGTTTACGACGTGGCGGGAATTGCCCTCGGCGCCGAGAAAAAGACTATGCTCGAGGGACGTATCAGGCGCAGGCTCAAAGAGCTCGCCATCCCCTCGTACCGCGGCTACTGCGACTACCTGTTCTCGCAACAGGGACAGAGCCAGGAGCTGATTCACCTGATCGACGTGGTCACCACCAACAAGACGGATTTCTTTCGCGAGCCGCGTCACTTTGAGTTTCTGGCCTCCAGAGTGCTTCCCGAACATACACAGGACAGCGGAAACCGAAGGCCTTTCCTTGCCTGGAGCGCGGGCTGCTCGACCGGCGAGGAGCCGTACACTCTAGCGATGGTTTTGAGTGAATTCAGCCTGGCCCATCCCGGGTTTTCCTTCAGAATTCTCGCCACCGACATCTCTACCGCTGTGCTCAGGACAGCAGAGCTGGGGATCTACTCCACCGACGTGGTACGGCCGGTGCCGCCGGGGCTCAAAGTCAAGTACTTCATGCGCGGCCGCGAGCCCGGGT
The DNA here is from genome assembly GCA_049520675.1 of Occallatibacter sp. Classification (GTDB taxonomy): domain Bacteria; phylum Acidobacteriota; class Terriglobia; order Terriglobales; family Acidobacteriaceae; genus Telmatobacter. The sequence goes on along the minus strand of JBEKPO010000016.1, from coordinate 40,803 downwards.
TTGCCCGCATGCGCGTGGTGCCCGAGCTCCGCCGACTCGTCGAGTTCCGTCGCCTCAACTTCATGGATTGCAATTACCGAATTCAGGAACGGTTCGACGCGATCTTCTGCCGCAACGTGATCATCTATTTCGACCGGGCCACGCAGCAGAGCATCTTGGAAAAGATCACGCAATGCCTGACGCCGGAAGGCTACCTCTTCATGGGGCACGCCGAGACGCTGCATGAGTTGAATCTTCCCATCGCGCAGGTGGCTCCTGCCCTTTACAGGAGACTTCGATGACCGCGCCTGACATGCCGATCTGCGAGATCTATGTTCAGCCCGGGGAGTCCCACCTGGTGTCGCAACCCTCCGTTCTGCGCACCCTGCTCGGCTCCTGCGTCGGAGTCACCTTCCTTGTCCCGAGGCTTGGCATTGGCGCGCTCTGTCATCCCATGATGCCGAATTGCCCGCCTGCCCAACTGCGCAAACTCAGCCCCCAGACGGGCCGCCGTTACGTCGATTTCGCGATCCGCGAGATCGCCCGCAGGCTCGATTCCCTGGGCGCTGCACGCGCCGAGGCGGTGGTAAAACTCTTCGGCGGCAACGATGTCCTGACGATCGGGACAAACGATCCGGAGCGCACCATTGGCAAGCAAAACTGCGAAGCCGCTCTGCGCGTGCTTGCCGAAGAACGCTTTACGGTAGCCGCGTCCTGCCTGGGCGGCACCAGCGGCGTGCATATCTCTTTCGCAACGGCAACGGGAGAAGTGTTGCTGCGGCGCCTCGATTCCGCCAAGCAAATCCGGTCGCCGAGACTCCAAACGGCCCTTACGGCTGTCGATCGAGGGTAGAGAGGTTGAAATCGTGGCCCTGGCAAAGATTCGCGCACTGATTGTCGACGACTCCGCCATCGTTCGCCGGACTCTGACGGAAATCCTCTCCTCCGATCCCGAAATCGAAGTGATTGGAACCGCCGGCGATCCCTATGTTGCGGCTGAGCGCATTGCCGAGCAGGTTCCCGACGTGATCACGCTCGATATCGAGATGCCGCGCATGGATGGGCTCACCTTCTTGAAAAAAATTATGAGCCAGCGACCGATCCCGGTAGTCATCTGTTCGAGCTTGGCCGGAGAGGGCACGCAAAGCGCGTTCAAGGCTCTCGACTACGGCGCCGTGGAGATCATTACCAAGCCGCGCCTGGGGACAAAGCAATTCTTTGAGGACTCCCGCATCACTCTCTGTCAAACCGTCAAAGCCGCTGCGGCGGCAAAGCTCCGGCCCCTGCGTCCCAGCCTCGCCGTTCAGCCCAAGCTTACTGCCGACGCCATTCTCTCTCCCGCAACGCATGCCATGGCAGAAACCACTGAGAAGGTGGTTGTCATCGGAGCGTCCACGGGTGGAACGGAGGCTTTGAAAACACTCCTTGAATCGCTGCCGTCCGACACCCCTGGAATTGTCATCGTACAGCACATGCCGGAACTTTTCACGCGTGCTTTTGCCAACCGGCTCGACGGAATTTGCGCCATCACCGTCAAGGAAGCAGAAACCAATGACACCGTGATCCGAGGCCGTGCCCTGATCGCGCCCGGCAATCATCATCTATTACTCAAGCGCAGCGGCGCCCGCTATTACGTCGAAATCAAAGACGGACCTCTCGTCTGCCGTCATCGGCCATCGGTCGATGTTCTGTTCCGTTCCGCTGCCCGCTACGCAGGCCAGAACGCCGTCGGTGTGATCATGACCGGCATGGGCGACGATGGCGCACGCGGCATGCTGGAATTGAAACAGGCCCGGGCCGCTACAGTCGCCCAGGATGAAGCAACCTGCATCGTGTACGGCATGCCGAAGGAGGCCGTCAAACTGGGCGGTGTGGACAAGGTCCTGCCGCTCGAATCCATCGCACAAGCAATCCTGACGCTGACTGGCTGATCCCTGCGCGTTTCGATCTACGAGCCCGTTCTCCGCACCGAATTCCCTGCTAACAGGGAAAAATACAGGGAGATTTGAGGATTTTGCCTCGAAAGCGTGCTCGCAGATATCTCTATGATGCTGAAGAAGGGCAAGTTCCCATCGCAAGACGCCTATTTTTGAGCAAGACCGAGCCGTGGATTTATCACTTCGGCATGAGGGAATTGGAATTCCCTGATACCGATCTTCTGGGCATTCACCATAGAGGTATGTATCACTTTCGCTGTACAAACCTCCCGAGGTCGATGAATCTAAATCTTGGAGGCTCGCCCCATCACCGTCGGTCCCTTGATGGGTGGATATTAAGGACTGCGAGGAAGAGATTCACATTTTGCATTTTGGAGACGGCTCATGACTCGAATTCGTTCGTCCATGATTTCGGGAATTGTCTTACTGGCTGCCTGTTTGTCGCTTGGTGCCCAGCAGCCAGCTGGACCGCAGGATGCAGCGCCTGCGCAGCCGATCACGATCGATGCGCATGCTGCCGCTACGCCGTTTCCTCACTTCTGGGAGCAGATGTTCGGGTCCGGCCGCGCCAACCTCGCCATGCGCGACAGCTACCGTGCCGACCTGCGCGAAGTGAAGAGGATTACCGGCTTCAGCTACGTGCGCTTCCATGGTATTTTTCACGACGAGAACGGCGTGTACAGCGAGGATGCGCAAGGCAACCCGGTCTACAACTGGTCCTATGTCGATCAGATCTACGACGGACTGCTGACTGAGGGAGTGCGGCCGTTTGTGGAGATCAGCTTCATGCCCAAAGCGCTTGCCGCGAGCCTTGACTATCACCCGTTCTGGTACAAGCCAGTCACGTCACCTCCCAAAGACTACGCCAAGTGGGATGCGCTGATCACGGCTTTCGCACGCCATCTGGTGGACCGCTACGGAATCGACGAAGTTTCCCTCTGGTACTTCGAGGTGTGGAACGAACCCAACCTGGATTTCTGGACAGGCGCGCCGAAGCAGTCCACTTATCTTGAGCTTTACGATCATACCGCTCGTGCACTTAAGGCGGTCAACCCGCGGATTCGCGTGGGCGGCCCGGCGACCGCACAAGCCGCATGGGTGGGCGACATGATCGTTCACGCCACCAAGAACCACGTGCCTCTGGACTTTGTTTCCACGCATGTCTACGGCAACGATAGTGCGCAAGACGTCTTTCACGACGATCGTGAGATCGCACCACACCAGATGGTTTGCCTAGCGGTAAAAAAGGTTCACGAAGAAATTTTGCATTCCGCACGGCCAGACCTGCCGCTCATCTGGAGCGAATTCAACGCTTCGTATATGAACGAGCAGCCGATTACCGACTCCATATATATGGGGCCGTGGATGGCGCAGACTATCAGCCAATGCGACGGCATGGTGAAGATGATGTCGTACTGGACTTTTTCCGATGTTTTCGAGGAGCAGGGAGTCGTGAAGGGGCCCTTCTATGGCGGCTATGGACTGGTAGCCGAAAACGGCATTCCGAAGCCGGCATTCAAAGTTTTCGAGTTACTCCACCTATTGGGTGCAGAACGCCTGCCCGCTACTGCCGACGACGTTCTAGCCTCGCGACGGCAGGACGGCACGCTGGTGATCGCGGTGTGGAATCTGGTTGAGCCGGGCGCCGACGGCTCAGAAAAGGCCATTTCTCTCGATCTGAAGGGCGTTGCCGGCCAGGCGCGGGCCACGATTCGGCGCGTGGATGCATCGCACGGCGACACTCTCGATGCGTGGAAAAAGATGGGCAGCCCGAAGTATCCGACGACGGAGCAAATTGAGGTCTTACGCAAAGCCTCACAATCCAGTACGCCAGAGATTGTCGCGATCCGGAACCGACAGCTGACGCTTACCGTACCACCCATGGGGCTGGCGGTGGTGGAGATTCACTGAGGCAAGAGGGGGGATGACCCTGGTGGACTTCGAGAACCTTCGCGGCGGAAGCTTGCGGCGCTAGGTCACGGCTAAATCCCGTGCCCAATCGGGGTGGACTCTATGGCGGTGGACGGAGTCTCGTGCGAACCCTTCTCTGAACCCAATTCCCTGCTAACAGGGAAAAATACAGGGAATTTCGTGAATTTTGCCCCAGGAATTCTGCCGACAGAGTTCCCTATGATGCTGAATACACGCGAGTAATTTCAACGCAACGCCAATTTTGGAGTCGTACCGAACAGGGAATGATCACCCAGGTATCAGGGAATTACCATTCCCTGATACTGGCCTCTGAATCCCTTCCGTCACTCGCACAAAGACGCGGGCCACCAGCGATTCGACTCATCGCCTTTCTGAGAGTAGAAAGTCGAAAGAGACGATTAGTGAGTTGAAGACTCAAGCACCAGCGCCCAATCGGCGCTTCCTGCGTGGTTGTTGCCGGGAGTGGTAAACGTCTGAGAACCAGTATTCGCGAACGATGAGTCCGAAGCATTGTGCCGCGTTGCATCGGTAGGGTCAAACCAGTATGCTCTGGTGGCACCACGGCCACCGCCCATTTTCGACAAATTCAACGTCAGCTTAAAGTTGCTGCCGCTCAGTCCAGGGTAGTAGACCACTCCCAGAGCTCCATCCGGAGTTATGGCCGCGGACACATAGGTATCGTGCATTGCAGGGCCTGTAGCTTGAGAGGTCAGGAAGGTATGCGCATAATCAGGCTCTAACCGCTCCCAAGGGAGAGCAGTAAAGAACGATTTGCAGTAGGCAACGTACTTGAGCGTCGGATCGTTCAAGGTGGTCATCGGATCGTTGATAGCGTCATTGATGTTGCCGATGATTCCAAAGCCGCTTCCTCCACCCAAGGGCACCGACCACATTTGGCGGCGCAGCTCGTGGTCGCCCTGCTTCATGACAATGGCGTCCGCCCGGCCGGTTCCTTCCCCGTCATCGGTTGGGTAGGAAGTGTATTCCGATTCAACAATGAAGGTCGGAGCGGTCGCGACTCTCCAATGAGCCGCCTGCGAGTACATAAGCCAGGTTGCATACTGATAGGTGCCCGTCTCGGCCATGGAGTTCGGTGTCTCCCAGACATACCATCCCCAAAGGTTAATCCATGTGGCGTTTCGATCTTTCCATTCCCACCAAGGGTTGGGGATGTCGTCATGTGACCCTTTGGGGTCGTAGACAGCCTGATCGATGCAAAAGAGACGGTGAGATAACGAGTGCCGGAGTCCGGAGACGATCCAGTTACTGAACGGCTGGGGCACATCGTCTGATCCCATCAGGATATTGACATAGTGGTACTTGGCGTAGCGGTCGCCCCAAAACCTGCCCCAAGCCACGCAATCCGCCCGCGTGTGCTTCGACCACTCCATGCCGGGTTCATTCATGGGGTCAAGAAACAGGTAGATGCCGTTGCTTCCGGCTGCAATCACCATCTGGTCCACGGAATGGACGTAGGCCATATTCAAATTGGGCGGAGCAAAGTTAATGTTCTTCGGATCGAGCTTGATGGCATTTCCAGCGGCATCGCGGACGTCGTCCTCCAGATCGTAATGGCTATTGGGAAGGAATGGAGGACCACCGAAGTGGTCCCAACCGGAGATCATCACCCAGGCAATGTTGAACCCCTGCTCGTGCCGGGCTTTGAAGTACTTATCCATATCGGCCGTGCGGACCTTCTGGATGAGATTCTGGGGACAGATGCCGACCATGAAGAAGAGTTTGCCGTTCGCGTCCTGAATGAGATGGCCTGCGTTCACGCCCGCGGTGCGAACCAGCAACTGGGGCAGTTCTGCGGCCCTCGACACGAAAGCCAGGCTCAGCATTGCCACGCACGCGATCAAGCTCAGCGCCCGCATCCACAACCCACTGTTGTGCGCCTTGACTCGGTCTGAATACCAGCCGGCATTCGTGTTGCGCGGCTGAGAATGGCGAGCATGCCCATTCTCTCCTAACCTGGAGTGTGGCCAACTCATGGTGCCCTCTCTCTGACTGATTGGCTGCATTGATCCGATGCGGCGGTGGACATTGGAGGCTCCCTCCGTCCGCCGGGTAAATCCCTTGTCGTCGACCTCAAGTGCATGAGCGTGAACGGGCACAGTGCCGGGCGGACAGCATAGGCCACTGCGACCACGTCAAACAGAGAGGGCGTGGTGCTCCTACATGACAGCATGCTCCGGGTTGGTCCGATGCTCTACCTCCTTTGAGCTGATCTGAATCACCTTTTCTAGCCGAGACGAATCGTACGCCGCGAACACCAACTCCAGGGTTTTGTAGTTATCTTCCGCAGTCGTTTCGGCTGAGCCTTCCGCGCGCAATGCACTCAAGAGGTTTGCATTGCAGGAGACAATGCTGGAGTGGACGACATGATAATCCGGGTCAACCCACTTATACAGGACTGGCGGATGCCGTTTCGAGTGGGTGCCGGACGCCGTCGTGACACGCGCCCAGTAGTCGCGCGCGATCTCTATCGTACCGTGGGGCCCTTCGACGAATACGAGGGTCTGTGGAAAGTAATCGCACTCGACGGGGTTTTCCGGGTAACCAATCTCACAGGTGACGGTGGTACCGCTGCCCATTGTCATCATCACCGTCGCGACGTCTTCACCTTTACAGTCTTTGTGCACCCGCTGAGTTTGGCAGTATAGCCTTCCGGCCTCGCCGAAAAGGAACCGAGCGAGATCCAGAATATGCGTGCCCATGTCTGTGAGAATGAACTCCTCCAGGTCCTTGATTTGAGGCTCATTGACATAGACGGGGTATGCCGAGACCATCGATATTCGAGCTCGAAAGGGGGGGCCGATCGCGCCCTCATTTAACACGCGCTTCAGTTCTCGCAATTGGGTTTGCCAGCGCCAATTCTCATGAATGAGATATGGCACGCCGGCATCGCGACAGGCCTTGAGGTTCGCTCGAGCGACCTCCAGCGAAGGCGCCATGGGCTTCTGGCTAATCACAGGTACGCCGTGAGCAGCGGCAGTTTTGACGAGAGCGCTGAGGCTCGAAGGATGGGTCACGATATCGACGAAGTCTGGACGTTCGCGCTTCAACAACTCATCCGGATCATCGTAAACCGCTGGGATGGCAAAATCGCGCGCAAACGCCTCGCCAGTTGCCCGAGTGCGGTTGTACACCGCGACGCATCTGGCTCCGCCCAGTTCGTTCCACGCCGCCATTTGATAACGCGCCCAAAATCCGGTACCGAAAATTGCAAATCGCAGATCGGACATTCTATGTCCCTCTACATTTGAGAACGGTCGAAGCACATCCGCCAGAAAAGAACGAATTTGCTCCGTTTCAACAACGCACTACTTGTCGGCAGTTTACCCTTCCCCGGCAGCGACATCCGAGGCGAGGAACAACGCAACCCGACAGTCCGCATACAGACTTGCGTCGAAGACGAGGAGTTGTCTAGCAAGTTCTTGTCTAGTTTTGTTGGGAAACTACAGAACACTTAATTCTGGGTTGCACGCTTCTTCCTATTCATCGAATGCTGCTTTTCGATCTAGACTGATATTTGATTGCTGAAGGAAAGATCGCGGCACGGCAGGCGTAATGTTGAAGTAGTTCCATCGAACATCAAAGGTGGGAGTAAACCGAATGAGAGCAATGGTGCTTCAGAATCGCAAGGGGCCTGGATTCTTTTCGGTTCTGGCTGCGCTTATTCTGCTGGGGCAGCATGTTGTGATGAGAGCGCAATCGACAACCGCCGGGACCAGCGTTGGCCAGTCAGGTTTTCCCGCCTATCCGGTTAAAGTCAGTGCCAATCGACGTTATCTGGTCGATCAAAATAACATTCCATTTTTGATCGCTGGAGATTCTCCTCAGGGATTGATTTACATGCTGACTGAAGCTGAGACCGAGATGTATTTCGCGGACCGGCAGGCGCACGGATTCAATACTGCGGGATGGATCGATGTAGTCTGCGCGGGCCGTGATTATCCCCACAATATCTACGGTGCTACGGTGGATGGGATCCGCCCGTTCTCGGGGTTTGTCCGCGGAGGTACTGATTGGATGTATTACGACCTTCGAAAGCCCGACGAAGCCTACTTCACCCGGTTGGATCATATTGTCGAAATGGCGGCAAAACACGACATCCTCGTCTTCCTGGACCCGATCGAAACGGCGGGATGGCTGCAAACTCTGCGAAACAACGGCCTGGCCGCAGATTATGCTTATGGGCAATATCTCGGGAAGCGTTACAAGAGGTTTTCCAATGTTGCATGGATAAATGGCAACGATTTTGGGGGTTGGCAGATCTCGAGCGATGATGCACTGGTAAGAGCGGTTGCAAGAGGAATTCGGTCCGCCGACCCAAGACATATTCAAACCGTCGAGTTTAATCCGCCCACTGGCTCCTCGCTTGATGATCAAACATGGGCGCCACTGATTGAAATCAACGGAAGTTACATCTATGGCCCGACCTATATTCAGATGTTGCACAGCTACAATCAGAAGCCGATTATGCCGACCTATCTTATGGAAGCCCATTATGAGCTGGAGAACGTCGGCAATGATTATGGAACTCCGGTGGCGCTTCGGCGCCAAGAGTATTGGACCATGCTGACAGGGGGAACGGGACAATTCTATGGCAACAACTATACGTGGACGTTCCGGTCCGGATGGCAGAGCAATATCGACACCACGGGCGTCACGCAGTTCACCATCTGGAAGAACTTCTTTACATCGCTGCGATGGCAGGACCTGGTGCCTGATCAGGACCATTCCGTGGTCACCGGCGGCCTAGGCAACTATGGCGACCTCAAAACCCAGGTCAGCAAGAGCGATTACGCCACTGCCGCGAAGACCCCAGACGGCTCGACAGCGGTCGTGTACTTGCCCACCGGACGCACGATCACGATCAATCTTGCGAGTCTGCGGGATCCCGTGAGAGCAAGATGGTTCGACCCCTCCGATGGAACTTATCAGAATGTTGTGGGTGAACCTTTTGTCAATCATGAACCCGAGCAGTTCACCCCGCCAGGCAAGAATCATGACGGGGATAGTGACTGGGTTCTTTTGCTGGAAACCGCTGGCAGGAATCCTTAAGTATTTAGGGCCTGCTGTTGACGTCGGGCGATGCACACGACATGGGAAATGCCGAGGCGAGCATTTCGATCCGCCAGCTAGGGTATGCCCCGCGGCCGCAGAAGTTGATGTACATCTTCGACCACGATGAGGCGCTGGCCTATCTCGCCCACAAGGAACTGCTGGTCGCCTATAACTCGCACAGACTTCTAACCAGGCATACGTTGGGGAGTGCAGGCCAGACTGTCCGTGTCATCCACGTTGCTGTCGTGAACACCGAGACACGTCAGATCGAACACTCCGCTGACTGGGAGCTACCCGACAACGATCGATATCTTTGGCCCCTGGCGGATGGGCGGGTGTGCCCACGTGGGGTCGGAGCTTCGCGTCTACGGCGAGGGATTGAAGATTCACGACCGGGTCTCCATCGACGGTCCGTTGGCCTTTGTACGAGTGACGCCGGACGGGAACTTTGTGGCCATCGGCGTGATCCGCGAGCGGCACACTCCGGAGCTGCATGCCCAGCTCAGCGAGAGCCTCGGCTCTGACCCGGAAAGAAGATGTCGATATCGAAGCTCTGAACCACAATTTCGAATCCATCGCCAGATCCGAGTCCCGGTCTCGCCTGATGCCGCCGACGTTGCTTAACGAGGGCCAGGCCGAATTACTGGCGGGGCCAGACATGCGATATAGCCTATCCATGGTCCCGCGGGACAATCATGCTCGGACTGTGGCCCGGTTCAGCTCGAGTTGCCTCCCTCAGCTCTCCAGCATCGCGCCGGACTTGATATTCTTGGTCAGCTGCGATAAACAAACTCGGCAACTCGAGTACCGCGTATTGCGCCCGAATGGAAAACTGGAGCTGGAGTGCCTCCCGGGCGAAAACGAGTGCGGCCACGCTGCCGAAGGCAGCGCCAACCGCGAGGACCTCGTTGTAAAGACAGTGAAGGCTAGCCGGCCGTTGCTGGGGTCAGGAGAATGGGCTTTTAGCGAAGCGGACCTTTCCGCCGAGGAGCTGAGTGTCTATCGCGCTGCGGATACCAAGCGCTTGCTCCGCGTGCACGTTGCTTCCCCGTCATCGAGTAGTGAAGGATTTGCGTTGTCCCCCGACGGCTCGCAGCTGGCGGTGATGACACGCGATCAGATCGCAATCTATTCCGTGCCTAGGGAGTGATCTTCGACCACCGGGCATTTGCACCTGGAGTAAGTTCAAACCTCACAGCATGTCGTGTCGCCGCCCGAGGAAACAGCGGCGTCGAGTTCCTACTGCGCAGTGTAGCCACCGTCTAACATGAGTACCGCTCCAGTGAAAAAGGTGGCAAGATCGGAGGCCATAAATGAGAAAAAGTTGGCCACCTCTTCCGGCTGCGCAATCCGGCCGATGGGATGGGCACCGCGCACCCGTCTCCAAAACGCTTCAGGGTCGCCAGAGGCATCAGCCGACCGCTGCACCATTGGTGTATCGACAGTTCCACAGGCAACAGCGTTAACCCGGATTCCGGAGGGTGCGTATTCGATCGCCATCTGGCGCGTCATCTGATGAAGGGCACCCTTCGAGGCAGCATAGGCTCCCTGCAGAGGAAGGCCCGCTTCTCCAGAGATCGATCCCGTGATCAGTATCAGTCCGCGCGCCTGCTTTATCATGATCGGAATTGTGTATCGCGCCGCCCAATAGAGGCCCTTCACGTTTACGGACATCACGGAATCCCACTCCTCCGAAGAATGGAGATGAATAGGTTTTGTGACACTCACAGCGGCGTTGCTAACCAGAATGTCGAGACGATTGAAGTGGTTGAGGGCCGTCTCGGTGAATTTGATGGCCGTTTGTTCTTCAGCCACGTCACCGCGGACGATGTGCAGCTTTCCTGGAAAGAGCCCCTGGGCCACCTTTAAGTCTTGTGGAACATCCGCCTCGCGGTCTACAGCGATAACGCCCGCAGCTCCACAACCAAGGTAAGCGCGCGTGATTGCGAGACCGATTCCGGAATACGCACCAGTAACTACCGCTACTTTTCCGGTGAGACTAATCTCCATAAATCACCTATGACCACGATGCATTTGAAATGGTAAACGACGTAATTACAAACAGGGCCGTTTCAACAATGGCACAGAGCGGCGTTGCTCAGGGTTGATTCACAACTTCCTGCGCAAATTCGCGACGGCAATGCACGGCGGTGCTGGTGATATTCCTGAGCGCCAGGTCATCCGCCAGTTCGAAAGGATAAATGATCTCGATGAACGCGGGCACATCCTGCAGCCCAGCAGTTTTGACCCCATGCGCAAATTGGGCGACATCGAAGAGGCCGCGGCTGTCGGGCCATCCCCAATGAGAGTCGCTCTGAAAGTCGGTGTTCTGCAGATGGAACGCACCAATCGAATGGCCGAGCCCGTTCAACCATTCCGGCATTCTCGCGCCGGGGCCGTATAACGGCTGATACAAGGCGTGGCCGATGTCGACCAGAAGCTTGACCGAAACGGCGCATCGGCCTTCGAGATCCTTCAGGAATTTCTGCGATTGTTGAACCGTGTAAGGAATTTCGCGAGCGAGCGGAGTGCATTCCACTTGCAGCCGTTCCAGTCCGGCGGCCTTTGCCGCTTCAGAAAGCTCAGCCACAGCATCGAGCAGGTCAAGATAACGCCTTTCGCGGCGCTCGGGGTCGGAATAGTCGCTGACGCTCATTCCGCCGAGCGGTCCTCCTGATGCCTTGGCTCCCACTTCAGCAGCCACGTCAAAGGCGCGTTTCCACCATTCGAGCGACGCCTCGCGGCCTGCCTTGTCGGGATGAAGCAGGCCATCAAAGCAATAGTTGGCAAGACCGCTAAAGGCACTCTCTATCTCCAGGTCCCACTCGCTTGCCGCGGATCTAACTTGTGCCGTAAGCGTCCGGCGGACAGACTCCGGCCACCAGGGATCGAGCAGATCGTAGGTGAACTGCACGAGGTTGAGTCCCAGCGTCTCGCGAACGATGCGCGCCCAAACGGGGGGCTCGACCCAGCGTTTAATGGCAAAACTGAGATTGATTCCAAGTTTCATGTCGACTCCAACGGATTTCTCTATTCGAGGTTGGTGTGCCGGCTCCGCATTTCGTCCGGCGTCTGCCCGGTCTTGTCGCGAAGAAGAATCGAAACGAGGTCGAAGAAAACAAGCTGGACTGCTTCGTAGAGGCTCCCCATCGGCAAAACGCCTGCCGAGCCGCGGTCGTCGGCCATTGTCTGTGCGGGGAGCTGGATCACCGTGTCAGCGACCTGCGCTGCACGGCCGGCAGGCTGGGCAGTGACCACCATGGTGCGGGCGCCCGCGTCCCGGGCTACTCCGAGCAAGGCCTGCACAGTGGAAAAAGAGCCCGGACCGGCGCTGGCGAAGAGCAGGTCCCCTTTCCCGAGCGGTGGTGTTGTCATATCCCCGGCCACGTGCGCATCCAGCCCCAGATGCATGAGGCGCATGCAAAAGGCCTTCATCATCAGGCCCTCACGCCCGACTCCGTAGCAGGCGATCCGGTGCGCCTGCAGAAGTTCGGAACAGATCCGCACGTAAGTATCGCCGGTTACACGGGCAAATACGGCACCAATTTCTGAAAGAGCCCTCTGCGCCATCGCCCGCATCGGAGAGTCTTCGCTCTTACCCATAGCCTTTGTGCCTGTAACCTCTGCGCTCGTCGCGGACGTCCGGTCATGGAAGCGGAAAAGGAAAATCTGGCAGTCCCACCCGCGACGCCCAGGTTACGACGGGACTTGACCCGCCTTGAACTCGCGCATTGCTAAAGCGGGCAGATCGAGTGACCCGATCTGCCCGCAATGCGCCTTCAAAGTCCCAGGGAGCCGCTAGAACTCGACACGGAATGTTCCCTGGCCCTGGCGGTTGCTGATCTGCGAGCTCAAGTTGGTGATCTGCCCGAAAGTAGAATCGAACGAGTTGTTATCTGGAGCTTGCAGCTGGGTTCGGTTGAAGGCGTTGAAGTAATCGAGCCGCAAGCTGGCCTTCACACGTTCGCCGATACTGAAGCTCTTGATGACGTTGAAGCTCTCGAGGAGCAGTGGCGGGGTCCGCAGAGCGGGATAGGCGCGCAGGGAATTGCCAATGGCCCACGGGCCTGTGTTCTGGAATGCGCCCGTGGTGAACTGGACCGGCTGAGTTGGAGTCTTGCCGGTGAAATAGGCGATGGAACGCCCATAGCTGTAGGTCTTCAGGGGCATATTAGAAAGGATATCGGGCCGGTCGAAGCCGTTCACCAGCAAGGGGTTGAAGCTGTTGTAAGCTCCGAAGGGATTGCCGCCCTCATATTCCAGAATCCCGCTGAACTGCCAGCCTCCCACTAACTCTGAGAGGAATGTATTTCCCGAATTCAGGAACCTCTGGTGCGGTCCGAAGGGCAAGGCATAGGTTCCCACGAACTTGAAGTTATACACCTGATCGAGGTTCGACCGCACATACTCCGGTTTCGGGTTGTAGGCGTTCTCCCCGTTGAAGGTCTGGGGCGTGGAGGCGACCGAACCGTTGGCGGTATTTCTTGCAAGAGTGATGTCGGCAAGATAGCTCAACCCGTTCGAGAAGCGCTTCTCGCCTTGCGCCTGCAGCGCGTTGTAAAACGACGTACCGTCCAACTCGTAGGCTGGGAAATAGGCGCCCAACTGCGGATATGGGGTGAGGGCTTGTTCCAGGGTTGCAGCAGTGCCGTATTGCGCAACGTACCCGGAATAAGGCGGCGTGAAACCGGCGGCCACGACGGCGGGATCGAGAATATTGTCGCCAAGCAGCGCGCCATACTGAAGGACGCTGGGATTCGGCTGGTTGGAAAGTTCGAGCGTGGTGGGCATGTGAATGGCGCGGTTACCCACATACGACACTGTGACAAATGTGTTCCACGGCAACTCGCGCTGCACCCCGGCGTTCCACGCCTGCACGTAAGGAGCGGTGCCTACCGTAGTGGTGTTGTCCAGGTCAGTAGGAGCATTGCGATGAACTGCGGGGAAGTCGAAGATCTGGGCGCCGTTCGCAACCGAAGGACTGAACGGCAACGGCGCCGAGGCCGGAAGCGTCTGGGCGTCCCAACTCCCGTAACCCGGAGTGCTGCTGCCGGTCGACGCCCGCAGGAATGAACCCTGCAACGGCGAGGACATAAAAGACGCTGTAAAAGCGGTTCCGAACTCATAAGCCCCGCCATTCAGGTACGACATGTAGCCGCCTGCCTGCAGCACGGTCTTAGGAGAGATCTGGTAGGAGATGCCCAGGCGCGGCTGAAAGTCCTTCCAGTGAATGGCTGCGCGCGTAATCCCGGAACATCCGGTGCAGTTACCAAACTTGGTCGCGGCGCCTAGAAGGCCATCCGCGCCGGGGTTTGGTTCTGTGCGATTCACATAGACGATGTTGTTGTGATCCTCGGTGAAGGGCACCAGTACATCCCACCGGAATCCGGCGCTTACAGTCAAACGCTTGTTCAACTTGACGTTATCTTGCGCATAGCCGGCAAAGGCCTTGTTTCGCAATTTGTCCTCGGCGGCGAAGATGCGCTCCGTCGCGTCAGCCTCGCCGAGCAGGAAACTGGCGAAGGAACTACCGTAGGCGCCGAAGTTGGGATTTGTCGAATCCGGCGTGGAGGTGGTCCTCTGGGTGAAGTTGAAGGTACCGCTGCAGAAGACGCAGTCGACGATGTCCTGGAAATCGTGCCGCACCTGGAATCCGAAGTTGGTGGTATGCCGTCCTTTGGTCCACAGCAAATTGGCCACTCCCACGATACCCAGCATACGGTTGTTAACCACCGTCAGCCCGCCTTCACAGCATTCCAGGAATTCACCTCCAGACGCGCCCCAATTGGTGGGCGCGTTCTGCCCGTCAAAGGTGATCAGGGGCAGGGTATCGCCGCTTTGCACGGCGGCGAAGGTCACCTTGCGATTGGCGTTGATCAGGGAGATGATGTTGCCGATCCAGTCCGCACCCGCCGTCAGTACGAGATTCGGGTTAATGGTCTTCGCATAATTCAGCAGGAACCCCGAGCCGAGGTTTTGGTTCGTCGCCTCGCTCTGCAACGGATTCGAAATCGGCACGATCGGCGCAGAGCTGAAGGTTGGCGAGCTCAACTGATCACGCCACTGGCTGAAATGGATACTCTGCGAGGTGGTAAGGTTCTCGTCGAGAGTGTAGGCCCACAGGGTCTGCCGGATGGCAATCGATGAAACGAGGGGAAGCTTGTTGCTGACCTGTCCATTATTGATCCCGATATTTGGATCCGGATCGGGGAGGTCGGACAAAAGGGTGGTGGAGTTTGCGCTGATGCGGCCGGGGCAGATGACATTCATCACGCCGTCGCACTGGAATTGCTCGCCGGTGGTCGGATCGTAGATAGGAATGACATCGCCGTTAGCGTCTGTGTAGTTACTGAAATCGCCGGTCTTCTCGGCAGGAGTCGGCACCGTGCCGATAGCGCTCTGGGCCTGGTTCTGCCGGAACCAGTCGGCGCTGAAGTGGAAGAACGTCCGATTCCTGCCGTTGTAAAGATGCGGAAAAATAACCGGACCGCCGAGCGTGAATCCGTAGTTATTTTCCTGGTTGATGGGCGGCTCAGGTTTGCCGCTTGGCGAGAAACGAATGGGGAAGAAGCCATCGGAATCAAACAACTGATTGCGGATGATTTCAAAGACGTCGCCGTGCAGGTCGTTGGTACCCGAGGCCATATTGAATGTCACTGCGCCCTGCCCAGGTCCATATTGAGCGTCGAAGGTGGAACCGCTCACGCGGAACTCGTTGACCGCTTCGTAGGGCGGATTGAGGTTGCTCTGGTTGCCCTGATACTGCACGAATGCAACCGGCACTCCGTTGAACTGCGTTTCGTTCTCGTAGGTAAAGCCGCCATTGATGTTGTGATAGGTGGCGCCTCCCTGCACGCCCGGAACAAGATAGCTGAAGGAATCGATCTGCCGCGCCAGCCCGCTGATCTCGATGGGCGCATCGCTGACAAGTGCCGGTTCGATCGTGGTTCCGACTTCAGGCGACGTGGTATCCAGCGCGGTCATACTGCCCTGCACGTTCACCGTCTCCGAGGCGGCGCCAGGAACCAAGGTAATATTCACGGTCGAGATCTTGGCCACATCGACGGTCACCGTGGTCTCGACTTTCTTGAAGCCTTTCGCGTCGGCTGCTACCGAGTATGTGCCCGGAAGCAGGCCGATCACCGTGAAGGTGCCTGCCGAAGAAGTCACCGCCTTCGATGCAACTCCCGTAGCAGAATTGGTGGCGGAAATCGCAGCTCCAGCCACCACCGCACCACTTTGGTCGGTCACGACTCCGCTGATGCCGTTTTGCGATTGTGCGTGCGCAGTGAGGAAAGATGCTGATGGAAGGACCTCGAGGAGCAAACCCACCGACACAATTGCGCCGAAGCGGATGAAACTCTTGACCAGTGAACACATATTCGTAGCCTCCAGTTTTCCATTGCTGGCCGCGCTTTTGGCTCAGCCCGCGTTCCGTGATTAGGCTTCCCGATGCCGCTCTTCCGACTCTTTGATAACGAACCGATTTCCCGTAAGCTCGTCGCCGCAGCCTTACTTTGCCTCAAGAAGAATTGCCCAGTCATTCGCGTCCGGCGTGGGTGGCGACGTCCAGGCTGATTCCTGGACATCGGGTAAATCGATCCGTTCGCCGGTTGCCCCGCTGAACCAGTAGGCCTTGTAATTGCCAGGTTGAAGCTGAATCGTGGCCTTTCCCGGATGGGGGATGTAGATCACATAAGTCTTCCCCGGATCGGCCAGGCAGTAATTCCCGTTATCCACCAACTCGTCGTGAGGATCGGTCTTCCACCAGTCGAAGCTGGTAAAGAAGTCCACCATGTGCCCATAACCTATGAACATGGTCATGGTGTCGTCGCCGCGGCCATTCATCCAGCCGCCGCCCATATCGGCTCCGACGTTGGTTCCCCGGCGCGCTGTCTCTCCGGCGGTCTGATAACCGCCCGCCATGACGATCTCCCACGCGGTGCGGCGAAGCACGTCGCTTGAATCCGACCCTGGAAGGGCCCACGGTGGGTAGTGGTCTTCGTAGCCGTATTCCTCATTGGTCTGGGGAATGATGCGCCCGGTCTTTTCCTGGAGCTTTCTCGAGGCGAGGATGAGCGCGTGCTGGTTACGCGACCATTCCTGATAAGAGGTGAAACCAAACCACGAAGAGGCGCGATCCTGGTGATCGTTGCTTTCGGCCGGATGACTGGTTTCAAGATGTTTGTAGGGATCCAGATCCTGAATCAATACCCCGGTCTCGTGCGTCCACTTCTCATCGCGATAGTGATCCAGGTCGTCGCCAAGATCCCAGTTGATGTTGGAAAACGCCGCGAAGCGATTCACAGCGTAGCGGATGAAACGGTGTTCGTCTTCGCTCCCGGCCACGGGGTGAACGCGGCTATCCCCCATATCCAGGACGACGGAGATGATCGTGTCGTGATCGCGAGCGAATCGCAGCATCCGGTCCCACTTTTGCCAATAGGGCACATTGAAGCGGGTGTAATCGAAGCCGGGATGAAGGGGATCGTCGGGGCTTTGCCCCGGCCACGCCGCGATGAGTGCCGTCCAGGAGGGCCCGATCATCAAGGGCTCACCGAAAAAGGTCGAAGCCTCCCGCCCGGCAATGGTCACTCGCAGCCGATTGATTTTTAGCCGATGGAGCCGGTCGACGGTGTAGTCAATGACGTGATCGTCCTGGAAGCCGACCAGCCAGTAGGCCGTTGTGCCGTTGAAGAAGTAGTGTTCTCCGGTCCCTGACCAGATGAAATGCCAGGGATACTTCGGATCGACGGCAATTAACCCACGTCGGTGCCCGTCTGCGGCATGGAATACGCCGGTCGACGATTGCGTGTATTGCCCCTGCCTGTAAGTCAGTGTGTAGGTGTAGTCGCCGGCCTCGACGGGCATGAAGCGGATGCGAAAAGTCGTGCCATCGGTGCTATCGCAAAAACCATCGATACTCCAGGACTTGGAGCCGTCCTGCTTGCGGACGGTCCCCGACAGCGATGCATCCGTGAATGGATTTTCGACAGCCGGGCGGTCGACCGTGGCCGCGATCTCGACGAAATCGTACACCTCGATCGTGTCGGCCGGCTTAGAGAAGGTCACTGCCCCCGGGTCACCGAACGACCGGGGCGACAGTGAAAGGACGGCCAGAATGGAGACAGCCAGAACGGCCTGCCTGCGGTGCCGCACATCCGTCTCAAGCAAACGCGTCGGGAACACGTTCAACCTCCTGAATCGACCACCTTACCCAGAAGACAATCGGACCGAAAAATTCCCGGCATCCTTCATTCAAACGACGAACAGCAGAAAAACAACCTGTCGGATCCCGCAGCGCACCGTCCGAGGACCGGCGAAACGTCTGAATAATGGCGCGATTCTAGATTTGCTGCAGAGGTGCAATCTAGAAGACTCCCGGAGAATTTTTATAGAAAAGCTATGGAGAGGGCGTGTTGGTGCAGCCGAGTAAAGCTTCTGGCAGAAAATCCCGCCTGCAAAGCGCGGCTCGAGAGGGTTCGGTTCGTGGAGAGCCGCCCGAAGCCGGACATTCGAGTGCCGGGATAGACGCGAGCGCTGCCTGCGAACGCTCGCCGGGAAAAGGGACCGGCACGCGCAGCCGCGGAGCGCGATACTCGATTCGCAGCTACACGACCAAGGCCAACTGGGATCCTGCGCTTTGGGATTCGCTGTTCTCAATGCCGGTGAAGCGTCCTCTCTTTTTTGGGTTGTTGGAGTGTTTTTGCCGGATGTCTTCGAATAGCGGGTATGGCGATAGTTGCGGAGGCGCCGGCCCGGCACTGGCGCGGTAGCGGCGGCGGTATTCGGCCGGGGTCATACCCACTGTCTTGCGAAAAACCATCCCGAAGTAGCTCTGATCGCAGAAGCCGACTTCCTGGCAGAGGTTCTTCATCGAAACGTCGGTATGGGTCAGCATAAGTTGAGCTTTCTCAACTCGGTAGTAGTTGAGGTATTTCAGGAACGACAATCCGGTCACTTCCTTGAATATGCTCATGAAATGCGATTCGCTCATCCGGCAGATTTTGGCGGCCTCTTTGATCTGAATGGAGTTTCCGCAATTCTCTTCGAGGTAGCTGAACAGCGGACGCAATCTCTCCAGCGCCTTCTCTTGCCGATGAAATGCCTCGACCGTTCCGGAGTAGGATTCGTAGTATTTCACCAGCCAGGCAAGGATCATCTTGAGATAGGTTTTCGTGGTAAGACGGGATGCCGAGCCTGTCGGGCGTTCCAGATGAATATGCAGCATCATGTCGAGAACGCGCCGGGGAACACCGGAATCCGCGGGCACAATGTGGGGGAAAGTCAGGTCCTGAAATAAGAAGGGCGTCAGATACTCGATGCCGTCGTTGCCGCCTCCCCGAATCAATTCCGGGTCGAAATAGAGCGCCGCAAACGTCAGAGGGGCGGAAGATGTTCGTTCAACGCGGTGGTAGAGCGTGCTTCCAATCACGGCAAGATCGCCGACGCGCATCGGGACCAACCGGTCCTGAATGTGGCACAGAGCAGACCCCGAGCACAGATACAGGACTTCGAAATAAGGATGCCGATTCATGCGGACCTTTTGCGGACCGCTGTCCTGCAGAAAGACCACGTCGAGCGGGCAAGCCGCGTCGAAATTCCAGACGTGAACGCCCTCGGCGTTGATCTGCGGATCCACACTGCAGAAATGATCCCGGCAGGAGTTCCTGAGAAAACGAGTACGTGCGCCCGGTGAGAGAGTCCGGCAGACGGCGCACCCGGTACTCGGGCATTTGGAGCTTTGGTTTGCTGCCGACGGAGAGACTGACGTCTTAAGCTTGGCCACGGCTACTCCAAAACGGAATGACTGAAGATTCGCTTCGAATTTCCCTACCGGACCCGGAGCATAACGGACTCACTACATTGGAATATTCTCTTCCACGCTGACCCCAGGCGGATTTCGTTCAACTAAGGCTCGAATGATCCCACGAAGAGCAGGGGAATCGTGCGAGCCTCCGGGGATGCCTTTTCAGATTCGAAAACCCTTGCCCGCCGCAACCGAATATGCAACGGCGTGAACAGTGATCGCGGGTATGGATCGGCTATCAATCCGGTCGAATTTGCTGCTGGGGACCTAAACCGACCTTGAGACTGATCGGTCGTCGACCGGTCGAAACCTACCCAGGAATTGGTCAGATTCTCGCCAGAGATTGCTGGTCTGAATAGAGGAATTCACCAAATGATTGTTGGAATCCTACTCTCCGATGCGTTCAAACCACCGAATTCACGTCGTGATCGGCAAATCAGATGAGCCCGGCAAAAGATTTTGACCAGCTCGTTTCAGGCACCATCGACAAATCTAAGAGCCGCTATGTCCTTGACGACGCTCAGACGCGGGAAGAGTTCAGTCCTTGCACCTCTTTCGAACTCAGCCTCGCCCAATATAGGGCATCTTGGTAGCCATAATGGTCATGAATTGGACATTCACGTCCAAAGGAAGACCAGCCATATAAGAGACAGCGCGTCCCACTTCAGCTGGATCGAAGGTTGGCTCTACCGCCATCGCGCCATTGGCCTGCGGAACCCCCTCCTTCATTCGCTGCACGGGCTCGGTTGCCGCGTTGCCTACGTCAATCTGGCCGCACGCTATGTTGTATTTGCGGCCATCCAGCGATGTTGACCGAGTCAGCCCCGTGACGCCATTTTTGGAGGCCGTATAAGCTGCCGACCCCGGGCGCGGAACGTGCGCCGAAATCGAGCCGTTATTGATAATCCGCCCTCCCCGCGGATTTTGGTCCTTCATGATCCTGAATGCTTCCCGTGTGCATAGAAACACGCCGGTCAAATTCGTCGCAATCAAACGAGTCCATTGCTCCACCGTTACATCCTCCAGCGACGCTCCTGGCACGAAGGCGCCGGCATTGTTAAACAGCACGTCCAGGCGACCGAAGGTATCGCGTACTTTGGCGAACAATGCCGCAACCGACTCTGCGTTTGTGACGTCGGAGGAAATCGCGATGTGGGGTCGCGCGGGCGTCAGAGCCAGGAGTTGCTCTCGCACGGCAGCCAGCGGCATGGCCTTTCTTCCCGCGAGTACTACCGTAAAACCGTCAGCGGCCAGGGAAACTGCTGCTGCCTTTCCAATACCGCTGCCCGCCCCTGTGACCAACGCAATCCTCTCGATCTCGGCCATGCAACTTCTCCTCACGACACATTGAGTCGCAGTGTAACGCAAGCCTATTTCCGGCGGACCAGGTTTTGCAGCACGATAAATTCACAGCTTGTCGTGAACCGGTAAGGATTGCAGGAAAGATTTCGGCGATTCTTACAGACCGAATCTATGGCCTTCGGGTAATGTGAACCGCACCATGAAGCGCATTCCCCGACTTCTCTCTCTCTACAGTCGCAGATTGGGAACCATCACACGGTTTGACTACGCGGTAGAATGGACTCGGCGCACTCGGATGTTCCTGCGGATTCGCCCTAGCTTTGCGACCGTCGCTGTATTGGCATCTCTTGCTGTATCTCTGTCAAGAGCCCAGCAAGCTCCTCGTGCCAATCCTCCCGTTACTGCCGCTCTAACTATGTCCGCAAACCATCATTATTTCCAGGATGGCGGCGGCAAGGCGATTGTTCTGAGTGGTTCACAGACGTGGAATACATTGCAAGACTGGGGAACGAACGGTAAGCCCCAGCCGCTGGATTTTCCGCAGTTCGTCAAATTCCTCACCGATCACGACCACAACTTCACCCTGCTCTGGACCATCGAGACACCTAAGTTCTGCAGCCTACCGGTAGTTGCCGGCGACCCCCCGCAGTTTACCGTCACCCCATTTCCATGGAAGCGAACCGGCCCCGGCATGGCAACCGACGGCAAGCCAAAGTTCGACCTGACGCAGTTCGACGAACTCTACTTTTCGCGCCTTCGATCGAGGGTCGCGGCCCTGAACAAGGCCGGCGTTTACGCGGGTGTGTACCTCTTCACCGGCGAGTTTCTCAATCTCTTTCGATGCGCCGATGACGGCTATCCCTTCACTGGGGCCAATAACATCAACGATGTCGACGACGGATACAAAAGCGGCCGCCGCGGCATTGGCGCCGTGGACATGACGGCGCCGAACGCGATCACGCATTTTCAGGATGTCTTCGTCGAAAAGATGGTCGACACGCTCAACGATCTGCCCAACGTGCTCTGGATCGTCTCAGAGGAAGCGCCGCCGCAGTCTCTCTGGTGGAACCGGCACTTGATTGACTATCTTAAGAGATACGAGTCCGGCAAGCCGTATGCTCATCCCGTCGGCTACGCCGCACCCATCGGCGTCCCTGACGCGGTGGTCTATAACTCCTCTGCCGACTGGGTTGCGCCTGTCGCCGAAGTGTCGCCGGCTTCGTCCTGCGGCACCGGCAAGCCCGCCTGCAAAGTGAACGTCAACGACAGCGACCACTCCTACTTCGGCATGTGGAATGAGACGCCTCAGCAGAATCGCAACTACTTCTGGGAAAACTTCACCTCCGGGGCAGGCGTTCTCTTCATGGATCCGTACACCGTCGACTATCCGCGTGAGGACCGGAATCATTGCGTGCAACCGGTAAACGGGATCTGCAGCGCACCGGACCCACGCTGGGAGAACGTGCGCAACACTCTTGGCTACATCGTCGGTGTCTCGCGAAGGGTCGATCTCGCCAACATGTCTCCCCGCGATACGCTCAGTTCGACCGGCTTTTGCCTCGCGAATACCGGTAAAGAAGCAGCGCAGTACCTCGTCTACGCGCCCGCTGGCGGAACCTTCACGGTGGATCTCTCGGCCGTGCCTGTCGCTCACCGGCTCACGGTTACGTGGATTAACCCCATGACTGGCTTCGAGACCAAGTCCGGCACGATAGCCGCCGGGTCGTCTCAACAGCCTTTCACGGCGCCATTTGCCGGTGACGCAGTGCTTGTTCTTGTCGACACGCCAGGAATCCAGTGACCAACCGAAATTGAATCTCCAAGGGTGCGATGCGGCTCTCAGGAAAAGTCTCGATCGTCACCGGCGCCGCGGTAGGACTTGGCGCCGCGGTCGCTGAGCGATTTGCGCACGAGGGCGCCAGCGTGGTCGTCGCCGACATCAACGAAGGAGAAGGAGCCGCCCTTGCCGATCGCTTGCGCGGCGAAGGACTCGAAACGGCCTTCGTGCGCGTGGACATTTCTGAGGAAGATTCTGTGCGCAGCCTCGTGGACGCAACTCTCGCGCGTTACGGCCGCATCGATGTGCTCTACAACAACGCTGCCATTCTGCTGGCGGGCCGCGACCTGCCTGCTCACGAAATCGCGATTCAGGTCTGGGACCGGATCATGGCCGTCAACCTACGCGGCCCTTTTCTCTGCGCGAAACACACTCTTCCCGCCATGCTTCGGCAGGGCTCCGGGAACATCATCAACCTCGCCTCGCGCACTGGGCTCTTCGGCTGCGCACCGAACCTCACCGCCTACAGCACCAGCAAGTCAGGAGTGCTCGGGCTGACGCGTGTGATGGCGGCTGCCTACGCCTCAGCGAACATTCGTGTGAACGCCATCGTCCCCGGCACGATGGACACGCCGATGAATAGCTACCTCTTCGCCAATGCTGACTCCCGCGAACGTTACCGCGCTGCAGTTCCACTTGGCAGGCTGGGCACCGGAGCTGACATATCTGGTCTCGCCGTCTTCCTAGCCTCGGATGAGGCGGCATACTGCACCGGCGGCATCTTCATGTGCGACGGAGGCACTACCGCGGTCTGATTGCAGTCCCATGCGTGCCGCCTGCAAACCAGCAACCGCGACGGATTGCCAAATAAGAACCGCATGCCTCCTGTCACCGCACAATGGCGATTCCGCAGATCGATCTGATACCTCTGGCTTCTCAATTCGCCGAAGAGGGCATCCGCGCTTTGGTACCATGAGCCTCACAGAGGTTAGCCTAGCCCGGCACGTCGATCCCGAGGAGTATTGCAATAGACTTTCATGATTCTCTTATAGTGCAACGTTCGCGCCTTGCACGACGATGGGACAACGCTGCGCGTGGGACCGGCCGGATCGTCGGCGGATCACATGTTATTAACGTGTCGCCTTACTGTAAGGAACGCTCCATCCGCCTATGAGCGAAGCCGCGAAATTGTCTGGCCAGCAGTCCGGTCCTCATCTGCAAAGGGTGCTCTCGCTCCGAGACCTTTTCTGGTATGGGATTGTCGCGGTCACGCCGAGCGCTCCGGCAACGGTCTTTGGCCTTGCGGATACCGAATCGCGCGGTCATGTGGTCCTCACCATCCTTGCTGGCATGGTGGCGATGGTTCTTACTGCGATCAGCTACGGCAGAATGGCGTCGCTCTACCCCTCGGCGGGTTCAGCTTACACCTATGTGAGCCGCGGCATTCATCCGTATGTTGGATTTGCAGCCGGATGGGCAATGCTGCTCGATTACATCGTCATCCCGCTGTTCTGCGTCATCTATGGCACCCTCGCACTGCAGCGCGCACTGCCCTGGCTGCCGTTTTTCGCCGGTAGTGCCCTCTTTGCCGGAGGCATCACGATGCTGAACCTCCGCGGCATCCGCGCCACCGCTCGCAACAATCAGATTCTCCTTGTCATTATGTTCACGGTGCTCGGCGCATTTCTCATCTTCGCCGTGCGCTATCTCTGGATGCGCCAGGGTTTGGCAGGTCTCTTTTCGATTGCGCCGTTTTACAACCCGGCCACTTTCAGCGTCCGCCGCATCGCCCAGGCTACGTCATTCGCCGCGCTCACCTACCTGGGCTTCGACTCTGTGACCACTCTCGCCGAGGAAGTTGAGAACCCGCGCCGCAACGTTCTGCTGGCGGCGGTCAGCGTCTGCCTTTTCACCGGCCTCTTCGGCGGCCTGCTGGTCTACTTCGGCCAGCTCGCCTGGCCCGACTACAATTCGTTCCCCAATCCGGATACGGCTTTCATCGACGTCACCGGCCGCGTGGGCGGCCCGCTGCTGTTGCAGGCAACCGCTTTGATGCTCGTGGTTGCCAACATCGGCGCCGGCCTTACATCGCAGGTGGGCGCAGCGCGCCTGCTCTTCGGTATGGGACGCGAAAACGTACTCCCGCCGCGCATCTTCGCACGCCTTCACCCAGTCCACAACACGCCCGATCTCAACGTCATCCTGCTCGGCATCGTGGCTTTCGTGGGTGCACAATTCATGAGCTACGAGCTCACCGCCGAGGTCCTCAACTTCGGAGCCTTCCTTGGCTTCATGGGGGTCAACGCAGCGGTCTTCTGGCAATACGGTGTCCGCAGTCCAGCCGGCCATCGCAGAAATCCGATCCTCGACATGATTCTTCCCTTCCTCGGCTTCCTCTTCTGCGCAGCCATCTGGTGGGGGCTCGCCAGCCCAGCGAAGATCGCCGGCAGCGCCTGGCTGGTGGTCGGAATCATTGTCGTCGGCTGGCGTACACAGTGGTTTCGCAAGCCGCTCCGGTTGCCCGACCCGTCGATCTACGAGTGAGCAAGTCAGAGCGCAAGCTCAACACGATGGGAGAGGAATGATGAAAGCAGCAGTCTGGCACGGTCGTGAAGACGTGCGCATCGAGCAAGTCAGTGAGCCTCCGGTTCCGCCGCGCGGGCAGGTCCAGGTTCAAGTGGCATGGTGCGGCATTTGTGGCACCGATCTTCATGAATTTGTCGGCGGCCCTGTCTATATCCCAGTCGAACGTCCTCATCCGCTGACCGGCATACAGGCACCCGTCCAGGTCGGCCATGAGATGTCCGGCACCGTGATTGGGGTTGGCGAAGGCGTCGAGGATTTCAAGGTCGGGGACCGAATCGCTGCCTGTCCCATCGTTGGCTGCATGGAGTGCCGCTGGTGCCGCTCGGGCTCCATGGCGCAGTGCGACAAGGTCGCCTTCCTCGGTACCTCGTGGACCGGCGGCGCGCTGGCCGAGCGGCTCAACTTGAATGCTTACCAGTGCTACAAGCTTACGGACACGATTAGCGACGAGATCGGCGCCCTCGTCGAGCCATTCTCCTCGGCGGTCCGCGCCGTCGCACAGAGCGGCGCCGGCCCCAACGACAACGTTGCCATCGTGGGCGCAGGACCGATCGGCCTGATGGCGCTGATGGCGGCTCGCATCCGGGGCGCGAAGCGCGTGGTCGCCGTTGAAGTAGCGGAGCGGCGCATTCAGGCCGCGCTCCAGTGCGGCGCTGACGCTGTCATCAATCCGCTCCAATCCGATCCCGAGGCCCAGGCGCGCGAGATAACCGGCGGCGACGGCTTCGATGTGGTGCTCGAGTGCGCTGGTCAGCCTGCATCCGTCCTCATGGCCGGCAAAATCACCCGCACCCGTGGCCGCCTCGTCATCATGGGGGTCTTCGAGAAACCCGCTGCTCTCGATCTTTTCGATCTTGTCTTTCGCGAGAAGATCGTCTCAGGCAGCATGAGCGGATACGGCCTCTACAACGAGACCATCCAAATTATGAGCGATCCGCGCTTCCGCGGCGACCTGCTCATCAGCGATCGTATCGGCATCGACGATCTCGTCGCGAAGGGCTATCACGGCCTTCTCCACGAGAAAGACCAGCACGTGAAAATCCTCGTGCGGCCGGTATAGGCCGTGCTCAGATGCGAACCAGGTAAAGCGCGGCGGGCCCTGGACTGCGTATCGTTGCGATGTATCTGGAACGATCTGCTCATTCCTCAAACTGTTCTGCTACGCGCTGATCCGCGCTCACTGCACGTCGAGCACCAGCACCCAGTCCCCGTCGCCGTCATGGTTCGTGCCCGGCGGAGTCAACTCATGGCTGCCGCTATTCCCGAACGGACTCCCCGAAATGTCCTGATACGCACCGTTCGTCGGATCGAACCAGCGCGCGCGCGCCGATCCCTTCAACGCCGCCAAATTCACTGTGATGGCGCGCACTGTCGGCAGGTAGACAATCGCCAGGTTGCCCGCTGAAGTCACGGCCGCTGTGGCGTAGTCGCTTTCGCTCACCCGCGTATCCACATTCCCGAACGTGCCAAGTCCCGCAGTGAGGAACGTATGGTCCTGATCCGGAACAAGATCCTGCCACTGATACGAAGAGAAGAACTCCTTCCAGATCTTGAGCTGGTCCACCCCCGGTGTGTCGAGGTGGCTCTGCCACCCGTCAGCGAACGACCACGTGTACTTGTTGCCGTAGAACTGGCCCGTACCGCCGCTCAGCATCGTCCAGTAATCCTCGCGTCGCAATACGTTCGGCGTGCCGAAATCCGGAGGAGTTCCCACATTCTCGAGATCGTAGTGCGCCTCCACTAGGTAATCCGGAGCGACCGGCTTCTGGTTGTAACTGTGCAAGATCTGAATGTACGTCGGGGAGTAAGTGTAGGTGCTGTTCAAGTCGCTTAGAGGTACCCACCGCGGGTCGTCGAACGACGAACTCGTCCGCACATGCAGCTCCACCGTCTGTAGTTCTGTGGGCGCCGCCGACCGGATTCCCTTCGCAACCGCCTGCACCAGGTCATCGTCCGGCGGAATCGTCCAGTTATTGAAATCGTTTCCGTTCAGCCACATCACATTCGCAAAACCCTTGTAGCGGTTGCCCAGGTACTGCCCATACGCAAAGGCCGCCTTCAGCCCGTTCGCACGCAGCACAGGCAGCCACCCTATGGTCTCGACTGGATCGAGAAACACCGCCTGATGATGTTTCGTCGCGATCTGTACTATGTGGTCGAGCCGCGTGAAGTACGCCTCATTCGGCTTGCTCAGGTCGTACTGCGTATAGTCCGACGATCCGCCGATGAACCCGTTGAACGGCCGGATTCCGTCCGGGGTTGTTGCAAACTTATTGGTCGGATAATCGTGTCCGGCGCAAGCAACATCGATCCAGCCTGCCGTATTGAAACCGTGCGCCTCGCGGTCGGCAAAGTAAGTTTCAGCGTCTTTCTCAGTCAGGCGTCCCATGAGACCCTGCGGCGTGTCGCCTACGATGAGGAACGGCTGATTATTCTGATCGACCAGGTAGCGGTGATTTTCGCTCACCTTCAGGGGATAGGCCGGCGGCCCGGAATTGGGATGAGGGGCGGCCGCACTTGGCGCCGTCGGATTGCTCTGACAAGCATTCAAGAACATGACCGCTGACAACAAACCAGCCGATTGAATCACCAAATTGATCTTTTGCATCGATCTCCGATCCCCTTAAGAAATGAACAGCCGGTTCACCGTTTTCCAACACCAGCACATTTTGCCCAGGAACGTCGCCTGATTTGACCCCACGCCGCGATCCGAACCTGCGGGCGGGGAAAGAGCGGCCGCCTCTCTCCGAGCACAAATCAGGCCTCACGTAATTTCACTCATGGTTCAACTCCTGCAATACGCCGGTATAGTGAATTTCTGTGATTGTTTATTGGAAAACTACGTCTGCATGATTGCAAGGCAAGCTTCTATGCCTTGGTTCATCAGCGCCAGTCGGTCTTGGCTGGAGTTGCAACCCGGTCCCAGGTTCCATTTCGTTTCGCAATGAGATCCGGATTCCGTCCGGTAAGCTGGATTCCGTTCTTCTCGGCCAAGTTGCGTTTTGGGATTGCAGGCACCGACAGCCCCCCGAGGCTGATCGGCGGCATGTGATCGAGTTGCGCCTGTTCCGAAAAGTTATGTGCCCGGACCAGCCGTCGATAAGTCACCGGCGTCATTCCCACAGTTCGCCTGAAGATCGTCCCGAAATAACTCTGGTCGCAGAAGCCAACCCGTTGACTGATATCGGCGATCGACCGATCGGTCGTGGCCAGCAATACCTGGGCACGCTCAATACGGTAGTGGTTAATGTAAGTCACAAAGGACAGGCCAGTGACTCGCTTGAAAACGCTCATGAAATGTGACTCGCTCATTCCGCAGATGCGCGCGGCCTGCCCAACCTGAATGCAGTTGCCGCAGTTCTCACCGAGATATCGGAAGAGTGGGCGCAGACGGTCGAGGGCTTGCTGCTGCCGTTGGAATGTCTCTACCGTGCCGGCGTACTGCGCATATTGATTGACGAGGTGCATGAGCAGCATCTTCAGATACGTCTTCAATGCCAGGCGCGAACGGGGTGACGACGCCGGCTGCTCCGACCGGACACGCAGCATCATATCCAGCACCTGCCGGGGCACGCCCGTCTCTGCCGGCACGATATGCGGAAAGTCCGTGTCCTGCAGCAGGAATGGCGTCAGGTACTCAGTGCTGTCGCTCGCTCCGTCGCAGCGGATAATGTCCGGGTCGAAGAACATCGCCGCCAATGTCAGCGGAGATGATGACTGGCACTCGATGCGGTGGTACAGTGTGCTTCCTATGATGGCAAGATCGCCCTCATTGAACGGCAAAAGCCGGTCCTGGATGTGACAGTTGGCCGAGCCGGAGCACAGATAGAGAACCTCGAAGTAGCTGTGCCGATTCATGCGCACGCGGTGGCGATCGTCCACGGTGAGGAAAAGTACGTCGATTGGACAGGATGGGTCGAACGGCCAGGTGTGCACGCCCTCTGCGTTGATTCCCGGCTCCACAATTTCGAAGTGGTCTTTGCATGACCGCTCGGGCAAATGGATTCCGAGCGACAGATCCAGCGATCCTGTGGGCAGCCGCCCTAGCCTCGTGACGTCGCCCCGCCGCAACTTAGTGCTCGATTCGGTAGACTTCTTCGACCTCGCCATTTCGCACTCCGTAAAAACAGGAATGGAGGTTCACCGTCGCATCGCTGTAATGGACCCAGACTTCGACTTTCTGTCCCACTTCAAGCTTGGTTGCCGATCCTGGCTCGATCGCGATCAACGCATGTTCGGCGTGCAGAGCCTTCAGCTCGGCTCCAGGCAGATCTTTCAACGTCGAAAGCCCGCGCTCGCCGCTGATTGCCTTTACCCCGCAATCCAGCACCGCATGTTCCGCTCCCCGAGCGCTGATCACTGTCGCCAGCACCGTGAGCGAGCGCTTAAACGGCGCACCGCGGTTCAAGTAAATCGTGTCCATCAGCAGATACGAACCCGCCTGGATGTCGGTGATACCGGAATATTCACCCGAAACCGAATACGTTCCCGTTCCGCCCGTCGAAACCACGTGGACCGGGATGCCCTCGGCCTTCAGCATCGCCGACGCATCCACCAGTATCTTGCTGCCCTGCCGCACCACCTCGTCGCGTTCCGGGCTCTTCGGTACCGCCTGAAGATGCCCGTCGTACCCCATGACGCCACAAACCTTGAGCCCCTGGCTATGCGCATACTTCGCCAGCTCGAGCGCGGCCTCGGCATCCTGTACACCGCAGCGATTCAGGCCGATATTGACATCGGGCACAACCTGGATCTGCACCTTCTTGTTTCGCTGCGCCCGCGCAAAATCATTTACCGCTGCGCGGCTGTCGACAGCGGCAATCACGGTCGCGTGCCGGGAAAGGTCCGCCAACCCGGCGGCCTTTTCTTCCCCGCAGATTTCATTCGCAATCAGGATGTTGTCCACGCCGTGGCTGACCAGGATCTCGGCTTCGCGCAGGGTCGCACAGGTCAGGCCGATCGCGCCGGCGCGCATCTGCTTCCGCGCCAATAGGGGCGTCTTGTGATTCTTGAAATGAGGACGCAACTCGCAGGGCTTGTCGCGAAAGAACGCAGCCATGCCCTCCAGGTTCGATTCCATTGCGTCGAGGTCCACGACCAGCGCCGGCGTTTTGATCTCTTCCTTTTTCAAGTTACACTCCGCCTACTGCGATTGGACCGCTCACGGCTCTTCCTGTGGGCAAGCGAACCGGTTGCGGCAATCTCAGCAGAGTTTTCTCAGGCCCAACGGAATGGCAACGGCTCGTCGCCCACGGCGCCTATACCGGTGCCACCCCAAAAAGCGAGCGAGGAAAGGTCAAGCTAAGGCAGTATTTCCTGGTACAGCTTCACCTCGAACCGCTCCACCAATTGCGGCCGCACTAGGTCGAAGTAATGCTTGATGTAGCTGGTCGCGCAGTGCTGGTCAAACACTCCCTTGTCTTTCCACTTCTCAATGAACGTGATGACGCGCTCGTCGTCAACACGCTGATTCAACTCGTAGCGGATGCATCCCGCTTCCGCGAGCGTGGGCTTGATCAGAACATGCAGCGCCTCGATCAGTTCTTCGGTTTTGCCTTCAAATGCCCAGAATTCTGCTACGCACACTACCTGAGTTGTGTTTTTGCTGTACATAGCTCGCTTCCCTCGCCTGCTGATTTCAGTGAAAGGTAAAGATCGTACGCCCTCTCCGGCGTCTCGCTTTCATGTACCACCGCGCGAACCGCCTGGATCATGGCCTTCGGCGCCTCGCACTGGAAAATGTTGCGTCCCATGTCGACGCCCGCCGCTCCCTCGCTAACCGCCAGGTACGCCATCCTCAGCGCGTCCATCTCCGGCAGCTTCTTCCCTCCGGCGATCACCAGCGGCACAGGGCATCCCGCAGCCACTGCCGCGAACCCCTTCTCGCAGTAGTAGGTCTTCACAAAGTTCGCGCCCAGTTCCGCGCAGATGCGCGTCGCCAGCCCCAGGTACTTCGCGTCCCGCGCCAACTCTTTGCCCACTCCCGTCACGGCCATCGTCGGAATCCCATGCCGGTTCCCTGCATTCACGATCTCGACCAGGTTGCCAATCGATTCATGCTCGTGAACGCCGCCGATATACACCTGTACCGCAAGCGCCGATGCGTTCACCCGCACCGCATCCTCGATATCGACCGCAACGCGCTCGTTGGAAAGCTCCTTGAGAATACTCTGTCCGCCGCTCGACCGCAGCACCACCGGCTTGGTGATCTCCGGAGGAATCGTGCTGCGCAGCGCGCCCCGCGTGATCATCAGTGCATCGGCATAAGGAATGAGTGGGCAGATCGTCACGTCGAGACGCTCCAGCCCTGTGGTCGGCCCCTGAAAATACCCGTGGTCGACCGCCAGCATCACGGTGCGGCAATCGTCCGGCGAAAAGATCCGCGCCAGCCGGTTTTTCATGCCCCAGTCGAGCGCGTTGCTGCCCTTCAGCGCATACGCATTCGAGGTCTGAGGCACATCGAGATAGAAGTTCTTTCGTTCTAAAATGTCATCCGCATCAGCCATCTTCAACTCTCCTTTACCGCTGCCAGCGCTACGCTGAAGCCTCGAAACAGCAGTGCCATCGATGTCGCTCCCGCATCGGCGTACCCCAGCGTCTTTTCGCCCAGGTACTTGGCTCGGCCATGCCGGGCAACCAGGCTCTTTGTCGACGCCGCACCCGCCTCGGCCGCCGCCGCCGCGTCGTTCATTGCCTCGCTAATACTCTTTCCGCTCGCCGCTGCCGCGCCAAATGTCTCCACCGCAGGAACGAGCGCATCCATCATCGTCTTGTCTCCCGGCCTGGCCTTGGTCCGTTTCTGCACCGACTGCAGTCCCGTCGCTAGGCATTTGGCCAGTGCTGCACAATCGACCGCGCCGCCTAATTCCGTGTCGCCCATGCCGGTGATGAAGCTCCCCAGAAGCGCGCTTGACGCCCCTCCATCCGCGCCCATTACGCTCCACCCGGCCTGGCGGAGCGTTTCGCTCAGGTCCCGATCAATGGGCGATGACCCGATGGCATCCTCCAGGACTTCCATGGCTCGCATCATAGTCGTTCCATGGTCGCCATCGCCGCACTGGGAGTCAAGTTGAGACAAAATCTCGTTCTGGTTACGGATCAACTGGGCCGCATCGGCGAACATTCTCCCCAGTTCCGTCCTGGAAATGCACTCCTTCATGGCCGGGCAAAAAACGGCGCGTCGGCGGGCTCATCCCACAAACGGATCAGCTCCTCATCCATGCGCGCGATCATCATCTGGAATCCTGCCTGCTCCTGCGTGGTAATGAACTCGCCGATCCTGCTTCGTACCAGTTTGATCTTCTTTATCTCCAGCAGTTGCGCCACCCGCCGGAATATCAGAAAGAGTTCCATCAGTGTAGTCGCGCCCGCCCCATTCAGCAGAACCAGCAGTTCGTCGCCTTCCTTCGCGCCCAGATCCTCGAGCAATTTCTCCAGCATGATCTCCGCTGTCTCGTCGGCGCTCTTCAGCTTCATTCTCCCTGTACCGGCCTCGCCGTGCTGGCCCATGCCGATTTCCATTTCGTCGTCGCCAAGATGGAAGATCGGTTGACCCGTTGCCGGATGTGTCGCTGTCCGCACTGCCACGGCCAAGGTACGCATGTTGCTGGCCATGCGATGCGCAATCTCCGCGCAGGCGTCCAGAGAGGCGCCCAGCTCCGCCGCCGCCCCCGCAACCTTGTATACAGCCACGCAGCCTACCAGCCCACGACGGTCGCCTACAGGACCCGAGATATCCTCCTCGGTTAGCACCATCTTCACCGGCAGATTCTCCCGCTGCACCATTTCCATGGCAATGTTCGCCGACAACACGTCACCCCCGTGATTGAGCACAATCAGCAGCGCGCCCGAGCCTTCCTTGCACGCCTCGCGCAGCGCGTCGACGCACTTTGGCGCGCCCGGTGCAGCAAAAATCTCTCCCGCTACGCTCACGTCCAGCATTCCCTTGCCGACGAATCCGCTCAGTCCCGGCTCGTGCCCGCTGCCGCCGATCGTCACCAGCCGCACCTTGCCCGAGGCTTTCGGCGCAGCGCGCACCACCGTCCCCGCGCCGCTCAGCTTCACCTTGTCTGGATACGCGAGCACGTAGCCTTCGAGCAGCTCACGCACCACGTTCTTTGGGTCATTGAGGAATTTCTTCATTTGCATCGCGCCCGACTCCCATTGCTTGACCGGCCTGCTCCGTTGCGATCTTCCCTAAACCGAAGTTCCTTCCATTCCCCATCTCACGGCAAATTCGCCCGATCCAAGGGTGCGGCTCAAACCTCCGCCGTCTGCCCGCCGTCGACATACAACAAGGCTCCGGTGACGAACGAGGCATCGTCCGACGCCAGATACACCGCCGCTCCTGCAAGCTCTTCCGGCCGTCCCAGCCTGCCCATCGGAAACGTCTTCGCGAACGCTTCCAGTTGCTCCTGCGTCAGCGCCTTGCGCAGCATCGGCGTATCTGTCGGCCCAGGGCAAATCGCATTCACGCGCACTCCCTGCCTGGCGTGATCGATCGCCATGGCTCGAGTCAGCAGCGTCACGCCACCCTTCGAACTCACATAAGCCACGGCGTGAGCGCAGGCATCGTGCGCTCCTGTCGTCGACGCAACATTGATCACCGATCCGTTGCCTTGCGCAATCATATGGGGCAAACATGCGTGCGAGCACAGGAATGTGCCGGTCAGGTTCACGGCCATGACCCTGCTCCAGAGCTCTTCTGAGGTCTCGACAGCCGTCCCGTAGGCGAGAATCCCCGCCCCATTAAAGAGGATATGCAGGCCGCCAAGGCTCGCAATCGTCTGCTGGACGGCCTGCCTTACCTGATCCGAACTTGACACATCGAGGTGAAAGAACTCGGCTCTCCCGCCGGCGGCACGAATCCGCTCCACCGTCTCTCGCCCATTTTTGTCATCTGTGTCGGCAGCCATCACGGCTGCACCTTCCGCCGCAAACCGCGCTGCCACGGCCTGTGCAATTCCCGAAGCGGCTCCGGTCACCAGCGCAACACGGTCTTGAAGCTTCATAAGTACCTCCGATGTCGAAGGGTATTCGCGGCGCAATGGGCAGGATTGGATTCATACTCTTATGGGTATATCGTCCAAGGCTATAAGAAACCTACGAATGAATCTTGCAAAAACCCGGTTGCCACAGGCGCGCGCTCATCGAGTATCGTAAGGGATCAACAAAAATCCCGCTTGATTTTCAGAGACTCCGCGAAGACCGAATCCTAGAATACTCTCGGCGGTTAATAGAATGGATTGACGATTCCATCGACCGCAGCGTGGTTTGCGCGACAGGAAGCCGATCTGCTGGAAAACAATAGCCGTGGAAAAGGAAGAATGAGATTACAAGGAAAAGTAGCGGTCGTCACGGGCGCTTCGGTCGGACTCGGCCGCGCGGCTGCGGCCAGGTTCGCTCGCGAGGGTGCATCGGTAGTTGCGGCGGACATCAACGACGGCGATGGCGCCGAGCTGGCCAAAGAGCAGAAGCAGCTTGGCGGGGAGATGCTCTTTGTTCACACCGATGTCTCCCGGGAGTCCGCGGTTGAGAACCTTTTCGAAACCACGTTGTCCCGGTACGGGCGCGTGGACATTCTTTATAACAATGCTGCGATCCTCCTCTACGACAGCGACCGTCCCGTCCATGAGCTCAGCGTCGAGACCTGGGATCGCGTGATGGGCGTCAACCTGCGCGGTGCGTTTCTTTGCGCCAAGTACGCCATCCCCTCCATGCTCAAGCAGGGCGGCGGCTCCATCATCTATCTCGGCTCGCCCACCGGTCTAGTCGGTTGCGCTCCTAAACTCACCGCGTATAGCACCAGCAAGGCCGCGATCACAGGCCTCACGCGCGTGATGGCCGCGGCCTATGCGCGCAACAACATCCGCGTCAACTCCATCATTCCCGGCACCATGGACACCCCCATGAATGGCTACGTCCTCGCCGATCCCGCGGCGCGCGAGCAATATCGTGAGGACGTGCCCCTCGGCCGGCTCGGCACGCCCGCCGATATCGAGGGCATCGCCGTCTTTCTCGCGTCTGACGAGTCGGCTTATTGCACCGGTGGCCTCTACATGTGCGATGGCGGCCTGACCGCCGTCTAGCGCCTCAAGAAATGGGAAACCCATGCAACGTACCGTTAGCACCACTCTGATGATCCTCGCATCTCTCGCACCCACCTCGCTCTGGGCAAGCCCTGGCGGCGTCACGTTCTCCCAACCCACCGCTCAGATTGACCGCTACGACTTCAACGAAATCGCTGCCACCGTCAGCTCGCCCGATGTCCGCAACTGCTTCACCGACGCCTCGCTCACGGGCACTCTTGAAAGTGCCGACGGCCATCGCTGGAGCGTCGAGGGCTTTTGCGATGCCACCGACGGAAGCATATTCCGCATCCGCTTCATGCCTCCCCTTGCCGGAAGCTACAAATACTCAGTTACGTACAAACAAGGCGACTTTACCCAGTCCGCCAGCGGCGAATTCCAGGCCGTCGAAGCCCATCGCCGCGGCACCCTCGGAGTCGATCCGCAATATCCGTGGCACTTTATCTGGCAGGGCACCAACGAGCACTATTTCTTCAACGGCACCACTGCCTACTGGCTTGTCGGCTGGCGTGACGATCACGTCATTCAGTTCAGCGTCGACCGCTTGCACCGGCTGAAGGTAAACCGCATGCGCGTGACCATCGCCGGACGTGAGGATTCGACATTCTTCGGCGAGCCCGTCATGACCGGTCCCAACTTCACCGTCTACACTGCCGCATGGCCCGCCCAGGCGGCAGACGATCCCCTCCACCCCGGATTCGATTACACGCGGTACAACCTGACCTACTGGCAGCGGTGGGACCGCATGCTGAAGTTCGCTCGTGAGCGAGACATGATCATCTCGGTTGTCCTCGATATGGGCGACAGCAAGATGCATCCGGATGCCGGAAGTGAAGATGAACGCCGCTTCATTCGTTACGCGATCGACCGCTTTGGCGCTTTCTCAAACATTACCTGGGATCTCGGAGACGATCTCGATTTCTACCGTGACGAAAAGTGGACCCACGACACGGGCATGTTGATCCAGCAGGAGGATCCTTACAAGCATCTCGAGACCAGCCATCCAGCAGCCAGCAACGATCATCAGGACCGTGCCTCATCCTGGTTCGGGTTCACGTCCTATCAGGAATGGTCCCGCAACCAGCACGCTCTCATGCTGGAGTCACGCCATCTCCAGGAGCAGACCGGACGCATTATCCCCCAAACCAATGAGGAATACGGCTACGAAGATCATTACCCGCACTGGGCCGCCCCCGGCTCCGATTCCGCGGACGCACTGCGCCGCACAGCTTGGGACATCGTGATGGCGGGCGCCTACCAGACCAGTGGAGAGACCGTGCGGCGGGGAACGAATGTTGGCGCCGACATGGGCGGCGGGTGGTTCAACGGCCGAGGCGACGACACCATGACGATGTTTCTCGGCTATGGGCACATGGTCGACTTCTTCACCGGGTTTGAGTGGTGGAAGGCAAACCCCCACGATGAGCTCGTGAACAACGGCAACTACTGTCTCGCCGATCCCGGCAAGACGTATGCGATCTATCTGCCCAAGGGCGGAAAGGTGACCGTGCAACTCGAACCCGGCCGCTACCGCGCGTTCTGGTTCAGCGCGGTGACGGGAGAAAAGGTCGACCTTCCATCGGTCGACGGGCAGTCGTGGACATCGCCAGCTCCACCGGATGCAAACGATTGGGCCGTTCTCTTGCAGCGGGAGAGCTAGTCGCTCGGCGAAGTCACAACCGCGACCAGCGAGTCGCCGCAGCCGTAATACAGAAACCATCGATCGTGGAAGCGGACCAGCCCCTCCGAAAAAGTGGTTCCGGCCACATATTGTCCGGTCTTTTCGTACGGCATCTCCGGCTTGAGCACCGGATGCTCGGTTTGGGCAAGCAGGTGCGCGGGATTCTTGGCGTCAAAAAGCGCCTCGCCGGCCGCGTACGCCTCGGGGCCTAAATCGGGATCGCCGCCTCCCTTAGGGCTGTCGGAGCGCGCATTCCGGCCGTTATAAATCACAACGATTCCCGCACCGGTGAGAACCGGCGGCGGCCCAGCCTCAGGAAACATGCTGTCGAAGCGGCCACGGCGCGGACCCAACAACACGAGGGGAACGCCTTGCGCATCCTCGACAGGCGTCCATTGAATCAGGTCGGTTGAGGTCGCCAGGTGAATAGCGCCTTCGCCCCAGTACATCCAGTATTTGTCATCGATCTTTGCCGCGATTAATCGGCCTTTCGCCGAGTCAAACCTGGTCACGATCGCCGCCGATTTGTACTTGAGCTGCGCAAACCTTCCGCCTTCGGCCGCAAGAAATGCGGGCCCGTGCTTTGTCCAATGCACCAGATCGTTCGAAGAGGCGATCCCCGCGGAAAATGTCTCGCGATTCCATTGCGAATAGGTCAGCACATAGGTGCCGTCTTCCCGCTCCACAATGCGCGGATCCTCGACGCCCCCCGGCCATTCGCGCGACTCTTCGCTGCCCTTCGCTGGAAAGAACACCGGTTCAGCGCGCCGTGTAAAGTGGAGTCCATCGACACTCTCGGCAAGACCCAGCCGCGAAGTGTGACCGCCAATCTCCATGGTCCCGGAATCGTCTTCGGCGCGATAGAGCAAGTAGACTTTGCCATTCCGCGCAATAGCTGCCGGATTGAAGGTGTGCAGACCTTCCCAATGCACTGGGGCGTTGAGCACGGGGTCCTGAAATGTGGACTCAGGTCGCGGCGCTATGACAGGTTGCAGATTCGCCGGTCGCATGAAAGGGCCGATCAACCACGGCTGGCCGGTTTGGGCTTGCAGAGCGCAGGCACCAGGAGCCATCGCAAACATGACAATCATCTGCGGGATCTTTCTTTTGAATCCTGCAGATTTCAGGCCCTGCATGTCATAGCGAGCGACGGAAGAAAGAAGCCTGGCGTATAAATTCATAGCTGTTCTTCCTGAGATGGAGTTTATTGAGCTAATTTTCGGGTCAGCACTCAGAAAATCGCCAGCGGATTGAACAACGAGCCTGTCCCGCCGGGAAGACGCAGCGGCGCCGCAACCACCATAAACTCCCAGCGACGCTCCTCGCTGCAGATCGCGGAGACGTCCTCAAGGTTCAGGCTGTCGGCGCAGATCATGCCCATGGCGCCGATCTGCAGGGCATGAATCGGATAGGCGACGCCTTCGACATTACTGGGCACCGTTTCGCCGTCTCCATCCGGAAAGAAAGCCGCCACCTTCCGCTCGTGCAACAGGGGCATCGTATCGCAGTGCAGGCCGGCCTTCCCTTCGCCGTCGTATCCATTGTTCCAGGGTCCGAGCTCAAGTCGGCGCCGGTGGTGTCCGGTCCTGAAAACGAAGATGTCTCCCTCTCCCAGCGTGACGCCCTGTGCCCGCTCACACTCCTCCAGTTCTTTTCGTGTAACGGCCTCGCCGGGCTCAAGCCACTTGACGCCGCGAAAGCGTGGAATATCCAGAAGCACTCCTCGCCCAATGATCCCGTTGGCATACGTCGTAACGTCCATGCCCTTTGGCCCTCGCGACGTCACCATCGAAGCCGGCCTGCCGTTATACAGCTTTCCCTCGTAGGCAATGTGACAAAGTGCGTCGATATGCGTGTGGCAGTCACCGTGAATCTCGCTGCCGAAAAAGTCGAGGGAAAACCCCGGCTCCCCGAAGCTCTTGTCGACCTCAAAGAGCATCGACATGTAGTGCGCGACCGGCCGCGGATTATCCGGCCCCGCGACTTTGTTAATCGGTATCGCCATCGATACCGGCTGCCCGATCGTCACCAGCGATGCAGCCCGGTGAATCGTTTGCGGCGTTATGTAGTTCAGCGTTCCCCGCTCATCCTCGGGTCCCCATACACCCCAGTTGCTCACTTTCGCGAAAAGCTGGTCGAACTGCTCTTTTGACATCGTTTCTGGCAATGTTTTCATAGTCGTCCTTCCCGCCGTGAAGAGTGGCGAAGCATACTCCTCGTACATCAGCAAGATTCACAGCCTACGCGAAAATTCGATTCCCGTCTGTAATAAATCCCCTGTGCTGGAACGGAAGGGGGCAGTCCCATTCCAGCCGGTCTGGGCTCTGCCGGCCCAACCCCTAACATGTAAGAAAGCAGCAGCCCGCATCCTTCAGCTCACGCAGGCCCTGGCGCAGCACAGAATTAATCCGGGAAGAGCGGAACTGAATTGGTGCGATGCAGTTCTTGATGCGGCGCGTTCGCTCGCGAGAAACCCTGACAAGGTGGGCCACCTATCACCCCTATTCTTGATCCCACAGGGAGCGTCTCCGACAACAAGTTGCAAACTCCCTTGCCTCCGATTTGCTTCAGATCGACACAGACGCTCCTTGTTTCAGGAAAATTGCGCCGATGCGTCTTGATTGCAGCTGGAGAGCTGTCAAGGGCGAGTTCTATCTGAAATCCATTTCCACGGAAGCCAGCGTCGAGGCCACCCGCGCCACAAAACAGGCTCACTATTTTTACCGAGACGCCTCGGTGGTGAGTTGCAGAGCGTCCCGTCCAAAATCACCTGGTTCTGGAACGGCGAAGCGTCCAATTTCGGCGCCATAGAATCAGCGATTGCCGCGCACGATTCTGGCAAGTTTTTGGAATGGCTCTGGAGCGCACGCATTGCACGGTCTGCCGTGCAATGGATTTACCGATGCAGCTGGGTTTCCGGGTTTTCAAATCACGGCCGACGCATATATAGACCAGCCGAGTTTTGTCGCGGTTAAAGATGGGAATCATTGATTAATGGGGCTCAGCGTTCACAAGCAAGAATACTGATTGGTGGGTTTTGCACGCTGTTATCTCCAAACCCCTGTCAGATCAAAAGGATCCGCCAAATTCACGTTTGGAGAATTGATGAGAATTTCGGGCAACTCGGGCAAACAGAGAATTCTCTCCGGCACCCTTCCTGCGCAGGGATCCTAATATTTGGCCGAAATCGCGAGATTGGCTGGATAGTCTACAATAAATCTCTGATTTTAAAGACTCTATGGCGGTGGACAGAGTCTCCAGCGAACCGTTCTCTAGACCGAGTTCCCTGCTAACAGGGAAAAATACAGGGAAATTCGTGAGTTTTGCCTCGAGAATCTGCCGACAGAGTTCTCTATGATGCTGAATACGCGTGAGTTTCCACCGTGCAATCTTGATTCTTGAGCCGCTCCGAACAGGGAATTATCACCCACGTATCAGGGAACAGCATTTCCCTGATATCAGCGCTCCCGATCCCCAAATCAAAGATCGCTCTCCACGGAAGACCGCTTCTTCTTCAGCGGCGATTGGTCTACTTCGCAGAACGACGATCTGACAGTTCTGATGCTCAATCAGCCCCTCGACGATTTCGCGCCGATTCTGTGAATGAGCGTCGGGCTTCTGAACGGTCCCAGCGGGTA
>JBEKPO010000015.1:0-59525 GCA_049520675.1 Occallatibacter sp. | reverse complement strand
TTCTACACCGGCGACCGAGCCATGCGCGAGTCCGGCTTCGACACCAGCAATCGCTTCGGCCCGTTTTCCGGCGCCACGCATCACTACGCGCCCGTCTGCCTGAACAGCCTGCTCTATCGCTACGAGCGCGACATGGCGCATTTCGCGCATCTGTTAGGCAAACTGCAGGACGCGCACCGTTGGGATCGCCGCGCCACGGCGCGCGCCGCTGCGATGCAGCGTTATCTCTGGCGTGCAAAAGAGGGCGTTTTTGCCGACTACGATTTCGTGCGCGGCCGCCCCTCTGATTACGCTTTCATCACTTCGCTCTATCCGCTGTGGGCCGGCGTGGCCACGCGCGAAGAAGCGAACCGGATCGAATCGCATCTCAACCTCTTCGAGCGCCCCGGCGGCCTTTCCACCAGCAACACCAATACCGGCCTGCAATGGGACGAGCCCTATGGCTGGGCTCCCACGAATTGGATCGCCGTCGCCGGTCTCGACGCCATGGGATTCCACGCCGTCGCCACGCGCATCGCACAGCATTTCGACGCGGCGGTCGACGCAGGCTTCGCCGCCGACGGCACCATCCGTGAAAAATACAATGTGGTCAGTGGCAACGCGCAGGTCGCGGTTAGCGCGGGCTACACGCAAAACGTCATCGGCTTCGGCTGGACGAACGCCGTGTATCTCAACATGAAGGAAATTGCCGCGCAGCAGGTGCCATGAATGAGCATTTCAGCCGTCAGCGCTCAGCATTTTCCCACGCGGGTCCTTGCGCTTCGGCTTGGCAGGAAATAGCTGAAAGCTGAGAGCTAATGGCTAAAAGCTGGTTTCTCCATCCGCGCTTCCACTGGGTGATTGAACCGGATGAGCGCGACCCACATGCTCATGTCGTCGCGCCGCCATTCGAGCGATCCATTCAATTCACTCGCGATCCGATCCGGCGGCAGATCGTGGTGCAGCCCGAAGTAGCGCTCCTCGAGCGCACCGCCGTCGAGGCTCAGGAACGGCCTCGGCGGATCGTATTTCGTCGAGAAAACCAGCGCGGCCGAGTAGGTCGCTGCCTCCTGCGCGGCGCGATCGATTTGCGGAGGCGAAAAATCGTCGATAGCAACAACGTCCCATGGCTGCTTCACGTAGCCGAGTTCCGGCCGCGTCAACTCGTCGCTCATCGGCCACGCCGTCAGCACGGTCGCCCTCGGGTAGCGTTTCGTCAGCACTGCAATCCCCGCCTGGTGCATCCGGATCACGCGCGCGTATGCCAGATTGTCCTCGGGGGCGAATCCATAAGGCGGATTGATAAAGAGTCCCGCCATGAATGCAGCAGCAGAAAGCAGGGCGAGGCCGGTCCAGTAAGGCACGCGCCGGTAAAACACAGAGAGGCACACCAGCAGCACCAGCGGATACATGGGCAGCAAGTAGCGCGTAAGCAGCGCACCCCCCAACACGCTAAACAACAGGGCATTGACCAACAGCAGGGAGAAAATGCGCAACAGGACGAATCCGTCAAGAGTGGCGCGTTCGTGGCCTTCACGATCGGGGCGGGGAGGAAGCAACATGGCGGCGCAGGCCATCAGAACGGGCACGAAAAGGTTCATGTGGGCGGTGAGGTGCAGAATGCGGTGGCCAAAAGCCGCCAGGATGCGTAACGGGGTGAGCGTCGCCTCCACGTTATAGCGCAGGTATTCGCGATTGCCGAAGACAAATCCTGTTTTGGCGTAGTGATAGCCGTACCAAGCTGCCAAGGGCACAATGCAGCTCGAGAGCCACACGGCCTCTCGCCAAAGCCGGCCTCGTGCAGGGCCGCCGCGCCAGATTCCCTCGCCTAAATTCACAGCGGCCAGCGTGAGGGGAATCGCGATCGCGGTCTCCTTTGAAAGCGCGGCCGCGGCAAACCAAAGCGCAGCCACACGGGCATTGCGCCCGCGATTGGGCAGCGCGTAGACCAATCCCCAGAGCGAAAACGCGGCGGCAAAGATGTCGGCGTGGGCCAGAGAACTCTGCGCGAACCAGATGGGGTAGATTGCGGTTAAGAGGACGGTCCAGAAGGCGACCGAAATCGCGCCGATCGTGCGCACCGCCAGCCGCCATACGCCAAGCAGCGCAACTGCCGCGACCATCAGCACAGCCTGGCGCGTCACTTCCGGATAAAAGCCCGAAGCCTTCCACCAAAGCGCGAGATAGACGCTGGGCAACGGCGGATGGGCGTTGGTGAGCGTCGAAGCCGGGATCAACGAACCCGTGCGAAAGAAGTCCCACGCTGCTGGGATGTAGTAGCCGGCCTCGTCCCAGTAGTAAGGAAGCCGCAGCAGCGCAAAGTGGCTGGCGTAAAGCGCCATGAAGATGACCGGAAAGATCATCCAAATCGGCAGCGGGGCATCCAGCCGAGGGCTCAAAATACCTTTCAGGCGCAAGAGATCGCTCCTCGATCGAACGCAACCGTGCCGCGC
Source organism: Occallatibacter sp. (assembly GCA_049520675.1). Classification (GTDB taxonomy): domain Bacteria; phylum Acidobacteriota; class Terriglobia; order Terriglobales; family Acidobacteriaceae; genus Telmatobacter. Next base: position 57,093 of record JBEKPO010000015.1, on the reverse strand, counting down.
CATCCCGCCACGAACTCAACCTCCGCTACGCGACGTTCTTCCCGCCTAACGCTGTTTTGATCCCTGATCTCTGTTCCCTGTTCAATTCACCGGCCCGCGTGGGAAGCTCTGGTTCTGCGGCTCTAAGTTGAGCATGCCGAATGCCTGTTCGTATTGAGCAAGATTCTGGCCCAGCACGTTCCACAATGCCTTCGCCTGCTGCGGACTTAGAAAGACTGCCTGGTTGTTGCGGATGGTCACCTGCTCAGGACTGTCACTGGCGGCGAGGCCGAATATAAGTTGAAAATCCCACACGCTCACCCGCACTTGGACGCTGTTGGCGTATGTCTCGCGGTAGTCGGCGGTCTGCACAAGGTTCACTTGAGGTTGCTGCGGCGTTGGACTCATGGTGCAATCAGATTACGCCATGAAACAGCTTCCAGCTCCTAGCCTCTAGCTTCTAGCCCTCCACGCGAGAACGCAGCTTTCCGATCTTGCACGAAAACGCTAGCAGCTAGGAGCTAGCGGCTGCCTTTCAGGTCGCCAGCCAGCGGGCAGCCTTGGCAGCGGGCAATGCGGCCGCAATGCGCTTTCCCGACGGCGACGGTGAGCGCGTGGAATTCGTTGTAAAGATGCGTTCGCGCACCAGGTGCGTCTTTCGCAAAGGCTCGCCGAGTAAGATCCGTGAGCGCATCGTACGAAGTCCTGCTGCGGAGCGGCACCGGCATCACCAAGCCGTGCCGCTCGGCAATTCGCCGCAGATACTCATCGGCGACCGGCACTGAGTGTCCCAGCGCGTAGAGCATAATTACATCCGCGGTCTCAGGTCCGACTCCCGGTAGATCGAGGAGCCGCTTGCGCAACGTTTCGATTGGCGCGGCAGCCATCATCTCAAGCGAGCCTCCAAACTCCTCATCAAGCAGCGCCGCAAAAGCCTTCAGGGCCGGCGCCTTGCGCATGTAAAATCCCGACGGCCGGATCAGCCGCCTCAACCTCGCAAGAGGAACTCTGCGTAACCCCTCAGGCGTCAGCGCTCCAGCGGCACGCAGGTTCTCGATCGAACGCTCCACCGCCTTCCACGACGTGTTTTGCGTCAGGTAAGCGCCGACAATCACCTCGAATCGGGTTTCGGCCGGCCACCAGTGCTGCGGTCCATAGGCCGCGCCAAGAGCGTCGTGCATGCACCGCAGGCGCCTGGGCGGAGTCGATACTCGGCGGTTCTTCACGGCTATGGTTAGCATAAGAGCTGGACGAACCTGCGTTCCTCTTTTGACACGCAAGGTGTTACAAGGAGACGGGTATGAAGAGCCACACCGAGTATCTGGTCTTTGAAACGCGCAAACGCCGCGAGATGGTGCATATCACCGATGAAGTGGAGCAGATCGTGCGCCGCAGCGGCGTGAAAGACGGACTGTGCTTTGTCTCGCCGATGCACATCACGGCAGCCGTTTATGTGAACGATCTGGAAAGCGGCCTTATCGAGGACATCGGCAAATGGCTCGAGGAGCTGGCGCCGGCGCGGCCCGATTACAAGCACCATCGCACCGGTGAAGATAACGGCGATGCACATCTGAAATCGTTGCTGCTGCACCATGAAACGACGCTCCCCGTCACCAATGGAAAGCTCGACCTCGGAACATGGCAGCGTGTCTTTTATGCCGAGTTCGACGGCCAGCGGCGCAAGCGCGTCATTGTGAAAGTTCTGGGAGTTGAATAGCGGGGTCAGCGGAGTTAGCCGCGCCGGGCGCGTGTTAGCAGAGTTGGCCGGTTAGCGTCGCTTGCTCGAACCAGGATCTATCTAACTCCGCTAACCCCGCTAGCAACGCTAGCTCCGCTCAATCCCCATCCGTCACCTTCTGCCACGCACCCTTGGACGGCTCCGTTCCCGGTGCGGCGACATTGAAGCTCACCCGCGGCATCACCACAAGGTCCACGCGGCGATTCTCCGCGCGGCCCTCCGCGGTGTCGTTGCCGGCCACGGGATGAAACTCGGCATAACCGGCGGCCGAAACTCGGTCGGGAGGAATGCCTTTCAACTCCAAGAACAGACGCGCAATCCGCGTGGCGCGCGCCGACGAGAGTTCCCAGTTGGAATCGAATTCCGCGTTATGGATGGGCACGTTGTCGGTGTGGCCTTCAACCCGCAGATCGTACGAGGTAGCGGCGAGCTGGGCGGCGATTCTTTGCAGAGTGGGCAGCGCCGCGGCTTTCGGGTCTGCCGAGCCTGAGTTGAAGAAGCCGGCTTCGCGCAGGCTGATCACCAGGCCATCGCGCCTCATTTCGAGAGCAACGGAGTGGGAGGCGATTTGGCTTGAGAGGGCCTGCGCTAACTCACTCCGCAGCCGGTCGAGGCCATTGACCACCTGAGACGAGGCGAAGATCTCTTCCTCAGCCGGATGATTGCCCGCCAGTTCAGCAGGCGCGCCCTGCGCATCCCCGCCCTTTATTTCCGGCCGCGCCGGTGTTGCCAAGCCTCCCATCGACTGAAAGGCCTTATGAATTGCCGCCGAAACCTGCGCCTGTTTCTTCTCATCGGCCCGCGCGAACGCATAGAGAACCACAAAGAAGGCGAACATGAGAGTGATGAAATCGGCGTAGGAAACCAGCCAGCGGTCATGGCTCACGCGACTACGCGGCACGCGCAGATTCATGCGGCACGCTCCTTTTGCTCCCGGGCCCAGTCCTCGAGAAACCCGGTGAGCTTGATCTCGAGCATGCGTGGATTCATGCCTTCGAGAATGGAAATGACGCCCTCCAGGACCATCTCGCGACGACGGTGCCCGTTGCGGATGCGGAGCCGCATTTTGCCGGCGATGGGGAGCAAAAAGAGATTGGCGACGCCCACACCGTAAATGGTGGCCACAAAGGCCACCGCAATGCCACGGCCCACCGCCTGAATGTCCTCAAGATGCTGCATCACCTGGATGAGGCCAAGCACGGCGCCAAGAATACCGATGGTCGGCGAGAACCCGCCGGCGGATTCAAAGACCGCCGGCAGGCGCTCCTCGTCTTCGGTGATCGAGTCGAGGTTGACGTGCATGATCTTGCGCAGATCGGCGGGCTCAGTGCCATCGACGGCCAGCATCAGCGTCTGCTTCAAGAATGGATCCTGAATGCGTTTGAGATCTTCATCGAGCGACACCACGCCTTTGCGGCGCGCTTTGTTGGCGAAGGCGACGAGCTCGGCGATCAGCTGTGCTTCCTGCTTGTGCTGCGCCGCGAAGATGTGGACAAGACTGCGAAATGCGGCCAGAACCGTTGACAAGGGGAACTGCAGCAAGACTGCGCCGATGGTGCCGCCAAAGACGACCAGGGCCGCGGTGGGCTGCAGGATCTGGCGCACGCTGCCGCCCTCGATGAGCAATCCGGCGATAATTCCGGCAACGGCCAGAAATGCGCCGCCGATACTCGCCTTATCCATGAGGGCTCTCTCTCTGCAATACCATGCCTGAGCAGATCTACTTGTCGATGTCGATGGTTTGCGCGGGCCCTGAGCCGGACAGGCCGGCAAGCGCCACAGCTCGCAGAAATTCGCCCGAGTGCTCCAGACGCCTGACAACCGCTGTGAGCAGCCGCGCGCGGTAAGCCACGACGCGCTCCACTACCTCGGCAATCTCTTCGCGCACGATCACCTTCTCTCCGTTGATCAAAGTCAGCATCGTGTCGGGCGAGGCTTCGGCAGTCTTGATCAGATCGCAGTTCACGATCATTGCACGGCCGTTCAAACGCGTCAGTTCGATCATGGCATCCGCCTTTGCGGATGTTATCGGCGGAAACGGCGAAAGATTAAGAAATTAGAAGATACTCGGCGCGATTGTCCGCAATAGGACACAAAAAGCGGAAGCATAAAGTCCTCAAGGGGCACGCCGAAAAACGGGCCAGATGCGACGGCTCAAGGCCGCGAGCAGCAACCCAGGGTTAAACAAGGGAAGCGCATCCGGCATTGGAACCGCAAATCACCGCATCCAACAAGGAGAACCCCATGTCCCTGGGTGTCTTGAATAATCTCTCCGCGGTGTATGCGGAGAACAACCTCAATAGCACAAACAACAGCCTGAACACCGTCCTGCAGCAGTTGTCTTCCGGTTCGAAGATCAACTCCGGCGCGGACGACGCCGCCGGCCTGTCGCTGGTCGACGGCCTCCAGGCTAACCAGCAGGCGCTGACCCAGTCGCAGACCAATGCTCAGGAAGGCGTCGGCCTGTTGCAGGTCGCCGATGGCGCCCTCTCGCAGGTCACCAGCCTGCTCAACCGCGCCGTCACGCTGGCCACCGAAGCCTCTAACGGCACGCTGAATGCTTCGCAGGATACGGCTGCCAACCAGGAGTACCAGTCGATCCTGTCGGAAATCTCCAACATTGGCTCCACGACAACCTACAACCAGGAGCAGGTGTTCAATTCCAACACCAACATCTACACCGGCGACTCTTCGTCGGCGGGCTCGGCGATTGACGATCTGAACATCCGCTCGCTGTCTTCCTCCAATGTGGGCGACTCCGGCGGCGTGATGGCCTACACCAACGGCGCCAACAACACGTTCATCGACCTGTCGAAGAGCGGCGCGCTTGCGACAGTCAACGATGGCTTTGCCAACGCCACCACCACGCTCGACGTCAACTATATGGCGACGGGGGCGGCCGGCGCTGCCGTACAGAAGTCAGCAACAATCAGCGTTGGCACCGGCACTAACTACGCTGACACAGCTCAGGGAATGATCCAAGCCATTGACAGCGCAGGCCTGGGTTTGACTGCCAGCTTCGCCACGGCAACCCAAGCCGGAACTCAAGCTGTGGCTGCGGCAGGCGCGGGCCATGGCACCGACACCGGCATTGTGATCAATGGTCCGGGCGCAGGAGTGGGGCACGGCACCACACCGGGATCTGTGGGCGTTTTGGCTGTTGGCGGGGCAGGAGAGGATTCACAAACCGATACTCTTTCCGGAACTCTAAGCCTCAAGGATGCCGCCGGCGCAAACATCACCCTTACCCTCGGCCAAAATGGCACAACCGACACCATGGCCAATTTGGCGACTACCCTCACCAGCTTAGGCTTCACAGTGGCTAGCACTCTTACCGCCACAACTGGATCTCTGGCGATTACCACGCAAAACAGCGATCAATCGGCAATCACCGGATCTTCCCTTGGTGACACCACCGCCGGCGCAACACTTACCTACACCGCCGGGACGTACTACACCACCGGCGTATCAAACTCCGGGGGCGGTACGGCGTCTCCTGACATCGCGGATGCAGCCACCGGGCAGACGGCTGCGGCCAGCGCGACCTTCACCGCAGATACAAACGCCGCGGGCGGCACGGCGACCATGAGCTACTCGGACCTAGCCGGCCAGTCGTTGAGCACAACCGATCTGTCCAACCAGACCGATGCGGAATCGGCGCTGACCGATCTCAACACGGCCATCACCGACGTGGCTGCCCAGGACGGCTACATCGGCGCGCAGATCAACACGCTGAACTCGGTCAGCTCCGTGCTCGGCACACAGTCGGAGAACGTGCAGTCGGCGCAGAACGCGGTGCAGGCCACCGACTATGCGCAGGCCAGTTCCAATATGTCGAAGTTCGAAATCCTGAGCCAAACCGGCATTTCGGCCCTGGCACAGGCCAACAGCTCCCAGCAGGAAGTGTTGAAGCTGTTGCAATAAACCATCGCGCGGAAATGCCGATAACCAGAGCAGGGCGTCCACCCCGGACGCCCTGCTCTGCGCTGGCGAACTCGGCGCTTGCGCCTCGGATTTATGTGAGATGTTTCCAATCGGGCTTTGCAGCCGCTGGCCGCGAGGGTGCTGGGTTGGAGGGGAGGGAAGGCAATGGGTACGGTCGGGCTGAGTTTCGGGTCGCCAACCAGCGGTGCGGGTTTTGACGTCAGCTCCACCGTCTCCGAAATCGTAAGCAACATGGAGCACGTCGAGACCCCCTGGAAGAACCAGTTAACGGCATTGCAAAGCCAGGACACGGTGCTCTCGAATCTCGGCACACTGTTTTCCACGCTCTCCACCGACATAAGCTCGCTGACCGATCCCCAGGGAACTCTGGCGCAGAAGGAGGGATCGAGCTCCGATACCAGCGTGTTGGAACTCACCAACGCGACCTCTTCGGCAACCGCCGGAACGCATACAGTGGTGGTGAACAACCTCGCCCAGACCTCGAGCGGGTATCTGGATGCCATCGCGAACTCTTCCGATGCTCTCTCCGGCTCGATCACGATTAAGGTGGGCAATGGGACCACAAAAAACGTGGTGATCGGCGCCGCGCCCAGCTCGCCGGCGGCAAGCACCATCTATACCGGAAGCGGCAATAATACCCTCGCCAAACTGGCTTCGACCATCAATGACGCGAACCTCGGAGTGACCGCCAATGTTCTCAGCGACTCTTCGGGCTCGACACTCAGTCTGGTTTCGAACACATCGGGCGCAGCCGGACAGTTGAGCATCACTTCGAGCCTGACCGATCCCAATGCAGTCACTTCAACAAACACTGGTACTCTCGCGTACAACGCCACCGTGAAGGGCGAAGACGCATCTCTCGACATCGACGGCGTGCCGCTGACCAGCGCGTCGAATACGGTGACTAATCTCATCCCGGGCGTGACCTTTCAGCTGCTGGCCCCGAGTCCAACGGAATCGGGTAACAGCCTGGAGCAGGTGCAGGTGGTGATCAGCAACGACAACTCCGGTGTGGAGAGCGCGGTCAACCAGTTCGTCACCGACTACAACTCGCTGATCAGCGCCATCAATTCCCAGGAAGGCAACACCAGCTCCGGCACGCCGGAGCCGCTCTTCGGGTCGCCAACCCTCGCCCTCTTACAGCAGCAGCTCCTGGGCGGCCTGACCACGGTCAATCCAAATGGCTACGTGGATCCGGTTTCCGCGACCAGTACAACGCTCTCGGGATCGTTGTCGATCCAGGTGGGCAGCAACGCGGCCCAGACCATTGAAATCGGCGCCGAACCAAGCTCCGGAGCAGCGGCAAATACCGTCTACACAGGCTCCGGCAGCGACTCCAACACGCTCGCCGGGCTAGCCGGCGCCATCAATACTGCAAACCTCGGCGTGACGGCGGCGGTGACGACGAACGACGGCGAGTCGACGCTGACATTTACCTCGCCGACGGCGGGAGCAGCGCTCTCGATCAACTCGGCGCTCACCGCATCGAATCCTACGCCGCTCGATTACCGCGACTCGGGCTATACCACCACCTCGCCTGACACCGGCACGTTCGGGACCGTCGCCAACAGCAGCGATACGCTCTCTGGCTACCTCACCATTCAGGTCGGAAGCGGCGCTGCACAGACCGTTAACGTCGGTAGCTCCTCGACACCGGACACGCTTGCCGGGCTGTCGCAGGCAATCAACGACGCGAACATCGGAGTCACGGCCCAGGTGAACCAGGCGGGGACGGGAATCACGCTGACATCGGGAACCAGCGGCGCGGAAGGCGCCCTCACGGTGTCGTCCCACGTTACCGACACATCGAGCCCAACGATCACGAGCCTCAACTACAACACTTCGTCCGATATCGACAGCCTCACTTCGCTGGGCATTAGCGAGAACAACGACGGCACGCTCACCTTCGACGCCGACACGCTCGATTCGCTGCTGAACGCGGATTACTCGAGTGTCTCCGGATTCTTCCAGAACCCGAGCAGTTGGGGACAGACTTTCTCGAACATGCTGAACAACGCCGGCACGAGTTCTTCAACAGGAGTGCTGAAGCTGGCGCAGAATGCAAACAGCACCGTCGAATCGACGCTGAATGCGGAAATCACCAAAGAGCAAGACTACATTTCGACGCAGCAAACGAGCCTGACGACAGAATTGAACCAGGCGAATGAGACCCTCGAGGAGTTGCCGTCGCAACTCAACGGCATGAACGAGCTTTACTCGGCGATCACCGGCTACGATGAGAATTCGAACGGCTAGGAGCGAAAAGGATGGGAAGCTACCGCGAACACGTGCTGGACGGGGCGTCGGCAGTCGATCTGGTGGTTGCGCTCTACGATGGCATCATCCGCTTCCTGCATGCAGCGATCGCCGCGGTAGAGCGTGGCGACGCCGATGAACGCCGCGCCGCAGTCAAACGGGCGCTGGATATCATCATTCACCTGCAAGCCCGGCTGCGCATGGATGTAGGCGGCCGGCCGGCGCAGGTGCTGAGCGAGTTTTACGCCGCCATCTTCGCGCAGGTTCTGCAAGCCTCGCAGTCGGCATCGAGAGCCAAGTTCGAGCATGCAATTGAATGCGTCCGCAATGTGCGCGCCGCATGGCGTGAAGTGGCTCGGAATGCCGACGCCAATCCCGGCGCGACTCGAATCACGCCGCCGGCCGAACTCGCGGCGAGTGGCCCTGGCCATTCGAGTTGGACAGCCTGAGCCGGTTGTTTCTCCGCGATCCGGAAGTGGGAAGGGGGCAGACCGGCAATCCGGCGCAAGAACCTGCAGCAGGCCGCGGGGGCCTTCTCGATTTTTCCGTTCCAGCGTCCGAACCGCCTGCGTGATACATTGCTGGATAACCTGCTATGGCTGCGAGAAAGCCGCCCATCGCCGTGCTCATCGTGGCCTGCCTGTTCGCTCTGGTCGGCACGGTTGGTCTCGTCCGTCATTTTCCGCGGTCGTTGGTATTTCATCAGGACGACGTATGGGTTCTGTTGACTGAATTGCTGGCCATTGTCGCCGGGGTCTTCCTGCTGCGGGGTCAAAACTGGGCACGATGGCTGGCCTTGGCGTGGATGGCATTTCACGTCGCCATCAGCTGGCCAGTGGTCGGCCAGATTGCGGTTCACACGCTCATTCTGGCGTTGATTGCCTGGTTGCTGTTTCGACCTGACGCAAGACGGTATTTCCGCGCAACCAGTGCTAAGGCGATTCCTGGGTAAGTGTATCTTCTGGGCGTACGCAAACCGAGCTTGGCGGTTCCATCGCGCGGTCCCATCACGACCTCGCGGTTCTCGAAAAGAAGGGTAAACGCAGCGATTTCGAGTTCGACCTCGCCTAGGTGGGGGAGCCCAAACGAGAAGGTCCAGTAGCTTCAGCCTGACAAGAGCCGATACCGAGCACGGCCACGCCTGAGGCGTGGCTCCTAGCGCGCCTCGTCCGTCGATCCCTGCTTGACCGGTCTCGCCCACCTCTTTGCGTAGATCGCGAACCAGACAATACCGGCCAGGCACACCGCCAATGCTGTGAGGAACACCGGGATAAAGTACGGACTCTGCGAATTGATCAGCAAAACCGGCGCAATGAAGACCGCGAACAGCAGCGCGAAGAAGGCAAGATGGATCCCGACAATCTTCCGGGTCAACATTCCCATCTGCTTCGCCCGGCTGTAGCTCAGCACCGCAATGAGGCCCATGAACAAAACCGTGACCCACCACATACCTGCCATGCCTCCTTGGCCCATTCAAGACGCGCGCCGACCAGCATGGGCAGGGCGCGTCCGCGCTGCGCCCCGGCTCGCTTGAGCCGCCCCATTTTGGCGTAGAGGGTTTCAGGCTGCTTATCGTCGAGCTCTCGGTTTTCTGCCTTGGGGGGCGCTGGTCCATCATAGCGCCACGTGGAGAGGCTACAAATCTCCGGTCGTGGCGCAGCCAAAACCGCGCCAGCTGTCAGCCGACGGTGAGTTCTTCTTCGAGCTGTTGCTTGTGATAGAGGTTGGCGTAGTAGCCGTCGAGAGCGAGGAGCTCGTCGTGGCGTCCGAATTCGACGATGCGTCCTTTGTCGAGGACGGCGATACGGTCGGCATTGCGAACCGTGGACACGCGATGCGAGATGAGGATGGTAGTGGTGTTGGCGGTGTAGTGGCGCAGGCCGCCCAGGATGCGTTCTTCGGTATAGGTGTCGACGCTGGCCAGAGCGTCGTCGAGAATGAGAATCGCCGGACGCCGCAGCAGGGCGCGGGCGATGGCCGAGCGCTGTTTTTGCCCGCCCGAAAGCGTGACGCCGCGTTCGCCGACCATGGTCTCAAAGCCCTGCGGAAACTCTTCGACCTCAGCACGAATGTGCGCGGCACTCGCAGCCTCCAGCATTTCTTCAGCGGCGGCATTTGGCGCGCCGAACTTGAGATTTTCGCGGATGGTTTCGCTGAAGAGGAAGGTCTCCTGCGGGACCATGCCGATGTTGCTGCGCAGCACAGCGAGCGGGTAATCGCGCAGGGGGCGGCCGTCGATGAGAAGCGAGCCCGGAGGCGCATCGTAGAGACGCGGAATGAGGTTCACGAGCGTGGATTTGCCGCAGCCGGTGGGCCCGACAATGGCCAGGCTCGATCCAGCGGGGATATGCAGTGAGATGTCGCGCAGCACCGGGGTCCCCGCGGACGGGTCTTTGTCCGTGGGGTGGAGCACCGGGGTCGTATTCGGGCCTTCGCCGTAGCCGAAGTTGAGATGGCGGAATTCGATGTCGCCATTGAGCCTGTAGTCCGGTCCGAAACCTGAAAGCACGGAGTGCCGGTCGGAGATGGCGGGCTCGGCTTTAAGCAGCTCGTCGATGCGTTTCACCGAGGCAGTGCCGCGCTGAAAGATATTGATCACCCAGCCCACGGCAATGATCGGCCAGATGAGCAGAATCATGTAGGTGTTGAAGGCCACGAACTGGCCGACGGTGATGCGCCCGGCAAGAACCTGGTGGCCGCCGGCAAGGAGCGTAATGATCATGGAGACGCCGAGGATGAACTCAAGCGTCGGCCAGAGCATGCCCATCAGCTGCACCAGGCGAAGGGCGCGGCCGATGTACTGGCGGTTCAGCCGCTCAAAGAGCCCGATCTGCGAGTCCTCTCGCGCAAAGGCGCGGATCAGGCGCACGCCGGAGTAGTTTTCCTGGGCCTGCGCGGAGATATCGGAAAAGCTCGCCTGGATGCGCTCGAAGCGGTCGTGAATCTTGCGGCCGAGATACTGCACAACAATGCTGGCCAGCGGCATGGGCGCCAGCGCCACCAGCGTCAGATACGGGCTGATGCGCAGCATGAAGAAAAGCGCGAAAACCGAGAGGAAGATGGTGTTGGCGCTGTACATGAGCGCCGGACCGAGCAGCATGCGCACCGCGTTCAGGTCGTTGGTCATGCGCGCCATGATGTCGCCGGTACGGTAGCGCTGATAGAAACCCGAGTCTTCAATTTCGAGCTGGCGGAAGAGGTCGTTGCGCAGGTCGAATTCGATTTCGCGCGAGATGCCAATGAGGATCCAGCGCTGCGCGTAAAGAAAGATGCCCTTGACCAGGGTGATGCCGACGAGAATGAGTGCCAGAACGAGGACGTGCTCCCGCGTTGTTCCCCTGCGGATAGCGTCGACGGCCATGCCGAGGATCCTGGGAAACTGAACTGCCATGATGTTGGTGGCCACACAGGCCAGGGTGCCCCACACGTACCCCCAGCTATACCGGCGCATGTAGGGGTAAAGCGGGCCAAGGTCGCGAAACATAGGTTCATTGTACGATTCACCCGACTGGCGGGACGATTCACGCAATTCGAGCCAGAGTGCCCAGTGGGGCTGCCATTCTCAGTTCACGTTTTCACTTCTTCACTCTTTCACTCAACGCGCGCTGCTTGATCTCTGATCACGAACCACGATTCACGAATCACGACCCACGCGGCCGCTGCTACGTCGGCGTTCTCAGCAGCAGATAGCCGCCCGCGAGGGCGAAGAGGACGTCTGCCGACCACGCGGCCATCACCGATGGCAGGTAATTCACATTGCCCATGGCGCTGAAGAGCCCGTCAACGACCCAGTAGGCGAGAGCAACGGCGACAGCAACCGCCACGCCCGTGAGGGAACCGCGCCTGCCCATAGAAAGCGCGAACGGAACAGCGAGCAGCGCCATCACCACGGCGATGAGCGGATAAGACAACTTGTGCCATAGCGCGACGCGCAGACGCATGGTGTCAAACCCGCCCTGGCCCAGGTCGCGAATGTATCGGTCGAGCTGGCCAAAATTCATCTCCGCCGATTGCAAATCCTCTTTCTGGAAGTAGTCGGGCGGCTCGTGAATTTCAGAAAACGCGGTTTTCAGGAATTCGCGGTACTGCTTCACGTCCGCGCCATCGATATCGCGAACCCAGCCGTTTTCGAAGCTCCAGGCTTCGGCGGCGCGGTCCCACACAGCGCGGGCAGCGAAGATGCGGCGGGTGAGCGCGAAGGTCGAGGGCTCGAACTCAAAAACCGAGAGATTCGCGAACTCCTCCTTATCCGGATCAAAGAATTGGTAATAAAAAATACGCGCCGGTTCGCCCGCGCTCGCCCGGCCGAAAATCCACTTCTGTTCGGGATGCAGATACGTCTGCGGGGGACGTCCCTTGATCACATTGCGCAGCGCTTCCTGCCTGCGGTTAGCCTGCGGCAGATAATACTGATCGAAAAGAAAGAGCGCGACTGAAAGGCAAACAGCGATCGAAACGATGGGAATGACCAGGCGATAGAGACTGATTCCGGTGGCCTTGATGGCGATGATTTCGCTGTTACGATTGAGCACGCCAAACTCGACCAGCGCGGCAATCAGCACTGCCAGCGGCGCAATCTGATAGAGCAGGTTGGGCGCAAGATTGAGCAAATAGTCCCCTACAACCGACAGATGAATGCGATTGCGCAAGATGTCACCGACGAGATCGAAAAATGTGAAGACGATCATTAACAGCAAGAACCCCGCGAGCACCAGCAGAAACATGCCGACAAATTCGCGCACAATGTACTCGTCGAGAATGCGCGGGAAGATGCCGCGCAATTTGCCGCGCTGCGCGCGCGGCCGCATTCTCTCGATCAGCCCTTTCAGTTGGAAGCCGTTCGCCGGAACTGGCGCTTTGAACTTGGGCAGCCACGACGACCAGGCTGCAAACGTACTGATCAGTCGGCCACCGGTAGCCATTTGATACAGAAGAAAAATGCCCGACGCAGCAAAGAGAAGATTGGCCGACCACACCGCGAGAAAAGCAGGAAGCCTGCTCTGGTGTCCCAGAGCAATGCCCGTGGAAGACAGGAAGTAATAGACGAAAACCAGCAGGATAGTAAAAACAAAACCCGAGCTCTTTCCGCCGCGCCGCGAGGCTGCGCCCAACGGAACACCCACCAGCATCAGTACCAGGCACGAAACCGGAAGCGCGAAGCGATTGTGCATCTCGATCAGGAACCGTTTCTGGTCCGGAGTGCCGCGCGTGTCGTGGATTCGTTGAAAGAGCGCTGCCATGGGCAGTGCGTAGAGGGCCGTATCAACTCGCCCCAGATGCACGTCGCTCTGCTGGCTCAGTTGGAGCGGCATGTCAGTGGTGACGAAAGTCGAGATGTTCGACTGGCCCGGCTGGTCGGCAACTGTTTCGTCGCGCTGGCCGTTGCGCAGCCGCATCAGCAGTTCCTGCGTATTGTCGGTCACCACTGTGGCTGACGCTGCCGTGGTGATCAGCGGGTTGCCGGGATCGGTGACATCGGCCATGAAGACCTGGCGCCAGTTCGCCGCCCCCGTTCCGGAGCGCACGTCCTGCACATAAAGCACGAAGTTGCGAAAGTCCTCGTAAAAGACCCGCGGCTGAATCTCGTAGGAGGCTTGCGAGTTGGCCAGCGTCTGTTCCATCTCGATGATGGCCTGGTTTGCGCGCGGCGCCAAATAGAGCGAGTTGCCAAGGCCCAGAATGGTTCCGCCAATCGCCAGGATCGAGGAGACGCGCACAAAGTATCCGATGCCAAGGCCCGAGGCGCGCATGGCAATGATCTCGCTGTCAGCGGACAACCGGCTCAGTCCCAGCAGCAACCCCCACAGCACCGCCATGGGAATCGTGAACTTGAAGATATTCGGCAGCGTGAAGAGGAAGACTTGGGCCACATCGACCCACGTGGAGCTGCTGCGCACCACCACCTCAAGGATGTGGGGCAGGCTCGGCATGAACAGGATGAACGTGAAAAGAGCGCAGCCAATGAGCGTGAGGGAGAAAATCTCGCCGAGGATGTAGCGGGTGAGGATGCGCACGGGGCAGGACCTGAGGCTAGTTTAGCGTGGGAGCGAGATTTCGTCCGATACTGGTTGCCATCCCCGCAGCCGCAAGCTGTTGCCCAGCACACAGACTGAGCTCAGCGCCATTGCCGCTGCGGCGATCCAAGGCGTGAGCAGAAGATGGAAAGCCGGATACATCGCACCCGCCGCCAGCGGAATGCCGAGCACGTTGTAGCCCGCCGCCCAGCCCAGATTCTGCCGCATGATGCGGAGCGTTTTGCGACTCAGCGCAATCGCGGTAGGAATTGACGAAGGTTGCGCGCGTAGTAGAAGCACGTCGCCCGCTTCCTGCGCGAGATCGGCGCCGGTGCCCATGGCGATCCCGGCGTCGGCCTGGGCCAATGCAGCCGCGTCGTTGATGCCGTCACCAGCCATCGCCACGCGAAGTCCTGACTTCTGTATGCTGCGAATGCGGTCGAGTTTGGCTGCCGGATCGAGGCCGGCTTGCACCTCCCCGATGCCCGCCTGGCGAGCGATGGGCGCCGCGGCAGCAGCCGAATCGCCGGTGAGCATCACCACCCGTAGGCCCAAATGCCGCAGCGCCGTCACAGCGGCTGCCGCATCGGGGCGAAGTTGATCGCGAGCGTCGAAGTAGCCTGCAACCGCGCCGTCGAGCGCCATCCACAACCGCGTCACACCCGGCTGCGGCGCATCGGCGCCTTCCGGAAGTCCAATCCCAAACTCACGCAGCAGCGCTTCGTTCCCCAGCAGGCAGTCACGTCCTTCAACGCGGGCCGAGAGACCGCGGCCTGGAAAGACCTGGACGTCTTGCGCAGGCGCCCACTTCAATCCAAGACCAGATGCAAAATCGATAATTGCGTGGGCCAGCGGATGGTTCGATCGTTCCTCCGCAGCCGCAGCCACGCGCAGCAACTCCCGCTCTCTTGCTTCCTCAGTCTCTTCGTCCCTAGTCCCGAGTCCCCCCACTTTCACCAGCACCGGCCGTCCCAGCGTCATCGTTCCGGTTTTGTCGAGCACGATCACGTCGAGGTGCGCGAGGCGCTCCAGTGCTTCGCCGCCCTTGAAGAGCACGCCCAGCTGCGCGCCGCGCCCGACAGCCACGGTAAGCGCGGCGGGCACGGCCAGGCCCATCGCACAAGGGCACGCGATCACCAGCACAGCCACGGTGTTGGCCAATGCGAGCTGAAGCGAATGCGCCGCCGCAAACCAAACCGCAAAGGTCAGCGCGGCGAGCGCCAGCACGACAGGAACGAAGATCGCGCTGGCCCGGTCGGCGAGCCTTTCCATCGGTGCGCGCGAGCTCTGCGCTTGATCGACCATGCGAGCGATCTGCGCCAGCACTGTGGCCTCGCCCAGCGACTGCGCACGGCATGTCACTGCGCCGTCGTAGTTGAGCGAACCCGCCAGCACGCGGCCACCCGGCCCGCGCTCCAGCGGCATGGACTCACCGGTCAGCATGGATTCGTCGACGGTCGTGTTTCCCTCAACGACGACTCCGTCCACCGGAAAGCGCTCGCCGGGAAGCACCAGAATCTCGTCGCCCAGGCGGACCTCTTCGAGCGGCACAATCGTCTGCGCCCCATCGACAATGCGCCGCGCCGTCGCTGGGCGCAGCCGCGAGAGCGCATCGAGCGCACCAAGGGCGCGTCGCTTGGCGCGGCCTTCCAGGCTCTTGCCCAACAGGAGGAACCCCAGAATGAGCAGAACCGCGTCGAAGTAGACCTGGCGGCCGGGCGCCGGAGCGATGGTGGCGAATGCCGAGTAAGCAAAGGCAACGGCCGTGCCCAGGCTCACCAGCGTATTCATGTTCGTCGCCCCGTGGCGCAGCGCTCGCCATGCACTCGCGTAGATGCCGCGCCCAGCCCACGCAACAACCGGAGCCGTGAGTACAAGCAAACCCCAGCGCAACACACCAACCGGAATTTCGTATAGCCACGGAAGTGCCCGCATCAACATGCGGTCGACCGTACCCATTTCATTCCCGAGTGGCATGGCCAGCAGCATGGCGAGCGCACCCGCGGCCAGCGTGACCCACGCCTTCTTGGGCGATGCGGCGGCATCGAGGGCGTGCCCTTCAGGTTGAGCGCCGGCGCGGGGCAGAACCGTGTCGTACCCGGCGCCACGGATCGCTTCGACCAATTGCTCGGGCGCGGCCAATGTCCGATCGAAGACAACGCTGGCGCGATGCGCCATGAGATCGACTCGCGCCGACTCCACTCCCGCCGTCGAGCGCAGCGCCTGTTCCACGCGATGCTGGCAAGACGCGCAGGTCATCCCGAGAACGGGAAGCGTGAGCGATTCTGTTGAGTGCGAGGCCACCGGTCAGCTCCAACGTCTGGCATTATGATTCCAGGTGCGCGACATAGCCGGCTTTTGCGATCGCCTGAATAGCCAGATCGACAGGCTCCGGCTGCTCGAGCGCAGTCAGCCGGGCTGCTCCCACGCGAACCTCGTTGACCACTATGCCGGGGACCGAGGCCAGGGCTTGGCTCACGCGGCGTACACAGGAGCCGCAGTGCATACCGTCAATTTTCAACGTGAATTCCGGCATTTTTTCTTTGGCCTGTTTGATTGGATGATAGCCGGTTTCGAGCGATTCATGGCGCAGCTCGCGTCGGACGAATGCGAGTTTTGAGTCAGAGGGTTTTGGCGATGGACGGCAACGTACAACGCGAATTTCCGCAAACGCCGCTCGTAGGGGTCGGCGCGGTGATCGTCAAAGACCGCCGCGTGCTGCTGGTGCGCCGAGGAGGCGAGCCCCTGAAAGGCCATTGGACGCTGCCGGGGGGTGTGCTGGAGGTGGGCGAAACGCTGCCCGCAGGAGTCGCGCGCGAAGTGCGCGAAGAAACCGGATTGGAAGTCGAAGCCGTCGAATTGGTTGAGCTTCTTGAGCGCATTCACGGCGAAGAGGGCCGGGTCCGCCATCACTACGTAATCGCCGACTACCTGTGCCGCGTCACAGGAGGCGAGTTGCGCGCGGCATCGGATGCGGATGACGTGCGGTGGGTGGAGCGCACGGAGTGGAATAGCCACAGTGCGCTGAAGCTGGACCCGATCACCGTGCGTGTGATCGAAAAGGGTTGGCAACGAGCGCAGGCGCTCGAGACGGATACCTAGGACTGGTTGCATAAATCCTGTTTTGAAAGGGCACGGCTTCAGCCGTGCCGTAAAAGCCGCATAAACATTGGGGCTTCAGCCCCTGAGGGGAGTTTCTTCACCACCCCAGACCATTTATGCAACGATCTGTAGTCCGCAAAAATCGCCGTAGGAGTGAAGTCCCGCTGTGCTTGGAGGTGTTGCGTGTTTGAAGTGTCCCAAGACCGAACCCGCATGGATATTGAATTCATTCACGGCTTCCTGAGCCGATCCTCATATTGGGCACAGGACCGGTCGCGCGCTGCAGTAGAAAAGACAATTCAACATTCCATGTGTTTTGGAGTTTTCGACAAAGCCAAGCAGATTGCTTTCGGCCGTCTCGTCACGGATTGTGTCGCGTTCGGGTACCTGGCAGACGTGTTTGTTGCGCCCGAGTACCGGGGGAAGGGCGTCGGAAAGATTTTATTGAATGCCATCGTCAATGACCCGATCGTTAGGGACCTGACTGTGGTCCTCTTGCGAACAAAAGATGCCCATTCCCTTTACAAACAATTCGGGTTCGCCTCGTTGCGGAATGTCGAAGAGATGATGGGCCGCTATAAGAGTTGACGCTAGTTCTCTGTTCTCTGTTCTCTGTTCTCTGTTCTCTGTTCTCTGTTCTCTGTTCTCTGTTCTCTGTTCTCTGTTCTCTGTTCTCTGTTTCCTTGACGCTCTCGCATCTCCTCTGCGAGACTCACGCCAATGGGTTACAGGGGAAAGCTTGAATTCGCGGCAGAGCGCAGAATCCGCACACGCAACAAGGTTTACTACCGCTTCTTGCACTGGCCCATCTGGATCTGGGTGTATTTTCTGTCTCCCGGACCGCTGACATTCGGCCTCTTCGCCCACGGATTCAGCGTTTGGAATGCAGCTTGGCTTGCCCTCGTGCTCATCGGCACCGGTATCGCGGGCCTTTACGGCCAGCTACCGGGCGTCGAGCCGGCTCCGTACATTCTGCGCTTCGACGAAGACAAGCCCAACCCGCTCTATCGCCGCGTCTGTTATACCTTCGCGTGGAATGCAGTGCTGAATTTCGCTCTGCTGAATATGGCCGGACTCGTCTATGCGACGGTCACGGGTGTCTGGCGCCTGAAGCAGATCTATCTCTACGCCTATTCACCGCTGTGCGCTTTCATACTTTTTCTCGGCATCATCGGGAAGCTGCCCCGCGTAGGGATCTCGACCAAAGGCGAGGGTACGGAGCGCCGGTATTTTTATGGATCTGTATGGGCGGTCACGGCGGCACAGACCGTGCTGCTGGTTCTTTGGAAGATTCTTCCCGAGACGCGCTCCGGAAACCTTGTCAAGCTGATCGTCTTTGTCGGCGTTTTGGTGATGATGGGCTTCGCGGCGTGGCGCGGGCTGCTTCCCCGCACGCGGCCCATCGTGCCCGGCGAACTCATGGTGGACTGACTAACGTCCCTGGTCTGAAGCCCGCATCGTCACGATCATGTCATCCTGAGCGCTGCGCGCACGGAACCCCGAGCGCGCCTATTCAACCGCCCGGGTGGAAGACCTTTTCGTTGCTCACTGCGTCACCATCGCCCCGCTTCAGGCTGGTGAACACAAGCGTCGAAACCACGGTCAATACCCCCAACGCTATAAGTCCCTTGTGAATGCCGTGAATCATCGCGGCCGGACTGGACTGGCCGGCAGGAACGAAAAACGCTGTCGTCAATCCTGCGATTGCAACCCCGAAGCTGATCGACATCTGTTGCATGGTGCTCGCGATGGAACTCGCGGCGCTCGACTCCGGGTCCGTCGTGTCGGCGTACACAAGCGTATTCATGCTTGTGTACTGCAACGACGTAAAGGCCCCATAAAAGAATGCCTGCAAGACGATGATCCACACCGGCGTGTGAAGACCGATGGTTGCGAACAGCAGAAGCAGCAGCCCAAGAATGATTGTGTTGGAGATGAGCACCCAACGATAGCCGATGGCTGACAAGATGCGGGGCATTACTGGCTTTATGCACATTGCGGCCAGGGCCTGTGGCATGATAAGCAGACCCGACTGCACCGGAGTGAAACCGAGACCGACCTGATAGAGCAACGGCAAGAGAAACGGCACCCCTCCGATGCCCAGCCGCGTAAAGAAACTCCCGTTCACCGCCGCGCGGAAAGTGCGAATCTTGAAGAGGCCGAGTTGCAGCAACGGGAACTCAAGAGTTTTCGCGTGCAGCCAATAACCGGCAAGCAATGCGAGAGAAAGCACCAGTAATCCGGAGATCTCGCTCACACTAAGGGCGTGCTCCCCGAAGACTTCCAGTACGTATGACAGCAGGGCGATGCCGGACCCAAAGAGGATCAATCCGACCGTGTCCAGCGGGTGTGTCTCTTCCCGGTAATCGGGCAGGTGGATGTAGACCATGATCAAGCCGATCAGGCCGATGGGAATGTTGACAAAGAAGATCGCTCGCCAGTGAAGATAGCCCACAATTAGCCCGCCTGCGATCGGTCCGAGCATGGGAGCAATCAGGGCCGGTATCGAAACGAAGCTCATGGTGCGAAGTAGTTCTGATTTCGCGAACGTCCGGACCAGGGTCAGCCGGCCCACAGGCACCATCATGGAGCCGCCACAGCCCTGCAGGATGCGGCAGACAACCAGTAGATGGATGTTGCTCGATATGCCGCATAAGAAGGAACCCAGCGTGAAAAGCCCGATTGCCACGGCAAACACGCGTCGCGTTCCGAATCGATCGGCGACCCAGCCGCTGATAGGGATAAACACAGCAAGACTCAACGTATAGCTGGCCAGCACGGCCTTCATGCTGAGTGGCCCAACGTGGAGAGCTGCCGAGATCGCCGGCACGGCCGTATTCAGAATGGTGGTATCGAGCGACTCCATGAAGAACGCAACCGCTACCAGCCACGGCAATAGCCGTCTGCTGGCGGGCGAAGGAGCCTCTGAAACCGTCATCGCATTCGAAGGGCCGGCTGAAGCCATAGACCAATAAGAACACGCGCCCACAGAAGCTATGGGATGCAGAGAAGGGGCCGCCCGGGGCTTCGTGATGGGAACGGATGCAAAAAAGGCCGCGAGCGGAGGCAAATGGGGGGTATATTGGTTTGCATTCGAAAGGCAAAATGGAAATTCCCAATTCAATGTCCAATCGCATTTCGGCACCGGCAACTGGCGGGCCGCGATCCTTTCTGGAGGGATACAAAGACGGATCGTATCTGAAGAAAAACCCGACGTGGCACGTCGAAGAGTCCCCTTTCAAAGTGAAATACATACTTCAGCTGCTGCGCAGAAACTCACTTGATGTTCATTCTGTCTGCGAAGCCGGTTGCGGTGTCGGAGAAGTTCTCCGTCTGCTGCAGCTCGAGATGCCACCCGGCGTGGAATTGACTGGTTTCGATATCTCGCCCCAGGCCCATGAACTGAGTGCCCCAAGAGAAAACGAGCACCTTCATTTCATGCTTGCGGATATTACACAAGAATCTGCCCTGCACTTTGACCTTCTGCTGGTTCTGGATGTGATTGAGCATCTTGAGGACTACTTTTCGTTCCTGCGGGCAGTGCGCGGCATTTCACAATACAAGATCTTCCACTTTCCGCTCGATCTCTCGGTTCAGGCAGTGATTCGCAAGGATGGGCTGCTGAAGCGACGCCGGGATCATGATCACATCCACTACTTTTCGCGGGAGACCGTTCTGGCAACCCTTGCAGACGCCGGCTATCATGTCGTGGATTGTTTCTTTGCACCGCGCTCGAACGAGATTGGACCCAACTTCGTCCAAAAGCTATTCCGCTTGCCTCGCGCTGCCCTGTTTGCGCTTGACCAACAGTTGGCGGTACGTACCCTTGGCGGCTACTCGTTCATGATCTTGGCCGAGTGATGCTCTATAAAGTCCCGTCTTCATTTTGAGAGGCCCCTTCGGATTTGGAAGCTCTAGGTCCGTCAAGCTTCTTCTCCCCGATCTCCCACCCAATCAACCACTTGGCTTTGCAGATAACTTCCCAATTCCTGCCGTGTCGAACCAAGCAGAAATCAGGCCTGGAATCATGCGCCAGGGAAAAGTCAGAAGAAGTTCTTTTCGATATCCAGGTGGTATATTTTGGGGCCTAATTGGTTTGTAATCAGCAAATCGACTCTTAAATCGCGGTAAAAAACGTCGCAAATCGTACACCAAAACGCCCGTTTTGCCGCCAAATTCGGCAGTTTTCCCCAGGTCGCTGCAATTCGAAATCCTCGTGCACCCGCGCCCATCGGGGTATCCCCGAGTGATCCAGATCACGCTTGCGTGCATCGCAAGAAAGGTATAAGAAGGTTGCTATGTGTCTGGCGATCCCAGGTAAAGTGGAAGCGATTTCGAGCGACGGCCTCATTCGCATGGGCCGCGTAAACTTCGGCGGAGTGGTGAAAAACGTCTGCCTCGACTACGTGCCAGAGGTTGAAGTGGGCGACTACACCATCGTGCACGTGGGCTTTGCCCTCTCCAAGATCGACGAGGCGACGGCCCAGCAAACCTTGGCCGACTTCCGCGCGATGGGCGTCCTCGACGAAGAGCTGGCCAGCGAAGAAGAGGCGTTTGCGCGAGCAGCGCAGCGTCCGCAATCGAATTGCCCGGACGGAAGTTGCGAAAACTAGCGGCACAGGCGCTGCGAGCCGCTAACCCTGCCGCAGGTGACCCATGAAGTACCTCACTGAGTTTCGCAATGGCGAGATCGCTCGGACGATCGCGCGCGAGATCCATCAAGTGACCACGCAGCCATGGAAGATCATGGAGGTCTGCGGCGGCCAAACCCACTCCATCATCAAGAATGGCATCGACCAGATGCTGCCCGCTGGGATCGAGATGGTGCACGGCCCCGGCTGTCCGGTGTGCGTCACGCCGCTCGAGCTCATTGACAAAGCCCTGGCGATTGCCGAGCGGCCCGGGGTCATCTTCTGCTCATTCGGTGACATGCTGCGCGTGCCGGGAACCGACAGCGACCTCTTTCAGGTAAAGGGCGGCGGCGGCGACGTGCGCGTGGTCTATTCGCCGCTCGATGCTGTGGAGTTGGCCGTCAAGAACCCCGATAAGCAAGTCGTTTTCTTCGGCGTGGGCTTTGAGACAACCGCGCCCGCCAATGCCATGAGCGTGCATCTGGCCAAGCGCCGTGGGCTTACCAATTTCTCGGTTTTGGTTTCGCATGTGCTGGTGCCGCCGGCAATTGCCGCCATCATGTCTTCGCCGGGAAATCAGGTGCAGGGCTTCCTCGCGGCAGGGCACGTGTGCAGCGTGATGGGCTACTGGGAGTATCCACCGATTGCGGAGAAGTTCCACGTGCCCATCGTCGTCACGGGATTTGAGCCGCTGGATTTGCTCGACGGCATCCGCCGCACCGTCATCCAGCTTGAGGCCGGACAGCACGAAGTCGAAAACGCCTACGGCCGCGTGGTGACTTTCGACGGCAATCGTCCAGCCCGGAAGCTGTTGAGCGAAGTCTTCGAGGTGACCGATCGCGCCTGGCGCGGGATCGGCGTCATCCCGAAGAGTGGATGGCGGCTCAATGCGGATCATCGCGAATTCGACGCCGAGCTGCGCTTTGAGATCACGGGCATTCACACGCAGGAGTCGCCGCTCTGCCACTCGGGCGATGTGCTGCGCGGCGCCATCAAGCCGGCCCAGTGCCCCGCGTTTGGCAAGGAATGCACGCCGCGACATCCGCTGGGCGCAACCATGGTCTCGAGCGAAGGCGCCTGCGCCGCGTATTACAACTACGGGCGGTTCCTGAGCGCGGAGCAACTGGCGGGCGCGGGCAAGGCAATGAGTGAAGCGGCACATGCCTGACGACGCCAAAGCTGCAATGGTGGACTTCTCAAACTGGACCTGTCCCCTTCCTCTCGCCGATTATCCAGCCATCGTCATGGGCCATGGCGGTGGCGGCAAGCTGGGGAACGAGTTGGTGGAACATCTTTTCCTGCCCGCGTTTCGCAATCCCGCTCTTGAAAATTTGGGCGATGCCGCGGTGCTCGAGGCCGGCGCCGCGCGCCTCGCGTTGAGCACCGATTCGTTTGTCGTGCAGCCGTTGTTTTTTCCCGGAGGGTCGATTGGCGAGCTGGCTGTGAACGGTACGGTGAACGATCTGGCGGTTTCCGGCGCAGAACCAAAGTTTCTGAGCGCCAGTTTCATCCTCGAAGAGGGATTTCCCATCGCGCAGCTCGCGGCGATTGTGGATGCGATGGCGAAGGCCGCAGCGACGGCTGGCGTGCAGATCGTTACCGGCGATACCAAGGTTGTGGAGCGCGGCCACGGCGATGGCTGCTACATCACCACTGCGGGCGTGGGTTTGCTGCGCGCCGGGATAGCCCTCGGCCCGCGACGCGCGCAACCGGGTGACACGGTGATTGTGTCTGGAACGATAGGCGACCACGGCATGGCGATCATGAGCGTGCGCGAGGGCCTCGCGTTCGAGAGCCCCATACGCAGTGACTGCGCCGCGCTGAACGGGATGATCGCCGAGGTGTTGGAAGCAGTTGGAACGGCAGTCCATGCCATGCGCGATCCTACGCGCGGTGGGCTCGCCTCTACACTGAATGAGATCGCGCAGGCCTCGAATGTCGGCGTGGTGATCGACGAAACCAAGCTGCCGGTGAGGTTTGAAGTGCAGTCGGCGTGCGATTTGCTCGGTCTCGATCCGGTCTACGTAGCCAATGAAGGCAAGGCTGTATTCTTCGTTGCGCCTGAGGCTGCGCATCGTGTGCTGGAAGTCCTGGAGGCCCACCCGCTGGGCCGGGAGGCAGCGCGCATCGGCCACCTGACCGCGGAACACAAGGGCATGCTGGTGGCGCGCACCGCGATGGGCGCGAATCGCGTAATCCCCACGATGATCGGCGAGCAGTTGCCGAGAATCTGCTAGCGTTCTGTAAGCGAAGCTCGCAACATAAATAGTGCGGTCACCCTGAGTGGAGTTTGGCCGATTTCGGCCAAACGGAGTCCAAGGACCTGCAGTTTGAAGCCCACCATCCAGCGAACTTCGGGCACACCATCCCAGCTAACTCGCCGAAACCTCCACAATCTCAACTTTCTGGCCACTCTCAAACCGGAACGCGACTCCGTGCGTCCAGTCCGCGCCACCGCGCGGCGTCAGGTCTTTCTCGGTCATGACAGAGCGCAGCGAATACTGCTTTGCGGGCAGCAGCGGCAGTTGAACCAGGACATCTTTCACATCGGACTCGTTGGCGAAGAGCACTACAATTCCCGCGCCCGAAGAGGCAAACCGGGCAAACCCATCCCACTGCGTTGCAGTCGGCTGCTGCCAACTGCCGAGCGGGAAGAAGCTCTCGCTCAGCGCGGCCTTGTTGCGCAGCTTCTTGAACCACGAGGCTTTTTCGCCGTACCACCGCCGATCTTCAGCGCTCAGTTTCCTTATATCGCCCAGCAGGACCGGCGCCGATCCGATTGCGGTTGCGAATCGCTCCGCGATCGGTTGCGTATCGGCCTGCAGATTTCCGATCAGCATTGCCTCCACCGGCATCGAAATCGCACGCTGGTAAAGCAGTTGCCGAGCCTGAATCGGTCCAGCCGACTGCTCGCTGGTGTCGCCCACATTGCTCAGCCAGTCGAGGTCTCCCGACGCCAGCAGGCCCGCGTCGATGATGTGCTTCTGGCCCCAAAGCTCGAACGTCAGGTCGAGCAGCACGTCAGGATGCTTCTCGTAAACTCGCGCCGTTACATACCGAATGCCTTCATAGATCCTCACCAGCGACTCGGCCCATGAACCGTGCAGGTGGTTATGGGCCCAGCATCCCGGCGCCTCTCCATACGCGTTGAAGATCGTCGTCAGGTCGAGCTTGACGTACGCCAGCCGGAAACGCTCGATCACATCGATGACGCGCGCCGCAGCCGCCGCGCGATAGTCCGATGCCATGCACATGACCGCCTTCTGTCCCGCCGCGGTACCCGTAAACTTCGGCTGGCCCTCCTGGTCCAGTGCAGCCCATTCGGGGTGATCGCGATAGACAGCTGTCGCAACGCCGATCGCGGCTAGCGGAGCCCACAGACCCAGCCGCATGCCCCTCGCTTCAACCGCCTGCAGAATCGGTTCGAGCCCGCCGGGAAAAGCGGTACGGTTCACTTCGTTTTCGCCGTAGTCCTGCTGCCATCCGTCGTCGATGGTGAAGATGTCGATCCCCATCGTGCCCGCTGCCTCAACCATCTCCATGGCGATCTCCTGGTTGATGCCGCGCTGCAGCGGCTCCCATGTGTTGAATATCCATGGCGGCCCAGCGCGGTCGATCCTGCGCTCGAGCACCTGTGCTGTGTATCGCGGGAGGGCCCAGTGTGGGTCGTTGAAGCCATCGCCCTTGCGGTAAAGAATGAGCGACGCGTCTGCCGTCGAGAACTCCTCACCCGGCGCAAGCGCGCGCTCAAATGGCATCAGATCGGTGTCGTACATGACGCCGATATTCATGTGGCGCGGGTCGTAGAAGCCTTGTACTTCAGTGCGCTTCAGATAGCCCGGAACCTCGTTCATGAGTGCAAGGCCGTTTCCCGTCCGGCTGTTGGTCGCCAGCAGGCACGCGTCCTCCGATCGCCCCGTGTAAAAGGTCTCGCGCGGCAGCGCCCCATACTCCGCTAGCAGCGTCGTCTCGCTCGCTGGCCCTGTGCTCACCACCAGCGCTTCGATTGCCATGTGGGAGAGGCGCAGCGGGTCGCGCCCCGTGTTGCGGACGATAAGGTGCTTGCGCAGCGCCGCGTGACCTGCGTATACGCGATAAACGACGGTGACTTCAAGCGGCAGTGCCTTGTGCCGCAGCCGTGCGGTCAGCGAACGGCCTCCAGGGGTTTCGGCAGAGTCCCCCGACACCAGCTCAAAATCGCCGCTGGCGCCCGCACAGTGCTTCCCATTGCATTCGAAGCTGAACTCCTGGCCCATGTTCTCTCGGCTCGCGACCTCATTCACGAGATCGAAGTGCGCTCCAAGATGCGTGATTTTCCGCGTCGAAAGGCCGCCCCCTGGATCGAAGGCGACCGTTCTCTCCACCAGGCCATTGCTGAGAGTCCACGATTTCGCCTCGCTGTTGAGCCCTCCCATGGCCTCACTGAAGAGGCGCGGCGCAAGCGCAGTCGCCGAAGCCGCAACAACGCCCGCCTGAAGTACTGCTCTGCGCGTATATCGGTCCATCATCTATCTCCGTGTAATTTCTTAGAAGATTTTCGTCCGAATGCTAGCACAGGCCCTGTATCGGAGCGCAGCTCTTGTCTCAATTTGCGACAGTAACCGCCAACTTTGGTGACTGCGCGGCGCCAAAATCCTTGCCCAACAACTAAAGTTTTTCAAATCCGCTCTACATTAGAAACAACTCAGATCGCGGAATCGGTCGGCAGCGGCGACCCCACACGATTCGAAGAGCCGCTTTTTCGCACAGCGTGCCGCTCCCGTTTCCCGGTCTCGAAAGAGAGATCGCTCCAAGTGGTTCATAAATTCTCCTTCGTCGGAGCGCTTGCGCTCACGGCAGCGGCCCCTTGCGCCTTGGCGCAGACGCCGGCAATCCGCGGCGCCAGACCGATCGATGAGACGCAGGTGGTGACGCTCGAAGGCAATGTGCATCCACTGGCGCGCGCGGAGTTTGACGCCGGCGCAGTGAGTGCAGACCAGCGCCTGGAGCGGATGCTGCTGGTGCTCGCGCCCTCTCCCGTGCAGAAGGCCGGTCTGGATGCCTTGGTCGAGGTGCAGCAGGATCCAGCTTCGCCCGAGTATCACCAGTGGCTGACTCCGGCGGAATTCGGCGCACGCTTCGGAACCAGCGAGCAGGATCTTGCCCAAGTGGCTGCCTGGCTTACGGCCCATGGATTCGCGATCGATGCAGTCCCGGCAGGGCGAAGGCTGATCGTGTTTTCCGGAACCGCCGGTGACATCTTCGACGCCTTTCACACTGAAATCCATCGCTATCGCGTAAACGGCGCGATGCACATCGCCAATGCGCAGGATCCACAAGTTCCGGTGGCGCTCGGGGGGCTGGTCGGCGGCGTGGTCTCGCTGCACGACTTTCGGCGCAACGCAGAAATAAGGATGAGGCGAGCGACGGATGCCGAACCCGCGTACTCGGCGGGCCGCACGCACTATCTCTTTCCGGCCGATTTCGCGGCGATCTACGATTTGAATCCCTTGTACTCCGAGGGGATTGCGGGAGGCGAAAGCTCCATCGCAATTGCCGGGCGCAGCAACATCGAGCAGTCTGACGTTGCGACGTTTCGTTCGATCGCAGGTCTGCCGGCGAATGCGCCAGTGGTAACCATAGACGGTGCGAATCCCGGACTCGTGGCGAACGATCAGGCCGAGTCAACGCTCGACGTGGAGTGGAGCGGGGCAGTTGCACCTGCGGCCAAAATTAATCTCGTGGTCGCCGGCTCGACGGCGACAACCGACGGCGTGGATCTGGCTGCGGCATACATTGTGAACCATGCGACCGCGCCGGTGGTCAGCGTGAGCTACGCCAGTTGCGAACCGGAGATGGGCGCCGCGGAGCTTGTCTTCTACAACGACCTTTGGGAGCAGGCAGCCAGCGAAGGAATGAGCGTTTTTGTCGCGTCAGGCGACTCTGGCGCTGCCGGCTGCTCGGCCGCTGCCAACGCCGCAGGTTCCCAGGCCGCGGTGAATGGCCTCTGCAGTTCTCCGTATGCCACCTGCGTTGGTGGAACGGAATTCGACGAGAGCGCCAATCCCGCACAGTACTGGTCGGCACAGAACTCCGCGAATTATGGGTCTGCACTTGGATACATCCCCGAGGTGGCATGGAACGAAAGTGCTGCCAATGGCGGGGCCGGTCTGTGGGCCTCAGGCGGCGGAACGAGCGCAGTCTACGCCCAGCCGGCATGGCAGACAGGCGTGAGCGGAACCGACGCTTCCAACGGCATGAGAGCCGTGCCTGACATTGCGTTGGCTGCCGCAGATCATGACGGATCGGTGGCCGTGATCCATGGAACGCCCTGGATTATGTCGGGGACCTCAGTGGCAGCGCCGGAGTTTGCCGGCTTGATGGCCCTGGTGATCGAGAAGCAGCATGGTGAGGGGCAAGGGAGTGCGAATTCCAGGCTGTATTCCCTGGCAAGCGCGGATCAGAATCCGTTCCACGCGACTCAATCGGGTAACAACAGCGTTCCGGGCGTGATTGGTTTCACGGCGAACGGCGCGACTTACAATCTGGCGACCGGGTTGGGTTCGGTGGACGGCGCTTTGCTGGTGAATGGCTGGGGAATTGCCCTGCAACCCGCCGAACAGCCCATCCGCTGCTCGCGTTCCGTGTCGTTGCCACGCAACTGTAAGACAAAGCCTCCAACGCCACGGCCGGCCGGCTCAGGCCACTAAGTGGAGCCGCGTGGTCAACGGCCAAACTTAGCCAAACAATGCGAACGATTTCTCGATTCGCGCCGCCTGATCGGATGGCGTGTCGGGCAAGGAGTAACTGATCTCGAGAACTGTGGCGGGAGGTGTCGCGAGCGCCTTCAGCGACTTGGTGGTTGCACTCCAGTCGATCGTGCCATCGCCGGGCCACAAATGCTGGTCCCTGGCCCCTTGGTTGTCATGAACGTGAACCGAGACAATGCGTTTGCCGAGGGTCGAAATGGCCGCCGCAGTGCCTACCGTGATGTTGGCATGCCCCAGGTCGAGACAGACTCCCACATTATCCAGGTGCCCCATCTCGAGAACGGTGACCAGATGCTCGGGAGTTGTCGGTTCGCTGAGCAGGTTTTCTACGAGCAAGCGAACACCGAGCGGGCGAGCGAAGGCGCCCAGGTGTTCGAGAGCCGTCAACGCGAGTTCTATGGTGCGGGGTGACCAGGTATCGTCGCGTTCGCCCAGGTGAATCACTGCATTGCGGAACGGGATCAGCTCGGCGGACTCAAGCGCGCGCTTGATCTCGTCCATGGCGTCGATGCGGCGCGCTTTTTCAGGATGAATGACGTTGACCGGCGGAGCGCCGGCGCGGCCCATCTCTCGATCGGGATAAAGAGGCGCGTGCATGGAGAAGGCCTCGAGAGAATTGGAACGAAACCACTCGGCGAGCTCGGCTACATGCTCACGGCTGGTGTAATCAAAATGCTGGCGCGCGGCAAAAACCTCTATGCCCTGCGCCCCGGCGCGTTGCGCATGCTCCAGGAGCCCGGGATGCAATCGATGGTTGAGGACGATATGGGTCGACAGAACGCGCAGCATTTTGGCGAGGCCTCTTGCGCCGGAGGGATTTGAGCATCAAACCGGACGTTGGTTCTATTTTCGCATCTCCGAAATGGGTGGGAGGCAGCTTCCCAGCTCTGGCACGAACCATCATGCACACTCTATTGCGTCGGATGCCGTATACAGAGACCGTTGTTGCCCGCCATCTATCATCGGATTGGTGGAGGAGCCGAAAGCGTGGACGAGGTTTTCTGGATCAATGGAGATCCCGCAATCAATCTGGCGATTGTGCTCTGCCCGCGCGGCGATCCATGGCTCCCAGACGACCTGCGCGAGATCAAGAGGGGCGGCGTCGACACCCTGGTATCGATGCTTGAACCGGTCGAGGCCGTCTGGCTTGGGCTCGGCGACGAACAAAAGCTGGCCGAAGAAGTCGAACTGGAATTTCTTTCCTATCCGATTCGCGACGTTCATGTGCCGGCAGACGTGAAGAGTTTTCGCGCTTTCTGCGCGGGACTCGCCCGGCGGCTGTGCACGGGAGAGCGAATCGGCCTGCACTGCAGGGGAAGCATTGGAAGGGCACCGACGGTTGCGGCCTGCACGCTCATCCATCTTGGATGGAAGGCAGCGGATGCCCTGGCGGCGATCCAAGCCGCGCGTGGCTCCCGGATCCCCGACACGGACGAACAATTGCGGTGGATTCTGAACTACAAGGCGAAGCCGTGAGCGACTCGGTTCCAATCCCTACGATCGATCTCAGCTTTCCTCACGCGTGGAGGGCCGAGATGCTTGCGACACGGCCAATCATCTTGCCGTCGCGGCATTTTGTGTATCCGCGCGAGGTTGAGGAGGTGGAGCGCGGCGCTCTGGAGGTGCTGATCCGGCCCGGTGCAGAGGCTCCGGCCTTTCTCGCCACGTGCGCTCTGGGGTTTCGCGATCCAATGGCGCCGACAGGCGTATGGTCGACTCCAAGACCAGAAAAAATCTGTGCGGTTGCCGGAGGATATGCGTACCTGATCGATACGACTGCGCCGGAGAGATTCACCATGATTCACTACCGGCCGGTGATGAAGATTCTTCCGGTTGTCGAGCAGGAGTTGCTGCTCTTCGCCGGTCACCACTCGATTCTGGCGTGGGGCCGCGAGGGGCAGGCGTGGGAGTCGGGGAAGCTTTCCGACGAAGGCGTGACGATTCTGCGCGTTGAAGATAGCGTCCTGCGCGGGACAGGCTGGGAGATGCAAACGGACAAGGAGAAGCCATTTGCGCTGGACGTGCGAAATGGGATGAGCGTCCAGCCACATTGACCAAGTCTCCATCGGGGTGGGCGTCCGAATTGTGGAGCTGGTCCTGTCTGCGCCTTTTTGGCATTCATCTGCCGTCAAGGCGCAGACTCACCACACTCGCCCGTTGCGTTTAGCAACAGGCTTCATTTCCTCATACCCCGCATAAACGCCTTCGAACACCGAGTCCCAACTCGCGGTAACGGCGTAATTGCGAGCCGCATGGCGCATCCGGTTGTGTTCGGCGGGATTGGCCAGAAGGGTCGAAACGGCCGAGGCAAACTGATCGTCGGGAACGATTCGGCCGGTTTCGCCATCGCGAACAATGGTGCGCGGGCCGCCGTCGGGAGTGACAATGGCCGGCACTCCGCTGGCCAGAGCCTCAAGCACGACGTTGCCGAAAGTGTCTGTGTGCGAGGGAAAAACGAACAAATCCATATTCGCGTAAGCGCGAGACAGCGCTTCGCCACGCAAGACACCGGTGAACTCCGCCCGAGGCAATCGCTCACGCAGCCAGGGTTCTTCTCCACCGTGGCCGACCATCATGAAACGGAATTTTTCCTGGTTTTGGTCGAGAGCCTGCTGAACCTGCGCCAGCAGGGCAACATTCTTCTCAATGGAAAAGCGCCCGACAAACCCGAGCACCTGCTCGGATTCGCCGTGAGGTCGCGTGCGCCGGGCGGGATGAAAGAGTTCGGCATCAACGCCACGCGGCATCAGATGACAAGGGCGGCCCGTCGAGCGTTCGAGAAGCGCGCAGAGCTCAGGATTGGGCGCGAACAAGACTTGGGCGATGGAGTAGAACCTTGCTACCGAGGCCATCGCCAGATCTTCAATCTTCTGCCCGGTGGCTGCGGATTGATGCTTGGGCAGCAGGCGCAGAAACCAGTCGGACCGGCGCGCGGCATACTCGTGCACGTTGGTGTGCCAACTGGCAGCAAGCGGCAAACGTCGATGCTGGGAAAGCCACGCTCCAAGGATGCCGATTTCGCTCGGGCCAGTGATATGGATCAGGTCGGGACGGAATCGCTCCAGCGCTTCCCCAATCAGCGGTACGTGGCGAAGGTAGGCAGGGTCGAAACGAAGGTCCTTTTCCAGGGCAAAGGAGAGAAAGCTGCGGGGTAGCTCAAGGGTCCAGACATTGCCGTCTTCGGTAACCGCCTGGGTGCGCGTCCCGGCGCGGACGCAAAGAAAGGGCAGGTTGCGGCGGCGAGCGAAGGCCTCGAAATTCCGGCTGGTGTGGGCGACCCCGTTCACCTCGTGGAAGGAGTCGGGGAAATAAGCCACGCGCGGCAGGGATGCAGTCATTATTTAGCGGGGCTAGCTGGGTTAGCGGCATGGACGCAGCCAGCGAAGCGA
The DNA here is from genome assembly GCA_049520675.1 of Occallatibacter sp. Taxonomy (GTDB): domain Bacteria; phylum Acidobacteriota; class Terriglobia; order Terriglobales; family Acidobacteriaceae; genus Telmatobacter. The sequence continues at coordinate 25,290 of JBEKPO010000015.1, read as the reverse complement.
GTAAAGCTTTCGTGTTGGCTGTGGACGGCATCCGGGGATAATTGAACTCAGCGAGCGCAGCCGACTCAGCCGCTGGACCTCCGTCAGCTCTCGTGCTCACCGAGCGCAAGGGCTAACTGATGCGATTCGTTCCATGCAAAACGCAAGCCACCGGAGACGAGTCCGCGGCCCATCAATTGCACCATGGCGATGATCACCGTCATAAAGTAAGGGGCCGACCCGTCGGGCCAAAGCTGGCTTAGCGGTCGAGGTACGCCATTGCGGTCGGGGTGGTAGACGCGCTCGTCCCAAGTCCGCGAACCGATTGGAAATTCGGGATAGTAGCGGATGGCATCGATGGTCGATTGCAGAATGCGATGCTTCCAAGGCTCAGCATACTGCGGCATGAAGAGCACATGGCTTTTCCTCTGCTTTCGCACTTCGTGGACAAACTCTGTAAAGGAGGTAGCGTTGGTCAGATTGATGTTGGCGTTGGGCTCAACGCCGTGGCGGTCGCCGCCGGAGATAAGCAGCATGTTCCATTTTTCAGCCAGGCGACGCACGGCGCGGTTCTCGTCCCAACCGCGCAACCCGTTTAGTTCAAGAGCGTGAAGATAAGCGCCGTTTTTCTGCAGAAACTCGTTGACCAGAAATTGATGCTTTTCCTTGCCGATAAGGTACAGATCCCACATGGGGTGGTTGAAGACCACCAGCACGTTGGGCTCACGGTCGAGGGCAACGAGAATTTCGGTCAGGCGTGCATCGGTGGGATGGGCGGTGTAGCTTTCGAGTTCCGCCATCCATTCTGTCGCGCGGGCGCTGGGCAGGTTGTGCACACCGAGGTGGAACGACTGCATGCCCCCATAGGGCGCGCTCCACTCCACCGATACGGGAATCTGCCGCGCACTGGGCACTGTGCGGAGCAGCATGGGCGCCTTGATACTGTCATGGTCGGTGAGGGAAACCATAGCCTGCAGATTCTGCTTTTCGATCTGGCGGGTCTCGAGGTCGAAGGCCAGCTTAGGAGTCATCGGCGGCGTCCAGTAGCTTGCCGAATAGTCGACATGCATGCCGTGATTCTGCTCGGCCCTCCGCTCCATCCGCGAAATCAGGGGGCGCATCACTGGAAACTGATTGCCGAAGTTGGCGAGGAAGTCGAGGGTCTCGCGAGACTGGTTGGTATGGCTGTGCAACGAAACACCGGTTCGGAACCCTCGAGGTACGTCCTTGTCGCTCCACAGGTACGAAATGGGGGAACTGGGCATGTGCGCTCCTTCTAGATCTCCGAGCCTAAAGAAATTTCCACAACTAGTATTCATTTGGCGCCGTAAATATCGGGTTAAGGCCAAGCAAATTGCACTTCAATTGATGCACTAATGGAATCAAAGAAGTTACGAAAAATGACCGACCACTTCGGGGATTTGCGAATATTTTCGAGGCACTTATGAAGGCCTTACGGCGTTGTGCCAAAGGTGGATCAACCGGGGGAACTGCAGCATCTTCCGGCCCAAATCGTGCGAATTGGCCAGAAATTCATCGCCGCTCTCTCAAATTTAACACAATTGAGACCCTGCCCACGTTGTGCACACCGCCGGGTTGCTTAGGCCGCCTGGGCTCAGCTTCATTTTCGTGTCTTGGCAAGTTCGGGCCCAAGGAAATCATCGAGGTTCCAGTTTCCCCTCGTCTCTTCATCGCTCGCCCGCAGCGTTGAAGGTGGTGCTGTGGCAGCTTCAGCTGAAAGATAGTTCAGAGTGAGCCCGTCGCGAAGAAGCTCGAAAGCCTGTTCAGGCGTATCGGCATATTGGAAGAGTTCGAGATCTTTGGGTGAAATGGCACCCGTGTCCACCAGGACTTCAAGGTCGAAGACCTTTTTCCAATACTCCGGACCATAGATGACGACGGTGATCTTCTTATTCACCTTCTGCGTCTGGGCAAGGGTGAGGATCTCAAACATTTCATCGAGGGTGCCGAAGCCGCCGGGAAAGACGACTAGCGCTTTGGCCAGATAGGCGAACCAGAGCTTGCGCATGAAAAAGTAGTGGAACTCGAAGTTAAGTGACGGCGTGATATACGGGTTCGGCATCTGCTCAAAAGGCAACAGAATATTCATGCCAATGGTTTTTCCGCCTGCTTCGTAGGCGCCGCGATTCGCCGCCTCCATAATGCCGGGCCCGCCACCAGATGTGACCACGAAGCGATGTTTGCGCGAGGGAATCGACATTGCCCACTTGGTGAGCAACTGGGCGAGGCGGCGCGCGTCCTCGTAGTAACGCGCCATTTCGACCGCGGCCACGGCGCGCTTGAGTTGCAAGTCGGTGGCTTTACCGGCCACGATCTCAGGGACTTTGGCAGGCTGCTCCTCGCTGGGAGCCGGGCGTGTGGATCCGGTATTCTCCAGAAGCTCGAGGTCGTGATCGGCCGCTTCGCGGCCGCGAAAACGCGCCGAACCGAAGAACACAACGGTGTCTTGAATCTGCTCGCGGCGGAAGCGCGAAAGCGGCTCCAGATACTCGGAGACGATGCGGATGGGACGGCCGTCGGCGCTGTTGAGGAAAGCCGTATCCTCATACGCCAACGGCGCCTTTTCCAGCGGCGGAGGTGTTCCGTTGCCGGGGATCACGGCGCGTAGAGCTGCTGCAGGAGCCGCGGCCTGAGGAGATTCAGTAGGCGTCTTCAATCCCTCGATTTCCTGTTGCTTCGTTCCCCGCCGGGGCCCCCGGCGAGTGGTCTTTGCTCGCTGGGGTGGCTTGTTCCCTTGTTCGCTGTCCTGCATGGTTCAACCATCCCGATGTCGAACGGCGTCTTGAAACGCGATCCACAAGTTCAAAAGGCCCAGCCCGGAAACAGCGCCGCGGACGGCCCCACTGCTAAGAAAGCCGGTCAGCGCCGGAAAACTGAGAAAGATGGGATTCTGATCCCAAAACGCGTGCGACCATGGCGCGTAGCAAACGGCCAGCCCGATATACATGCGCAGCATCACTCGGAGAAATAACTCGGTGCGTTCGAGCCATCTGGGGACCCGATGGGGATGCGGATCAGACGCCTGCGGTGCGGGTACCGAGTCCGAAGCCGCGACCTGCTCCGATCCGGAGGGCGAAAGCGGGTTCACGGTAAGCGTAGGCGAGAGTGATTCCGGCTGCTGGTGCATTCGTTTGGTTCGATTCGCAGTCCCCGATGTCTATGCAGTGCAACCACTTACCGTCCATCGCCTTCCTCGAGCCCGCGTCGAGGCACACCCGGCCGAGGCAAAGGACAGCGTAGTGCCACGGTATCACAGAAGGGGTTCAAAATACCCAGGCCGGGGCCTTCGCGTGAGAAGGCTCGCTTGGGCGCGAAGCTTGGTTGGATGGGCCTTGGGATTGGGAGTATTTTGTTGGTGTGGATGAGATGGGGAGATACTATGAAACGAAACTACATCATATTTCTTGTTGTCCTCGCCAGCGCAGGCGTTCTCATCGCCCAAAGCCAGGATCAGCACTCAAGACCGCTAGGCGCCTCCAACGACGCCACTCCTCCCCCAAGCGCCAACTGGCAAATGGAGACGCCCGCCTCGCACGGCGTTTTCTGTATCGCGGGCCCGGATCAGCGAGGGTGCCCTGTTCTAACCCCCTGCCCAGTCTTGATGGAAGCGAAGCATCTGTCTGACGGTAGCCTGGTGAAAACGGACAATGCGCATCCCAAAGGGATGGGTCAGTGGCTGTCTCTTTCACTCACGACCCCGAATCAAAAGCAAATTGAGAGCGCAATCCTGGCCATCCGCGGGATTACACCAAAAGGACACGTCGCCGAGGCGTTGGCAGCAGGCAGAGGATCGCCCGATGCAGTGTGGTCATTCCATATTTCATTTGTGGCGGGACCGCACGGAGCTTCTGTTGCGGACCTGTGGGTTCCAGGAATGAGCGCGGTGGAACGCATCGACTTGCTTGCTGTGGAATGGAGTGACGGCTCGAAGTGGAAGGTTGCGGATGGACAGATCTGCCATGTTGCGCCCGACCCCTTCATGTTAGTCACCAACCGGTAACAGCCCCCAGGCCGGGAATCGCGCAACCGCAGGCAGCCGAATTTACCGATCACATCATCAGAAACGAAAGTATGCACCCAGAACCGGCTCAGCCGTGTGCGTGAATTTTTGGGTGGATGTGTAGAGTTTTGTCACGTCGGGCGCCTGGTAGAGATTGCCGCGATATTGCAAGCGCAGACCTATATGCGGGATCAGGCGCCAATCGAGACCGGCGGCGTAGACATAAACCGGCTTGTTGGAACTGGTGGCGTTGGCCTGACCACTTGCAGGTTCGTTGAACAAGGCGCCGATACCGAGCACGGCGAACGGCCTGATTCTTCCGATGCGAACTGACGGAACCCAGTCGCCGGTGATTTCGTGAGCGTTGGCAGAGATCGCTGCCGGCAGGCTGCAACTCGGGACTGCTACAGGGCAGGCCGTCGGGCTATACACCTGGTTCGCGCGGTTATATGCGTACGTCGCTTCCCATCCAACGAGCGGATTGGAGATGTGGCGGAGCTCAAATAACCCGCCTGCAGAATTGGAAGGGCTCTGTTGAACTCCATTGCCAAGGGTCGCGCCGCTGAATGCCCCATAGACGCTTAGGGCAAGGCTGGTTTGCGCGTAAGCTCGTTCACTGCTCATCGCCGTGAACATGAAGATGAAGACCCATATCAGTAAGACATTTTTCATTTGCATAAAGGCCGCCTCGAAGAAATTGCGCTGAGCCCGAATGACACGAGCTTCCGCTTTCCACTTGGACGCAGGTCCGAGGCGAAGGGATGGGTGACGGAAAAGACAGGACAAAACCAAAGTACGGTCGTCTTACGGGACTGCAGGCAGACCGGCCAGCGCCATGGCGATCTCTTCGGCCGGATAGTCATAGTTTTCAAGCTTGCCGGCCTGGTAGTCGATGTAAGACTGCATATCGAAGTGGCCGTGGCCGCTGAGGTTGAAGAGGATGGTGCGCGCCTTGCCTTCGGCCTTGGCTTCAAGTGCCTGGCGGATGGTTTCTGCGACCGCGTGATTGGCTTCTGGCGCAGGCACGATACCTTCAGCGCGCGCGAATTGGATACCGGCAGCAAACGCGTCCAACTGCTGCACGGTAACTGCATCGGCAAGACCCAGGTCGATAACATGCGAAACCAGAGGCGCCATGCCGTGATAACGCAGACCGCCGGCATGAATTCCAGGAGGCATAAATGTGCTGCCCAGCGTGTGCATCTTGACGAGCGGCGTCAGATGGCCGGTATCGCCGAAGTCGTAAGCGAAGCTGCCTTTCGTCAGGCTGGGACAGGCTGCCGGCTCGACAGCCACAATGCGGGCGCTCCCCTTGCCCTTGAGCTTCCTGCCCAGAAACGGCATAACCAGGCCGGCGAAGTTCGATCCGCCGCCCGTGCATCCGATGATGACGTCAGGTTCGTCGCCGGCGAGAGAAATCTGCTCGATCGCTTCCTGGCCGATGACGGTCTGGTGGAGGAGAACGTGATTCAGTACGCTGCCCAGCGCGTATTTGGTTTGCGGATCTTTGGCGGCGACTTCAACAGCCTCGGAAATGGCGATACCAAGCGAGCCGTTCGAGCGGGGATGCTCTGCCAGGATGGCGCGGCCTGATTCCGTCTCCGTGCTGGGGCTGGCGATGACCGAAGCGCCAAATGCTTCCATCAGAGCACGCCGGTAGGGCTTCTGGTCGTAGCTTACGCGCACCATGAAGACCTTGCATTCGAGCCCGAGGAAAGCGCAGGCCATCGAGAGCGCGGAGCCCCACTGCCCGGCTCCGGTTTCAGTGGAAAGATGGGTAACGCCTTCCTGCTTGTTGTAGTAGGCCTGGGGGACGGCGGTATTGAGCTTGTGCGAGCCGGCAGGGCTGACGCCCTCGTATTTGTAGTAAATTCGCGCCGGTGTATCCAGCGCCTTCTCAAGCCGGCGGGCGCGAATCAGCGGCGTGGGACGCCATTGCGCGTAAATCTGCCGCACTTCTTCAGGAATCTCGATCTGACTCTCCGCGCTGACCTCCTGCATGATGAGGGCCATGGGAAACAGCGGAGCCAGATCGGCGGGACCAATGGGTTGCAGCGTGCCTGGGTGCAGCACCGGCGCCAATGGCTTTGGCAATTCAGGAAGGAAGTTGTACCAGGCCCGCGGAATGCGGCTTTGCGGCAGATTGTATTGGATGGTCTCCATGCGCAACATTCTACAGGGCGTCGCGTAACGGCCTCACGCAAGAAGCGACTCGTCTCTGGTCAGCACTTAGCGCTGGCTGGCCACTCCGGCAGCGACTCGGCGATTGAACTCGGCCGACCGGTTTCGCGGGATGCTGAGCGATTGCCAGCGATCGCCTGCGAAATGTTTTGCCAAAAGCACGATTTGGCCGACGTGATAGGAGTAATGCGCTATTTGGCGGTTCATGGCTTGCATCACGGAATGCGCTTCGCCACGAATTGTGATGGTGCGGCCGAGATCCGCGTCGATGAGCGGTTCGAGCGCGGAGAAGACGCACGCCCAACCGTTTTCCCATTCGGCCAGCAGCGCCGTGCGAGTAGCCGCCGGCTCGACAAACTCGCAGTCGCGATTGCGATCGGGCTTTTCGCCATCGCTGGTCAGAAAATCTGTCCACCGGGAGCGCATATTTCCCGCCATATGCTTCACGATGATCGCGATGGAATTGGCTTCGGAATCGAGGACAGTGAAAAGCTGATCGTCAGTGACCTCCTGCATGGCGCTTTCAGCGAGCCGCTTGTATTGGGTGAAGACGGCGAGCGCGTCCTTGATGTACGAGGTGGTGAATTCGAGAGCCATAGAAGAGATGATTCGCCAGAACGCCGGGGTCTCGTCCCGAGATCGCGCTTAAGTTTTCGATTGTCTGGCCCGGAGGTAGCGAGCGACCTCGGCCAGAGCCGGCGTGAGGAATATTCCCAAGCCCGGCTGAAGGGTACCGATTCCATTGGTTGTCGTTGATGTGTGGAAATAGCTGAGCACGATTATCAGCAGACCACACACCCACAGAGGTATCGAAGCCCAGCGGCTGCGAAGCAGCGCGATGAGAAAGCACGGCAAGAAGATCAGGCCCAATGAGTAATGGGACACAATTCCCCAAAGCGAATGACTGTGCGAATCGTAGGCCGCGGCCACGCCTGTCATTGCGCTGACATATCCTGCGCCGAACCCCGACAAAATGAAAAACGGCGTCGCAAGTTCAGATTTCTTGAGACTGCGAATGCCTTTTTCCTCGCTCGACTTGTCTCGCGTGTACTGCTCAACTTCGGTCATCAGAAGAAGCTCTCATTGGACTGAGTGTCGCAAACCGGCCCCGCGGGCGCAAGATTACTCCTGCTTATTCTTCATGGCTCGTCGTTATAGATGTGGACCTCGATCTTTCCGCCTTCAACCTGCCGAGCGCGGAACATGCCGGGGGTGTTAAAGCTCCAGCCAAGCTGGCCGTCGGGGGCGATGGCAATCACGCCACCATCTCCGTGAATGGGAGCCAGCTTCTTTTGAATGACTTCGTCGGCAGCTTGCTGCAAGGCCATTCCTTTGTATTGAACGAGGGCGCAGATTTCACGGGCCACAGTATATCGAATAAAATACTCGCCGACGCCGGTGCCCGAGACGGCGCAGGATTGATTCGAGGCGTAGGTGCCGGCGCCGATGATCGGCGAGTCTCCGACGCGCCCCGGCATCTTGCCCTGCAATCCGCCGGTCGACGTACCGGCAGCGACGTTGCCCTGACGGTCGAGCGCAACCACGCCGACAGTGCCGTAGCGGTGTGTATCGGCCGCTTCCTCTAACTGCGCTGTCGGCACAACCTCGCCCGGCGGAGGCGCGCCTTCGGGGCGCGGTGGCACAGGCTTGCCCTCTTTCGTGAGTTGCTTGACCAGCGACTGCCATCGGCTCTCCGTAAAGAAGTAACTCGCGCTCACCTGCTCCATGCCGGCCTGAGCAGAGTAGGAATCGGCTCCCGAGCCCACCAGAAAAACGTATGGAGTCTTCTCCATCACGGCCCGCGCCAAAGTGATCGGATAGCGGGTGTGCGTCACATCGGCCACGGCGCCGGCATGCATCGTCGCGCCGTCCATGATGGCGGCGTCGAGCTCCGTTTTGCCCGCCGCGGTGAATACCGCTCCTCGCGCTGCGTTGAAGAGTGGGTTGTCTTCGAGAACACGGATGGCCGCTTCCACGGCGTCGAGCGAAGAGCCGCCGCGGTCGAGAACCTTGGCGCCCGCTTCGACGACCTGGGCGAGAGCCGCGCGATAGTTCGCATCGCCCTGCGCGCCCAATTTAGCGCGTTCGATGTCGCCGGCGCCGCCGTGCACCACGATGGCCCAGTGACCAGGGGGTCTTTGTTGGGCGGTTTGCGCCGTCGCCCCCGTCACCACGGCCAACGCGCCCGCCACGCCAAGAAACGCTCCGATTGTCCTGCGCACACCCACGCCCTCCCGATGCTGTCCATGGTAGCGCGCAGCAACGAGAGTCCGCAGTGATTTTTCTTCCCGATGGTCACGCTCGGTTAGTATCGCAATCAATGACGCGGAGCAATCGACTTCACTGGTGCCTTCTCCTGCTCGCTGCTTCTGCCGGAACGGCGATGGGCAGGCAGCGCCCCGTGCCGGTGAAGGTAGTGGTCGTGGCCATGTTCGAGGTGGGCGCCGACACTGGCGACCAGCCTGGCGAGTTGCAGTACTGGGTGGAGCGCGACCATCTGAACCGAGTCTTCGAGATGCCCGCGGCGTATCACGGGGCGCGAATGAACGATGAGGGCGAAATGGCCATCCTCACCGGCCAGGGAACTGCGCGCGCCGCGGCCACAATCATGGCAGTAGGGTTGGATCCTCGGTTCGATTTCAGCCACGCCTATTGGCTGATTGCCGGCATCGCGGGAGGATCTCCAGACCGGATCTCGCTGGGATCGGCGGCGTGGGCGCGTTGGGTCGTCGATGGCGATCTTGGATACGAAATCGATGCTCGAGAAATTCCGCCGGATTGGCCAACCGGTTATTTGCCGCTGCGGAAGAAAACGCCTTTCGAATCGCCCGCGGAGCCTCTGGATGGGCAAGTGTTTGGGCTGAACCCCAGCCTGGCGGAGTGGGCTTTCAACCTGACACGGACAACGCCGCTCGACGACTCGGACAAATTGAAGGAGATTCGCAGCCATTTTGACGGCGAGGCCGCGCAAAGACCTCCGTTCGTGACATTGGGCGATGAGATTTCTTCGTCGACCTATTGGCACGGCAAGCTGATGGATGCATGGGCCTCGGAGTGGGTCGAGTATTTCACTGGCGGCAAGGGCGTGTTGATGACAACGGCTATGGAAGATTCGGGGACGCTGCGGTCGCTCACCGATCTGGCGCGAGCCGGCCGGGTGGACCTGAATCGCGTGATGGTTCTGCGCACGGTGAGCAATTATGACCGCCAGCCACAGGGACTGACTGCCCCAGAGAGCCTGGCAAAGCAACGAGTCGGCGTCTACGCTGCGTACCTGCCGTCGCTCGAAGCCGCGTATCGCGTCGGGCACATCGTGGTCACTGAGTTGATCAGCCACTGGACGAAATATGAGGTGACTGTTCCGACTCCCAATCCGTGATAAGGATGGCCGTCCGCGACGGGTTCAGGCGGGCAGCGCCGGACTCGCCGCAGGGGCGGCCTTCATCCATTCGCGGGGTCCGCGATAGCGACAGGATTCTGTGGCCACGGCGGCAGCTTCTGCCAGTGCCTCGACGAAGCCGCACCCAGTGGACACGAAGTAGCAGTAAGCGCCATGAAAAACGTCTCCGGCGCCCATGGTGTCGACCACGTCAACAGGAGGAACGCGCAGAGTTCCCGACGTGGTCCCAGAGGAAAACTGGATCGGATTGGCGCCGTCGGTAATGGCGATGCTCGTGACGCCGGAACTCTTCAGGTATTCGACGACGTTGTTGCGCGACTTGCAGCTGGGCGGATGGAAATCGGCAGAACAGATTGCGGTGTGGACACTCTTGAGAAGATCGTCTGTTTCCTCTTTCCAACTCCCGCCGTCGAAAACGACGGGGATCTTGTGGGCGCTTGCTGCCTGGGCCCAAGCCCGGCATGCCTCCATATAATGTCCGTCGACCATGACGATGCGCGCCTCGCGGCAAAGATTGGCGTCGACCTCGGCAGGGGGCGCTTGCACGCGGCTGGCATTCGCCGAGACGACGTTGCGATGACCTTTGCGGTCGACAGAGACCGATGAGATGACTGGAACTTCGTCGAAATTTGGGTTCAGATCGACGAGCCTGATTGAATGCTTCTGAAGCTCTTCTCGCATCATATGCGCAAGCGGATGGCGCCCCACGGCGGTGACCAGCGAGGCCTTCCCGCCCAAATGAGCAAAGGTGATCGATGCGTTGGTCGCCGGCCCGCCAACAAAGACCTCCTGGCTTCGCGCGGCTACCTTGGTATTCGGCGCGGGAAACTCATCCACACCGTAAACCACATCGATGGTCGAAAGGCCGACAAAGATTGCCTGCGTCATCGCTCACCCTCCGCAAAGCTTCGCAAGCTCTTTCTGTAGTGGACGCACCGGTCGACGACTTCAAAGCCCAGCGCGGAATGAGCTAGTTGAGAGAGAAGATTATCGATGAGGGCGTCGGAGGCGATCTCGGTACAGCCCTGTTCCTGGCACCACTCCTCGGCGGCCTGCGTCAGCTTTCGGCCAATGCCCGCGCCGCGGAGCGGCTCGCGGACATACCAACCTTCGATGTAGCCGACGGGTTGGGTAACATCGCAGCCGTCGGCATGGGAGCGGAGTCCGATCTCAATAAAGCCCGCGAGAGAACGATTCGGGTCTTCGGCAACGAAAAGACCGACGGGGAGCGTTCCCGATCTTCCGCAGGTAATTTTCTCCTCTACCTCGCGCAGGTGCTCCTCGAACGAACCCTCAGGCCAAAGCAGCGCGCACATTTCTGCAAGTTCGCGCGCATCAGAGAGGCGCGCCTGCCGTATCGATTTCGTCACAACGTCCTTCATTTTAACTACCAACTCTGCCGGCGCTTGGCGAACAATGGCTCGGCGGGTGAGAATGCTTGGGTTCCGCAAATCCTCCTTCTGGCGATGTGGATGCGCGGCGAACTTGGCCGGCGCGCACAGGATCGGAAGGAGTCTCATGAGGAAGCTTAGATGCATTCTGTCTGGTTTGGAGAGTTCATGGGCACGCTCGTCCTGGTGCTGCTTGGCGACGGCGTGTGTGCAGGCGTGACGCTGCGCAAGTCGTATGCGGCGGATTCCGGTTGGATGGTGATAACGACGGGCTGGGCGCTGGCGGTTCTTTGCGGCGTGTTGGTCGCACAGGCATTCGGGAGCCCAGGGGCCAACCTGAATCCGGCGATCACAATGGCTGTCGCAGTAACGAGTGGGAACTATGGACAACTGATCAATTTCTGGTCGGCGCAGATGCTCGGTGCGATGTGCGGTGCGGCGCTAGTGGCTCTGCACTATGCCCCGCACTGGCGCCTCACCTCCGACCCAGCGGCCAAGCTGGGAGTTTTCTGCACCAATGCGGCGGTGCGCAGCCCGTTGGCCAACATCTTCAGCGAAATGGTGGGAACGGCGATGCTGGTGGTCGTAGCGGCAGCGATCTTTTCGCGCGGCGTGGCGGCCAACGGCCCAGCAGCCGGATTGGGCCCGTGGTTGGTGGCCAGCCTGGTGTGGGGCATCGGACTTTCGCTCGGCGGAACAACGGGATATGCCATCAACCCCGCGCGCGACCTCGGACCGCGGCTGGTTCACGCAATTCTCCCGATTCCCGGCAAAGGGGGATCGAACTGGGGCTATGCGTGGATTCCGATTGTCGGTGAATTGAGCGGCGCAGCCCTTGCGGGGTTGCTGATTCGCTACGCACATTTCTAAATGCCGGCATAAAGGATTTGCTCCTGCTTTTCCACAGTGAGTGGCGCGTTGAGTGGGATTTTGCCCCAACCCAAACGGAAAAGTCATTCCAGGCTGGATGCGATCACGGCCAGAGCGGCGATGGCGGCGGTTTCGGCGCGCAAGATGCGAGGGCCAAGCGACACGGCCCGCCAGCCGTTGGCGTCGAAGAGGGCCTCTTCCTCTGGGGCCCATCCGCCTTCCGGGCCGACGGCGATTTCGAGCGCAGGCATTTCTTTCCCGGCGGCTCTGATCGCTTCGTCAACCGCGGAACGCAGCGTGGTCGTGCGCTCCTGCTCGGCGAGCACGATGCGCGTCGACAGTGCGGAGGCGGGGGCGGACGCGGCACGCACACGCGCAGCGAGCGATTCGGGGGCGTGAACCAGAGGCACATCTGAGCGGCGCGCCTGCTGGGCCGCCTCGTGAACGATCCGCCGCCAGCGCTCCGCGCGCTTTTCTGCTGCCTGCGCCAAATGCATCTCAGTCCTGCGCGCGATGACGGGGACGATGGCTGCAACGCCAAGTTCGGTCGCTTTCTCGAGCGTCCACTCCATGCGATCGAACTTGTAGATGGCGAGTACCAACGTAACGGGCAGCGCGGGGTCGGCTTGAACCTCCGCTACGAGATTGAAGCGAACCTCGCTCTTGTCTCCGTTCAGAGTGACGGCCGCGACTTGGGCGTGAAAGACGCGGCCGCCCGCGACAACGTCGGCTCCCATTCCAGGCCGTGCGCGCAAAACACGCGCGAGGTGTTCGGCCTGGCCGCCTACGATGGTTGCGGTAGCCTCGTCCCAATGTTCGGCAATCCAACGGCGGCGCGTCATCTGGCGTGTCCTGATTGTTGCTTAGAAGAGTGTATGCAATCGAATTGCCGGGCGAGAGGGAGATTGTCGAAATCGCCTTGATTCATGCGGCTATTCGGGACCATGTAGCCACTTCCTGTTTTTCCTCGAGAAGACCTTGAAGTCTTTCGCCCAAAACACCAAGGGGAACGCTTTTGAGCGTTCCCCTTGAGTGTTGCCTTTTGGGTTGTCCGTCCGCTACTTTTTCTTCGCGGCCTTCTTGGCGGTCTTCTTTGCGGCCTTCTTGGCCGGTTTCTTGGCTGCTTTCTTGGTTGCCATTTGCCTATTCTCCCTTTTCGATGGGTTGCATCGAGTTCTGCAAATTAAATTGCAGTTGAAAAATGTATAGATTCATACAACATCGATGTCAAGAGAAAAACGACACGAGAGTGAAAAAAAGATCAACAACGGTTTCACAGCAAACCGACCGTCGAGACGATGCCGGAGGCAAAATTGGGAGCGCGACGACAATCCCATCGCTCACGGATCGTACTCGATGACATGTACGCTGCAGAATCGCGCTGAAGAATGCAATACGCGCCCGTTCCGTTTCTGCACTTAGCACTCAATCACATTCAGCGCAAGTCCGGCAAGACTGGTTTCCTTATAGCGCGATTGCATGTCGAGACCGGTGAGGTACATCGTGCGGATGACCTGATCGAGTGAGACTTTGTGCTCCTCCGGCTCATTCAGAGCGAGGCGCGACGCCTGCACCGCCTTCACGCCTCCCATTGCGTTGCGCTCGATGCAGGGAATCTGTACGAGGCCTCCGATGGGATCGCAGGTCATCCCCAGATTGTGTTCCATTGCAATCTCCGCGGCATGTTCCACTTGGCCGTTATTCCCGCCAAGAGCCGCGGTAAGACCCCCCGCTGCCATGGAGCAAGCCACACCGACTTCGCCTTGGCATCCCACTTCCGCACCGCTGATCGATGCGTTTTCCTTGTAGAGGGCGCCGATCGCTGCCGAAGTCAGGAAGAAGCGAATGATGCCATCGCCCGACGAATTTGGAATGAAGTTCCGATAGTAGAGAGCAACGGCTGGAATCACACCGGCGGCTCCGTTGGTGGGCGCTGTGACCACGCGTCCGCCGGCGGCGTTCTCCTCGTTGACCGCCATCGCATACACGGTCACCCAGTCGAGAGGTGCAAGTGGATCTCCCTGAGCGCTACCTGAATCCCTGGACATGAGCCGTTCGGAGAGCCGGTGTGCACGGCGGCGGACATTGAGTCCTCCAGGAAGAATCCCTTCCTCTAAGATGCCGCGCTCCACGCACGCCTGCATCGTCTGCCAGATTCTCTCGATCCCGGAGCGGACTTTCTGTTCAACCTCTTCAACCGCCAAACCGGGTTCGAGAGTCTGCATCCGCGCGCACTCGTTGGCCAGCATGACGCCATCGATGGTGAGAGATTGCGACTGAGCTACATCAAGCAGTTCTGCTGCACTGTGAAAGGGATACGGAATCTGCGTTTCCGGTTTGCCCCCGGCTTTTTCGGCTTCTCCGTCTTCTGCGATAAACCCTCCGCCAATGGAAAAGAACGTGCGTTGGCTGAGATCTGCGCCGGCGGAATCGAATGCGGTGAGCCGGAGGCCGTTGGGGTGCCGAGTGTGCGCGCCGGGTGGAAACATCTGGTCTCGATGAAAGAGCAGATCGCGCGGCTCTTCGAATGCAATCGGGTGCGTCCCGGCCAGGCGGATGCGTTTCGATGCCCGGATGCCGGCGACGCTCGACGCAACGGTTGCGGGGTCAATTGCTGCGGGCTCATTGCCCTCCAGACCAAGCAAGATGGCGCGATCGGTCGCGTGGCCCATTCCCGTCAGAGCCAGCGATCCGTATAGGTCGACTTGAACGCGTGCCACGCGCCGCAGGACAGGCGAAGCAAGTTCCCGGGCAAACCGGCGGGCGGCACGCATGGGACCCATGGTGTGCGAACTTGAGGGGCCCACTCCAATCTTGTAGAGATCGAAAAGACTCGTCACGGATGAGATTGTAGCCTCACAGAAGTCTGGCGGGCGGTGCGATGGCGAAGATCCGTATCACTCGAAGAATTCGCGGACAAACTTGTTCTGGCTGTGAAGGATCTGGTCAAGGGAACCGTCGAAAATCAAGCCGCCGTCCTCGAGCATGAGGAAGGTGGTGTTGGGGTTAAGTTGGCCTGGAGGAAGCGGGACCATACGGTCTTGCTCGGGATCGAACCGATGATCGCAAAGCGTGAAGGCGTCCTGGAGACGATGGGTTACCAATAGAGCCGGGGTTGCATGAACATCGCGCTGCTTCACGATGAGTTCGATGATGGTGTTCGAAGTGACCGGGTCGAGCCCGCCCGTGGGCGAATCGTAAAGAATCAATTCGGGATGATGAATAAGCGCGCGGGCGATGGCCACGCGCCTCCTCATGCCGCCTGAAAGGGCCGAGGGATTGAGGTTGAAGGTTTGCTCCAGGCCAACAAACTTCAATGCCTCTATCACACGGGCGTCGACTTCGCCATCGGGAACGCGCTCCTGGATAAGTTGATAGGCAACATTGTCGCGCACGGAGAGCGAATCGAAGAGGGCTCCTTCCTGAAAGACAAATCCTGTGCGGGCACGCAATGGGAAGAGGTTTTCCTCGGGCATGTGGGTAATATCTTCGCCAAAGAGTTCGACCCTCCCGTGCTGAGGACGAACCAGGCCAACGATGGTTTTGAGCAGCACGCTTTTGCCCACACCTGCTGGTCCAAGAAGAATTCGTGTCTCGGCCGGCGCTACCGAGAAGGAGATTTCTTTGAGCACTGGTGGTCCTTCGAATGCGACGGAAATGTCGTTGAAGGAAACGACCGGGCGGGCATCGGGAGGCGAAGCCTGGGACAAAGGCACGGCAGAGGGGGCGTGGGTCATCAGGCGAAGATGCTGAGCAGGACGTGGGTGATGAGAAAGTCGACAAAAATGATGAGCACCGACGAGGTGACCACCGCTTGAATGGTGGAGCGGCCGACGCCTTCAGTTCCCCCTGTGGTTCTCATTCCATAGAAGCAGCCGATCGAACCGAGAATGTAGCCGAAGAAAAGCGGCTTGACGAGCCCCTGAATAATGTCGGGATAACGGAGGTGTTCATATGCCTGGTGAAAGTACTGGGTGCCGTTCTGGTGGTTCAGGAAGACGGTGACAGCGGCGCCGCCGGCGATGCCACAGGCATCGGCAACAATGGTGAGCAGAAGGAGCATGTGGATGCTGGCAAAGATACGTGGGGTGACGAGCTTGCGCATGGGATCGACGCCGAGGGCGCGCATCGCGTCAATCTGCTCGGTAACCACCATGGATCCGAGCTCGCTGGCAATGGAAGAGGCATTCCGGCCGGAAACCATAATACCGGTGAGAACAGCGCCGAGTTCCCGGATCATGGTGATGCTTACGAACTGGCCGGTGACGGCGGCGGCGCCAAACGCCGAAAGGGTTGCGGACGATTGCAGGGCAAGCACGCCTCCGGTAAAAAAGCCCGACAGGATGACGATGGGAACCGACCCGAACCCGATGATATCGGACTGAATGAGGAAGTCAGTCCAGTAGATGGGCGGGCGAAAGAGATTGGACATTGCGCGCCCGGCAAACAGGGAGTATTCCTGGACGGTGAGCACGATTTGTTTGGCAGTACGATCGATCGCGCTAAACGCCATGAGGTGCCGGCCTGGAGAGCGGAGCCTTTGCTTTCATTATTGGACAGAATAGCGCATGCACTGCAGGCACACGGAATCTGAGCGCTGAACTTGTTTCCCCGTGGATCAAGCCGGCGAGCAGGTGATGCGATGGAGGAATAGAGACTTATGGAGACCGCAAGTCGTTGTCTCTCAATAAGAAGCCGGCAGTGGAAGAATCCAGGCACGTTTTGGGCGTCTCTGGATTGGCCCCGCATGCATCCAAACTTGTATCTGGAGGATTGATGCATCTTTTTCGCGTGCGGCTGATCCTCGCTCTGATCGCTGGCGTCATTCTCGTCTCTGTTGCCTTCACATATTTCGATGTCCTGGCCCACCGGCATACCTTGCGCGAGGACCTGGAGCGGCGAACGACATGGATGGGCCGGAGCATCGAGCCAGACGTCGAGAATGCTCTGGCCGCCGGAGATCCTGCATCTCTTCCGGGACTGACAGCGTTGCTCAAGTCCGGAACCGGTGCCTTGGGGTTGGCGGTCTATGACACACGCGGCGAATTGATGGCCGGCAGTGGTCCCCCTGAAGTGATGAGCGCACTGACCCCCAGCGCGATCATGAAAGCGCTGCAGAAGGGTGCCCAGGTAGACGTATTCAGCCATGCCAATAATTGGCAGTGGCTGGAAGAGGCATTACCCATTCACAACGGGAGCCAGTTGGAGGGCGCCGTGGCGATTGTGGTCGATGCCGGCTACATCAGAACCGAAGGTGTCGCGGTTTGGCGCCGGAGCTTCTGGCGCGTTGTGGCCCTGGTGATTCTAATCGTCGGCATCACCATCGCGATGGTTCGGTGGTTCCTGCTCCGCCCCATGAGCCGCTTTGCCGAACGGTTGCGCAAACTTCGCACAGGGCACGAAGAGAAGACCGAAGGGCCGGTCAGTCCGGATTTCGGGCTGTTTTCTCCCTTGGCACGCGAGGTAGAGACGATGGCGGAGAGCCTGAAGGCGGCGCGAGCCGCCGCCGCCGCCGAAGCCCGGCTCCGAGAGGCGGGGGATCACCTGTGGACCGCGGAGCGACTTGCTGTACACATTCAAAACCATTCCGGATCGAGCCGAATCTTCGTGGTTTCGAACCGCGAACCGTACATGCACGTCCGGCGCGGACGAGAAGTCGCGTGTGTAGTGCCTCCCAGCGGGCTGGTAACGGCCCTTGAGCCGGTTCTCCGTGCGTGTGACGGGGTGTGGGTAGCGAGCGGCAGCGGCGATGCCGACTCCACGGTGGTCGACGAATTCGACCGGCTGCGCGTGCCGCCCGACGAACCGCGTTATACGTTGCGGCGGGTTTGGCTCACCGAGGAGGAGGAGGAGCGATATTACGAGGGATTTTCCAACGAAGGACTCTGGCCGCTGTGTCACATTGCGCACACGCGGCCTATCTTCCGCGCCAGCGATTGGGAGTGCTACCAGAACGTGAACCAGAAATTCGCGGACGCACTCTTGGAGGAGATGCGGGGCAGCGAAGAGCCGGTAGTGTTTGTGCAGGACTACCATCTCGCCCTGGTTCCGCAACTTGTCAAGAAGGCGCGACCCGATGCGCGCGTGGCGATCTTCTGGCACATCCCCTGGCCCAATCCGGAGGCGTTCGGAATCTGCCCCTGGCAGGCGGAATTGTTGGATGGATTGCTTGGTGCGGACGTCATCGGCTTTCACATTCCGCTGCACTGCAATAATTTCCTCGCAACTGTCGACCGTGTAGTGGAATCGCGCACTGATCGCGAGCACATGACGGTGCGACGCCATGGCCACACTAGCCTGGTGAGACCCTACCCGGTGAGCGTTGCTTTCGACGGAATATCACGGTCGGCGTCGGCGCCGGTCGGCAAGCATCTCGAGCGGGAGCGCGCCGATGAACGGGAACGGCTGTTGAGCAGATTCGGCGTGCGCGCTGAGCGGCTGGCGCTTGGCGTTGACCGACTGGATTACACCAAAGGCATTGTAGAGCGACTCGAAGCGCTCGGGCAGTTTTTTGAGGACCACCCCTGGTACAGGGAGCGGCTGACCATGGTGCAAATCGCCGCGCCGAGCCGAACCCGCATTCCCAGTTACGCAGCGCTCGGCGTTCGCGTCGAGGAAACGACCCAGCGAATCAACGCGCTCTATCAAACGGCGCACTGGAAGCCGATCGTTCTCATTGAGGAGCAACAAAACCACGACGAGGTACGCCGATGGTACCAGGCGGCCGATCTTTGCCTGGTTACTTCCCTGCACGACGGGATGAATCTCGTGGCCAAAGAGTTCGTGGCGGCACGCGATGACGAGGATGGCGTGCTGGTGCTCAGCAAGTTCACCGGTGCGGCCGTCGAGTTGCGCGATGCGCTGCTGGTGAATCCCTACGATATCGCTGGAGTGTCTGAGGCGATCTATCGCGGTTTGGAGATGAGTCCCGAGGAGCGACGCGAACGGATGCGCCGAATGAGACGCCAGGTGATGGAATACAACATCTACTTATGGGCGGCGAAGGCTCTGGGTGACTTGCGCGAAGTGCGCCTCCAAAGTTTCGACGCGAGCCGGATACCGCCTCTCGACGATACGGCAACCGAGACCCCGGCGGCGAAGCAAACGGCTTGAGTGCGGAAGCATTTGACGAACAAAGAAAAAACCCGATTGGACGATTTTTTCGGCGCTTTCGCAGCGGCGCGCAACCCATTGTTGCTCCTGGACTATGATGGGACGCTCGCGCCGTTCAGAGTGGACCGCTACCAGGCCCGGCCCTGGGCGGGTGTGAGCGAGTTGCTGACGCGCATTCAAGAGGAGGGACGTACGCGCGTTGTAGTCATCACAGGCCGCCCGGCTGCGGAGATTCCGCCGCTCTTACAGGTTCGTCCTGCGCCGGAAGTCTGGGGCCTGCACGGCGCTGAGCGCATCCACCTCAATGGGCGACGCGAACTGGACCAGCCGCCTCCCGCCATGCGCGGGAAACTGGAAGAGCTGAACGCCGAGCTACGCCGAGCCGCTCTCGGGGGGCTCTTCGAGGAGAAGGCCAATGCGGCGGTGATGCACTGGCGGGGCATGCCTCCGCAAAAAGCAAAAGTCATCGAAAAACGCACCCGCGAGCTATTCGAGCCACTCGTGAGGATGTATGGCCTGACTATGCTGGAGTTCGAAGCAGGACTGGAGCTGCGGGCTGGGCCGGAAAAAGGCGATGCAGTTCGGGCCCTTCTTGAAGAGACAAACGCCTCGCAGCCTGCGGCCTATCTAGGCGACGATCTGACCGATGAGACGGCATTTCGCGCAATCAAAGGACGAGGCCTCGGTATTCTCGTGAGGCGCGAGCGCCGCGCCAGCGCAGCAGAGATCTGGCTGCGGCCCCCAGAGGAATTGCGAAACTTTCTGCGGCGTTGGCTACGCTCTTGCCGGCCGGTGCCCGAGAGACTTCGAGCCTGAGACGGCAGATCGCTCGTTTGCGCCTGCTGGTTCACACGCATTTACAATCGAATCTGTATGATCCGCTTTTCAACCGCCGGCGAATCTCACGGCGAAGCCTTGATCGCCGTCATATCGGGAATCCCCGCAGGCGTCTCAGTCGACCTCGATTTCGTGAACCGCGAGTTGTGGCGGCGCCAGCAGGGTTACGGTCGCGGCGGCCGCATGAAGATCGAAACCGATCAGGCGCACATTCTTTCCGGCGTGCGCCATGGAAAGACCATCGGATCGCCCATCGCTATCGAGCTGATCAATCGGGACTGGAAAAACTGGCAGGAGAAGCTGCCGGTCGAACCGGGCGACGCGTCAAAACATCGTGCCGTGGCCTCGCCGCGTCCCGGGCACGCCGACCTGGCGGGGGCGCTCAAATACAACTTTCCTGACGCGCGCTATGTGCTCGAGCGCGCTTCAGCCAGAGAATCGGCAGCGCGCGTGGCTGCCGGAGCCTTTGCCAAGCTCATGCTGCGAGCGCTCGGCATCGAAATCGCCAGCCATGTGATTCGCGTGGGCAGCGTCGAGTTGCACCGCGATCCGACCTGGGAAGAAATCGTCGCAATCGCCGCCAAGGATGATGTGGCGCTGGCGTGCGTCGATCCTGAAACCGAAGCGCAGATGAAGGCCGAAGTGGACAGGGCAAGTCAGGCCGGCGACACGGTGAACGGGATCTTCGAGGTCGTCGCGCATGGCGTTCCCGCTGGTCTCGGAACCTTCGCAAATTGGGACGAGCGGCTCGACGGACAACTGGCCTGGGCGGTGATGAGTCTTCAGGCTGTAAAGGCCGTCGAGATCGGCCGCGGCGTCGCAGCGGCCGTTTCGTTTGGCTCCGCGGTCCACGATCCCATTTACTATGCCCCGGAGAACCCCCCGGGACGTCCGACGCGATTTACGCGCCCGCATAACAACGCCGGGGGTATCGAAGGCGGCGTTTCCAATGGCGAGGATATCGTGGTCCGCGGATACTTGAAACCCATCTCGACGCTCCGCCAGCCGCTGGAATCGGTACGCTTCGATACCCGCGAACCTACCAGCGCCAGTTATGAGCGCAGCGACATTTGCGTGGTGCCGGCTGCCGGTGTGGCCGGCGAGGCGATGGTCGCCTTGGTGCTTGCCAACCTTGCTCAGCAAAAGTTCGGCGGCGACTCGCTCGGCGAACTGAAGCGGAATTTCCTGGGCTACATCGAACAGATACGGAGATATTGACGACGATCCATGGTTCTGAAGATAGTCAAATACCCTGAGCGCGTGCTGGAGCTGCCGGGCGAACCGGTAACCGAGTTTGACGACGATCTGCGCAAACTCGTCGCAGACATGTTCGAGACGACGTATGCTTCCCAGGGGATCGGCCTTGCCGCACCGCAGGTAGGCGTGTCGAAGCGTGTCACAGTGATCGATTTGAGCCAGGGCAAAGATCCCGCGAAGAGACTGGTGCTCGTCAACCCCGAGGTGATTTTCACGCAGGGTAAGCAATACGAAGAGGAGGGCTGCTTGAGCTTTCCCGACATCCGCGAAAAGGTGGTGCGCGCCGCGAATGTCCGTATCCGTGCACAGGACGAATATGGCAAATGGTTCGAGATGGATGGCGAGGAGTTGCTGGCACGCGCCTTCCAGCATGAGATCGATCACCTCGACGGCATTCTGTTCATTTTCCGGATGAGCGCGCTGAAGCGCAGCCTGAGCCTGCGCAAGATTCGCAAGATGCAGAAAGAGGGAACGTGGTGAGACGGCCATGGCAAACACGGAGAGCGTCCTGAAGCTGGTATTTTGCGGCACGCCGCAGTTTGCCGTGCCGGCGCTTGAGGTGCTGCTCGCTGCCCGGCACCAAATCGCCCTTGTCGTATCGCAGCCGGACCGGCCTGCCGGCCGCGATCGGCAAATTGCTCCACCCCCGGTGAAGCAGACGGCGCTGGACGCAGGACTATCCGTAGTTCAGCCGGAGAAGATTCGCAACAACGCGGAGTTCCGCACGCAGCTTGAGGCCATTCAGCCAGACGCGATCGTGGTCGTAGCCTACGGTCGCATCATTCCGCCGTGGATGCTTGCGCTGCCGCGGCTTGGATGTATCAACCTGCACGCTTCGTTATTGCCCAAGTATCGTGGCGCAGCACCCATTCAATGGGCTGTGGCGATGGGAGACGCCTATACCGGCAACACCACTATGCTGCTTGAAGAGGGCCTCGATACCGGACCGATTCTCTTACAGCAGACCGTGGAGATCGGGCCTAACCAAACCGCGGCGGAGCTGTTCCCGATTCTGGCAGCCAAGGGTGCACCTCTGCTGGTGGAAACGCTGGCCGGCCTTGCTGAGGGCACGCTCCACCCGCAACCCCAGAATCACAGCGGAGCGACATTCGCCCCGCTACTGAACCGGGAGGACGGCCGAATGGATTTTGCGGCTCGCTCGGCGACAGAACTTTACAATCGCTGGCGTGGTTTTCAGCCTTGGCCCGGCGCGTTCACCTTCCTTCACGGGAAGAAGCTCATCGTCCATCGCATGGTGCGTGCCAGCTTCGGCGAGACGCCCTCGCTGGGCGTTGTCGACCCTGGCAGCGTTCTCGCGCATAATGGCCGTATGCTGGCAGCCTGCAGTGGCGAATCCTGGCTCGAATTCCTCGAAGTGCAGCTCGAGGGCAAGAAGCGCATGACCGCCGCCGAGTTCCTGCGCGGCAATCCATTGGCGCCAGACGCGCGATTGGCTGAACGTTGGGGTTGAGCTGTGGCTGCGATTTCGCCGGCACGCAAAGCGGCATTCGAGATTCTTCTGGCTGTTGAGCGTGGGCGCGGCCACTCGGACGAGCTGCTTCGCGCTGACGCGGTCAGCGCACTTTCATCTGCCGACCGCAACCTCGCAACGGCTCTCGTGCTGGGTGTGCTTCGCTGGCAGCTTTGGATCGATCGACAGATTCGCCCGCTTCTCAAACGCCCTGACGCCAAACTCGACCCTCAGGTGCTGATCGCTCTGCGCCTCGGCGCTTTCCAGATGATGTTTCTCGATCGCATACCGGCCCATGCCGCGATTGATGAAAGCGTGGAGCTGGCGAAGCAATCTGGGCATCGATTCGCCTCACGCATGGTCAACGCCGTTCTGCGCCGCCTCGCTTCCCCGGCGATTCTCTCGTCCAAAGGGTCAAAGTGCGGAGCACCGGCGGAGCAGGCGCATCCTGCATGGATGGTAAAACGCTGGGTTGAACGCTATGGTCAGGAGGCAGCGCTCGCGATCTGCCGCCATGGCCAGGTGCAACCGCAGTTGTCTCTGCGCCTCGAAGCAGCCGGCGTCGAGTCGGAACTTGTGGAGGCCGGGATTCATCTTCAACCGGGCTCATTGCTCACCGACGCGCGCACTGTGCTTTCCGGCGAACTCACCGGAACCTCCGCTTTTCTTGAGGGCCGCGCATGTATTCAGGACGAGGGATCGCAATTGATTGGCGAGATTGGCGCTGATTGCTGCAAGAACCCCAACCAAAACCAGAAAAATATCCTCGATCTGTGCGCCGCGCCGGGAGGGAAAACGCTGATTCTCGCCGAACGCAACCCACAGGCGCAGATTGTGGCTTGCGAATCCAATGCAAAGCGTCTTGCGGAGCTACGCGAGCGACTGGCTGCCAGGGCCAGTCGCGTGGAATGCCGGCTGGCCGACGCGGCTGCCTTGAGCGAGGACTCCATGTTCGACCTTGCGCTGGCCGATGTGCCGTGCAGCGGCACAGGCACACTGGCCCGAAATCCCGAGATTCGCCATCGCCTGCGGGCAGAAGATCTGTCGCGGCAAGCGGAGCGGCAGGGCGCCATTCTGCGCGCGGCGTTCCGAGCTGTCAGGCCCCGCGGGCGCATTTTGTATTCAACCTGCTCGCTGGAACCGGAAGAGAACGAAGAAGTCATTGCGGCGACGCTTGCAAAGAATGCAAATCTGCGACAAATTTCTCTCGCTCCGCAGATTGAGTCGCTGTTGCGGAATGGCGTCCTGACCACAGCGGGAGACGCACTCTTGCGCGATTGCCTGACCCCGGAAGGCGCCCTGCGCCTTTTGCCTGGGACCTCGCCGACAGATGGCTTCTTTCTCGCGCTTCTCCAGCGGACCGATGATTGAGGTGCCGGCAGCAGCTCTCAGGCAGGCTCCGGTTCAAGCCTAAACTTGGCGTGGTCGCGGCCCAGCATCGCGCACAACGCCTCGATGATCAAGCTGTGGTCTTCGCGCTGAGGCAGGCCCGAGACCGTCACGCTGCCCACCACGCCCGCTCCCTCCACGGCCAGCGGAAACGATCCTCCGTGTTCGGCGTAATCCGCAATGGGAAGCCCGTAGGCTTCGAACAGCGTGGTTCCCTTCAGCTTCTGGGTTAGGCCAACCGCGTAGGAGCTGCGATGGAAGCGAGCGACCACGTTGCTCTTGCGCCTCACCCACTCGACGTTGTCGGGCGTTGTGCCCTCAAGCGCGGAATAGAACAGCGGCTGTCCGAAACGGCGCACATCGATCACCACCTTCAGTTCGCGCTCCAGGGCAAGCGTCCGCAAGCGCGATCCCAGTTCCCAGGCCACTTGCGTATCAAGGCTTTCCGGTTTCCGTCATTTCACTACACTAAGATTCACCATCGTACTCTGGTCCACGCGCGAGCCGGGCAAGGGAGATTGCGTCAGGACGGCTCCCGGCTTGGCGGGCAGTCTCGGCACGGCATCGCCCGTGCCTGCGGGCGCCACGGGCACATCGACGTAGATAGGCTTTGCGGTTTTGATGCCTACCTTGGCCAACACGGCCTGTGCGCTCACCACCGGCCATCCGGCGAAGTCGGGCATCACGTAGCCATCCGGCTTTTCCTCGCCGGGCGCGGCGACCAGCAGGCTCACGGTGGGCTGTTCGATGCCCTGCGCATGCGCGGGCGGATCCTGAGCCAGCACTGTGCCCTCCACGATTGAGTTCGATGGCAGATTCGCAATCTCGCCAACTTGCAACCCGGCGCGCCGCAACTGTAGCTCGGCCACCCGCTCGCTTGCGCCCACTGTATCGGGAACGTCGACGCTCTGCGCCCCAAGGCTCTCGGCGACGCGCACGCGCCACTCGCGGCGAACCACGGTCCCCGGCGCGGGCGACTGGGTAAGAATATGTCCGGCGGTCACTTCGCCCGAGTAGTAGCGGTTGTCCACGTCGAGATTCAAACCCAGGCCGGCGGTCACGCTGCGCGCATCAGCCACCGTCATCCCTTTCAGTGCCGGCACTTGAACCTCGGCGCCGTGAATGGCGAAGTGCATGGTGGTGATGGCGGCAAGCAGGGTAACGGCCACTAGTAACAGCACCAGCACAGAGACTCGGAAGAAACTGGAGATGGTGCGGATATTCATGATCTCGGTCTTGCCTCGCCCGTGCTATCGCGTATTATCGGTCACCGGCTCAGGATGGATGGTGACGCGATACACCTCGGGGCACTCCAGCTTGAATCGATCCTCCAGCTCCGTGATCAATTCGTGAACGCGATGCATGGGCAGCTCGTCGGCCA